>CAVQSY010000046.1:0-57889 GCA_963716025.1 uncultured Chloroflexia bacterium
CCGCTGGACGGCCTTCGGTCGCCCACTCGACGGGCCTGCGCCGGCCGGCTGGATGCCGTAGGGCTGGGGCGGGTCGCAGCCGGTCGCAGCGAGGAACCGGCGGGCCGAGCGTCGCTCATGGCTGCGGCTGCACCGCTCGCGCTGGCGGGGCGGCTCAGGCAGCCCCGATATCACCAGCCGTGATCAATGCACGCATTCGGAGCAACCGACTGGTCGCGCCCCGGGCAGTACGGGCGGAAAGATCAGCAGCGGTGATCAACGCAACGTTTTCTGCCCCAATTCGGGCCCTGGATCGGGGGATGAGGCTCTCGCGGACTTGCGATCAGCGCAGTTGATCACCAGCCCTGATATTCGGGCCACGGAGGGGGCGCCGTGGCCGGCGGCATTGCCACGTTCGATCAGAGCGGCAGCCGTCCCGAGTCCCGCACCAGCTCCATCCACGCCCGCTCGCGACCGATCGTCGTGGCCGCGCCGTGACCTGGCAGGACGCGCAGCCGGTCCTCGAGCGTCGACAGGCGCGCGATCGACGCGACCATCGCGTCCGGGTCCCCGCCCGGGAAGTCGACCCGGCCCCAGCCGCCGGGGAACAGCGTGTCACCGCTGAACAGCTCGCCGGTGTCGGCCGACAGCAGGCACACGGACCCCTCCGTGTGGCCGGGCGTGTGCAGGACCCGGAGCCGGACGTCGCCGAACCGCACCTCGCCCCCCTCCTCGAGGTCGACCGCCGGCACGCACGGCGGGATCTCGAACGGCGCGTAGAGCGGCGACGGGCTGATCAGCCGGTACGCATCGTCGGGGTGGACGGCGATCGGCGCGCCGGTATGTGCCTGGACCGCCGCATTCGCCCCCGTGTGATCCCAGTGCCCGTGCGTGCTGACGATCAGCTTGAGGGTCCAGTCGCGCTCGGCGAGAGCCCCCGAGATCCACTCCAGGCACGGGATGGCCGTGTCGATGGCGATGGCCTCGCGGGATCGCGGGTCCGCGAGCACGTACACGTTGGTGGCCAGCGGGCCGACGACCGCGTGCAGCTGTTCCATGGCTCGATCTTCGCACGGGGGCGCCGCGTACGCCGGGGCGGCCCAGGTCGTGGGACCTCCGGCCCTTCAGCCTGTTGGACAGGTAGGGCATCCTAGGACGGGGAGGTGACCGAAATGACGACCCCCATGCACATCAAGGCACGGATCACCCCTTGGGACGACACCGCCTTCGTCAAGGCCTTCGAGCAGGCTCGGGACGCCGTCCACGAGGCCGAGGACGTGCCCGACGGCACCGAAGCGGGCGCCCTTGTCCAGCACATGCTGCGCGAGGCGGGCTACCCCCTCGCCCGGGTCGAGGTGATCCAGAACGTGGACGAGAAGCTGGAGCACACCTCGCACTGGGAGGTGCGGCGGGACGGCTAGGCGTCCGGCCGGATGCCCCGACGCCGACGAGCCCCCGTCATGGGCGGCCGCCCAATGGTCCGGGACGCGACCGCTCGATGCATCAGCTGCAGTGACGAGAGGTCCCACACCGCCGCGATCGACGCTGCTGAGCCGCCCCCGGGCGGTCGATCGCATCGACCCAGCGCCAGGTTGCCGCTGATCGCAACGGGCAGGCACAACGACCCCTGCTGGCCCTCCTCGCTCCCCGGCAGTCCCGGCAATGGCGTCACCTCGCCGGTCACCAGGTTGTAGGCGAACACGGTTTCGATCCGGGACTCACCGAAGGTCACTCCGAGGACCAGCGGTGGCTCCACGGCCAGGAACCCGGTCGACCCCTCGAAGCGCGAGCCGAGGTCGGTCATCGTGTCCGTTCCCGCGTCGTAGATCCAGGGCCGGTGCCCGAAGGTGATCGGGGTCTCGACCTCCCCGACGACCAGATCCCCGTCCATGTCGTTTGCCCAGCTGTTGGAGCCGTCCGCCAGGGCGTGGAGGTCGGTGCCGGTGCCAGTCGTGAGGTCGTAGAGCCAGGCCCGCTCGTTGTCGAAGAGCCCATGCGTCCCGGCAATGCGGTCGCCGCTCATCGCCGAGACGACGACCCGGTTCTTCCCATCCGGGTAGTCGACCTCTCGCAGGCGCCCGGTCGCCAGGTCGTAGACGAACAGGCCGACACCGACCGCGGTCCCGGCGACGAGCGCGCCGTCCGTCACCATGGCGTCACTGTCCCCACGCTCGGCAAAGCCGAGCGGGACCGTCGCGCCGGTGTCAACGTCGTACACCAGCGCGGTCGTGCGCTTCCGATTCGAGCTGGGCAGCGTTCCGACGACGACCCCGGCTCCCAGGTCACGCAGATTCGAGCTGTGGCCGAAGGGCAGCACCTCGAACGATCCGCCGTGAAGGTCGAGCAGAATGGCCGTGCCGTCGGCCGCCTTCCCGAGGACGAGCGAGGCCTCGATGTCGACCGGCCAGGCGATCGCCGGGATCGCCCGGGGGAGCAGCGGGTCGCGTGACGGTGACGGTGATGGGCTCGACGGCGATGTGGCTGCGGTCGGGCCCGCACCCGGCATCTCCGGGCTCGACGGCGCGGCCGGCGAAGGCGGAGACGCCACCGGCTGGGGCAGTGCGGCGGTGCAGGCGCAGACCAGCGCCAGGACGCCTGCGATGACTGCCAACCGGCGAGGCACAAGTCCCCCGTTCAGGTCAATGGATCGCCCGTGAGACGCGCTCCGGCAGGAGGTGTGACGTCCCAGGTCGCGATCCCGAGTGAGCCGGCGGGCCGCTCGGCAAGGGTCCAGCCGCCGTCGCGATAGGCGATGTGCTGGGGCAGGATCGCCCGGAAATGGACGTCCTTCTCTCCCCCCTCCGCGATGAACAGCTGGCGTCGGACGAACGCCGTGAGCGCCTCCACCGAATCGAAGGTCCGGGGCGAGCGCTCCACCACCTCCACCTCGGGCGCCCGGCCCCGGGCCCGCAGGAGCGTGACCAGATCTGGCAGGGCCGGGAGCGGGACGCGCGGCTCGCCGTGCACCAGCGGCCAGAACGGGTCGGCGGCCGACGCGGGGCTGGTGTCCGTCAGCACGGCCACGCAGCGCGAGCGACTCGCCTTCTCCATCGCATCGAGGAAGCCGCCGATGCCCTCGATGTCGTAGCTCACGTGAGCGATCAGCGACACGTCGGCGGCCGGCAGGGCACCAAGGTCGTCGAGCGCGTCCGGCCAGCTGCCGGCGATCACCCGCACGTTGGTGATGCCGTGCTCCGCGATCCCGGTCCGGAGGGCCCGCCGCATGCCGCCTGATGGCTCCACGGCGACCACCTCCCGGACGTGGAGCGCCATCGGGAGCGCGTAGCGGCCCGCACCTGCCCCGATGTCGAGCCAGGTCTCCGCCTGGTCCGACATCCGAACCAGGACATCGAGGGCCGGTTCGCCGGTTCGCCTCGGGTCCGCCACGAACAGGTTGGTGACCGGGGCGTAGAAGTCCGGCGTCTCGGTCTCCCGGAGGCGTTCCGCCTGCTCGTTGTTCGCCCGCACGCGCTCGCTCCAGGCGGCCTCGAGCTCGGGCGGCGGACGGGCTCGCGGTCATTGCGCGGCCCTCCGGGTCCGGTCTGGACGCCGAGACCAGGGATTCCAGGTCGGCAGGGGTGTCCACGTCGGGGTTCACACCATCGACGGCGACGGCAAGGACGAGCTCGGGGTGGGCCGCCAGGAGCGGACCGAGCCCGCGATCACCCGACAGCCCGGCAGCCCGCGCCCACGAATCACGACGGACGAGGACCGGGTTCGGGCGCCTCGTCGCCGCATAGCGCGCTCGCACGAACGCCGCCGGACTGTCCTGCGCGCCATCGATGACGGCCCGGATGACCTCCGGCCGGATCGCCGGTTGATCGCCGAGCGATCACGACCGCCTCGCCGCGGGATCCTCCGCCACCGCGTCGAGCCCCACCCGGAGCGAGCTGGAGAGGCCGTCCTGCGGCCGGTGATTGATGGCGATCCGTTCACCTCGCCACTCGATCGCCACGCGGTGGCACTCGTGCGACTCCCCCAGCACGACGACGACGTCGTCGAGACCCGCGGCCGTCGAAACCGCGTCCAGCACGTGCTGCAGGACCGGCCGACCGTTGAGGTCGGCGAGCAGCTTGTTCGAGCCGAAGCGCGACGATGAGCCCCGCGGCGAGCACGATCGCCGTCACCTTCACGACGCCGTCGCTCCGCGTTCCCGGGCGAGCAGTTCGCGCATCGGCCGTCCACCACCGCCACGCCGCTCCGCGACGACTTCGGCCAGGATCGCGAGGGCGGTCTCGGCCGGCAGGCGTCCGCCGAGGTCGAGACCGATGGGTCCCCGCAGCCGGTCCAGGTCCGCCGGCGCGACGCCGGCCTCCAGCAGCCGCGCGGCGCGGTCCGCCTGGGTCTTGCGCGAGCCGACCGCACCCACGTACCGGCACCCACGCGCGAGCGCGGCGACGATGGCCGGCTCATCGAACTTCACGTCATGCGTCAGGACGGCGACCGCGTCCGACGGTCCGAGGCCGATCTCGTCCGCCACCTCGTCGGGCCAGCCGACGATGAGCCGGTCCACGTCCGGGAACCGGGCATCCGTCGCGAATGCCGCCCGACCGTCGATGACGACGGTCTCGTAGCCGAGCTCCTTCGCCAGCCGGACCAGCGTCCGGGAGACCTCCACGGCGCCGACCACCACCAGCCGCGGCCGCGCCGGGTAGGCCTCGATGAACACCTGGGCGTCGCCGATGGAGCTGGTCTTCGAGGTCCCGCTCTGCAGGCAGGTCCGGGCCGCCGCGACGAGCGCCGCGTCCGCCTCCTTCGAGCCCAGCGTCCCATCGAGGGTCCCGTCGGCATGGACCACGAGCGGCGCCGAGGGCGCGCTCCCCTCCCCCGGCGCGTGCTGGCCGAACGCGTCCGGCGGGGCATCGGCCGGCAGCCGGGTCACCACCGCCAGGCCATCGCCCCGGCCTTCGCGCGCATCGCGAGCCGCCGCGACCGCAGTCTCCGGCACCAGCGGGCTGACCAGGACATCGATCGTCCCGCCGCAGGCGAGCCCGACATCCCACGCCTGCTCATCGCTGATCCCGTAGCGGATCACGCGCTCCCGTCCGCTCCTGCGTGCGGCGAGGATCTCCTCGGCGGCGGCACTCTCCACGCAGCCGCCGGACACGGAGCCGGCGATGCGGCCGTCGTCCGCCACGAGCAGGACCGCCCCTTCCGGGCGTGGCGCGCTGCCGAAGGTCCGGATCACGACCGCGCGGCCGACGCCCGCGCCCTCGGCACGCCATGCGTCGAGCGTCTCGATCAGCTCCTGCATCGTGTCCTCCGGTGACCGGTTCCGTGCCTGGGGGCGAAGCCTACGCCAGCGGGCGCGGGCGGTCCGTGGTGACCGTGCCTGCGTCGAGCGCCCTGGGAGAGGTGGGCTCGGGGGCGGTCAGCCCGAGCGATGGAGCGACGGTCGTGGCATGCGTGACCGCCGACCCGCGGCGCACGGTTCCCTGGGCGCCACCGGAGAGGATCGTCCCCAGCCGCTCCAGGCTCGCGAGCGTGCCAGCCGGCAGGAAGTCGTCGATGTACGGGTAGGCCGCCTTCATCCCCGCGGCCAGCGGCTGGTAGCCCGGCGCCGAGGCCAGCGGGTTCAACCAGACCAGTCGGTGGCAATTGCGTCGCAGCCGGGCGGTCTCGGCGGCAACCAGTCCCGGGTCGCCGCGGTCCCAGCCGTCGCTCACGACGATCACGACCCCCGAGCTGCGCAGCGTCCGGCGCGCCCACTTGTGGTTGAACTCGCGGAAGCTCTCGCCGATCCGGGTCCCGCCCGCCCAATCGGTGACCGTGTCGGCGACCCGCGCCAGCGCCCGATCCCGGTCGCGGTCCTTCATGATCCGCGTCACGCGCGTCAGGCGCGTCCCGAACACGAACGACTCCGTGCGGACCTCGTTGGTCCGCGCCAGCGCTTGGGCGAACCGCAGCAAGAGCCGCGAGTGCCGCTCCATCGAGCCGCTGATGTCGCAGATCACGACCAGCTGCCGCGGTTCGCGGATCTGGCGTCGCCAGACCCAGTTGGTGAGCTCGCCCGTCGCCAGGTTGCGCCGGAACATCGCCCGGGCGGCAAGCCGGCGGCCATGCGGGTGGAGCTCGTGGCGGCGGGTGCGGCGGCGCTCCAGCCTCGGGCGCAGCAGGTCCACGAACCGCTCCGCGTCGCGGAGCTCGGCTGCCGTCATCCGCTCGAAGTCGCGATGGCGCAGGACCTCGCCTCGCGACCAGGCGTCCGGGGAGATCGTCTCGCCATCGATCTCAGCGCCCGCCTCGTCGGCGTCGGTCGTGAGCTGGACGCCGAGCGTCGCCAGCTCGGACAGCGTCGCCCCATCGCCTTCGGCGGCCTCGTCCGAGACGCCTGGCTCCCCTTCTTCGCGGTCCGCGTCGGGCGTGACGCCTTCGAGGCGCGGCTTGGGAAGGGAGCGACCCCGCCGGCGCCAGAACCGGTCGAACACGCGGTCGTAGACCTCGCGATCGTCGCGCCGGCGGACGAACAGGGCGGCACCCGTGTCGCGGACCTGGGCCTTGACGCCCATGTCGATCAGCGCGAGCGCCCGGGCGAAGTCGATCGCGGCCACGAGGTCGACCGCGAGACCGGCGGCACGCAACGCCCGCCCGAACCCGACAGCCTCCGCCAGCAGGCGGCGGCCATCGACGGCCTCGCCGGTGTCGGCGACCAGGACCGGGGACGCGTCGGGGTTGGGCATGCGGGCACTGTGCCACGCTTCGGCTCCGGTGTCGCCCGGAGGGTCAGTCAGGGACCGCCCGAAGCCCCAAACCCGTGGCGTTCATCCGCACACGCTCGTCGAGGCTGAGCACGTCGAGACCTCCGACGGTCGACGCCACGACCACGGCCGTCGCGAGGTGGATCGCGTCGAGCGCGCGAACCGCGTCGTGCGGAAAGGGCCGCCGTGCACGGTCCACGACCGCCGCGCTCACGGGTTCGATCGCCCACTCCGTCGTCGTCGCCCCGAGTCGCTCACGAATGCGCTCCGCCGTCGAGGCGTTCATCGCGCCGACCGCCACAGCCCGGTGGAGCACCCGGTCGACCTCGACAAGGGTGAGCTCGGACGTGACCACCAGGTCAGCCGCTTCGAGCTGCGCCGCGACCAGTCCTCCGCGGGCCTCCCCCAGGAGCCACGCGAGAACAGCGCTCGACTCCGCATATTGAATCACCTGCGATCCTCGCGCGTGAAATCGATCAAGTCCTCGACGGTGGCCCCGTGAAGGTCCACCGGCGGTTGCGGCCGACGGTATCGCTCCGGGCTATGTGGTCGTGTCGGCAAGCGCAGCCCGTCCCGGCGGACGAGCTCCAGGAGCCCAGGGTGGACGTCGACCGCCGGGCGCTGCCAGCCGGGCGGCACCAGCTCCGCGACGACGACCCCGCGATCCGTGACGATCACGACGTCGCCGGCTGCCACCTTGCGGATGTACGCGCTGAGCCGGTTCTTGAGCTCGCGGATGCCGACGGTCTCCATGTCCGGCAATGTAGCCACATGAGGCCACATCGTCAACCACGCCGCCGCGGGTGAAACACGGCGCCGCGGGTGAGACGTCGGGTCAGCCGCCCGCGCCCGCCTCGGCGAGGTACTGACGGGTCGCGGCGCCGCGGACCTGCCGGATGTCCTCCTCGTACTTGAGGACGACGCCCAGGGTCTCGTCGACGAGGTCGGGCTCGAGCTCCGTGGCGCCCAGTGACAGCAGCGCTCCCGCCCAGTCGAGCGTCTCCGCGACGCCCGGGACCTTGGTCAGGTCAGCCGTGCGCAGCCGGTGGACGAAGGCGACGACCTCGTGGGCGAGGCGCGCCGGGACGTCCGGGACCCGGGTCGAGACGATCTCGTACTCCTTGGTCGCCGTCGGGTAGTCGATCCAGTGGTAGAGGCAGCGCCGCTTGAGGGCGTCGTGGACCTCGCGGGTCCGGTTGGAGGTCAGGATCACGCGCGGCGCCTTCTTCGCCCGGATGGTGCCGATCTCGGGAACGGTGACCTGGAAGTCGGACAGGATCTCGAGCAGGTAGGCCTCGAACTCCTCGTCGGCGCGATCGATCTCGTCGATCAGCAGCACCGGCGGCGTGCCCGCGTCGTCCTCGAGGGCCTGGAGCAGTGGGCGCTTGAGCAGGAAGTCGGGGCCGAAGATGTCGTGCGCGGTGGCCTTGTCGATCTCGCCGCGGGCCTCCAGGAGCCGGATCTCCAGCATCTGGCGCGGGTAGTTCCACTCGTAGACGGCGGTGTTGACGTCGAGGCCCTCGTAGCACTGGAGCCGGATCAGGCGCGTGCCCAGGCTGGTGGCGAGGACCTTGGCGAGCTCCGTCTTGCCCACGCCGGCCTCGCCCTCGAGGAGCAGCGGGCGGCCGAGCTCCAGGGCGAGGAACACGGTGGTCGCGAGCGAGCGCTCGGCGATGTAGCCGTGGCTGCGGAAGACGTTCGCGATGCCCTCGATGGAGCGGGTCGCTTCGGGGCGGTCTTCGCGGGCAGCGGAACGCGCGGTGGCGGCCGCCGTGGACGGGCTCGCGGCGGCGGCCGCGGCGGGAGTGGGCTGATCAACCATGGGGGGCGATCCTACACCGCCCGGGCCGGGCGGCCCGCGACCCGCGCGCTCCGTCACGGCGCGGTTCGTCAGTACGCCTGGATCTCGCTCCAGGCAGCCCAGAACGGGCTGCTGGTGGTGGTCACGCGGAGATACCGCAGGTTCTTCATGGGCTTGCCGGGCACGAAGCGCAACCAGAGCCCGTCCTCCGTCCAGCCCGCGAAGGTTCGCACCAGCTTCCAGGCGCCCGTGGCCGATCGCACCTCGAGCGTGTGGACCGTCGGCCCGGGCTGGAACTGCGCGACCAGCAGCCTGACCTCGCGGATCCTCATCGGCCCGCCGAAATCGATGGTGATCGATGCAGGTGGCAGGCTGCCGGACGTCCACGCGGTCTGTGCCAGGCCGTCCACGACATGGTCCGCCTCAAAACCCGGGAGCTGGGCGGTTGCGTCGATCGCGCGGCCAAGTGCGAGGTTGGGCGCGTACCCGGTGCTGGCGCAGGGATCGGGGCGCTTCACGGGCGAGATCGTCTTGAGGATGGCTCGCTTCCCGTTGTCAACGCCGTACAGCGAAGCGTCCAGGGATCCCATCGCCCACGTGAGCCAGCCGTCGACGCCCGAGAGGCACGAGGCCGCCTGGAACTCGGCCAGTCCGTTCGCCGCCGCTCGGGCATCTGGGTACGGCAGGCGGAACGCACCGAACTCCCCAAGGATCACCGGCTTGGCCTGGTACCCCACCAGACCCATCGCCGCGATGTCCTGCGCGAAGTCGATGCTCATGCTCGGGTAGTGGTGGATGTCGATGAAGTCGACCGCTGCGTTCTGGACGAAATAGGCGGTGCGCACCAGGCGCGTGCCGGGTATCGGGCCGAAGAAGCCAGCCGTCACGAGCGCACCCGGATCAAGAGCCCTGATCGTCGACGCGGCCTGGTGCGCCCAATGGACGAGCCCCTCGTCCACCATCGAGTCGCGCGACGCCGCGTTGGCCATGTCGTACGTGATCCCATTGGCCGCCGTCACAAGGCCCGAGACGAGCGCAAGGGGATTGCGATCGAGCTCAAAGAACGTCTCGTTCAGCAGTTCGTAGGCAGCGACCACCTCGAGCGGTGCCCCTCGGGCCTGGAGCCCGCCGATGACCGTCCGCCAGTAGGTCAAAGTCAGGCCGATGCCGCGGGGCGACAAGATCGTCGCGTTGAACCCGCCATCGAACACGCCGCCATAGGGAAGCTGGTCGGCGTATCCGACCTCAGGAAGCTCATTCGAGGTCAACAGGACGGCAATCCCGCGATCCTGGGCTGCGACGAGCAACGCAGTGACGTTGTCGAGCCACGCCTGCTTGGCGGATCCGTCCGGGTTCGTGAGGCACGCTCCCGGGCAATGGTCGAGGAACACTCGCACCGTGTTGTAGCCGGCCTTGGCGAGCAGCGACAGCTTCGCCCGAGTCCACGTGTCGTCGTACGCTCCCGGCGCCACCAGCATGTCCAGCACCGGGTAGGGGCCGGTCGATTGCGGCTCTTCCTTCTCCAGGTTCACGCCGCGTGGGACGAACACGCTGTCATCACGCCGATCGAACAGCTCGGTGCCGCCGCCCGCGGCCGTTCGGACGCCTACCCAGTGGACGCCATCGGGCAGCGACACGGCGCGGGCCGTGGCCGGCGCGCCGAGGCCCCCCGGTGCGTACGAGATGAGCACGGCGACAAGGAGGACCGTCAGGGTCCGTACACCCAGCGCCCGATGCAACGTTCTCCCCTCCTGCCAAGGCGGGACGTCGGCCATACGGCCCGACATGCCGATGGAATCGACGGTGACACCGTACGACAACCGTCAAGGCATGCCTGGATTCCGTGTTGCTGCTCAACGATCCGGATCACGGCGCCCCGGTCCCGCGTCACCCCTCCGGCGCGTCGAGGTCCCGGGCGTAGGTCGGGAACCTGAAGCGCTGGCTCCTGGTCAGGATCCCGCCGTGGGCGAGCCGGGCGACGGTGGCGGCACTGGCGGGCTCCCCGGCAGCGAGGCGCGGCAGCAGCAGGTCCGCGGCGGCGGCCATCGAGTAGGCGCCGCAGCTCGGCGGGCCGACGACCGCGGTCCCGCCCACCACGGCGAGCCAGAGCATGGACCCCCCGGGTGGGCGGGCACGCCACGACGGACGATGGTGCCGCCGAGGGCGGCGATCGCGGTGAAGAACGGGTCCGCAGGATCGGTGCTGGCGCCCCCGCCGTGAGGACGATGTCTGAGCGGCTCTCATCCGGCGACGTGAGGTCCTCAAGGGCGTCGGCCGCGGCGGCGTCCGTATCCGGTACGTATCGGGTCTCGCCGAGGATGGCACGCAGACCGGCCGCCTTGGCCGCGATCGCCGCCTCGAACCGTCGCCGCGTCGCGGGCGCCACGTCGCCCTTGACCACGACGCCCAACCGGACGCCCCGGTACCCGAGCACGCGGACGAGGGCCCCACCACGCCGAGCGACGGCCTCACCGGCGAGCAGGACCGCTTCCGGCACCACATGCGGCGCAATCTTGACGCTGGCGACCAGGTCGCCGGGCTCTACCGGCTGCCCGTCGTAGACCGTGAAGACCTCGAGCGGATCGATCCGGTTGAGCCGCTCGAGGGCCGCGAGGCGGATGTCCACGATGCCGGCCACCGTCGACACCAGGTCCACCCGGGACTGCGCCGGACCCCGCACGGCGAGCTCCGGGCGGCCACGGCTGACGGCCCCTGCGAGACGGATGGCGGCCTCGTCCTCGTGCAGCTCTTCGCAGCGCGGCTGGTTCGTCTGGGCTGGGTTCTTAACGGATGGGCGCATGCTGTGCGGAATCCGCGGCGGTCTGGGTTGCATCCGCGTCCTTCACCCCGCCCGGCAACGCGTCGGCGTCTCTGGCAAGAGGGAGGCCGGCCGGAGGGCTGACAGTGGCCATCGACCCGGGGACCCCTCGCTCCCGTCGCACGTTGCTCGCCGCCGCGGCAGACGCCGCCGGCCTGACCGCCGCCCGAGCCCTGGGCGCACCCGCCGAGGTACGCGCCGGCAGTGACGGCGATGTCGTCCTCGGCAGCCTCAGCATCTCGGGCGCAACAACGGCGATCGTGAACCACTCGACGAACGAGGATGTGCTGGGCATTGACACCTGGGGGTCAGGCCGCGGCATCTACGCTTCCAGCTCCGCGGGCCGCGGGATCCACGGCACCAGCAACGCCGTAGAGGGCGTCTACGGCTGGGGTGTGACCACCGGGGTCACGGGGGAATGCACCAGCCCTGATGACTACGGAGTAATCGGCGTCAGCAGCGCATCCGTGGGCGGCGCAGGGGTTGGCGGGTTCGCGCAGGCGACCGTCGCGGAGTCGGCGGGCGTGCTTGGCCAAGCATCGAGCCCGGAAGGGTTCGGCGTCCTCGGCGACACCCTGGCGACGGAGGAGGCCGCCCGGGCTGTCGTGGGCCACGCGCCTGCCGGAACCGGCGTTCTGGGCTGGGCTGGCATCGGCACCCACCCTTCCGGGTTTGCCGAGACTGGGGTCTTCGGGTACAGCGCGATCGACTCCGGATCGGTCGGCGTGCGGGGTGAGTCCCCGGCCGGGACCGGGGTCAGGGCGGTCTCCTCGTCCGGCAACGCGCTGCGGGTGGCGGGCAAGGCGCGCTTCAGCCGCAGTGGCCGGAGCTCCGTCAAGAAGGGCCAGAAGTCCGTCGACGTGACCGTGCCCGGCGGGATCAACTCCAACACGATCGTGCTTGCGATGATCCAGCGCTACCGCAGTGGCGTTGCCGTCGCCGGAGTCAGGCTCAACTACCCTGCGCCAGGGAAGGTCCGGATCTACCTGACCAAGGTGGCCTCGTCCACGTCTTCAACCGCGGTCGGCTGGATCGCCACCGAGTTCGGGGCCTAGGCGCCGCCGCCTCGCGAACCGGCCGACGCCACCTCGCGCAGGGCCGCCTCGTAGGCATCCGCCATGAGGGTGATCTCCGCCTCGGTGATCACGAACGCGGGCGAGACGTGGAGCGCGACGCCCCGCAGGTTGCGGGTCAGCACGCCGTGACGCCGGGCCGCGCCCACGACCTTGTCCACGATCCCGGCGTCGGCGGCACGGGCCTCGGCCGACAGTTCGACCGCGGCGGTGAGCCCCACGGTTCGCACCTCGGACACCAACGGTGCCGCGAGCAGCCGGCGCATCTCGCGCTCGAGCACGGGCTCCAGGGTTCGGACGCGGCCGACGAGGTCCTCGCGCTCCATGAGGTCGAGGTTGGCGATGCCCGCGGCGCACGCCGTCGCGTGCCCGGAGTAGGTGTAGCCGTGGCGGAACACGGCGCCCGGGATGGGGTCGTCCCAGAACGGCGCGCGAACCCGCGGCCCGGCGATCACGCCACCCAGCGGCACGTAGCCCGAGGTGATCCCCTTGGCGAACGTGATCATGTCGGGCTCGATGCCGTAGCGCGTGCTCCCCCACCACTGCCCGGTGCGGCCGAAGCCGGTGACGATCTCGTCGGCGATCAGCAGGACGTCGAACTGGCGGCAGAGCTGCTGCACCCCCGCCCAGTACCCGTCCTCCGGTGGGATCACCCCGCCGGCTCCGATCACGGGCTCGCCGAAGAACGCGGCGATCTCGTTCGAACGAGCCGCGAACAACGACTCGATCGCGTCAAGGTCGTGGGCACCAACCGTGACGATGTCGCCGACGAGCTCGCCGTACCCGGCCTTGTTGGACGGGATGCCCGCGAGCGACGTCCCGAACGCGGCCATGCCGTGGTAGCTGTGCTCCCGCGAGACCATCACCCGCTTCTCCGGCCGCCCCAGGACATCCCAGTACCGCCGGGCGAGCTTGGCCGCGGTGTCCACGGCCTCCGAGCCGCCGCTGGTGAAGAACACGACGGCCTTGTCCATCGGGGCCATCGCGGCGACCCGCGCCGCCAGCTCCACGGTCGGCTCGGTGGTGTAGGCCCCGAACGACGAGTAGGCGCTCAGCCTGCGCAGCTGCGCGGCGACAGCATCGGCGATCTCCGCCCGCCCGAACCCGGCGTTTGCGTACCACAGCGCCGCGGTCGCATCGAGATAGCGGTTGCCCGCCACGTCGGTCACCCAGGCCCCGTCGCCCTCGCGGATCACGAGCTCCGCGTCCTTGACCACGTGCATGTCGGCGAATCCGTGCCAGAAGGAAGTGCTCAAGACGGGCTCCTCGGGGGGCGACTGCGCGGTGGGCTGCCAGGCGGCCTGGCAGAAGGCTTGCGTGAGGATGCACCGGCCAGGCCGGGCGGGATGGACCCATGGGTGAGGATCCGCCGGTCGAGGCCGGCCGCCACCGCATCCTCGGCGGGCATGCCGGCGAGCGTCGCTGCCCGCGCGAGGGCCTCGACTGCGGCTCGCGCCTCGGCCGGTGCGAGGGCCGCCAGCGACGAGGCGTTGGCGAGGCCGACGCGCGCCAGGCCGCGGCCGTTCGACGACGCCGCGTACTGGGCCGCCCATATGAGCTCCGGCGCCTGGTCCAGCCGCTCCCTGCCGTTGCCCGCCCGCAGGGCGGCGCAGACGATCCCACGCTCGGTGGGCGCGGCGCGAACGAGGTGCCAGTTGTCGGGTCCGGCGACCAGGTCGAACAGGAAGGATGCGTACGGTGCGCCGAGGATGGCCGCCGCCCCGGCGTTGGCGGCTGATCCACCGGTGATCGCGAGCATGACGTGCAGGTCGCCCGCCTGCGCGAGCAGCCGCCGGTGCGCGTCGAGGAAGGCGGCCCGCAGGAGCTCGTCTTCACCGATGGCAACCGCGGCCGGCTCCATGACCACGACGACGGGGCACCCGGCCGCGTCCAGGGCCGCGAGCTCGCTCGCAAGCGAGCCGGCGATCGATCCCGCCCGGTCGGCAACCGCCGCGCGATCGGATTCCCGCCCAAGGTCGATCGCCGCCAGGGTCCAGGGGCCCGGCACCGCCTGCGCCACTTGCACGTCCGTCAGCTCCGTGGCCGCCCGCCACGCGTGGACGAGCATCCCGTCCCTCCCCGTGTCGCCGCCGCGGATCGCGTCGAGAACGGCTCTCGACGGGTCCGCCCATCGAACCGAGCCGTCGGTGATCAGCCCCATCCCCGTCTGCGCCTGCGCGGCGACCACCTCGGCGATCACCTGGTCCACGGCCCGCTCCAGGTCGGCCGTCGTCGCGCGCCCGGCCATCACCGCGGCTTCGAGGTCGTCGAGCCGGACGCCATCGAGCGACACCCGTGGCCAGGAACCGATCAGCATGGCGAACACGCCGTAGATGCTAGCCCGGCGCTCCCATCCACGGGGCCGCACGAGGCGAACTGGGAGCGATGAGGACGTTGATCGTCACGACCGGACCGCCGCTGCAACCGACCATGGCGTGGAGCCTGCCCTGGGCCATCGGCCCCGCCGCGGGTCGCGGGTATGATCGGTCTGCGAAAGCGGCACGCACCGGGGAGGGGCGATTGCAGGAACCGGATGAGGAGCGGGCCCGGCGCCGCGCCGAGGACGTCGAGCTGCTCTCGCGCATCGTGGCGAGGGACGAACGGGCGGTCGAGGCCCTGTACGCCCGCTATTCGCGCCCGCTGTACTCGCTTGCCTACCAGGTGACCGGGGCGGAGCGGTTCGCCCAGGACGTGGTCCAGGAGGTCTTCGTCGCCCTGTGGCGCGATGCCTCCAGGTTCGACCCGGCGCGTGGCGCGGTGGCGCCCTGGCTGTTCTCGCTCGCCCGCCACAAGGCGATCGACCTCGTCCGCCGGGAGGCGAACATCCGCAAGCGGACCGCCGACGTGGATCTCGAGCTCCGCCAGGCGGACGACGACGTCGACCACGAAACCTGGCTCATGTTCCGCCGGGACCGCGTCCGCGCGGCCATCGAGGAGCTGACCGCCGCCCAGCGCGAGGCGCTGGACCTCGCCTTCTTCGGCGGCCTCACCCATGTCGAGGTCGCAGACAAGCTTGGCATCCCGCTGGGGACGGCCAAGACCCGGATCCGGAGCGCGCTGCTTCGCCTGCGGGACATCCTGGGTGACTCCGTCTCCGAGCTCCCGGCGGAGCCGAGCGTCCGGGGGGTGGACACGTGATCCGTCACGACCCGCAACGGATGCTCACCGCGGGCGCCGTCCTCGACGACCTGGCGCCGGACGAGCGCGCCTCGTACGAGACCCACCGGGACGCCTGCCACGAGTGCCGCCGCCTCGAATGCGAGCTGGACCGGGTCATGGCCGACCTGTCCCTCGTGGTCCCCGAGCGCATCCCACCGCCGGACCTGCTCGGCGGGATCCGCCGTGCCCTCGCTGCCGAGACGGCCATGGGTGACGCACAGCCGATCGCGATCATGCCCCTCGTCGCGATTCGCCGATCACGCCGAGTACCGCGGGTGGCCTCCCTGGCCCTGGTCGCCGCCTTCGGTCTCATCGCCATCGGCCTCGGCGCGCGAACGATCACCCTCCAGCGGGACCTAGACACGACCGCGGCCCAGGTGGCGTCGCTCGAGTCAGCGCTGGCCGAGCGGGGTGACGCGGTCACCGTGGCGCTCAACCCGTCGCACGTGACCGTGGCGCTCCATGGCGACGCCCTGGCGCCGGAGGCCGAGGCGGCGGTCGTGTTCGTGCCGGGCCAAGACGCCGCCTACCTCGTGGCCCGCAACCTGCCGGCGACGCCCGCCGGGCACGGGTACCAGCTCTGGTACGCCGACGCGGACGGGGTGCACCCGTTGCAGACGATGGCCTACGACGGCAGTGGCCCGTTCGTGGCGCCCATCGGCGTCGACCTCGAGGGCAGCACCGCTGTCATGATCACGCTCGAGGCGAGCGGCGGGGCGACGGGTGACCCGGGCCCCCAGGTCGTCTTCGGCGAGCTGTAGCGCGAGCCCAAGGGTCGTCCGGGCCTACGCCCAGGTCGCGACGCCGAGCGCCCACAACCAGGCGAACAGGCCACCCAGCGCGAGGACTCCCACGACCTTGATCGCCGCGTGCCCGGCGGACCCGAACAGCGGCACCATCGTGCCGGGGGCGGCGCCGGGCCGCTGCCACAGCGAACGCAGGGTTGGTGCGCGCCCGGGCGCGAACAGCACTCCCAGCCAGAAGACCCGTGACGAGCCCGCCGATGTGCGCCCAGTTGTCCACGATCCCGCTCATCGCGAACCCGAGGATGAGGTTCAGGATGACCAGGCCCAGGAACTGGCCCATGAATGCGCGTGCCCCGCGATCGAGCATCGGCCGGTGCACGTACTGGACCGAGATCAGCAGCCCGAACAGCCCGAACAGCGCGCCCGACGCGCCCACGCCCCCGGCGGCGTCCCCGAACGCGAAGGTTGCCAGCGAGCCGCCGGCGGCGGCCGCGAGGTAGACGAGCAGGAAGCCGATGCGTCCGTAGAGGCGCTCCGTGAACGGCCCCGCGAGATACAGCAGATACATGTTGAACAACAGGTGGAGCGGCATCTGGGTCAACGGTGCGTGAACCAGGGTCACGGTCCACAGGCGCCACAGCTCGCCACTCGCGAGGGCCGGCTTGTCGAGTGCCAGGACGTCGAGGACCGCGCCGCCAAACGGCGTCAGGCCGGGATTCGCCAGCAGCGACGTGATCACGGTGAACAGCAGGATGCCGATCGCCACCGACGGGCCGGCCTCTCCGCGCGCACGGGCGAAGTACTTGCCCGATGCACCCTTGTCGCCGATCTCCTTGGCCAGCCAGCCCATCCGGGACGAGATCTCGGCCTTGTCGTCGCGCGGCGCGCGCCGGTCCGCCTCGCGGTAGCCGTTGAGCGCCCCACGAAGGTCTCCCGCCCGGACCCGGGCAGCCGCCACGTTCCGCCACGCCGCGTAGGTATGCTCGTTCTCGGGCAGCTGCGTGGCCGCCTCCCACTCGCCGAGCGCCTGGGCGTCCTCGCTGAGCCGGTACAGGGCCTCCCCGAGCCCCAGCAGGGCGGCCGCCGTGATCGACGTGTCGTTGAAGCCGATGACCCGCTGGTAGAGGCGCGCGGCGTCGAGGAAGTCCGCCGACGCCATCAGCTCGACTGCCTGTGCGAGGGCGGCGATCGCGGCCTCGCGGGTGAGGGGTCCCGACTGGTCGAGGAGGCCGCGGCTGTCATATCCGGGTTGATCGGTCACGAGCGCGAGAGTACCGGACGAGGTCCTCCGGGGCTGGCGGCTAGAATCCGGCCATGTGCGGACGGTTCACCCAGCAGCGCCCCACGTCGGAGATCGCGCAGATCTTCGAGGCCGATGATCTCGTCGATGACCCGGGTGGGCGGTTCAACGTCGCCCCCACGGACGAGGCCGCCGTCGTGGTCCAGCGTGGGGACCGTCGCGCCGTGACCGCGTACCGATGGGGTCTGCAGCCCGCGTGGGCGGACCCAGGGCGGGCGCCAAAGGCGTTCAACGCCCGCGCCGAGTCCCTGGCCACCAGCGGCCTGTTCCGTGACGCGTACCGCAGGCGGCGCTGCCTGGTCCCGGTGGACGGCTTCTACGAATGGCTGAAGGACGGCTCCCGCCGCCTGCCGATGTGGATCCACGACCCAGCGCAGCTGCCCCTGGCGCTGGCCGGGCTGTGGACGGGCCGGAAGGACGAGGAGTCCGGCGAGTGGCTGCGAACGTTCACGATCGTGACCACCCGGCCCAACGAGTTCATGGTCGGCATCCATTCCCGGATGCCCGTGGTGATCCCGCCGGTCGACTGGGCAACGTGGCTGGACCCCGAGCCGCGTGACCCGGGTGAGCTGCGCGCGCTGCTTGAACCGCGCGACGATCTGCCGCTCGAGGCCGTTGCCGTCTCCCCGCTCGTGAACAACGTCCGAAACGACGGCCCGGCGCTCATCGTGCCGCTCGACGACGAACGGGATCCCGTCCCAACGCTGTTCTGACGAGCTCAGGCCGGGTCGCCCGGATCGGACGCGGCCCAGCCGGACGATGGGGCCGCCGCGCGGAATGCCTCGGCGGGCTCGGTGCCGGCGTCCACCGCCGCCGCGTAGGCGCCGACGAGCGCGGCGAAGGCTCCCTCGTCGTCGACCGGTGCCGCGAGGACCGTTGCCGCGGCAGGGAGCCCATCGGGCGTCGCGCCCTGTCCGGTCACCAGGACCAGCAGGTGGGCCCCGGCAAACGCCGCTCCGTCCACGCACGCCGGAAGGACCTCCGGCGGCGCGTCGTTCGACACCACCAGCACTCGGAACGATGTGAGGTACGACAGGCCCAATGCCACGTCGGCGGGCTGGAGCGGAGGACCGGGGCGAACGGTGGCGCTGGATCGCCCCTGCCCTGGCTCCTCTCCAACGAGCTCGGACGGCTCCGGGTCGGGCAGCGACAGGTGGATCGACGTCGGTTGTGCAGGATCCCGCAAAACGGCCACGTGGCCGACCCCAGCCTGCGCAAGCCCGATGAGGAGGGCGTCGCCGGTCGGATCGTCGCCGATTCGGCCAACCACCTCGACCGTTGATCCGCCACCTGCCGCCGCAAGCGCGACGGCGCAGGTCAGCCCTGCGGGTCCGGCAGGCTCGGCCGAACGCCATGCAGGGGATCCGACGACGACGATCATGCGACCCAGCCTACCGCGCGCCACCTGCCCACGTGGCCCGGTCGCGGCCGCGGCTCAGGGCCGGCCTCAGTCGTCGTCCGGCGTGGGACTCGGGGAAGGACTCCGGCTGGGACGAGGCGTGGGCGTCTCGTCGTCGTCGTCATCATCCTCGGTCGGCTCGGGGGTCGGCTTTGGCGTGGACTTCTCGGTGGGCGACGGCGTTCGCGTGGAACCGCTGCTGCCGGATCCCGATGCGCTGTCGTCCCTGGGCTCCTGGGTCTCGCCTGGCTCCGGCGTCTCGGAGGACGCCGAGGCCGCAGGCTCCAGCGAGCCGTCGGGCGACGGGCTCGGCACGTCGGGCATGGACGGCGATGGGGCTGACGGCTCGGGCGACGCCGAGTCGGGCACGTCGGTCGGGCCCGGTTGCGTCGGAGCCGGGGATGGCGAGCTGCGATCGTCGAAGACGCCCAGCGCGCCGGCCGTCGCGAACCCGGAGCCACCCGCGACCGCCACGACGACGAGGACCAGGGCGAATGCCTGGGCGCGGATGGCGATCGGGAACCCACCCCCGAACGCAACCCGGAAGGCGTCGCGGAGCGACCCCAGGAACCGGCCCACCTCGCGACGACGCAGGGCGCTGCCGGCCGCGATCACCGGGGCCGGCACGGGCTCCGTGGCGATGGCGCTCATCACGCGGTCGGCAAAGCCGGCGGATGGTGCCGCCCCACCTCGAGCCGCCACGGCCTCGATGTCCCGGGCGAGCCGCATCTCCGCGGCGAGCTCCTCGGGATTGAGACCCGGGACACCGTCAAGGTCGTCCGGGCCGAACGGCCGAGGCCGCCCATTCGGCCGACTGGCGGTCATCGGTCAGACTCCTCGAGCGCACGGCGCAGGCGTCCCAGCCCGCGATGCAGATGCGTCTTCACGGTACCCAATGGCCGGCCGGTCGCCTCGGCGATCTCCAGGAGGCTCCGTTCCGCGAAGAAGCGGAGTGCCACGACCTCCCGGTACGGCTCGTCCAGGGTCGCGACGGCCGCCCGCACCCGGGAGTCCAGCTCGGTGCGCAGGAACGTGTGGGCCGGGTCCCCGGCGTCGGTGGTGCTCATGGTGCGGAACCGGCTCTGGTTGGGCTGGTCGGCCTCCGCGGCGATCGGGTCCAGCCAGGCCACCTGCTTCCGCGACTGCGCGCGACGCACGGCCAGGCGAATGGCAATGCGGCTCAGCCAGGCGCCGAACGCGCCGTCGGCGCGCCAGGTCCCGAGCGAGCGATACGCGATCACGAATGCCTCCTGCGCCACGTCCTCTGCCTCCGCGCGATCACCGAGGATGCGCGCGCACGTCGCGACGACCGCGCGCTCCTCTCGATCCACGAGGATACGGAAGGCGTCGCGGTCGCCAGCGAGCACGGCTCCGACGATCGTGCGGTCATCGAGGGTGACTCTGGTGTCCAGGGTTCCGGTGGCGGTCCGGGGTGGCAGGGCTGCGATCTCCATCCTGCGGTGCGTCGGGCCTGACTGGCTCGGCGTCCCGGCTGAGGCCGATCCGACACGCGACATCATCGCGCATCGGATCGGCGCTCAACGAGGGACAGAGGTCATCGCGACCCTGGCCGGATCGTCTCAGTCGTCGGACGAGTCGTCGGACGCGTCGTCGTTCGTCGTCATCATCGTCGTCGTCATCGTCGTCGTCATCGTCGTCATCGTCGTCGTCATCGTCGTCGCTGTGCTCTCCCTGGTCGTCGTCGTCGTCGTCGCTCGACCCGGAGCCGGATCCCGAGTGGTCTCCGTCGTCGCGATCGTCGTCGCGGTCGTCGGTTGCATCGGAGCTGTCGTCCTCAGCATCGGGGGTCTCGGTCGCGTCATCGGCCTCGGGGGACTCGGTCGCCTCCGGGGTCTCGGTCGCGTCATCGGCCTCGGGGGACTCGGTCGCCTCCGGGGTCTCGGTCGCGTCATCGGCCTCGGGGGACTCGGTCGCCTCATCGGTGCTGGAGACGGGGGTGGTGTCGGCGACAGGGCTACCGACGAAGCTGCTGGTGGCGAAGGCAGCGCCGGCCACCAGGAACAGGGTCACGGCGGCGGTCCCGACCGAGCGGATCAACGTTTCCTTCGAGCGCATTGTGGGCTTGCTCCAAGCTGGTGCGGCATCCTCGCTGGCGCCGTCACTCCTCCCGAGGCGCTGGGGCGGACAAAGGTTTCAGTGCCGGTCTCCCGGCCCCCGACGACGCCCGCTGCTCATCCGCCCACCCCGGCGCGCACGGGGACCGCAGCCGCCGAGCCCGCTTCGAGGCGGCGCAGCTCGGGCACCCTGGCCGCCACCGCGATGGAGACCACGAATGTCACCAGGCCTCCGGCCACCAGGGCCACGGTGGCCGACGACCGCTCGGCCACGAACCCGGCAAGCAGGTTCCCAAGGGGAAGGAGCCCCCAGGACGTCAGGATGTACAGGCTGATCACGCGTCCACGCAGCCGCGGGGGCACCAAGACCTGGAGCAGGGTGTTCGTGGTCGCGTAGTAGAGCACCTGGCAGGCACCGAGGACGGCCAGGGCCACCGCCGATACGGGCACCGACCTCGAGATCCCGAACACGACCTCGGCGACCGAGGCGATCACCAGCCCTGCCAGCAGCGATCGTCCGGAGCCGCCCGACGGCCGCAGCGTCGCCAGCCCCAGGGCGCCCGCGAGCGCGCCCACCCCGATCGCGGCCGACAGCAGCCCGAGCCCTGGTGCGCCAATCCCCAGCACGTCCCGGGCGAAGACGGGAAGCAGGACGAGGTAGTTCAGCAGGAACAGGCCGGGCACCCCGGCCAGGAGCACCAGCGTCCGGATCGTGCGGTCGCCGCGCACGAATCGGATGCCGTCGATCAGGTTCGCCCACAGGGAGGCCTGGGCCCGAGCGAGTGCGGGCTCCGGCGCGACGCGCAGACGCCAGAACACCCACGCGACCGCGAGCAACCCGACGGCGTTGCCCCAGAACGCGAGATGGAGGCCTCCGGTGGCGATGACAGCGCCAGCGATCGCGGGACCGAGGATGCGGGCGAGGTTGAACTGCGCCGAGTTGAGCGCGACCGCGCTGCCCACGGCGACCCGATCCACCAGGTTCGACACGATGGCCTGGTAGGCAGGCGTCTGGATCGCCTGGGCCGTGCCCGTGAGCAGCGCGAGGACGGCCACCTGCCAGAACTGGACGAGACCAAGGGTCGCCAGCAGGGCCAGAACGAACGCCACTCCGGCGGTGAACAGCTGGGTCGTCGCGAGCAGCAACCGCCGGTCCACGCGGTCGGCGACGACGCCGGCCACCACCGAGAGGAACAGGATCGGCAGCGCCTGTGCGGCGGACACGATGCCGAGCGCGGCGGGTGAGTCGGTCAGGTCGAGCACCAGCCACCCCTGCGCGGTGCCCTGGAGGAACGCGCCGACCGATCCCACCATCGCCCCGACGAGGAACCGCCGATAGGACGGCGACGCCAGCGCGGGCAAGCGTGCCGTGATGCCCCGGCCGGGCGCCGCCGGCTCGAGTGCGGACTCCTCGTCCGTGGCCTAGCCTCCCGGGGAGGAGCCGTCGCCGGCCGGGCCGGCAACGTCGTCGTCGCGGATCACCTCGACGGGCCCGATCGCCGCCGCCGCGAGGTCGGCACCGAACTGGTCGTGGTCGCCGACGAGCACGACAGCCGCCGCCTCGGGCCGGATGTGCTCGCGCGCCGTCCGCAGCACATCCTCAGCCGTGACCGCCTCGATGGACGGACGATACCGGTCCAGCTCGTCATCCGGCAGGCCATGGACGAACAGCCCGGCCAGCGAGCCGGTGACAGGCCCTGGAGTCTCGAAGCGCAGCGGGAACACGCCGATCAGGTAGTCCCGGGCCGCCCGCAGCTCGTCGTCGGTCACCGGCACCTCGCGGATCCGGTCCAGCTCGACGAGGAACTCCCGGAGCGCAGGGACGGTGACCTCGGTGTTGACCGCGGCGCGGGCGGAGAACGGGCCGTGGCCTCGTCGCATGTCGAACCCGGCGCCGGCGCCGTACGTGTAGCCCTTGTCCTCGCGCAGGTTCATGTTGAGGCGCGAGTTGAACAGGCCGCCCAGGATGGCGCTCATGACCACGACGGCGTGGTAGTCGGGGTGGCGGCGAGGCAGCCCCCGGTGCCCGATCCGGATCTCCGTCTGCACGGAGCCCGGCCGGTGAACGACCCGCACGAAGCGGGAGTCGACCGCCGCACCGTCGTCGATCGGCCGGGAAGCGGACGCTCGTGGCCCGCTCCAACTGCCGAACATCGCGTCGACCGCACGGTCAATCGCCGCCGGATCCACGTCGCCGGCGACGACGAGCGCCCCGTGCGACGGCAGGCACGCGCGCCCGTGCACCGACCGCAGCTCGGCCGGTGTCAGGCCCTCGACGGTGTCCATTCCCCCGCCCGCGGGGCGGCCGTAGGGGCTGCCCGCTGCGTAGACCGCGGCGCTGAAGGCCTGGTCGGCGCGCCGCCGGGGGTCCGACTTGACCTGGAGCAGGTCCGTGAGACGCTCGTCCCGGAGGCGATCGACCTCGGCGTCGGGGAAGGCGGGTCGGCGAACGACCTCGGCCAGGAGCTCGAGGGCCGGCTCGAGGCGACTGGCCGGGACATCCACGCTCACCGACAGGGTGTCCCAGCCGGCCTCGGCATGGATCGACGCCCCGAGACGCTCAGCGGCCTCGGTCAGCGCGACCGCGTCGCGCACCTCGGTGCCCTCCGTCAGCGCGCGCGCGGCGAGCACCGTGGCGCCACCCGCGGGCTCCGGCTCGTCGGACGCCCCGGCCCGGAACGAGAGCGAGACGGCAACGAGCTCACGCCCGGGCATCGGGGTCGCAAGGACCTTGAGCCCGTTGGAGAGCGACGATCGGAACGTGTCCGGGAACTCGAACGGTCGCGGCTCGCCCGGAACGGGGCGGACACCCGTGGAACGCGGTGCGGTCATGCCGCCACCTCGCCCGCCGGGTCGCTCGTGGCATCACCGGTGACCGCCGGCACGTAGGTCAGCACCACGCGGTTGTCGGTGCGGAACACGGCGCGAGCGGCCTCCCGGATCTGGTCTGCAGTGACCGCGAGGTAGCGCGGCAGCAGGGTGTTGATCAGGCCCGGGTCATCGAACAGGCCGGCGTACTCCGCGAGCCGCCGGGCGCGCTCCTCGACACGGGCGAGCGAGCCCAGCTCGTCGGCCTCGATCAGGGCCTTGGCCCGGGCGACCTCGTCCTCGCTGGGGGCCTCCGCGGCAAGCTTCTCGAGCTCCTCGTGGAATGCCGCCTCGACGGCCGCCGGGTCCACACCCGGCCTGACGGTGGCGATGCCCAGGAACACGGATCCCCCGGCGAACCCCCAGCTGCCGCAGTCGACCTCCTGCGCCAGGCGATCCTCGCGGACGAGCCGCTTGTGCAACCGGCTGCCCTTGCCGCCGGCGAGCAGCTGTGCCGCGAGCTCGAGCGGGTCCAGCGCCGGGTCACCATACGCGGGCGCCCGGTACGCGACGAAGATCCGGGTCAGCGGGACCCGGTCCTCCACGGTCTCCCGCGTCTCCTCGCCCAGGATCGCGGGCAGCTCGTAGGGCGCCAGCGGCGGGATCTCGGGGTTGGCCGGGATCGGGCCGAAGTAGCGATCCGCCCATGCCCGGACCTGGGCTCGCTCGCAGTCCCCGACCACGGCGATGGTCGCGTTGTTGGGCGCGTAATGGGTCCGGAAGAACGCCGAGACGTCCTCCAGCGAGGCCGCGTCGAGGTCCTCCATCGAGCCGATCGTCGGGTGGTGATAGGGGTGGTCTGCGGGGTAGAGGTGCCCGAACACCTTCTCCTGCCACGACCCGTACGGCCGGTTGTCGTAGCTCCACCGCTTCTCGTTCTTGACGACCTCGCGCTGGTTGTCGAGGTTCTCCTGCGAGAGGGCGTCGAGGAGGGTGGCCATCCGGTCCGCCTCCAGCCACAGCGCGAGCTCCAGCTGGTGGGACGGCAGCGTCTCGTAGTAGTTGGTCCGGTCCAGCCAGGTCGTGCCATTGAGGGTGCCGCCCGCGGCCTGGATCAGGGCCATGTGCTCCGCCTTGGCGACGTTCGCCGACCCCTGGAACATCACGTGCTCGAACAGGTGGGCAAACCCGGTCTTGCCGGGGACCTCGTGCTTGGAGCCGACGTTGTACCAGACGTGGACGGCGACGACGGGCGCCAGGTGGTCCTCGGCGACGATCAGGCGCAGGCCGTTGGGCAGGCGCTCGTCGGAGAACGCGATCACGGGAACGGGCATGCGGAACGAGTCCTCGGGCGAAACGGGTTGCGGGCTAGTGTAGGGCCGCTGGCCGATCCGGGTCCGGGTACCGGCCGACCCGGGGCCGACCTCGTGACCTTCGGTCCGGACCGTCGACGGCGGGCCAGCCAGCATGCACGAGGCGGCCACGAAGGTGGCCCGGACCTAGGGAGAGGCGCATGGGATCGGGTCGTGGACCGTCGTCGGGGGCGCTGGTCGGTGGCATCGCCCTGCTCATCGTGGTCGCGACCACCGGACTGGTCACGACGAGCGGCATCAACCAGACACCTGGCTACGCGACAGCGGCGGACCGGGTCACGGTGTCGGTGACCGGTGGGGCTGCGGCGGTGCGGGTGATCCCGCGTGCCTGAAGGGCCGTGCTGATCGCCCTTCGCGATCGGTTGGGCGAACGCGCCTAGCCTAGACCGGCAGCAGCACCGCGATCAGGGTCGGCAGGACCGCGAGCAGGAACCCGTCGCGGACCACGATCGCCATCGCCCGCCGGTCCAGCTCCCGCTGGGCCGGATCGATGACGGACTGGCGACCCGCCTCACCGTCGCCGAAGTTCGACAGCCCGGCCATCGCGAACGCCACGCAGAACCGTCGGCGGGCCTGGAGCCAGGAGATGCCGGCGCCCCACAGGGGCACCAGGAGCATCACGCGCGTCCACGCGGGCACGCCAATCGCGACGAGGACGACCAGCAGCCCGGCCGCTGCCGCCAGCGCCGCGATCGCCGACCTCCGCCGTCGCCGGATCTCCCACGGGCCGATGTTGCAGGCTCCGGCCACGTAGGCACCTTC
Source organism: uncultured Chloroflexia bacterium (assembly GCA_963716025.1). GTDB lineage: Bacteria > Chloroflexota > Limnocylindria > Limnocylindrales > CSP1-4 > CAIXZV01. The sequence goes on from CAVQSY010000046.1 coordinate 25,992, forward strand.
GGGTTCGGGTGCCGGCGCGATCGGACCAAGGGAGCCAAGTGAGCCGGACATCGGTGCTCCAGACTTCGGCGCGGCTGAGCCACGCTCACCCCATGTTCGCAGGTCAGGCGGGCCTGGATGCCTGCGGAGCACGGTGAACAGTGCGCGAGTAGACTCCCGATCCGTGAACACCTCATCAATTCGCCTTGGCGCCGGGCTTGCGGGCGTCCTGCTCACCCTGCTCGCCGCGGCGCCTGCCCTCGCCCATGCCGAGCTTGTCACCTCCACCCCGAAGGACGGGGCCATGCTGGCGGACCCGCCGACGGTCGTCAGGCTCGCCTTCAGCGAGGGGCTGGACGCCGGCAAGAGCTCCTTCCGGCTCATCGGCCCGGACGGGGATGTCGGAACCGGTCTCGCCGCCAGGGACGGCGCCACCACCATGACGCTGGAGGGCCTCGCCCTGGCTGCCGGCGACTACCGGATCAAGTGGACCGCAGCCGCCGAGGATGGACACGTGGAGCGCGGCTCGCTCGCATTCACGGTGTCGCCGGCGACGCCCGAGCCGGTCACGCCGTCACCGGTCCCGACCGCGGAGCCCACGACCGAATCCGCCACGCCGACGACCACGTCGTCGGTCGCAGCCCCGGCAACGTCCGTGCCCACGCTGAGCCCGGCGACCGACAGCCCCACCGCGTCGCCGGAGCCGACGGGCGGCGTTGCGGTGGCCGCTCCAGCCACCGACGTCCTGGTCCCGATCCTGGCGGGGCTCCTCCTCGTGGCGCTTGTCGGCGGCTTCGTGCTTCGTCGCAGCCGCCGGATCTGAGGCGGTGCGCTGGCTCGGGCGGGTGGCCGGATCCGGCGGTTCCGTGACGGGCGTCCCCGTACGCCTCGCCGGCGTGATCCTTGCCGCGGCGGTGATGTTGGGCGGGCCGGTGATCACCGCTGCCCATGGCCTGTCGCCCCTGTACGAGAGCCCGCTGCCACTCGCCGTCTACCTCGCCGGCGCCGCGGCCACGGTCGCGCTCTCGTTCGTGTTCGTCCTGGCGCGCGACCTCCGCGCAGCCCCAATCCCGGCGGGTCGCCTCGAGCCCGTTCCCGCCGTCGTGCGCTACGGGCTGCGGACCGTCGGCGTCCTCGCATGGACCTGGATCCTCGCCCAGGGCATCGCCGGCGGCTCGTCCGATGCCGCGGTGGCCGGGCTCTTCCTGTGGGTGTACGGCTGGGTCGGCGTGGCGATCCTGTCGGCGCTGGTCTTCCCCGTCTGGGAATGGCTCGACCCGTTCACCACGATCCATGACGCGCTCGCCGCCGGCCTGCGCAGGCTCGGGCTGCGAGGCGGCACGCCGGCGACGCTCCCGGATCGGGCCCGATTGTGGCCCGCCGTCGCCGGCCTCGTGTTCATCGTCTGGCTGGAGCTGGTGGCGGTTCCCGGCGCCGACGGGCTCGCGGTCATCGTGGCCGGCTACACGGTGGTCACCCTGGCGCTGATGGCGTTGTTCGGGCGCGATCCGTGGCGCGCGCAGGGCGACACGTTCAGCGTCTGGTTCCGGACACTCAACCGGCTGGCAGCGACCGGCGCGGCACCCGCACCCGACGGCGGTGCGATCGTGCGACGGCCGTTCGCGTCGGGGCTGGTCGACGCTCGCTGGGAGGTGCCGCGGATCATCCTGGTGGCGGTGGCCACCGGGTCGATCATCTTCGACGGGCTATCGCAGACCGTGCCGTTCGCCACGATCTTCGGGGCGCCGGCGCTGCTGCCCAAGTCCCTGCTCCTGCTCGCCTTCCTCGGGATCATCACGCTGGCCGCGCTGGTGGTGGCGCGAACCGTCAGCCCGGGGGCGATCGGGGCCGGCCTGCTGCCGATCTCGGTCGGCTACCTCGTGGCCCATTACCTGACCTACCTGCTGATCGACGGACAACGGATCGTCATTGCCATCTCCGATCCGCTCCAGCAGGGCTGGGACCTGTTCGGCACGGCGTTCTTCGAGCCGTCCGCCGCGTGGCTGCCGCCGGGGCTCGTCTGGACCGCCCAGCTGGCCGCCGTGGTCGGCGGGCACATGCTCGGGGCTTGGGCCGGCCACGTCACCGCCCAGCGAGACCTGGAGGCTGCGGGCGCGGCCGCCAGCGGCCGGGCGGGCAGGGACCTGCGCCACCGGAAGATCCATGATCCGGGTCCGCTCCCGCCGACGCGCCGCAACGTGCGCGCCCGGGAGATTCCGTTGGCGGTCGTGATGGTGGCGCTGACGACGCTGACCCTGTGGTCGCTTGGCCAGGCCATCGTCGTGGAGGCCCCCGAGGCCTCGGGCAGCGCCGTCACCCGGCCCGCGTAGGCGCGTCGAGCCGGCGCCCGGGGTCGCTGGGGCCTTCGCGTGACCCGGCCGGTCAGGCCTCCCTGAGCCAGGCCGCGATCGTCGGCACCGTCGGGATCTTGCCGGCCGAGACAACCCGGCCGTCGATGACGAGCCCGGGCGTGCTCAGGACGCCGCGTGACGCGATCTCCGCGTAGTCGGTCACGTGGCGGATCTCCGCTGGGATGCCCAGCTGCGCGATCGCCTCCCGGGCATTGGCCTCCAGCTTGTGGCAGTTGGCACAGCCGGAGCCGAGAACCTCGATGACTGTCACTTGGGATCTCCCTTGGTGCGGGGTGGTTGCGTTGCGCACGCCTCGTCAGGCGAGCAGGTTGAACAGGTAGCCGACGACGACGATCCCGCCCGCCACGATCGCGACGAAGGTCGCCAGCAGGCGCGGCTTCATGACCTTGCGCAGAATCACCATCTCCGGGAACGAGAGGGCCGTGACCGCCATCATGAACGCGAGGGCGGAGCCCAGCGGCAGGCCCTTGCCGATCAGGGCCTCAACGATCGGAATGGTGCCGGCGGCGTTGCTGTAGAGCGGGACGCCGAGGGCGACGAGCGCCGGGACCGCGGCCGGATTGTCCGAGCCGCCGATCGAGACCACCAGGTCCTCCGGCACGAACCCGTGGATGAAGGCGCCCGCCGCGATGCCGGCCACCACCCACGGCCAGACCCGGCCCACGATGTCGAGCGTCGACCGCCAGGCGTCACGAATGCGATCAGCGAGGGACGGGCGGATCTCGATGGCCGCGGCGCCGGCGCGGATCGTCCACACGTAGTCCTCGACGTGGCGTTCCATCCCCAGGCGCCCGATCAGCAGGCCGGCGACGATGGCCACCGTGAGCCCTGCTCCCACGTACGCCGCCGTCACCCCGGGCCCGAACAGTCCCCACAGCAGGACGATCGCCACCTCGTTGACCATCGGCGACGCCACCAGGAACGCGAAGGTCACGCCCAGCGGCACCCCCGCCTCGACGAAGCCGATGAACAGCGGCACGGCGGAGCACGAGCAGAACGGCGTGACGACTCCGAACCCCGCCGCCGCGACGGTCCCGCCCACGGCGTTGCGGCCGGCCAGCGCCCGCCGGACGCGCTCGGGGGAGACGAACGATCGGAGGAACGAGACCATGGTCACGATCCCGGTGAGCAGCAGCAGCACCTTGGGCACGTCGAACAGGAAGAACGCCACCGCCTGGCCAAGCTGCGACGCCGGGTCCTGGCCCAGCACGTCGAACGCCAGCCACTCCGAGGCCGGCAGCGCCAGGAACCAGGCGACCACCCACGCGGCGGAGCCGGCCGCGACCGCCAGCCACAGCGGAACGTGGAGCCGGCGAAGGGCGAGCGTCGTCATGCGAGGAGCTCGGCGAGCGCCTGGCGGGCAGCCGCGACGGCGGCCTCGTCGCGCTCGTAGTACTGGAAGCGCCCGTTCGTCTCGTGGCGGACCGAATGCACCAGACCCGCGTCGCGGAGCCTGGCGAGGTGGTTGGACACGTTGTTCTCGCGCTCCCCCAGGGCCGCTGCCATCTCGCACACGCAGTGCGGTCCGTCCGCCAGCATCCGCAGGATCGTGGCGCGCACGCGGTCCGCCATGAGAGCCGCGATCGCCTGCGCCTCGGTCACGTCCGGCGCCGCGAGGTCCATCCGCGGCTGGGCGATGATGGGCAGCTCAGCACGCATCGTTGCGTTCCTCGGGCGTCAATCTCTGGGTCAACATCTCACCGGTGAATGTCTCACCAGCCGCTGAGATGTCACAGGGCCACTCGGCAGGATTGGCAGGCCGGCTGGCCCCAAGCGTGCGATCCGCCAGCGCGGGGCGCGAGATGACGATGGCACGCAAACTCGCGGTCGTGCGTGCGACTCGCAGGGTGCTCAGGAGACCTTGCTCACCCCATCACGGACCGACCAGCATTTCGATGGCACCCGTAGCGAGGCTCAACGAAGGACCCGCTGAGGACCGGTGACTGAACCCGGGACCCACTCCGTGATCGAGCGGACCGCCGCGATGCCGTCGATCACCGCCGGGTCCAGGGCCTGCGCCGCCGCGACTCCGGTCTCGATCGAGGTGAAGCACAGGATCCCCTCGGCGATCGTCGCGTGGCGGATCTCTGCCGCGTCCCGCACGGGGCCCGATCGCGGGGTGGGCGTGTTGACCACGAGCCGCACGGTCCCCGAGGCGATCAGGTCCAGGATCCCGGCCTCCTCCCCCACCGGCTCGGCGCCCAGCTTGGCGACGGGCGCGATCCCCTCGATCCCGGCCTGCTCGAGCAGGGCCCGCGTGCCGCCGGTCGCGGCGAGGCGGTAGCCGGCGCGCACGAGCGCCTGGCCGAGGTCCGCCAGGCCCCACTTGTCGCGGTCGGCGATCGAGAGCAGCGCGAGCGGGGCCTCCCCGTCCCCGGCGCGCGGCGGGATGAGCGCGGCCCCGGTGAGCGCCTTGGCCATGGCGACCCGCGGGTCGACGGCGATCCCGATGACCTCGCCGGTCGACTGCATGAACGGACCGACGGACGGGTCCACGCCCTTGAGCTTGGACGTCGAGAACGCGGGCGACTTGACCGCCACGAACGGCGGCTCGGGGCGGAGCCCGCCCTCCCAGCCCATGTCGCGCAGGGTCTCGCCCAGCGAGATCCGGACGGCCAGCTCCACCATCGGCACGCCGGTCACCTTGGACAAGAACGGCACCGTCCGGGACGCCCGCGGGTTGACCTCGATCAGGTACACGCCGTCGTCGCGGACGATGAACTGGGCATTGACCAGCCCGCGGACACCGAGAGCGAGGCTGATCCTTTCCATGGTCGAGACGATCAGCGACTGGTCGCCCGCGGACACGCCCTGGGGCGGGAACCACGCGATGGAGTCGCCGGAGTGGATGCCCGCCCGTTCGACGTGCTCGAGCAGGCCCGGGATCAGCACGTCGGTGCCGTCGCAGATGGCGTCGACGTCCACCTCGAGCCCCTCGAGGAACCGGTCGATCCGCACCGGCCGGTCGGGGTCAACGATCGCCGCCGCGGCCAGGTGCCGGGCGAGGTCCTCCGGGGAGTAGGCGAAGTCGATGGCGAGACCGCCGATGACGAACGAGGGCCGCACGATGACCGGGTACCCAATGCGCTCGGCCAGGGTGAGCGCCTCCTCGATGGAGTCGGCCATGCCGCCCTCGGGCTGCGGGATGCCGAGCCGGTCGAGCAGCGCAGAGAAGCGGGTGCGCTCCTCGGCCTGGTCGATGGTCTCGAGATCCGAGCCCAGCAGCGGCACGCCCGCGGCGACCAGCGGGCCGGCCAGGTTGAGCGGCGTCTGGCCTCCGAACGCGACGACCGCGGGGAGCCTGCCGTGGCCGATACCGGTCCCGGTCGCGATGACTGTCGCGGCATCGGCAGCGCCCGGGGTGCCGGTCGCGATCTCGGTCCCGGTCGCGATGACTGTCGCGGCATCGGCAGCGCCCGGGGTGCCGGCCGCGATCTCGGTCCCGGTCGCGATGACTGTCGCGGCATCGGCAGCGCCCGGGGTGCCGGTCGCGATCTCGGTCCCGGTCGCGATGACTGTCGCGGCATCGGCAGCGCGCTTGATGACGCGATAGTCATCGGGGATCGGGGTACTTGTTGCGGGGGCGGTCGGTGCGGCCTCGAACTCAATGATGCTGCGCACGCTCTCCGTGTCGAGCGGCTCGAAGTACAGCCGGGTCGAGGCGTCGAAGTCGGTCGACACGGTCTCGGGGTTGGAGTTGACCATGATCGCTCCCCAACCCTGTCGGCGGAGCACGTCGGCGGCCTGCACGGCGCAGTAGTCGAACTCGATCCCCTGCCCGATCCGGACCGGCCCGGATCCGATGACCAGGGCGGCCGGCCGGGCGACGGGCGGTGCCTCCGGCGGGGAGCCGGCCGAGGCGTAGGTCGAGTAGAAGTACGGCGTCTCGGCGGCGAACTCGGCGGCGCAGGTGTCGACCATCGCGTAGCCCGGCACGAGGCCCAGGGCCATCCGCGCGCCGCGCACCGCCGCCTCGATGGTCCCGGCGAGTCTGGCGAGATCCCGGTCCGCGAACGCGGCCCGCTTGGCGGTCGCGAGGAGCGAAGCGCCCTCGGCGTCCTCGGGATCGACCAGCCGCGGGCCCATGTCGCGCACGGCGGCCTCGAGCGCGACGTTGCGGCCCATCTCGGCCAGGAACCAGGCGCTGATCCCGGTCGCCCGCCGCACCACCTCCTGCGGAACCCCGCGGCGGAGCAGCCCCAGGACGCGCCACAGGCGCGAGTCGGACGGCTCCACGAACTGGCGCAGGACGATGGGCGCCGCGGATCGCTGGGCGAAGCGGGTGCTCTCGCAGGCCTGGCCCGCGTCATCGAGCCAGCGGATCGGCGCGTCGTCGACCGGCAGCCCGTCGAGGCCCTCGCCACCCTCCTCGGCGTCGATCCCGGCGTAGACCGCCGCGAGGTAGTCGAACGTCGGGCGCCACGACGGGTCCTCGCCCAGCGGTCCGGCGCCCGCCTGCTCGAGGCCCCGGAGCGCCTTGTTGAGCGCGGCCCCGAAGGTGCGGTCGATGGCCATCACCTCGCCGGTCGCCTTCATCTGGGAGCCGAGGCGGCGATCGGCGGTCGGGAACTTGTCAAACGGGAAGCGCGGCAGCTTGACGACCACGTAGTCCAGCGCCGGCTCGAAGGCCGCGACGGTCGTCCCGGTCACGACGTTGGGGATGTCCGCCAGCGTCCGCCCCGCGGCGATCTGGGCCGCGACGCGCGCGATCGGGTAGCCGGTCGCCTTCGATGCCAGCGCCGACGAGCGCGACACGCGCGGGTTGACCTCGATCACGGCGTACTCGGTGGAGTCGGGTGACAGCGCGAACTGGACGTTGCAGCCGCCCTCGACGCCCAGCGCGCGGATGATCGCGAGGGCCGCGCTCCGGAGCCGCTGGTGGACGGTGTCGGTCAGCGTCTGGACCGGGGCCACGACGATCGAGTCGCCGGTGTGGACGCCGAGCGGGTCCACGTTCTCCATCGAGCACACGGCGATGCACGTGTCCTCGGCATCGCGCATGACCTCGTACTCGATCTCCTGCCAGCCGACGAGGCAGCGCTCGATCATGACCTGCTTGATCGGGCTCGCCCGGAGGCCGGCGCGGACGCGCTCCCAGTACGCCGGCTCCGTCTCGACGATCCCGCCGCCGGTGCCGCCCAGCGTGAACGCGGGCCGGATGATGGCCGGCAGCCCGATCTCCTCGAGGGCGTGCGTCGCCGAGGCCAGCCGCTCCTCGTCCGTCGCCCCCTCGATGATGGACGAGGGCGCGTACGGCTGCTCGATCCGGTCGAGCAGGTCGCGGAAGGCCTCGCGGTCCTCGGCCATCCGGATCGCCTCGAGCGGCGTGCCCAGGAGTCGGACGCCGTGACGCTCCAGCACCCCCGCCTCGGACAGCGCCATCGCGAGGTTGAGCGCCGTCTGGCCACCCAGGCCCGCGAGCAGACCCTCGGGCTTCTCGCGCGCGATCACCGCCTCGATCGCCGGGACGGTCAGCGGCTCGAGGTAGACGGCGTCGGCGACGGTGGGGTCGGTCATGATCGTGGCCGGGTTGGAGTTGACGAGGATCGTCCGAACGCCTTCGGCACGCAGCGCGCGGCACGCCTGGGTGCCCGCGTAGTCGAACTCCGCCGCCTGGCCGATGACCACCGGTCCCGAGCCCAGGATCAGCACCGACGCGGGCTTGGGCCGGTGCGCGCGCACGGGCGGCACCGGGAGGGCGGCGATCGCCGGATCGGTGGTCACGCGCCGCGCCGGCAGGCGTCAGCGAACCGGTCGAACACGGCGAGCGCGTCGAGCGGCCCCGGGGCGCCCTCGGGGTGGTACTGGACGGTCTCGATCGGCTTCTCGGCGTGCCGCAGGCCCTCGACCGAGCGGTCGTTCAGGTTCAGCTGGCTGACCCGGAACCCGGAGCTCGCCGGCAGGCTGTCGCCCAGCACCTGGATCTCGTGGTTCTGGGCGGTCACCTGGACGTAGCCCGTGTCGAGGTCCTGGACCGGGTGGTTGGCCCCGTGGTGGCCGAACCGCAGGCGGCCCGTCTCCGCTCCAGCGGCGCGGGCCACGATCTGGTGGCCCAGGCAGATGCCCAGCAGCGGTCGCCCGTCGTCGATGATCGCGCGGGCGAGGGCGACGGGGCCGGCGAGCCGGGCAGGGTCGCCGGGACCGGGCGAGAGGACGACGCCCGCGACATCGGCCGCGAGGATCTCCTCCGCGCTGGCCGTGTGGGGCAGCACGCGGACTCGCATGCCCCGCCGGCCCAGGCTGCGAACGATGTTCGCCTTGAGCCCGAAATCCACGATGGCCACGAGCGGCGCGGCCGCGTCATCGCCGACCTCGCGGACGGCCGCAGGGCTCACCTGGGCGACGAAGTCCTGGTCTTCCCAGCGCGGGACATCCCGGGCCATCGTGATCGCCGCGTCCGGACCGGTCATGCCCGGCCCGGTGATGATGCCGCGCAGGCAGCCGGTGCTCCGGAGGTGCCGGGCGAGCGCCCGGGTGTCGATGCCGGCGATCGCCGGGATGCCGCTTCCTCGCAGGAGCGTGGCCAGCTGGAGCGCGTCGTCGAGGACCGCGGCGGTGGCGTGGGCGACGACCAGGCCCCGGAGCCAAGGACGCTCGCTCTGGTCGTCGGCGATGAGCCGGCCGTAGTTGCCGATCAGCGGGTACGTCATCACCACGACCTGGCCGGCGTACGAGGGGTCGGTGGCGATCTCCTGGTAGCCGGTCTGCGAGGTGTTGACCACGAGGTCACCGCCGGCGGCGACCGGCGCCCCAAAGGCGATCCCCGAGAACACGGTGCCGTCCTCCAGGGCGAGGAGCGCGGGTCCGAAATCGCCAACCCGCGGATCGACGATGGCGTCGGCGCGCGGAAGCGGGGGCTGTCCGACGAACGGTGGGGTGATCACTCAGGTCCCGGCGGGCCGCGGCGGGCGAGCGTCGCAGGCGGGCATGCGCGTACGCAAGATTGGTCTTCCTCTCCGACACCGGCCTCACGGGACCGGTACACCGGCCTCACGGGACCGGCTCTGCAGGATGGCCGAAGCGTAGCATCCCGGCGGCCGCCCGGGCTTCGCAGGAGGGCGGGTGGCCGTCAGCGCGGAGGCCGGCCGGCGGCGTCGATCCCCGGCAGCTCCACCCGAAAGACCGCCCCGCTCGCATCGGCGTCGCGCACCCCGATGCGGCCCCCATGCCGTTCGGTGATCCAGCGGGCGATCGCGAGACCCAGCCCGGTGCCCCCCGATGGCGCCCCTGGCGCGCGGTAGAAGCGGTCGAACACGTGCTCCATGTCCTCGGGCCGCACGCCGGGCCCCTGGTCGGCGACCTCGACGGCCGCCAGCGGGCCGTCCGTCCGGACCCTGACGGAGACAACCCCGCCGCGCGGGCTATGGCGCACCGCGTTGTCCACGAGGATCGTCACGAGCTGACGCAGGCGCACGGGGTCGCCATCGAGCATCGCCGGCTCGGGATCGACCTCGAGGCGGACCTGCCTGTCCTCGGCGAGGCGGACGAGCGACGTTGCTGCATCGGACGCCACGTCGCCCAGGTCCAGCGGCATCCGGTCCAGCGGCACCGCTCCCGAGTCGGTTCGCGCCAGGAGCAGCAGGTCATCGACGAGCAGGGACAGGTGCGAGACCTCGGCCTCGATGTCGTCGAGGGCCTCCGACGCGGCACCGAGCGGCTCCTCGCGATGCCGGTGGAGGTGCTCGACGGAGGAGCGGATGACGGTGAGCGGCGTTCGCAGCTCGTGCGAGGCGTCGGCGGCGAACGCCCGCTGGCTCCGGAGGGCGGCCCGCTGTGCCAGGAGGGACTTCCGGATCGGCACCAGGGCACGCCGCGCGTACAGCGCCCCGAACCCGGACGACACGACGACCACGAGCGCACCGCCCACCAGCAGCACCGTGAGCAGCGCGCCCAGCGTGCTGACCTCCGTGGAGCGGTCCTGGAGCGCCTGGATGAAGTAGGTGTTGCCGTCACGGGCATCCACGCGCCGGGTCAGGATCCGGATCGATGTGACGGTCGTGTCAGCGTCGGCCTGGATGGTGAGCGTGGACAGCCGCACATCCGTGCCGTCAGGGGCCGTGCCCGCAGCGCTCACGCCATCGGGCTCGGGCAGCCCAGCGGGGATGGCCTGGCCCCGGTCGCCGAGCAGGACGGGCGTGCCCGCCTCGTCGAACAGGTACAGCAGCGTGTTGCCGTTGCCGAACAGGTACCCGAGGCCCGGCTGCTCCTGGGTCTCGGGCGTGCCCTCGAGGAACGCGACGATCCCCTGCGTCCTTGCCTCCAGCTGCGCGACGGACGCGGTCTCGAGGGCACGCGCCGTGACCGCGTACAGCGCGATCGCGAGCACCACGAGGATCGCAAGGGTGGACAGGCCGCTCCAGAGCACCAGGCGCCAGCGAGTCTGCCGGAGGAGATGGGCCTCGTCGGCAAGCGCCCCCTGCTCCGCGCCGTCGTGGCCGGGGACCCGGCCGGTGCCGTCCCCCATCGCGACGCCGTCACCCATTGGACAGCCGGTACCCGACCCCGCGCACTGTCTCGATCTGCGCCCCGGCCGGCCCCAGCTTCGTCCGCAGGTAGTGGACGTAGGCATCGACCGCATTGGGTGTCACCGCCACGCTGAACGGCCAGGCGTGGTCGAGCAGCTGGTCGCGGGTGAGGGCCTGGCCGGCGTGGCGGAGCAAGGCCTCGAGGAGCGAGAACTCGCGGGGGCTCAGATCGACGTTGGACCCGCTGGCGGTCACCAGGCGAGTGGCCTCGTCCAGCGTGATCGCCCCGGCCGTGAGCCGTGGCTCGGAGCGCCGAGGTCCGGGCTCGGCCCGCCGCGCGAGCGCGCGCAGACGTGCGGCGACCTCCGCGTACGCAAACGGCTTGACCACGTAGTCGTCCGCACCCGCATCAAGCCCGGCCACCCGATCGTTGACCGTGTCACGGGCGGTGAGCATCAGGATGCTCACCTCGACGCCCTCGTGGCGGATCGCCCGCGCGACGTCGAGACCGGACATGTCCGGCAGCCCGATGTCGAGGATGATCGCGTCAAGGCCGTCGATCGCCCCCGCAAGCTCGATCCCGGTCCGTCCATCGGGGGCGTGCTCGACCAGGTGCCGGTCCCCCTCGAGCAGGCGGGTCAGGGCGCGGGCGAGACGCTGGTCATCCTCGACCAGGAGCAGATGCATGCGGGGCCTCGGGCAGGCTTGGTGAGGACTCGATGCTACGCGCCCTCGCCCGTCGCGCGGGTGATCAGGCTCGCGGCCCGGTCGATCGGGATCGCGAAGCCCAGGCCCTCGGCGGTCGAGGCGACGGCGGTGTTGATGCCGATGACCGCTCCGCCCGCGTCGAGCAGCGGCCCGCCACTGTTGCCGGGGTTGATGGCGGCATCGGTCTGGATCAGGTCCTCAAGCGTCGTCGGGCGGCCCGTGCTCTCGTCCCGAACGGTGATCGTCCGTCCAAGTCCGGAGACGATCCCGCGCGTGACGGTCTCGGTGTACGTCCCCAGCGGGCTGCCGATGGCGATGGCGGTCTGCCCGACCTGGATGGCCGACACGTCGCCGATCGTCGCCGCCGTGAGGCCGGTGACGTCGACCTTGATCAGGGCGAGGTCCTCGTCCGCGGCAATCTCGATCACGGTCGCCGGCAGCTGCTCGGTGGTGTCCAGCTCGACCGTCAGCGTCTGGGCACCCTCCACGACGTGGCGGTTGGTGAGGATGTACCCGTCGCTGCTCAGGATGATCCCCGAGCCCACCCCGCTGACGGGTTCACCGAACGGCGAGAACCCCTGGGTGCTGATGCCGTCGGCGGTGATCGTGACGACGGATTCGCGGGCCCGGGCAACGATGTCGGTCAGGTCCGACGAGGTGACGGTCGTGGTGGCGGACGTCGTGGTGGCGGCGGGATCCGCCGCTGCCGCGGCAGGCGCCGCGGTGGGCGCCGGGACGAGCTCCCGCACCGCGACGGCCGTGCCGCCCGAGGCAATGACGGCCGACAGCAGCGAGACCGCGACGACCGTGCCGAGCCCGGCGGTGCGCCGCGGACGAGGGGTGGTGGACGCCGAGTTCGCAACCGCCGGCGGCGGGAAGTGCGGGTCGCCACTGGGCCTGGCGGGGGGAGGCGGCAAGGTCATGAGGAGACTCCACGGTGCAAGTGGCGTCCATTCAACCGGCTGCGGCTGAGATCCCCCTGAGAGCTCAGCGCCTCGTCAGCTGGAGCTGGAGCTCAAGCGTGCCAACGTCCTGGACCGACAGCAGGATCATCGCCTGCGGCTTGTCGATGTCGAAGTCGGCGAAGGCGATCTCGAGCGAGCCCGTGACCGTCACCACGTCACCGCCGACCCGCGCCTGGAGCGGGATCGTGACGCTCCTGGTCACGCCGTGGAGCGTCAGCTCGCCGGTCGCGGAGACGTCGATCGTGGCGCCCTCGATGGGCACGCTACCCAGCTCGATCGGCGAGGTGAGCGTGAACGACGCTGAAGGGAACTGCGACGTCTGGAGCGCCTGCCGGCCGAGCTGGCCGTCGCGCCGCGGATCGTCGCTCTCGAGGCCGGTCAGGTCGGCGGTGAGCTCGGCGGCGGTGATGACGGTGCCGTCGATCGTCACGGTTCCCGTCACGCCGGGAGTCCGGCCCACGGCCTCGGTTGCCCCGATGCTGGCCAGGGTCTCCTGAACGCGATACCCGACGAACGAGCCCGAGAAGTCGGCGAACGACCCCACCGACGGGTCGACGGCCCAGGTGCCGCCGATCCCGCCCGCGCCGTCGGGCGCTCCGCCGGAGGTGGAGGTCGTCGCTCCGGGGCTCGCGCTGGTGAGGACGACCGGGGCCGGCCCCGCCGGACGGAAGAACAGGTACCAGGTTCCGGCGCTGGCCCCCACGATCGCGACGATGGCGAGGATCGCCAAGGTCGGCCCCATCCGCGAGGAGCGGGTTGTCACGGCCATGCTGTTCCTCCCGGCGACGCGGTCATCCACCCGCCAGCAGCGCCCGGTCGGGGTAGTGCCCGATCACCGGGGCGGGATACGTCCCTCCCTCGGGCCGGTCGAATTCGACACCCGCCACGAGGCGCTCGACCAGCGCGTCGAGCGCCTCCCGGGTGCTGACCTGCGGCTGGGACATGGCGCCATCATCGCCGATGGCGCCGATCCGGGCGTTCGGCTCAGCCTCCGGCGCCGGTGGAGGGCGAGGGCTCGGCCGGCACCGCAGGCTCCGCCGGGGTCTCGGAACCGGCGGGCGTCGTCCGGATGTCATGGCACAGCGTGCAGGTGGTGTCCTCGCGCAGTGCGTGGTCGATCGGCAGCGCGCCCGCCTCCGAGCTCTGGTGGCACGCGCGGCAGGTGAGGTTCTGCGGGTCCGGGTGGGGCTTGGTGGGCGGCGGCGCCGGGTTGGGCTTGTGACACAGCCAGCACTCGTCCTGGTTGCGGCCAACCATGCTCGACGGGAGGTGGGCCACCGACCCGTGACAGTCGAGGCAGGGCTCACTGAGAGCCGCGTGCGCCTGGGTGATGGCGGGCCCGTCCTGCGCGATCTTGTGGCAGTTGCGGCACTCGCTCTCCGGGATCCCCGTGTGGCCGGGGGCCTTGCGGCCGAGCGACTCGTCCGTGTGGCAGGTCAGGCAGGCGGTCCAGCCTTCGAGCGGATGCCCGATCGCCGGGATCGGCTTGAGCTCAGCGGCGCCACCGCTCTCGTGGCACAGCAGGCAACTGTTGGAGGTGGGGATGTGCGCGAGGCCCATCTGCATGGTCTCGGGGGTTGCCGCGACCGAAGGTGCGCTGGTCTCGTCGGCGGTGCCACGGGCAGGGATGACCCGCATCCAGTCGAGGACCATCGTGCCGGCAAGCAGGGCCACGACCACGAAGTTCGCCAGGATCAGCAGCCGAAGGGTGCGGTCAAGCCGGGATCTCATGCCATTGCCCCTGCCATCGGTCGGGTGGGGACGCCACCCTGCGTCTCGTTGTGGTGGAGGCGGTCCATCCGGCGCAGCTCGCGGCGAACCGCGGTGACCGCCGCCGGGATGGCGCCGGCGACCGGCGGCGACAGGTGAACACCGACGTCAACGGCTGCGACCTCGATCCCGATCACCGCCACCCGGGTCGGCAGCCAGTCCATCAGCCGGGCCACCGCGAGGAGCTCGCCGACCGCCGAGCCCGCGCCGCCGTCGCGAGCACCGCCCGCGGCGTCGATGTCGGCCGCGTCCAGCGCACGGACCTCGCCGATCCTGCCACCGAGTCGCGCAGCATCCACGAGCACCAGGCCGCGGGAGCCCCGCACCATCCCGAGCAGGTCCAGGCCGAGCGTGCCGCCGTCCACGATCCGGGTGCCAGGAGGAAGGAACCCCTCGTCCGCCCTGGCCGTGGCCTCCAGCGCCTCGACGACGCGCACCCCGACGCCATCGTCGCCGAGCAGCACGTTGCCGATCCCGATCACGACCAGCGGCGCCGTCTGCGGGCTCACGACTCGACCCGCTCGAGGAGCTCGGGTCCGCCGTCCCGGGACTCGACGACCTGGTGGCGGGTAGGGAACTTCCAGCCGCTGATGATGCTGCTGATCAGGCCGTTGTGCTCGATGTGGTCCACCAGCACGCAGCTGTACACGTGGAACAGCGCGATCGCAAGGATGAGCCACATGGAGAGGTGATGGATCTGCCGGAGGAGCTGCGGTCCCGCAAGCTCCCGGAGCCATGCGAACAGGGTGGCGCCGGGCTCCGCGCCCATCAGGCCATCGAGCGCGAAGCCGGTCACGGTCTCCACGAGGAGCAGCGCGAACAGGACGACGTAGGCGGACGCGGCCAGCTGGTTGTGGCCAAGGACCTCGGGGATCTCCCTCCGGATGAAGCCGTAGAAGCCGGCCTGGCGGAACAGCTCGGTGAACTGGTAGCGGCTGGTGGGGATGAACGCCTTCCAGCGAGCGAAGCGGTTGCCGGCCAGCAGCCAGTAGGTCCGCACCAGGCCCGACAGCAGGAAGACGAGCGCGGTCACGATGTGGATGAAGCGGACGTCGGACATCACCGCCCCCGAAGCCGGCAGCAGGAACGGGTCCGCGATGTAGCCGCCGGTGATCGAGAGGATCACGATGCAGGTCGCGGTGACCCAGTGGGTCACCCGGACCGGGATCTGCCAGACGTACAGCCGCACACGCTGCTCAGCGTTGGCCACATGGTGCCCCTCGCCCGGATCGACCACCGGGTGGCGGCCACCGGGGACGGCAGCCGCCACCGGCTGGGCAGGAGGCGCCGCCGTGGCCGCGGGCTCCGGCTCCGCGGTCGCAAGGGGATCGGAGACGGCGGTCATCGGGTCCCCTCCTGGGCGAAGTCGTGCCGGGGGTTCAACCGTGGAGCCTCGAGGACATGGGCAGCGCACGCAGCGCACGGGGCAAACGAATGGATGACGCGGAGCAGCTCGACGGGCCTCGCCGGGTCCACCACGGCGACGCCGACAAGCGCGGCCTCCATCGGGCCGGGCGTGCCCTGGGCATCGCGCGGTGACGCATTCCAGGTGGACCCGTCGACGACCTGGTAGCCGTCGATCAGCGCGTCCCGGATGCGGAGCCAGTGGCCGACGGTTCCCCGGGGTCCTTCTCCCAGCGACCACCCTTCCACCTCGGATGGCCAGGTGACGGGATCCCACAGCTCCATGCTCGTGACGGCTACGTCGCCCGTCGCAAGGCTCGCATCGAGGTCGTCAAGCCAGCCACCGATGGCGGCCGACACGACGTCGAGCTCCACGGCCCGGGCGAGCGTCCGTCCCATCGCACCGCCCATGTCCGCGGACGTCCGGCCGGTAACGCTGAGCAGCCGCCCGAACGATTCCCGGATCTCCGGCCGCCCATTCGCCGCGCCGACGAGCACCCGGGCAAGGGGGCCCGTCTCCATCACGAGACCGTCCAGCCGGGCGGCCTTGACCCACGAGTACTTCTCGGCGTCGTTGAGGTGCGAGAGCGGGATCTGCCCGGTGTACTGGGGTGTCGTCTCGCCCTCCGCCGGCTTGCGAAGCGTGCCGTCGACGTCGCTGTACGAATACCACGCGTGTGACACGGACTCGCCGACGGCCGTCTCGCTCACGGGCAGAGAGCCCTCGAGGTTGCCGCCGACCAGCCGTCCGCCCGGGAACAGGCGCGCCGGATCCCGGCTGGCATCGTCGGGAAACTCGCCGCCGCTCAGGTAGTTGCCGGGGCCGGCCCCGATGGTGAGCCATTCGGGATACGCCGCCATCAGCAACGCCGTGTCGGGCAGCACGACCTGCTCGACGAAGGCGCGGGCGTCCCCGACGAGCGTCCGCATCAGTGCGATCCCCTCGTGGCTCAGGGCCAGCGGGGCATTCCGGTCCGGGACCTGGGGGTGCTGTCGGTTCCGGGCGGCGGCCGGCCCACCCCACGGCGGGGCGAGTGCCATGCCGCCCACCAGGTACGTCTGGGGGTGAGCCTCCTTGCCCGAGAGCAGCGCGTGGATCCGCATGAAGTCCCGCTGCCAGTCGAGTGCGTCGAGGGCATGGGCCATCAGCATCAGGCTCTGCTCCGGCGTCAGCGCATAGGCTGGATGACCAGCCCACGCCGGCGCGAACGGGCCAGGCTGCGATGACGAGACGACGGCGGCCAGTCGGTCGCGGACCGCCGCGAAGATCTCCGGGCCGGCATCCGGCCATGCGCTCTGGCCCTGGGCGAGCTCCGCGGTGGCCGCGGGATCGGCGGCGATCGCCGCCGTCACGTCAACCCACTCGGGCAGGGCGCGCTGGTAGAGCGTCATGACGTGGTCCCGGACGAGCAGGACGCCACCGAGGATGTTCCGGATCAGGCGGGCGTTCACCGGGATCTCGATCCCCAGCGCCTGCTCCACGGCTCGGACCGAGGCCAGGGCATGGACGCCGGTGCACGTCCCGCAGATGCGCTGCGCCAGCAGCCACGCGTCACGCGGATCTCGGCCGCGGAGCACCGCCTCCATCCCGCGGAACATCGTGACGGAGCTCCAGGCCGCGGCCACGGAGCCGGACGTCACGTCGGCGTCGACCCGCAACTGGCCGCCCACGCGGGTCACGGGGTCGATGATGATGCGAGCCATCTCAACGCTCCTCGGTCACGGGGGCGTCGGGCGGAACGGCGTCGCCCGCCCCGGAGGGGGCCGCGTCCACTGCCTCGACGACCGCCGCCTGCTCGGCGGCGGCCAGCGCCTCGCGGTGCTCGGCTCGGGCGCGCCTCCGGAACCGCACGCTCATGCCCACAGCGTGCACGGCGGCCACGGCGCCGATGCCGCCAACCATCGCAGCACCCACGGTGTCCGTGGTCAGGTTCGGGAAGAACGGCACCGGGGATGGCAGGCGACGGTACGCCGGACCCATCTGGTCCCAGAAGTCCGGAGTCACGCACCCGATGCAGCCGTGGCCGGCGCGGACGTTCCAGCTCACGCCCTCGCCGTACCGGGCGCTCGGGCAGTTGCCCATGCTCTCGGGCCCCTTGCAGCCGACCTTGTACAGGCACCATCCGCGCTGGGCGCCCTCGTCGCCCCAGGCAAGGGCGAACTCGCCGAACTCGAAATGCGGACGGCGCTCGCACTCGTTGTGGATCAGGTTGCCGTACGCGGAGAGGGGCCTGTTCGCGAGGTCGAGTGGCGGCCACTCCTTGAAGGTGAGGTAGTGGACGATGACCGACACGAGGTTGACGACGTTCATCGGACAACCGGGCAGCGCAATGAGCCGGGTGTCGCCGGCGAGGTCCCGGATGCCGTGCGCATCGGTCGGGCCACCAGCGGCCGCCGGCGCTCCTCCGTCCACGGCACACGAGCCGACAGCGATCACGGCCAGCGCGCCGGCGATGACCTCCCGGGCAACGTCACGGACGGGCCGGCCGCCGACCAGGCAGAAGGCGCCAGACGCCCCATCGGGGATCGAGCCCTCCACGACCGCGATGTAGCCATTCGGGTAGCGCTCCATGGCGGTGGTCCGGGCGAGGTCCACCCCGGGGCCCGACGTGGCCATCAGCGACTGGTGGTACTCGAGCGACATCGTCTCGAGCAACAGCGTCTCGATCGTCGGGTTGGCGCTGCGCAGGAGCGATTCGGTGTTGCCGCCGCAGGTCTGGCCCCGAACCCAGATCACGGGGAGGCGGGGCGCGGTCTCGAGCGCGCGGGCGATGCGAGGGGCGTACGAGGCCGGCAGCGCGAGCGCGGCGGCCATCGCCGAGGAGAGCATGAGGAACGTCCGACGGGTCATTCCACGCCGCAGCAGGGCGGCGTACAGACCGGCGTCGTCCATCGTGACTCACTTCCTGGCACGGCGCGACGGGCCGGGCCGGAGGCCCAGCGGCGGGCGCGCCACTACAGACGCATGGGACGCTGCCCAGATGGTGACGGACGGGGCCGGGTCGCGGACGTGCCATCGGGGAGCGCCCTGGGGTTCGAAGGGCACCCGGAACGGGCCCGGATGGCCCGGGACCGCTGGGTGCCTGACGGCCCGTCAGATCCGGGGGAAACGGCACACAGGGAGTGGCAACGGCGAGCCCCGATCCCAAGGCTCCACCGTCCGGGCGCCTCCGCCGCCGTCGGGTCAGGCCGCCGGTACCTCCACCGCCGCTGGCTCGGCACCGGACCCGTCGACCGGGTCGTCACGCCGGTACGGGACGTCCACGACCACCGTGTGAGGCCGCCCGAGCAGCATCGTGCGCAGGCGGCGCGCTGACTGGTTGTAGAGCACGCGCTCCCACCAGTGGCGGGCCACGTACTCGGGAACGACCACGAAGGTGATCGGCGACGGCCGGTCGGGTGGCCACGCAAGGTCGAGGACGTCGAGGTAGGCCGCGAGCGGCCCGGCGAGGGCGCGGTACGGACTCTCCACGATGACCAGCGGCACGCCCGGGACCTGGCGCTCCCACCGCACGCGCATCCTGACTGAGTGCTCCGGGTCGACGCTGATGTAGACGGCGCTCACATCCTCGGTGATCGAGCGGGCCACGTTCACCGCCCGCACCACCGCGCGGTTGAGCGACGGCACCGGGACGATCGCCCGCTGCTGACGCGAGGGCGACGGGACGATGTACTCGTGGCCGACGGCCAGCTGCCGGCTCGACGCCGCGTACTGGCGGCTGATGAACAGCATCATGGCCACCAGGAGCGGGATCAGGACCACGACCAGGTACGCCCCGCCCGCGAACTTCTCGTAGACCACGATGGCGAGCACCACGGCGGTGAGCAGGGCACCAAGGGCGTTGATCCCCATCCGCCACTGCCAACCGGGCTCCGGGTGGCGCCGCCAGTGGAGGACCATGCCGCCCTGGCTGAGCGTGAAGCACACGAACACGCCGACCGCGTACAGCGGGATGAGGTCGGTCGTGACGCCGCCGAACCGGACGAGCAGAGCGGCCGCCACGGCCGACAGCAGGACGATCCCCCAGCTGAACGCGAGGCGGTCACCGCGGAAGGCGAACTGGCGCGGCATGTAGCCGTCCTGGGCGAGCAGCGCGGCGAGCCGCGGGAATGCGTTGTAGCTCGTGTTGGCGGCCAGGAACAGGATCAGCGCGGTGCTCAGCTGGAACCCGTAGAACAGGGGGCTCCCGGCGCCGAATGCCGCCTGGGCGACGAGTGCGACGACCGTGGGACCACCCGAGCCCTCCTCGGAGGGGACGATGTGGTAGGCGCCCGCGATGACCGTGATCCCGATGAACAGCACCGCCAGCAGCACCGCCATCGCGACCAGCGTGTTGGCCGCGTTCCTCGCCTCGGGGGGCTTGAACGCGGGGACCCCGTTTGCGATCGCCTCGGTCCCGGTCAGCGCGACCGAGCCGCTGGCGAATGCCTTGAGCAGCAGGACCACGCCGATGGCCTGGCTGCCGAGGGACATGGCCTCGTCCTGGACCGGTCCCGGCGCGACCTGGCCGGCCATGATCCGGAACGCGCCGGTCCCGACGATCATGAGCGCGAGCGTGACGAACAGGTAGGTCGGGACGGCGAAGAGGCTCCCGGACTCGCGGAGACCGCGCAGGTTGGCAACGGTGATCAGCGTGATCGAGACCAGCGCCAGCTCGATCCGCCACTCGTTGATCCCGGGCGCGACGGAGATCAGCTGCTCCACCGCCGACGACGTCGACACCGCGACCGTCATCACGTAGTCGATGAGCAGCGCGGCCGCGGCGACGAGCCCCAGCATCGGGCTCAGCTCCTGTCGCGCCACCGCGTAGGCTCCGCCGCCGTTGGGGAACGCACGACAGACCTGCCGGTAGGACACGGCGACCACGGCGAGCAGGACGGCGATCGCGGCTGCCACCTGGACGCTGAACAGGAAGGCGAGTCCCCCGCCCACGACCAGGACGCGCAGGATCTCCTCGGTCGCGTAGGCGGACGAGGAGATCGCGTCGGAGCTGAAGATGGGGAGTGCGAGCCGCTTGGACAGGCGCTCCCCGATCTCCTCCTCGGACGCCAGTGGGCGGCCGATCAGCCAGGCCTTCCAGCGGAGCAGAGTCCGGCCAAAGCCCGACCTCGGCAGCGACGCCTCGGCCTTGGCGACCAGCTGGTTGGGACCGGTGTACCGGAAGTACGGCGAGTGCGGCCGGTCGATGCGCACGCGCCGGTCGCCGGGCTTGCGGCCGGTGATGGGTCGGCGACCGCCGATCACGGATGGAACCTCAGGCTGGATGGATGCGGGTTGTGGGCCGGGCCGCATCAGCGGATGGTCTCGACCACGACGTCCACGCGGTCATCGCGGGCGGTGGAACGGGCGAGGAGACGGACACCGGCTTCGAGCGCCGGGCGGCGCTGACGCGCCAGGACCTCCTCGCCCCACGCGAGTCCGGCCACCAGCACGCGCGGAGCGCCGCGAGCAGCGACCAGGAGGATCGCCTCCCGGACCAGGCGCTCCTCGCCACGCCACGGTTCAGCGGGCGCGACCGAGGTCTCGTAGGCAGGATCCCGCTGGCTGATCACGAGCCCAGCATGCGACGGCACGCCAAGAGGGACGGACGACGATGAGCCGTCGGACCCCTAAGGTTTCTCTAAAGACCTCGGCCCGTGGGCTCAGGATCTGCGTCCACCTCACCGATCCGGTATCCGATCCCGGGTTCGGTGACGATCAATCCGTCAAGGCGGTGCTCCGGGTCGGCCACCGCCAGCTTGCGCCGGAGCTGGCTGACATGGACGTAGACGTAGCTGTCCTCACCCTGGTACGCCTCGCCCCAGACGGCCCGCAGCAGGCGACCCTTGGTTACCACGCGACCGCGATGGGTCAACAGCACCCGCAGCAGCTCGAACTCCCGCGGAGTGAGGTCGAGGGCGCGTCCGTCGATGTGGACCGCGTGAGCCCCGACGTCGAGCACCAGCGGACCCGCGATCATCCTCCCCGCCAGGTCGCCGGCCGGGCCGGCAGCCCGGCGCATCGCCACGCGGATCCGAGCCCGAAGCTCGTCCACCCCGAAGGGCTTGGTCACGTAGTCGTCGGCGCCCCGGTCGAGGGCCTCGACCTTCTCGTGCTCCTGGTAGCGGCCAGAGAGGATCACGATCGGCGTCGCCGCCTCGCGCCGGATGGCGGCCACCACCCGCAGGCCGTCCATGTCCGGCAGGCCAAGGTCGAGCAGCACGAGGTCCGGCCGCCGCCCGGCCCACCGCTCCAGCGCAGTCCGACCGTCCGCCGCCTCGACAACCGTGTAGCCGCCGGCAACCAGCTCGCGGACGAGGGCAGCCCTCGCCTCGGTGTCGTCCTCGACGACCAGGATCGTCGCGCCCGGCGCGGGCGGATCCGGTGGGCGCCTCATGGTGCTGCCTCCGAGCTGGCAAGTCGCGCAGGGTCCCTGGAAGACGGCATCGCGGGCAGCTCGACGTCCACGGCAAGCCCTCCCAGCTCGCTGCGCCGAGCGCCCACGCGCCCGCCCGTCGCCTCCACCAGTCCGCGAGCGACGGCAAGCCCGATGCCCGTCCCTTCCCGCGAGGCTCGTCGGGATTGCGGCACGCGGTAGAACTTCTCGAACAGGCGAGGCAGCAGGTCGTCGGGCACGCCGGGCCCGTCGTCCTCGATCGTCAGACGAACCCAGTCCGCCCCGGCGTCGCGCGCAGTCACCCGGATGCGCGCACCGTCGGGCGTGTACGTGACCGCATTGTCCAGGACGTTTGCGACGGCCTCGTCCACGAACACCGGATCCGCGGACACCGTTGCCGCCTCGATGTCGACCTCGAGCTGGCGGGTCGCAAGCCGGGTCCGCGCACTCCTCACTGCACGGGTCAGGAGATCGTCGAGGTCGAACAGCTCCCGCGAGGGCCGGAGGGCACCCGCCTCGATCCTCGAAAGGTCGAGGAGATTGGTCACGAGCCGATCGAGGTAGGCAACCTCGCGTTCGATCGCGTCGGCGCCCGCCTGCCGGTCCGCATCGGACAGGGTGCGCTCCGGGCGAAGGCTCCCGGCTGCGGCGCGGATCGTCGCCAGTGGCGTCCGCAGGTCATGCGAGACCGACTGGAGCAGCGCCGACTTGAGCGCATCACTCTGGCGGGCAACCTCGACCGTGCGGGCCTGGTCGTCGGACTGCTCCCTGGCGATCGCCTGGCCGACCTGGTCCGCGGCCGATGCGAGCAGCCGCGTCTGCGTGGTGTCGGGCTCGGCCAGCGACCGGTCGCGGAGGGCCCAGATGGACCCCACCGGCTCGCCGGCCGCCTCGATGCGGATCCGGTACGCGTCGCTGGTCGTCGGCGTCCGAGGCGTTCCGGGCCGCTGGACCAGCACCCAGCGCAGCGGCTGGTCATCGCGCATGCGCTGGAGGACGCGAACCCGCGCGGGCCGGACGGGGGAACGGCCTTCGCCCGTGTCGGCCACGACCGACTCGATCGCCGGATCCGCACCGATGCCGATCCAGGCTCGCTCCAGCCCCGCTTCGGCGATCAGCACCCCGAGGATGCTGCCGAGGGCGTCAGGCATCGTGGTCCGGCTCGCCAGTGATCGGCTGACCCCGAACAGGGCGCGCGCTTCGCGCTCGCGTGCCGTGGCCGCCTCGGCCCGTTCCCGCTGCATGGCGGCCAGCCGGCCCACGACCGCCCCGACGAACAGCAGGAGCACGGTGCTGAGCAGCACGCCCGCGTCGTGGATCAGGAAGGTGTAGCGGGGATCGGTGAACCAGAAGTTGTAGAGCCCCGCGGAACCGATCGCGGTGACGATCGCCCCGTCGGTGCCCACCAGCAGCGCGACGAGCACGACGGCGACAAGGTAGACCGCCGACGCATTGTCGACGCCGATCGCCTCCTCGAGCAGGGCGACGGCGACGGTGGCGAGTGCGAGCGAGGTGCCGGCCGCGGCCAGGAGCCTGGCAAGGTGGCGGAGCAGGGCTGGCATCATCGAGGATCATAGTCCCGCATGCGGGACGGGCCCGGATCAGACAGACGAATGCCCCTCCAGGTGGCCCGGAGGGGCATCTTCATGCGTGAAGGTTGGTGAGCCCGCAGAGATTTCGAACTCTGAACCTAGGGATTAAGAGTCCCCCGCTCTACCGTTGAGCTACGGGCCCGGAGGGCAGGAAGGATAGCGCAGATCAGCGCGGGCGCGCGATGCCCGGGGCCTTCAGCGTCTGTCGGGGTCTCCAGGCGGCCGCACCCGGAAGGGCCGAGGGAGCGTCCGCTGCGGCGGACCGCTAGATCCGCTCCACGGCCATGGCGACCGAGCCGCCGCCGCCAAGGCAGAGCGTGGCGAGGCCGAGCTTCCCGCCACGTCGCTCCAGCTCGTTGAGCAGCGTTGCCACGATCCGGGCGCCGCTGGCGCCGATCGGATGCCCCAGCGCGATCGCCCCGCCGTTGACGTTGACCCGTGCCCAGTCGAGCCCGAGCTCCCGTCCATCGGCGAGCACCTGCGCAGCGAACGCCTCGTTCATCTCGACCAGGTCGTAGTCGCCCGGGGCGATCCCGGTCCGGCGCTCCAGCGCGCGGACCCCCTGGATCGGTGCCAGGAACAGCCACTTGGGCGTCACCTCGGCCTGGGCGTAGCCGACGATCCGGGCCATCGGCCGAAGCCCGTGGCGCTCCACCGCGCGCTCGGACGCGACGACCACGGCTGCCGCTCCATCGGTGATCCCGGGGGCATTGCCGGCCGTCACGGTGCCGACCGTTGCGTCGCCCCGGTCCTCGCCCGCCGGAAGGTCGAAGACCGGCTTGAGCCGGGCGAGCGCCTCGAGCGTCGTGTCCGCTCGCGGTCCCTCGTCGAGCGTGACCACGGTCTCGCGTCCTTTCGCGTCGCGGATCGTGACCGGCGCCATCTCCGCATCGAACCGGCCGTCCGCCTGGGCGGCCACAGCCCGCCGGTGCGATTCGAGCGCGAACGCGTCCTGGTCCTCGCGCGACACGGAGCTGTGGATCGCAACGCGCTCGGCATGGGTGCCCATGTGGCAGTCCTCGACCGCGCACCACAGCCCGTCGGTCACCGCGGCGTCGTCCAGCGTCCCCTGCCCCAGCCGGTACCCGAACCTCGCCTTGCGCAGCAGGAACGGCGCCTGGTTCATGGACTCCATGCCGCCGGCGACATACAGGTCCCCGTCGCCGGCCCGGATCCCGGCCGCCGCCAGCATGATCGCCTTGAGGCCTGACCCGCAGACCCGGTTGATCGTGGTGGCCGGGGTCGTGTCCGCGAGGCCGGCCCGCAGCAGCGCCTGGCGCGCGGGCGCCTGCCCAGCGCCGGCCTGGAGCACCTGGCCCATCAGCACCTCGTCGATCGTCGCGTCGGCGGGCAGCCCGGAGCGGTCCACGGCGGCCCGGATCGCCACCGCGCCGAGCTCCACGGCCGGCACGCCCGACAAGGCGCCGCCAAACCTGCCGATCGGGGTGCGCGCGACGCTGACCAGGTAGGCGCTGCCGTTGGGTTGCTGGGGCTCCTCCATCGCCCGACTGTACACCGGTCGTCAGCGCGGGTAGACGTGGAAGCCTCGTCCGGTCTTCTGCCCGAGATGGCCCTCCGCCACGAGACGCTCCAGGATCGCCGGCGGGGCGAACTGCGGCTCTCCGAGCCCTTCGTGGAGCACCCGCATGATCCCGAGGCAGATGTCGAGGCCGATGAAGTCGGCCAGCTCCAGCGGCCCCATCGGATGGTTGAGGCCGACCCGCGCGCCGGTGTCGATGTCCTCCGCCGTGCCGAGCCCCGCTTCGAAGGCACGCATGGCCTCGGCCAGGAACGGCATCAGGATCCGGTTGACGATGAACCCCGGCCGGTCCGCGGACACGATCACCTGCTTGCCGAGCCCGGCGGCCAGCGCCCGGACGGCGGCCTCGGTCGCGTCGTCGGTGGCCCCGCCACGGATGAGCTCGACCAGTGGCATCACGGGCACGGGGCTGAAGAAGTGCATCCCCACGAACCGGGAGCGCCTCCCCTCCCCCACGGCGGCGGCGAGGCGGTCGATCGCGATCGACGAGGTGTTGGAGGCGAACAGGGCATGCGCCGGAGCCACGAGGTCGATGGCAGCCCACAGCTTCGACTTGACGTCCACGTCCTCGAACACCGCCTCCACGACCAGGTCCGCGTCGGCGGCGGTGGCGAGGTCGTCGCTGGCGGTGAGCCGCTCGAGGGTGGCGTCCCGGTCGGCGGCCGTGATCCTGCCCTTGGCGACCGCGCGGTCGAGGTTGCCCGCGATCCGCTGCCTGCCGGCCTCCGCACGGGCGAGGATCGGCTCGTACAGGACGACCTGCTTGCCGATGGCCGCGTGGACCTGGGCGATGCCGTGCCCCATGAGGCCCGCCCCCGCCACGAACACCCGCTCGACGGTCATGCGTCCTCCTCCGGCACGCTCCCAAGGGCGGACAGGAGGCGGTCTGCCGCCGCGAATGGGTCGAGGTCGTGACCGGCGACCGCCTCGATCGCCGCGTTGGTGATGGCGACCCGCGATGGCGTCTCGAGTCGCTCCCAGATCCGTTCCATCAGCACGGCCCGAACCTGGGCCCCGGCGCGGGCCGTGCGGGCGACGCTCGTCGCGCCCGCCGCGCCACTGGCGCGGTGCCGGTCGAGGGCGAGCAGCAGCTCCGGCACGCCGTCGCCGGTCACCGCGGTCGTGACCAGGACCTCGGGGCGCTTGGGGGCGGGCCTGGCCGGGTCCCGGTCCTCCCGTGCCGCCCCCGGGACGAGCATGGCGCGCAGCTGGGCGGCGGTTCGCTGGGCGCCGGGCCGATCGCCCTTGTTGACGACCACGAGATCGGCCACCTCGAGCAGCCCGGCCTTGATCGCCTGGACCTCGTCACCCATCTCGGGCGCTTCGAGGACGACGGTCGTGTCGGCAGCTGCAGCCACCTCCACCTCGCTCTGGCCCGTGCCAACGGTTTCCAGGAGCACGACGTCGAACCCGGCGGCATCGAGGACGCTGGCAGCCGTCGCGGACGTGGCAGCCAGCCCGCCGGCATGCCCACGCGAAGCCATGGACCGGATGAACACGCCGTCGTCGGCGGCGTAGGCCTGCATCCTGACGCGATCGCCCAGCAGCGCCCCCCCGGTGATGGGCGACGACGGATCGACGGCCACGACGGCCACGGTCCTGCCGGCGGCGCGCAGCTCCGCGATCAGCGCGGCGACCAGCGTGGACTTGCCCGCGCCCGGCGGCCCGGTGATCCCCACGACGTGGGCACCGCCGGCGAGCGCGTAGAGGCGTCGAAGGGCGAGCTCAGCGACGGTCGTGTGGTTCTCCACCGCCGTCAGCAGACGCGCCAGGGCGCGGCGGTCGCCCGCCAGGGCCGCGTCGCCGAGGGCCTGCGCGCGCTCCGCCGGACCCGGCGTCACTCGACCCGCGGCCTGGCGTTGGTGCGGATGAAGTCGGCCACCTCGCGGATCGTCGTCCCGGGGCCGAACACCCCGGCCACCCCACCCGCCTTGAGCGGCTCCACATCATCGTCCGGGATGATTCCTCCCACCGTCACCAGTACGTCGTCCAGCCCGCGCGCTCGCAGCTGCGCGCACACCCTGGGCACAAGCGTCATGTGGGCACCCGACAGGATGGACAGGCCGACCACGTCGACATCCTCCTGGAGGGCCGCGGTCACGATCATCTCGGGCGTCTGTCGCAGCCCGGTGTAGACCACCTCGAAGCCCTCGTCGCGGAGGCCCCGGGCGAGGACCTTCGCGCCCCGGTCGTGGCCGTCGAGACCCGGCTTCGCGATGAGCACATCGCGGCGCTATCCTCGTCTGTATCTAACCATGCGCTTTATGCCGTTTCTCGCCAGGGAGAATGTTGTGCTGGCTGCGCTTGAAGTCTGTCTCATGAACTTCACTCCGCAGGCCGGACGGCCTTCTGCGGCTTTTTCGTAGGTCATGTTGTGACAAAAATATGGCGATTTATTTCGGTCTCCCGGCTGCGTTGACGGGTATCCCCCAGTCCAGTATCAGGCTCGGTTGTTGGCCGATCTCGGGCATAAAGTGGACCTAGTGGCACCCGCCGCCCAGCCGGAGAGTCACAGCATACTGCCTTCTCCATCCAGGGGTGACTGTATGGACCGGTTTGTCGAGCCGCATTCTGTATTCAAATAGCCGCTTGCGCCGATATGGGCTTTCGTCGCCAACTGGTTGCTGCCCGACGCGGCGTTAACCCGCCAGAGACCGTCGAGATTGGTTCTGACCCATTGGGATTATTCTATGCGAGATATTGCACCGCGCGCACCTAACACTTCAGATAGCGCATCTTCACGAATTTGCTGCAACATGGAAATTATATTGAGCGTCGGCTGAAGTCGCAAGTGGACCAGTATCGCTGTTTGGTGGTGCCGGACGAAGGGCGCGCTGCTCATACGCAGAAAGTCTTGGGTTGCCCAACTTGCCATTGGTCATACCCAATTGCCCTATGCGGGCTGCGAAACGTCTCTCGTTTTGGTTGTTCAGCACAAAAGACGGCTCCCTTCGAAGTTGTCTATTGCGGGCAGTTGGGCACTTCCCCAGAACTTCGACGTGGTAATTCGTTGGTCAAGCTCTGGCCACGTCGAGGCCGATTTGATCTTGATTGGCAACGACATGAAACCGATTGCAAAACTCTGAAAGAGTTCGCGATTTCCGAAGGGGTCAGAGAACGCGTGCATTTTCTAGGTTGGATAGCCCACTAACGAGTGGTATCGAACAGCGCATGTCCGATTTCCAGACTTGGGGCTGTCGATGCTCAAAATGTCGCTCCGAGCAATGGCGCACGGCATGCATGCCGCGATAAGCGCTTCCAATACCCCTGAAGGCCGGCCTGCCGCAGATCGGAGACGACAACCACGGCGTACCTGCAATGATCGAAGGGAACCGAATGGGGTATGCGTCAGGCCTGAGAGTGCCCAGAGAGGCCATTGCTGAAGTCGAGTCGCATCGTATGTCAATGATCCGACGCGTAGGACAGAAGAGGCGGCCGCGCTTCCCTTGCGCCAAAAATGTACGACTATGAGCGCGTGTTTCGACAGATGTTTGATCTGGGTAGAAACGGTCATTGATGTCCACGCCGCAACCGCTGATGATCGTCGAGCCTCGCTGAAGCTGTGGGGGTCGGAACGACGGGCCCTTGCTGCGACCTTGAGGATGCTCGACGATGGCTTCGGTCGCGGGTGCTCTTGGTGATCGCCGCCGGACGCCGAACTGGGCTTCCTGGGTGAAGGCAGATCCGGACCTTACGCGGCCCGGTCAGGGATACTCTACGCCTGGATCGGCAACCTGCCAAGCGCGGACCCGCCGGCCGGTTGCCGGCCATGTTTGCCGCTGGCCGCGATCGCCCTCCGGGTTGCGGCGGCGCACGGGCTCTGTTCTGGATGCAGGACCGGACTGGCCCGGCTGGCCCTGCCGGTTGCAAGACTTCTCGGGGTCCCGCTGGTGCTGCATGTGCGGCTTCTCGAAGATGTTCCTCGCAGCCTATCTCTGAAGGGTTCGGAGCGCGCGCCGCTGCACCTGATCTTCGTAGTGACGCGATGGCCACGGCTGCGGCGGGCCAAGGAAGTTCTGCGCATGCGACCATGTCGACAGCCTACGATCCCTATCCGCTGTCCGCATTGCCGACGCCATTGCCGGAAGAAGCGCCGCTTGTCTGTGTCGGGCGTTTGGCGCACGGCAAAGGCATGCACCTGCTGTTGGAGGCGCTGGCGATCGAAGCGCTTGGCCGGCACGCGGGCGACATGTTCGGCGTGGGAGTCGATGGCGACGACTTCGCTTATCGGCTGGAGCGATGTGCGAAGAAGCGCCATTTCCCGTTCGGTTCATGGACTTCCGTTTCGATGTCAGGGAAGTACTGCCACGCTATCGCTTCCTCGTGTCCACATCGGGATACGAGCCTTTGGGACGCGTCGTGATGGAGGGCTGGGAGGCCGGACTGGTAGCCCATCGTCTATGCCGGCAGCGGCGGCGCCGGCCGAGATGATCCGGAAGTCCGGTACCGGCCTTGTGTTTTCTCGCTGGGATGCGCGATTACCTTGGCGACGGCGCTCAGACAGCGCTTGAACTGCCCGAGGAGGAGCGCCAACGTATGACCGCTGCGGGCCGGGATTGGATGGTCGACTCGCTGGGCTTGACGATTACCGCCGAGCGCTGCGCGCAATGTCTTCCGGCCCGGACGGCTCCCGCCTCCGCCCCCGAGGACTTGGGACAGGGTATCGCCGATCAGCCACGTCTTCCGTGGGCTTTACCCTTGCCAGCTTCCCCCCTCGCGTTTTGCGCCCGCCCTCTCGGGCCCGATGAGAACGGATCTTTCGTGAAGGCTATTCTGGGGCTGCAAGTTTCGGCGACGAGCCGCGTGCTTGCTAATCGATAACGAAGTCCGCTTTGCGATCCAAGAAGAGCGCCTGACGCGGACAAAGTTCCATGACGGGTTCACCCGGCGTGCGGTGAAATCGATTCTGGATCAGAACGGGGTCCGGTCGATCAGATCAAGCTCGCGATCGCCGGGCGCAAGCAGCACATTGCGAGACCCGCAGTGGGTCTGTTCTGGCCGATGCTGTCCAGGATCAGCAGATGGCGCGGGTGATCGGCAGGGTGGCCGCGCGGATCGAATCCACGTTGCCCACGGCTGGCTGAAGCCCATCTATTTCTCGCCCGACGTTTACCGCCGCTACCTGACGTCGGAGCTGGACGCACTTGGTCTTAACGGCCGACCGCTGCGGTTCTTCGACCATCACGAGTGCCATGTTGCCACGGCCTTTTTGCCGTCGCCGTATGGCGAGGCGTTGATAGTCACTCAGGCGGGCACGGCGACGAAATCTCGGTACCTATAGCCTCGGCCGATGGCAACGGCTGGACTGAGGCCAAAGCCAGTCCGCTGATGCCTCGCTTGGCCAGATCTACGCAGGGGTTACGGGCTACTTGGGCTTTAAGCCCCTGCGCCACGAAGGCAAGATCACCGGCCTGGCCGCCTTTGGCGGGGACAGCGCCCTTCGTCGAAAGCTGGAGGCGCTGTTCACGGTGGCCCAAGACGGGCGCATCACGCGGATCTCGAGCAAGGCGCTCGAATCCCAAGTCGGCCCACTGCGGCTGGATGCGCGCGAGCGCAAGCTGATAAACGCAGCCCCAGCCGAGTACCACGAACACACCCGGTTCGGCATCGTTCTGCGCCACTGGCTGGCCACACACGCCGAGGGGATGCAACGCGAGGACGTGGCCTTCGCCGTGCAAGCCGCCACGGAAAACCTAATCGTAGCCTCGGTGGGTGGCTATGCTCGCACCTCAGGCGCGACTTTGCCTGTGCCAGTGGGTTTGGCGGGAGGTCTCTTTGCCAACGTCAAGCTGAACCAACGCATCCGCGACGAGATCCCCGAGATCGCGGACGTCTTTATCCAGCCCGCTATGGGCGACTGCGGGCTGTCGGTGGGCGCTGCCCTGTTGGCCGCGCAAGAGGACGGCTCACTGGAGCGCAAGCCCCTTCGGCACCTTTATTATGATAGCGCCTTCAGCGACAACCAGATCGAGGAGGTTTTAGCTTTATGGCCTTCGAAGCCCGTCTAT
Source organism: uncultured Chloroflexia bacterium (assembly GCA_963716025.1). Classification (GTDB taxonomy): domain Bacteria; phylum Chloroflexota; class Limnocylindria; order Limnocylindrales; family CSP1-4; genus CAIXZV01. Next base: position 57,172 of record CAVQSY010000046.1, read on the forward strand.
CGCCTTAGCAACGACATCGAAGCTGAAATTGGTGAAATGCTGGCTGCCAAGAAGGTCGTCGGTCGGTTCAGTGGCGGTATCGAGTTCGGGCCGCTGGGCGCTTGGCAACCGTTCGATAGTCATCCACCCTGGAGACGCCGAGGTAAACAAGTCGATGAATTCAGCGCCTGCGCCGAACCGAATTCATGCCCTTCGCGCCCAGGCGATTCTTAGACCGCCGTGCGGCTGATTACTTCATTGACTACCAAGACGCCCAAGTCACGGCCGACTGGATGACTATCACGTATGACGTATTCGCGGAGAAGCAGGAGGAAATACAAGCGGTAGTGCACGTGGATGGCACTGCCCGACCGCAGGTGGTACGGGCCAACACGAACCCCTCATATTATCGCATTCTAGAGGAATTCGAGAAGCGTACTGGCATTGGCTGCATCATCAACACCAGCTTCAACATGCACGAGGAACCTATCGTGCATTCGCCAGAGGATGCGCTGCGCGCTTTTGACCACGGCAGCGTCGATGTTCTGGCCATGGGCAATTACATCGTGATCCAGCGATCGGACTGACCTTGCCCCCCTGATCCCGGTTCAGAGGCTAAATAACCTCTGAACCGGGAGAAGCAGATGACGAAGAAGGCGAGGCGGCGGTTTACGCCGGAATACAAGGAGCAGGCGGTGGCACGCCTTTCCGAGGCGGGCGTGACCTACGCGAGCCTTTG
>CAVQSY010000047.1:0-143641 GCA_963716025.1 uncultured Chloroflexia bacterium
TCGCCCGGACGACGTCCGACAGCCCGACGAAATCCTCGTAGTAGCCGATTCGCTCGCCGGTGAGCGCCACGTGGATCGCGTGGTGGAGGTCATCGCTCCAGGTGGCGTCGAGGCCGTACCCGCCAGCCTCGACGGGCCGTACCAGCCGGGGATCGTTGAGGTCGCTCTCGGCGATCAGGACCAGCTCCCGCCCGGTCTCACTCGACAGGGCACGGACCTCGTCGGCGATCTGCTCGAGGAGATGCGTCGCCGACGTGTCCACGAGGGCGTGCACGGCGTCGATCCGCAGGCCGTCCACGTGGTAGTCACGCAGCCACATCACGGCGTTGTCGGCGAAGAACCGGCGGACCTCGTCACTGCCCGGGCCGTCGAGGTTGACCGCCGCGCCCCACGGGGTCCGGTAGCGGTCGGTCTGGTATGGCCCGTAGGCGCCGGTGACGTTGCCGTCTGGGCCGAAGTGGTTGTAGACGACGTCGAGCAGCACCGCGAGCCCGCGCCCGTGGCAGGCGTCCACCAGCCGTCGGAGGCCGTCCGGTCCGCCGTAGGGCTCGTGGGGGGCGAACAGGGCGACCCCGTCGTAGCCCCAGCCATGCCGCCCCGGGAACGCGTTCACCGGCATCAACTCGACGTGGGTGATCCCCAGGCCGGCGAGGTGGTCCAGCTGGTCGATGACGCCGTCGAAGGTCCCGGCCGGGCTGAACGTCCCCACGTGGAGCTCGTAGATCACGGCGTCCGACAGCGGTCCTGGACGCCAGCCCGCGTCCGTCCAGCGCGCAGCGGCGTGGTCCACGAGGCGCGACGGTCCGTGGACCCCGGCCGGCTGCCATGCCGAGCGCGGATCGGGGAGGGGAGGGCCACCGTCGAGCGCGAAGCGGTAGTCCGTGCCCGCCGCGACGTCGGGCCAGGACCCGGTCCACCAGCCGCCGCTCGCGGACTCCATCGGGCGCTGCTCGCTGCCGTCCGCCCCCAGGACGATCTCGACCCTGGCCGCGCTGGGCGCCCATGCCCGGATCGTGGGCGGGGTCACGGGAGACGCGGTGCCGGCCATCTCGTCGGGGACGCTCACGCGCCGGCCTGGACCCGCACCAGCAGCGCGACCGGGAACCGGGCGAGGATCGTGGCCACGGGCACGTTACGGCCGCCCTCGATCGCCTCGTCGCCGCCGAGGACGCTGGTCCAGGTCCCCGCGGGCAGCGCGACGCTCGTCCGGCCCCATGCCTTCGGGTCGCCCCAGGCCGGCGCTCCGAGGCCGTGGACCAGGCGGGGCACCACGATCGCGACGGACCCGCCACGCGTGTACGCGACGACCCGCTGCGCCCGGGTGCCCAGCACCTTGAGCGCGCGGTAGGAGGCCTCCGCGCCGAACAGCGCGGGGTGCCGGCCACGCAGCTCGAGCGTCCGCGCGATCGCCCACAGCTTTGGCCAGCCCTCGTCCAGCTCGTCGAGCACCGTCTCCGGCGTCGCCCCCGTCACGAGGTCGAGGACACGAGCGCGCCGGTCGAAGTCGACCGGGCGCCGATTGTCCGGGTCGACCAGGCTCAGGTCCCACAGCTCCGTGCCCTGGTAGATGTCGGGCACACCGGGCACGGTCAGCTTGAGCAGGGCCTGGGCGACCGATCCGACGCGTCCCGCGGCGACGACCGGCGGCAGGAACGCCTCGAGGTCCCCGATGAACGTCCGGTCCGCCAGTGCCCGGGTCGCGAACGATGACAGCGCCGCCTCATACGTCTCGTCCTGCGCGGACCACGACGTATGGACCTTGGCCTCCCGGACCGCCTTCCGCAGGTAGGCATCGAGGCGATCGGGCTCGATGGGCCACGTCCCCACGAGCGTCTGGTACATGAGGTACTCGGCGTTCCGGTCGGGGGCATCAGCGGTCCGGTAGCGCGCCAGGCGCATCGACCAGCGCTCGACCGCCGCCGCCCACTCCCGGGGCATCTCGGAGAGCACGTGGATCCGCGCCCGGACATCCTCCGCGCGCTTGGTGTCGTGGGTGCTGGTGGTGAGCATGGCGTTCGGTGCCGAGGCCAGCCTGGCCGCGTTCGCCCGGTGGAACTCCGCGACGCTCACGCCGAACCGCGCCGGGTCCCCGCCGACCTCGTTGAGCGAGGTGAGCCGGTGGTAGCGGTAGAAGGCGGTGTCCTCGACCCCCTTGGCCATCACCGCGCCGGTCAGCTGCTGGAAGCGCATGACCAGCTCAGACTCGCGCGGACCGCGGACGCGCAGGATCAGGATGTCACCCACGAACCGGAACAGGTCCGGGTCGAGGTCCGGGCGCGCCGCGATCGCCTCCTTGACCGTCCGCGCGATCGTGGCCACGTCCTCGTGGGCGATCTCGCCCGCATCCGCGCGCGCGTACGTGCGGTAGCGCGGGAAGACGACCGCGAGCTCCCGGAGCCCCTCGTGGCAGTCGTGACGGGTGTAGTCACGGTGGCGCCGGTGGCTCTCGCAGATCTCGAGCAGGAGGGCCGTCACACGGTTCAGCTCGCTGCCCAGGTTCTCGTTCAGGACGTCGAGCTTCGACTCGCGCACAACCGACGCAAGACCCACCTCGAGCCCCGTGAAGCCGGTGTACGTCGCCGTCAGGGGCGCCTCGCCATCGGGATCCACGAACAGGCCCCCGACGAGATTGAGGAACTCGTAGCCGGTGGTTCCGTCGACCGGCCAGTCCGCCCGCAACCGTTCCCGGCCCTCGAGGACCTTCTCCGCGACGATCCAGCCGCGCGGCGTCGCCTGGCGCAGCCGGCGGAAGTACTCGGCGGGATCACGGCAGGCCGTCGGGATGGTCCACCCGGAGTCCCGTCGATGACGCCGTCGCGGATCCAGCGCAGGACGAGCGCGTGGGTGTCCTCGAACACCTCCGGATCCTCCGTCCGGATGCCGATCAACCCGGTCACATCGAAGAACCGGCGGTAGCCCAGGTCGCGCCCGGCCGCGCGCCAGTGGGCGAGGCGGTAGTTCTGCCGGGACAGGATCGCGTCCAGTGCGTCGGGATCGGGCATTCGTGGCCGTGACCTCGGCGTCGAGGGCACGCGCAACCTCCGGCCGTTCCGAGGCGAGGCGCGCCAGCTGCGAGCGAAGGACCTCCTTGTCACGGTGCCGCCGGTTCACGCTGGCGCGGTCGAGCGCTGTCGACGGGGGAAGCCGGCCAAGGGCGCCGCCGATGAAGGCGAGGTCGTCCGACCCCGTCCGTCGGCCGGCGGCCGCGACCAGCTCATCGAGCGCGGTCGGCGACACCGGCAACCGGTGGTCGTGATAGGCGACCACGAACGACCCACCGTCGCGAACGAGCCGCAACTCGCCGGCCTCGAGCACTCGGCCGTAGTGGTCGCCCAGGATCGGCAGCAGGACCAGGTTGCGCAGGTGCGCCTCCGGCGGGTCCCAGTCCACGTCGAAGTAGCCCGCGAAGCGGCTCGAGCGGGCCGTTCTCGAGCACGTCCCACCACCACGGGTTCTCCGCGCCGGAGATCGCCATGTGGTTGGGGACGATGTCGATGACCTGGCCAAGCCGGTGCCGGCCGAGCCGGCGGCCGAGCGCGCGATGCGCGGCGTCGCCCCCGAGCTCCGCGTTGACGCGGTGGGGATCCACCACGTCGTAGCCGTGCTCGCTGCCTGGCGCGGCCTGGAGGATGGGCGACGAGTACAGGTGGCTGACGCCGAGCCGGTCGAGGTAGGGGACGATCGTCGCAGCCGCGGCGAACCCGAACGACGGGCGCAGCTGGACGCGGTACGTGGCCCGCGGGGTCGCGCGCGGCGCCTCGCCCCGGCGGGTCACGCCTCCAGCCCCCGCAGCAGCACCACGGCGCGACGGTCGACGGTCACCGAGCCGCCGGCGCGGATCCTCCGGCCTCGCGCGGGGAACGGTCGCGCTGCGGCCGTGTCCATGATCATCCGCCACGCCGCCGCCCGGCCCGCGTTGGGGACCCGGAACCGGCGCGGCTCCCAGCCCGTGTTGAAGGCCACGAAGAACGAGTCGTCGACCACCGGCAGTCCGTGCGACGTCCACCAGGCCCTCACCCGAGAGGAACACCCCGAGACCGGCCTCGATCGGGTCGTTCCAGTGCTCGTGGCCCATCTCGGTCCCGTCCGGGGCGTACCACGCGATCTGCCGGGCCTCGTCGCCGTGGATCGGGCGGTCCTGGAACCAGCGCCGGCGACGGAACGCCTGGTGGGCCCGGCGGAAGGCGATCAGCCGGCGGGTGAACGCCAGCAGCTCCTCGTCGGCCGCCTCCCAGTCGAACCACGAGAGCTCGTTGTCCTGGCAGTAGCCGTTGTTGTTGCCCTGCTGGGTGCGTCCGATCTCGTCGCCGCCCAGGAGCATCGGGACGCCCTGCGACAGGAACAGGGTCGCGAGCAGGTTCCGCGCTGGTCGCGCGTCGCGGCGCGACGATGGCCGGATCGTCGGTCGGGCCCTCCGACGCCGCGGTTCCAGGAGCGGTTGTGGGACTCGCCGTCGCGGTTGTCCTCGCCGTTGGCCTCGTTGTGCTTGTCGCTCGTATGACGACCAGGTCGGCAAGCGTGAACCCGTCGTGGGCGGTGATGAAGTTGACGCTCGCGTACGGCCGCCGGCCGTTCGATGCGTACAGGTCGGACGAGCCGGTGAGCCGGTAGCCGACGTCCGCCAGCGGCTCCGGCGCTGCCCCGCCAGAAGTCGCGGATCGTGTCCCGGTAGCTTGCCGTTCCACTCCGACCACAGGGGCGGGAAGTTGCCCACCTGGTAGCCGCCCTCGCCGACGTCCCACGGCTCGGCGATCAGCTTGACCTCGTTGACGGTCGGATCCTGCTGGATCAGGTCGAAGAAGGCCGACAGGCGGTCCACCTCGTGGAGCTCGCGCGCGAGGGCGGACGCGAGGTCGAACCGGAAGCCGTCCACGTGCATCTCGCGGATCCAGTAGCGCAGGCTGTCCATGATCAGCTGGAGGCTGTGCGGGTGGCGCACGTTGAGCGTGTTGCCGGTGCCCGTGTAGTCCATGTAGTGGCGCCGGTCGTCAGGCACCAGCCGGTAGTACGCCGGCGTTGTCGATGCCCCTTCATCGACAGCATCGGTCCGAGGTGGTTGCCCTCGGCCGTGTGGTTGTAGACGACGTCGAGGATGACCTCGATCCCGGCTGCGTGGAGCGCCCTGACCATCGCCTTGAACTCGGCGACCTGGCGCCCGCCGCGCGCGTTCGCGGCGTAGCCGTTGTGCGGGGCCAGGAAGCCGATCGAGTTGTAGCCCCAGTAGTTGCGCAGTCCGCGGTCCGCGAGGTGGGCGTCGTGGACGAACTGGTGGACGGGCATCAGCTCCACGGCGGTCACGCCGAGTCGCTTCAGGTATTCGATGGACGCCGGGTGGGCGAGCCCCGCGTACGTACCGCGCTGCGCCTCGGGGATCCCGGGGTGGCGCGCCGTGAAGCCCTTGACGTGGACCTCGTAGATGACCGTCTCGTTGGGCGGGTGATGGGGCGGGCGATCGCCCTCCCAGTCGAAGTCGGGATCGACCACGACCGATCGCGGCACGAACGGCGCGCTGTCGGCATCGTTGCGCGAACCGTCCGGGTTGTCGAAGTGGTAGGGAAAGACCGCCTCGTCCCAGGCGACATCCCCTTCGACGGCCTTCGCATACGGATCGAGCAGCAGCTTCGCCGGATTGCAGCGCAGCCCGCTCGCAGGGTCCCAGGGCCCGTGGACCCGGTACCCGTACCGCTGGCCGCCGCCGACACGAGGCAGGTAGGCGTGCCAGACGTAACCCGTCGACTCCGGCATGTCGATCCGCGTCTCGGTCCCGTCGTCGTCGAACAGGCACAGCTCAACGCGCTCGGCGACCTCGGAGAAGAGGGCGAAGTTGGTCCCCCAGCCCGCGAACGTGGCCCCCAGCGGGTAGGGGAGACCGGCCCAGACGACGCGTTCGGTGGTCACGCCGTGGCGCTCGAGGGCGCAGGCAGCGAGAGGCGAGTCGGGTGAGTGTGCAGGGCGTGGATCGGGGGGACCTCTGGGGGTCTGTCGGCGCCGGGTGTCGGAGCTCGATCGATCGATGACGTGGCGAGCCTGACCGTATGGCGGGTACCTCGGGCTGTCAACCGGGGGCGCGGGATGGCTCGCACGCCCGAGCGGACGGTTGGCCCCGCACCGGGGTTGGCACGCGCGGTGGCCGACCAGTCCCGCCATCCGGCTTGCCGGCCGCGTACCTTGTCAAGCCTCCGGGCCGGGGGTACCCTCGGCCGCGGCGAGGCCTGTCAACACTTGACAGGTCCGCACTCATTTCCGCCGGAATCGAACCAGGGAACCTGGGGAGGAGCTGCGGTTGGCCGTCGGCACCGTCGCCGAGATCAAGGGTCGCCTGCCCGTCGCCGATGTGGTGGGGGAGGCGGTCCAGCTGAAGAAGGCGGGCACCACCCTCAAGGGGCTGTGCCCGTTCCACGGCGAGAAGACCCCGTCCTTCGTGGTGACCCCGGCACGCGACACCTGGCACTGCTTCGGGTGCGGCAAGCACGGCGACATCTTCACGTTCGTCATGGAGCGGGACTCCGTCGGGTTCCCGGAGGCGCTCAAGGTGCTGGCCGCGCGCGCGGGCGTGGAGGTCGACGAGCGAACCAAGGCCGAGGACGCTCGCAACGCGCGGTTGCGCACCGTGCTCGAGGCCGCGATCGCCTTCTACCACGCGGTGCTGCTCAAGTCGAAGACCGGCGAGCCGGCGCTCGCCTACCTCCGGGGGCGTGGGTTCACCGACGAGACCATCGAGAAGCATCAGCTTGGCTGGGCGCCCGGCGGCTGGGACCAGCTCATCCGGCAGCTCGCCAGCAAGCGCCAGGTGACGGCGGCGGACCTGCTCGAGGTGGGCCTCGCGAGTCCCCGGCAACGTGGCGGCGGCGTCTACGACCGGTTCCGGGAGCGGGTGATCTTTCCGATCCGCGATGCCAACGGGCATCCGGTCGGCCTTGGCGGGCGGATCCTGGGCAAGGAGGGCGCCAGGGACGATGGCCGGGATCACGGTCCCAAGTACCTCAACTCGCCGGCCACGCCGCTGTTCGACAAGAGCCGCACGCTCTACCTGATCGACCGCGCGAAGACGGCGATCCGCAAGACCGGACAGGCCGTGATCGTGGAGGGCTACACGGACGCGCTGATGGCCCACCAGGCGGGCTTCGAGAACGTGGTGGCCAGTCTCGGCACCGCGCTCACGCCCGGCCAGGTCGCGCTCATCACGCGGTATGCCAAGCGGATCGCCCTCGCCTACGACGTCGACGCGGCGGGCGAGAAGGCCGGCACCTTCGGGGCGACGGCGCTCGAGGAGCTGATCCGACAGCTGGCCGGCAGCGACTCCGGGGTGGAGCTCGACGACGTGCGCGTGGTCCGCCTGCCCGAGGGCCGGGACCCGGACGAGGTCCTGCGCGACGAGCCGGACCGCTGGCGCGAGGACGTGCGGACCGCGCAGCCGATCGTGGACTACCTGATCGATGTCCACGCGCGCGCCAACAACCTCAAGGCGCCCGGTGGCAAGGCGCGGTTCGCCGAGGCGGCGATCGAGGTCGTCCGAACGCTCCCGCCCTTGATGCGTGACCCGTACCTCCAGCAGATCGCCCAGCTGTCCGGGATCGGCCCGGGTGCGCTGATGGTCGCCCTGCGCGAGGGCAGCGGCCGTCCGTCTGACACCCGGTTCACGGCCAGCGCCGTCATCGCGGCGGCGGACTCGCTGCCGGTCAACGACATCCTCCGGGGCGTCTCGCGGACCGAGCAGGAGCTGCTGCGCCTCGTCCTGCTGGTGCCCGAGGCCCACGACCGGCTGCTCGACGGCCTTGGGCCGGATCGGATGCCGAGCCAGGTGGCCCGTGAGCTGTTCCGGGCCGTGGTCACGGCTCGCACCCGAGACGATCACGGCGTCCGGCCACCGTTCGCGCTGGCCGCGATCCTCGAGGGTCTCGACGAAGAGAGCCGAGCCCTGGGCCAGGCGCTGGTATCGCGTCCCGGGCCCAACCCCCGCGATCTCTCGGACCGGTCCCTCGCCTACGAGATCGAGCGGCTCGCCCTGGAGCTCGATGACGTGGACTGGCAGGAGCGCAGCGGCTACAACCGCGACGCGACTGCCGAGGCCGAGCGCGACGGCGATCCCGCCACCGTCGAGCGGCTCCTGCACGAACGCCGGCTGCTCAACGAGCAGCGCCGGTCACTCGACAAGCGCCGGGACCAGACACGACTCCTGGCAAAGTCCCCGGTGGCGGCCCGATGAGCCACCGGTCCGCTCCGACCCCATCCAGCCCGACCCGTCTCCACACCCTGTGCGCCCACTCCCGGAGGTCCCGCTGATGCCCGATCCCACGGACAAGCTCCTCGTCGAGGCGGTGCTTTCCCGGCCGCGGCGCTCCAAGCGCGAGCTGGAGGAGGCCGGGCTCGTGTCGGCCGCGTCCTCCAAGAAGGCCGCGGCGACGGCCGACGACGACCTTGATGACGACGACCTTGATGACGACGACCTGACCTCCGACGACGCCGAACCGGCCGGCCCGGAGCTGTCGGTGGAGGTGGTCACCGAGGAGGCCGTCGAGGGGCTGGTGGCTCCCCCGACCGAGGACGCCCCCTCCAGGATCTCCTCCGATTCCGTCGACGAGCCGTCCTCCGAGGAGCTCGAGGCGCTCTCCGCCGACATGATCGGGATCGACGACCCAGTCCGCATGTACCTCAAGGAGATCGGCAAGGTCGCCCTGCTGACCGCCGAGGAGGAGGTCGTCCTGGCCAAGGCGATCGAGCTCGGCGAGCAGATCATCGAGGAACCGTGGAAGGCGGTGGTGTCACTCCACGAGTGGACGCTGCACGACACCGAGCGCAAGACGCGGACCGCCAAGCGCCAGCACCAGCTGCCATTCGGTGAGGAGACCCACCGCATGGTCGCGGACGCGCTCGCCGCTCCGGGTGCGACCGACCTGTACACCGAGCACCCGGACTTCCATCTGGTCCGCGCAGGCAGGGACGTGCAGTCCGATGGCACGAAGGAGCTCCTCAAGGCCGCCCGGAGCCTGCTTTCCGACTATTCGGCGAGCCCGTCGGCCGAGACGTTCGGGGTGCTGCTGGACTGGTCCTACCTGTCCGTGCACAACGGTGATCTCGACTCGCGCGACAACCCTGGGCTGCGCGCGATCTACGACTGGACGCGCGACGACGTGGCGTTCCCCGCAGTCCAACGCTGGATCGAGGCCGGCAACGACTCCGACCTCGTGCGACGGATGGGCTTCGACCCGCATGTCCCGCCCCAGACCAAGATGCGCGACCGCAAGGGCGAGGTCGTCCGGATCGGGCGCGATGCGCGTGAGCAGCTGACCTCGGCCAACCTGCGGCTCGTGGTCTCGATCGCCAAGAAGTACATCGGCCGAGGGATGTCCTTCCTGGACCTGATCCAGGAGGGCAACATCGGCCTGATCCGCGCGGTCGAGAAGTTCGACTTCGAGAAGGGCTTCAAGTTCTCGACCTACGCCACGTGGTGGATCCGGCAGGCGATCACCCGCGCGATCGCCGACCAGGCCCGCACGATCCGGATCCCGGTCCACATGGTGGAGACCATCAACCGGCTGATCCGTGTGTCGCGGCAACTCCTCCAGGAGCTCGGTCGCGAGCCGACCGTCGAGGAGATCGCCGAGGCGATGTCCAAGGGCCAGGAGGTCGTGGTCACACCCGAGAAGGTCCGCGAGATCATCAAGGTCAGCCAGGAGCCGGTGTCCCTCGAGACGCCGATCGGCGAGGAGGAGGACTCCCACCTCGGTGACTTCATCGAGGACCGCGGCGCGCTCGCGCCGGCCGAGGCGGCCAGCCACCAGCTGCTCAAGGAGCAGGTGGAGGCGGTGCTCGATTCGCTCACTGGGCGGGAGCGTCGGGTCCTCCAGCTCCGGTTCGGCCTCGAGGACGGACGCGCCCGCACCCTCGAGGAGGTGGGCCGGGAGTTCAACGTCACCCGTGAGCGCATCCGCCAGATCGAGGCGAAGGCGCTCCGCAAGCTTCGGCACCCCAGCCGGAGCCGCAAGCTCAAGGACTACCTGGAGTAGCGTCGCCGGCCGGGCACCGCGCCCGCGGAACCCCGTGCTCCGCTGGTTCATGGCCGTCCGACGCAACCGGTCCAATCCGCACTTCACGGGTGCGTTCCATCCACGGGACTGAACCAAGGTCCTACCCACCCCATGGGACCTGGGCGTTGCCCCGGCACCCCGCCCGGTACCGGTGCGCCCGCGCACCTGGGTCGGACAGGACGAATGAACGATGGCCCCCGCCGCGCGCAGCGTGTCCACTTGGCATGCGCCGCGGGGCGTCGTGCCGACCGTCCGGCGGCACAGGCTCAGTCGGGGGACTGCATGCATCCTGGTGTCTGCCGCAAGGGTTCGCCAATTGTCGTATCGGTACTGGCGACCCTTCTCGCCGTGACTGCGAGCGGCATGGGTGCGGTACGCACCGTTGTCGCGGCAGGTGGGGGCGCCGGACAGACACCCGGTCTTGAAGCTCGTCAGGCGGACCCGGCGAAGGCATCTGAGGCCACGCTGGCTTCGATCGACCTCGAGCCCGAAACCGCGTCGGGTCCCCAGGGGACGAGGTTCACGATCGTCGCTCGTGCATACGACCACGAGGGAGCACTGCTCAAGGGAACCGACACGCTGGTCCGTGTCTACTTCCTCTGGGGTAGCGCAAATGACCCGAGTGGTGGTTGGAGCCCGGATCTGACGTGCCACACCGGCGATAGCGGCACCTGCTCGGTGGAGTACGTGGCGTCGAATGCCGGAACGGACATCATCTGTGGTCTCAGCGGCGGGTGGTGGCAGGTCCTCAACTGCTTCGAACCTGTCGGTGCACGGGAGCGGGATGACCTGGCGGACAAGGTCACGCGCGCGGTCACCTCAGTCGCGACGCCGACCCCCAGCCCGACCCCCAGCCCGACCGTCGCGCCGACCCCCAGCCCGACCCCCACGCCGACGCCGACCCCGACCGTCGCGCCGACCCCCAGCCCGACCGTCGCGCCGACCCCCAGCCCGACCCCCACGCCGACCCCCACGCCCGACCGTCGCGCCGACCCCCAGCCCTACGCCGACCCCGACGCCCGCGCCGACCCCCACGCCGACCCCCAGCCCGACGCCGACCCCGACGGTCGCGCCGACCCCCACGCCGACCCCGAGCCCCACGCCGACCCCCAGCCCGACGCCGACCCCCAGCCCGACCCCCGGCCCGACGCCGACCCCCAGCCCGACGCCGACCCCCAGCCCGACCCCCAGCCCGACGCCGACCCCCAGCCCGACGCCCGACCCCCAGCCCGACGCCGACCCCCAGCCCGACGCCGACCCCCAGCCCGACGCCGACCCCCAGCCCGACGCCGACCCCCAGCCCGACGCCGACCCCCAGCCCCACGCCGACCCCCAGCCCCACGCCGACCCCCAGCCCGACGCCGACCCCCAGCCCCACGCCGACCCCCAGCCCCACCCCGACCCCCAGCCCCACGCCGACCCCCAGCCCGACCCCCACGCCGACCCCCACGGCGAGCCCCGTGCTCACGGCGGCCGGCCCATCCCACGGCGGCACGCCCGACGGAGCCGCCGGTCTGCCCGCCACGAGCGACTCCGGAGCGGACGGCGCCGGGACGGCCGCCGGTGTCTCGGAGCCCGGCAGCCCAGCTGCCACTGAGCCGCCGCCCTCCGCTGGCCTGGGTGAGTTCGTCGGCGCGCTCGTGTCGACAGCGGTCGAGGAGGTTGCGGCTGCGGTCAACCCCGCCGCGGCTGCCAGCGTCGCCACGAACTTCGGCTTCCCCATGGTTCTTGCGCTGGCAGTCCTCCTGTTCCTGCTCGTGCAGGGTCCGCTCGACGCACGCGACCCAAAGCTCCGGGCTGCCCCTGCGTCGATGGCGGACGCCCTGGTCGAGTTCGCTGACGAGCGGCTCCCATGAGCGTCACTCGCGAGCGGACTGACGTCGCCGCCATCGGAGATCGCCTTCGCTCCCTGCTGGCGCTGCGCGTCGGCCTCACCGCGGTCACGGTGGCGTTCGGGGTGGCTGGTGGATCGGCACTCGCCATCAGTCTCGACGGCCTGCTGTGGGCATCCGTCGGCTATCTCGCGCTGGGCCTGGTGTTCGAGGCGCTCGCCTGGCGCCAGCCCCGGGCCACGTTCACGGCGCTCACGGTGATGCTGCTCGTCGACGGGCTGTATCTCGCGCTCGCGATGTACGCAACCGGTGGCACGCAGAGCCCGATGCGGTTCCTGGTGTATCTCCACCTCGTCGCCGTGTCGCTGCTCGCTTCGTATCGCACCGGTCTCAAGATCGCGCTCTGGCACTCGCTGCTGCTGTTCGTGGTGCTCTATGCGCAGGCGGCCGGCCTGGTGCCGGCGGTGGACGTCCAGGCCGGAGTCACGCTCGAGTTCGAGCGGATGCCCGTGCTGAGCGTCACCGCCTTCTGGCTGTTCGCGCTCGCCACGTCGGTGTTCTCGGCCATGAACGAGAAGGAGCTCCGCCAGCGGCGAGCCGACCTCGAAGCCCTGGTCGAGCTTGGAGCGCACCTCGACAACGAGGGAGACCCGGTTCGACAGGCCCGCCTCACGATCGATGCGCTGGTTGCCCGGTATCGATTCCCGCGGGTGGTCCTGCTCGGGATGTCCGAGGACCGGCTCGTGGTCCTCGCCTCGCACGGGGTAGAGGAGCCGCCGACAACCTCGCTGCTGCCCGGTGCCATCGCCGGGCGCGCCTGGGAGCTGCGGGCGCCGCTCGCCCTCCGGCGGCTCGATCCGCGGCAGGACGAGGAGCTCGCGAAGGTGCTGCCGGACGCTCGCAATGTCATCGTCGCGCCGATGCTGGCGGACGGCTCCCCGCTCGGACTCATCGTCCTCGAGCACCGTGCCCTGTCCGTGCTCGGGATCGAGCGTCGTGTCGTCTCGGTGATCGCCCAGGCCGCCGCGATCGCCGCGCTCAACCTGCGGAACGCCGTGCTGCTCAAGAGCGTCCAGGACCTCGCCGAGCGCGATGCGCTGACCGGCGCCGCCAACCGGCGCTCGTTCCAGAACAGTCTCGAGCGCGTCCTCGACCCGGCGACACGGCGGGCGAATCGCATCTCGGCCGTGATGTTCATCGATCTCGACGACTTCAAGGTCGTCAACGACACGCTGGGTCACGCCGCCGGCGATGCGCTGCTGGTGGGCGTCACGGAGCGGATCACCAGCCTCGTTCGGAGCGAGGATCTGGTCGCCCGCCTTGGCGGTGACGAGTTCGCGATCCTGACCGAGGACTATCCGGACCTCCGGCGCTCCCTCGCCATGGCAGATCGCCTGGTCCGCGAGCTGCGCGCCCCGTACCTGATCGGAGACCAGCGGGTCGTGGTCACCACCAGCATCGGGATCGCGAGCGCCCGGGACGCCATGGGCGACGCGGCGGAGATGGTCCGCAACGCCGACGTGGCGATGTACATGGCCAAGGCGAACGGCAAGTCCGGCTTTGCGGTGTTCGACCCCGGCATGCACACCGCAATCCGGGATCGTCACGAGCTGGCGATGGAGCTCCAGGAGGCGGTTGACCTGGACCAGCTCGAGCTTCGATATCAACCCATCGTGGAGCTCAAGACGGGCGCCCTGTCGGGGGTCGAGGCCCTCGTCCGATGGCGACACCCGGAGAAGGGCCTCATCGCTCCCGGCCAGTTCATCGAGATCGCCGAGGAGCATGGCTCGATCCTGCCGATCGGGCGCTGGGTGCTCGGCGAAGCGTGCCGGCAGGCCGCCGCGTGGCGCCGGGCGGGATCGGTGCCCGACGACCTGTTCCTCGCGGTCAACGTCTCGGCTCGTGAGATCCAGGAGCCCGGCTTCCTTGACGGGGTCCGGCGCTCGCTCCAGGAGCACGACATCGACCCGGCGAGCCTCGTGCTGGAGATCACCGAGACCGCGCTGCTGCGGGCGACGCCCGGGACGATCGCGACGCTGGTGACCCTGCGCGAGCTTGGCATCCGGGTGTACATCGACGACTTCGGGACGGGATACTTCTCGCTCAGCCATCTTCGCCAGTTCCCGGTCGATGCGCTCAAGATCGCGACCGAGTTCACGCAGGATGCGAAGGCGTCGTCGCGGACATCCGGACTCGCGGCCGCCATCGTCGCGATGGCCCATTCGCTGGGGATCGACACCGTCGCGGAAGGGATCGAGACCAGCCAGCAGGCAAGCCTGATGCAGTCGATCGAGTGTCGCTACGGGCAGGGCTACTTCTTTGCCCACCCCCTGCTTGCGGCGGAGCTCGTCGAGTCGACCGTCGCCGCACGCGAGGCGGCGCTGGTGGCCAAGCGCCCCAAGACCCGGGTCGGACCGAGCGCGCGCCGCCCAAGGAGCGCGGCTCCGCGGCGATCCCCGCGGGCGTCGGTGGCGGCCGATCCCGGGTGACGCGACTGGCGCCGTCCGGTGGGTTGCGCTCCCGCATCCGGTAGGCTGTCCGCAGACCCTGATGCCGCCCGATGGCCTTCGTCGGGCGGATGGATCCGGAGCAGGAGGCAGCCATGAAGTTCATCGTCGGATTCCTTGCCGGGCTCGTGGTCGGCGCCATGGGCGCCGTCGCGTACTCCGTGCAGTCGGGACGCGACCTGCGCGATGCCTACCAGGAGGTGCGCGACGATCTCTCGAGGCGGGATCTCGATGCGCTCGGTGCCCGGATCGAGAGCCGCGTGACCGAGATGCAGGCACAGCTTGAGACGCGGATCGCCCAGGTCCGCGAGAAGGCGACGGCCGCCGTCGAGGACGCCAAGGGCATGGCCGACATGACCGCAGACGCGGTCGACGAGGCCGCCGTCGAGACCACGGAGCAGCTCGAGGTGGTCGCGGACACAGCCCGGGGATGATCACCCCGGTCAGCGCCCTTGCAGGCCGCCGATCCCTTTCGGGTCGGCGGCCTTTTCGAGTCCCGCGGCGACGGCGGCACGCGGCCGCCCGATGGGCCGGTGGACGGCACTGGGACCGCGGTACTCGGCTCCACGCCCCTCCACCCCACCAGACCATCCATCAGCACGGTGCTCCTGCGCATCGGGCGGGTGGACGATCGCCGGGCTCCGATGGCACCCACGGGCGATCCCACCGACGGCGGCGGTAGGGGACGCTTCCAGAACCACATCCCCGCGGGCCCACGCGCCCATCCGGAGCCACATGCGCCACGCCCTGCAGGTCCTCGCCGCCCTCTTGCTCGCCGTGGTCATCGCGGCGCCCGCGGCGGCAGCAGCGCCCGGAGGCGCGGTCCGGGAATCGGTGACCGGCACCCTCGAGACCGCCTACATCGAGCTGGGCGACGGGCGCGACCACTTCGTCTACTCGATCCGGAACGCCGATGGGATCACCCCCGTCGAGTTCGAGCGTGGCGACCCGCGAAGCATCACCGGCTCCCGGGTGACGGTCACCGGAACGCGCCTGGGCGACACCCTCCGCGTTCGCTCGGCGGAGCCGGGTCCGGACCTCGTGATTCGCCGGCGGGGCGCCAGCCCTGCCGCCGGCGATGCCTTGGTGACCGGGCCGGACAGCAGCAGCCGGCCTGCCGTCGGCGCCACCGTCGACGAGACCGTCGTCGACAAGTCGATCGCGGTGGTCATGTTCAACTTCACGGACCTTGCCACGACCCCGTTCACCGAGTCGCAGGTGAGGACCGCGCTGCTCGACAGCTCGACCAGCACGAAGCAGTTCTTCGAGGAGGAGTCCAAGGGGCGGATGACGGTCAGCGGGGCCGTGTTCGGCTGGTACACGATCGCCGCGACCACGGCCGGCTGCAGCTGGAGCTCGTGGCACACCCTCGCCTGGAATGCCGCCAACGCCGCGGGCGCCAATCTGTCCTCCTACACCAACGTGATGTTCGTGTTCCCGTACACGAGCGCCTGCCCCTGGGCCGGTCTCGGGTACGTGCCGGGGAGCTACACGTACCTCAACGGCACCCTCTCCGTGCAGGTCATGGCCCACGAGTTGGGCCACAACTTCGGCCTGGCCCACAGCAACGTCGCGAACTGCGTGGTCGATGAGACCCGGGTGATGATCGCGCCGCCCAGCGACTGCGTGCCGGTCACCTATGCGGATCCGTTCTCCATCATGGGCAGCGTTGGTCTGCGCCACGACCACGGGTCGCACCTGGGCGAGCTTGGCTGGCTGGCGCCCGAAGAGAAGGCGATCGCCGTCCCAGGCAACACCTACACGCTCAGGCCCTACTTCGGCGGCGCGGGCCTCAAGCTGGTCCGCGTCCCGCGCGGCGACGGGAGCTTCTTCGATCTCGACACGCGGATGACCTATGGCGTGTTCGACACCTTCACGGCGGGGTCCCCGGTGACGGTGGGAGCCACGATCCGGATCGGCTCCGGGACGGCGAGCCCCACGTGGGCGCCCGAGGCAACCCTGCTCCTGGATTCGATCCCGTCAACATCGACCCTGGTCGACGCGCCGCTCGCGGTCGGCCAGACGATGACGGACCCCGTCTCGAAGCTGTCGATCACCACCCTGTCCGCCGACTCGTCCGGCGTCGTGGTACGGGTTCGCGACGGGTATGCCCCGAGCATGCCGGGGAATCTGGCCGGCACCGTGACCGGCGGCGGCGTCGAGGTCTCGTGGACCGCGTCCACCGACGATACCGCTGTGACCGGCTACCAGGTCACCCGCGACGGATCACTGCTCACGACCACGGGTGGCGGCGCGACCGCGTGGATCGACACGGGCGCCACAAGCGGCGCGACCCACACCTACGGCGTCACGGCGGTCGATGGTTCGACCAACGCAAGCGTCGAGGCGACCGTGGCGATCATGGTCACGACCCTGCCCGACACCACCGGGCCGTCCAAGCCGGCGAACTTCCACAAGGTCCGCCGCTCCGGCGCCTTCGTGAAGTTCAACTGGGCACCGTCCAGCGATGACGTCGGCGTCGTGCGGTACCAGATCTATCGCGTGGGCCGCGCCAAGCCCGTGGCCGTCACCACGGTGTCGCAGATCCGGATCCGCACGGTCCATGGGGCCCGCTACTACGTGCGGGCGGTCGACGCGGCGGGCAACGTGTCCGAGAAATCGGCCACGGTCCGCGGCCGCCGGTAACGCCGCCCGCGCCCCGGGCCGCCCGCGCCCCCCGGGCCGCCCGCGTCCCGGGACGGCGAGCCCGCGCCGGCGTCTGCCCGGCGTCCGGTATGCAGCTGCGAATGGGAGTGGTCACCTCCGTGCGGAGGTCGCCGCCCGATCCGGCAATCGGGACCCGCAGCTCCTCGGGGTGGTCGCCGCTGCCAATCCCCGCTGAATGCGGCTACGGTGGTCAGGAGGACGAGGGTCCGGCGGCAGGCGAGAGGGTTCCCCCACACTGGAGGTAGCATCGAATGATGCCGCCCCAAGCCTATGCGCTCGTCTCGCTGTTCCTGCTGTGCTCGGTTCTCGTGGGGATCCTTGCCGTGCGACTGTCAGCGTCCGTCGGCGGGCCCCGCGGCTGGCGTGCCCACGGACTCCCCGTGGCTGCCGGGTTCCTCGCGTTCTACCTGGTCGGGCACCGCTTCGGGATCTCGATCGGCCCCGAGATCACGCTGTTCGGCTTCCAGGTCGCCCTCCTCGGAGACGTGCTGATCGGGTTCACCGCGGCGCTGCTGGTCGCCGTCGCCCAGGCGGTTGTCGTCCGGTCGGCGCGCGGCCGGGCGGCCGGTCAGCCCTCGTAGCGGCTCAGCCCACCAGGTGAAGCGGTCCGGAGTCCCAGGGCGATGACCATCGGTGGATCGGCGGATCCCGGGTTCGAGCCGGTCGCCGAGGCGTTCGCCGGCGTGATCGAGGGCCAGGCGGGACCCGGTGCGGCGCTGGCCGTCTGGCACGGCGGGCGCTGGGTCGTCGACCTGTGGGGCGGCCATGCCGATGCCGCCGGCAAGCGCCCATGGCGGGCCGACACCATCGCGATGGTGTACTCGGTCACGAAGCCGTTCGCGGCGGTGTGCGCGCTGGTTCTCGCGGACCGCGGGCTCATCGACCTCGACGCGCCGCTGTCGACGTACTGGCCGGAGATGACCGCGGCGACGACGATGCGCCAGGTCCTCGCCCACCGATCCGGCCATGTCCTGCTCGATCGGCCGGCCCCCGAGGCGGCCTGGTACGACTGGGACCGGATGTGCCGCCTGCTCGCCGAGCAGGCTCCCACCTGGCAGCCCGGCGCGGCCCACGGGGAGTCGGCGCTGTTCTACGGGCACCTCGTTGGCGAGGTCGTCCGACGGATCGATGGCCGGACGCTTGGCCAGTTCCTGCGCGACGAGGTCTGCGATCCGCGCGGCCTGGACTTCCACGTCGGGCTGACGGACCCCGAGCTGGCGAGAGTCGCGGATCTCGGCGGCTTCGGTGAGGCATTCCGCCGGGCCAACACCGGCGGAACGGCGTTGTATGAGCGCGCGATCGCCAACCCGCCCGGGGCGCGCGACCCGGCGGTGGTCAACAGCGATCGGTGGCGCCGCGCCGAGATCCCGGCGATCAACGGCCACGGCACGGCGCGCGGCGTGGCCGGGCTGTACGTCGCGCTCAAGACCGGCGCGATCCTGTCGTCGGCGATGCTCGCGGAGGCGACGGCGGCAGCCGGGTCGGGCATCGACATGGTGATGGGCGACGAGCGTGAATGGGGCCTCGGGTTCGGGCTGGATCCGGACGGCTTCGGCATGGGTGGGCTGGGTGGCAGCGTGGGCTGGTGGAGCGAGGCCGGGCAGTACGCGCTCGGGTTCGTGACCGCGGAGATCGCCGGCTACGACCGCTCGGAGCGGCTCGAGAACGCGGTCCGGGGGTGCCTGGACCTGCCGCCGCTGTGAGCCGCGCTCCGGTGCCCCAGGGCCGGCAGGGGATCACCGCAGTGGGTGTGCCAGGAGGCGTCGTCCATGCGGCCGCCCGTCAACGGCGCAGGCTCGTTGGCACCCCACCCGGGTCATCGCCGGTCGCGATCGGCAGCCCGGAGCTCGACCAGTCGCTGTAGGAGCCCGGGTAGAGCAGGGGACCGGGCAGCCCGGCGACCCGCATCGCGAGCGCGTTGTGGCAGGCGTTGACACCGCTCCCGCAGGCGACGACGACATCTTCTCCGCCTGCCTCGAACCCCCCGAGCGCCTCGAAGCGGGCGCGAAGCTCCTCGGCCGGCAGGAGCCGTCCGTCCGGGCCGATGTTGCCGGTGGTCGGCCGGCTGAGCGCAGTCGGGATGTGGCCGGCGACGGGGTCGATCGGCTCGATGTCGCCCCGGTACCGTTCACGGGCACGGGCATCGACGATCGCGATCGATCCGAGACGCTCGATCAGCGCCGCCCGGTCGATCGTCCTCGACCATCGCTCGCGCAGACCGAGGCGGCCCGGCATCGGCGTCGGCACGGTGGCCGTGAGGGGCCCACCCGCCGCGACCCATGCCTGGATCCCGCCGTCGAGCACCTGGACCCCGTGGTGTCCGAGGTCATCGAGCATCCACCATAGTCGTGCGGCAACCGTGCCGCCGGCGTCGTCGTACGCGACGATCCGGCTCGACGCATCGAACCCGAGGGCTTCCATCCGCCGGAGGAACGCGACCGGCTCGGGCAGTGGATGGCGGCCGGGTCCTTCGCTCGCGACCAGGTCCGTGTCGAGGTCCACGAACACGGCGCTCCGGATGTGCCCCGTGTCGTAGTCGCGGCGGCCCCTGGGCGGGTCCGCCAGCCACCAGCGAACGTCGGCGATGCGAAGCTGCGGGTCGTCCATCCGGGCGTGCAGCGTTTCGGCGGAGATCAGGGTCATGGCCGGACAGTCTAGGGGAGGGGATCGCCAGGTCTGCGTTGGAACGCGCGTGCCGGCTCCTGCTATCCTCTCCCGCGGCGCCGCGACGGCGCCCGAGGCCAGCCTGTCCGGCCTCTTCGCTCCGGCGTAGCTCAGTGGTAGAGCGGGTGACTGTTAATCACTTGGTCGTAGGTTCGAATCCTACCGCCGGAGCCAACTGCTTACTGGATCCCAGCGGCTAGCACCTCCGCGGATGACCTCGATTTGAGGCAGGTCCTCAGGTTGTGCAGGACCTGGGGGGATTCCTCAACTTGTGCCGGACCCGCGAGATCGCGCCGACCGCTGGTCTTTGAATCCCTCCGGGCGCGCCGATGCTGTCAGTGATCGGACTGCCCCCCGTCCACCTGGGCGTTCGCGTCCAGGATCCCTAGAGATGGTCGACCAGCGCATTCACCCGGTCCCGGTCCCCCCACTCGGTCGTGGCCACAAACCCGCCCTCCTCGTAGAACGTGAACAGCACCGATTCGGACGTGTTGTTCAGCTGCGAGATGAGGTCGTAGTACACCCAGGCCGGGTAGCCCTTCTTGGTGGTGATCAGGTCGGGCGGGCCGAACTTCTCGGTGATGTCGCCTCCAAGGAAGCCGCCGTCCTCCTCCCACACGAGGGACTGCTCGTCGCTCCAAGCGTCGAAATCGCTCCGGCTGATGACACCGGCCGCTGCGGGCGGCGCAGCGCTCGCGGGTGCCTCGCTCGCGGGTGCTTCGCTCGGCGCCACCGGGGCTTCGGTCACCTCGGCGCCGAGGACTTCGGCGATCGACTCCCCGCTGGCGATGGCGCCGGTGTCCTGGCGCCACGCGGGCAGTTCTTCGGGGCTCAGGGCGGCAGTCTTGACCTGGAGTCCGCCTTCGCTGTTGGGCACGATGCTGATGCCCAGCACCTTGCCGTCCTGCACCGCGGACCGGAACTGGTCGGCGGTGAAGCTCGCGGCCCCCAGTTTCTCGATGGCCTTGCCCAGGTTCCCCGGCATGGCGGTAATGGTCAGGATGCCGGCCGCCGGCTCGGTCACCGTGCGGATGGTGCTGACCATCTCGGAGACCTTGTTCTTGTCGCCGAGGGCGATCCGGGCCTCATCGCCGGTGATTTCCAGGGCCAGGTCGGTGCCCACGACGACGACCGTCGTCTGCACGAGTGCTCCGCTGGCGGCCAGTCCTGCGGCTCCGCCGGTCATCACGACCCCGGCCACAAAGCCCGTGATCTTGCAACCATTCTTGACCCTGGTGGCATCGTTCTCCAGGCCCGCGAATACGTCCCCTTCGCTGCCGTAGGCATCCCTGCTGACCTGGGCCTGAGACTGGTTGAGGATCGCCTGGGCGTGCTTGGCGTCGACGCCGAAGTGCTTGGCCAGGGTCATGATCTTCTTCCCCATGGGGGCCCGATCGACGATGTCCGAGATCTCCTGCTGGTTGTAGGCGTAGGCCACGGGAACGAGATCCAGGCTGATCGTCTCTTCGGCCATCCTGCCGGCCAGGGCTTCGAGGGTCGCAGCGTCCTGCTCCGTCGCGTTCCAGTCACCGATGACGGCGGACATCTCCGTGCTCCACGCATCGTAGTCCGCGAAGTCCCCGGCGTTGGCCAGGACGAGGTCGGTGCGATATCGGAGCGCCAGATAGCTGCTGGAGATGGACATGGTCTGCTGGTAGACGGCCTGATCGGAGTCGGTATCTTCGGCCGGTCCAGGAGACGGGGAACAGCCTGCCGCAAGGCCGACCAGGGCGAGGATGGCTGCGATCGCGATCAGTCTTCGGTGCATCGAATTCCCACTGGCCCTGTGCGCCGTCCCCAACGACGATGCTACCGGTTCCCCGAGGGGCTGGTGCTCCGCCTGCGTCGCCCAGCCGAACCGCCCCTCCCACGGGTCCCGGCCGTGGGGAACGCATGTGGTTGACATTCCCGCACACCGCGCCACGATGGGCGCCGCAGCGTAGTCAGGGGATCGGTGGACATCGCAGCGCCGCAGTGCCTGGACGGGGGCGGGGGCCGTGGTGGGGTGAGATGACGCGGATCACGATCATCGCGAGCGGCACCCGCGGGGACGTCCAGGCCGGCGATCGCCCTGGGCCGGGCGCTGCGGGATGCCGGCTACGTTGTCCGCCTCCTGGCCGGGAACGGCTTCCGGGAGTGGATCGAAGGGCATGGGCTGGTGGTCGCACCGGCGTCGGTCGTGACTGGCCGGCCACCTACCACGTGACCGGGTCCTGGTTCCTCGACGAGGGGTCAGCCTGGGACCCTCCGATCGAGCTCGTCGACTTCCTCGCGGCGGGATCGGCGCCGATCTGCATCGGGTTTGGCAGCATGACGGACGGCGACCCCGCCGAGACCACGCGCCTGGTCGTCGAGGCGGTCCGCCGGAGCGAGCAGCGCGCCGTCCTCTTGGCCGGGTGGGCAGACGTGGGCCGGATCGAGCTGCCGTCGAGCGTCCTTCGCCTGTCCTCGGCACCCCACGATTGGCTGTTCCCTCGCATGGCGGCTGTCATCCACCATGGGGGCGCGGGCACGACCGCCGCGGGGCTCGCGGCCGGCCTGCCGACCGTCGTCGTCCCGCACATGGCCGACCAGCCTTACTGGGGCCAGCACCGGCGAGCCGTTCGCTCAGCCAGGGAAGGGCTCGCTGCGCACGGGTCGTTCGACAACGGCAGGGAACCGGTCGGAATGGACCAAACGGGGCATTCGGCCCTTTGAGACTGTCAATAGCATGCTCATGCTAATGGCATGTAGCGTCGCGAGACGCAAAGGAGGTCTGTGATGCGTTGCGGACATGGATGGCACGGCTGCGGGCCGTGGTACGGCCCACCCTACGAGCTGCCGTTCGGTCATGGCGAAGGTGGCCATGCAGGCTGGTACGAGGAGGCCGGCTGGCCCGCTCGTGGCCGGTACCGGCCCGGTCGGCGCGCGGACCCGGAGCTGGCGGCCGAGGAGCTCGAGAGTAGGCTCGAGGATCTCCGCCACGAGATCGATCGGGTGGAGGCCGAGCTCGCCCACCTCCCGCGTCCGGCAGCGGCGCCTGGCGAGGACGCCACGGAGAAGTAGGAGCCGGGAAGGAGGGCCAGAGGAGCACGCCATCGCCTGACCCGGCCACGCGTGCGGCCAGGTGGCGCCCAGGGGCGCCGGCCCGGCAGCCTCGCACCGTGGCCGTCACCCGGTCCCGGCACCCGTTCACATGGACGGGGATCCTAGACTCAACGGTGACGATCACGATCGACGAGGTCCGTGGATGATGCTCCGCACCGGGATCATCGGCGCCGGGAACAGGTTCGAGCGGAGGTACGCGCTGTTCTCGGGGCCGGACGGCCAGCCTGCGCTGGAGCTGATGCTGACCTGCTGCCGATCCACCGAGCTGGGCACCGAGGTCGACGTCCCGTGAGCGCCGGGCAAGGGGTCCCTTCGAAGGTCACGGACGTGACGGCTGCCCAGCGCTACGAGGCGTACCGGGACGGGGATCTGGCCGGGTTTCTCGACTACGTGGTCAAGCGAGGCCGGCTCGCGCTCGTCCACACCGAGACCCTGCCGGCCCACGCGGGAGCCGGGGTGGCTGGCGCGCTCGCGCGGTTCGCGCTCGAGGACGCTCGAGCTCGTGGCCTGCGGGTGATCGCGATCTGTCCGTTCGTCCATACCTATCTTGAACGCCACCCGGAGTACGCGGACGTCGTGGCGGGCGCGCCTCGCTGAGGCGCCGCCCGCGACGGGGCAGGCTCGGCTTCGCAGCGCCCGGCGGCTGCGTTGTCCGCCGCAGCGGACCGCTGGTCCGCCCGCCGGAGACTGACAAAGTCACTGAGCAGTTGGCACTGACAGAATTCACGGACCAACAACAGGCGCCGCGCGTGCGGTTGACGCCGCGCCTACGCTTTCGGGATGGCAGATCGCGTCCCGGTCGCTGCCGACGACGCGCACCATGATGGCGAAGCCCGCCTGACCGGCGCGCAGATCAGCGCGATCAACCGCTTCCCCGACGACAACCCCAACCCCGTCATGCGGATCGACGCCGACGGCCACCTGACCTACGCCAACCCAGCCAGCGACGGGGTCCTGCGGGCGCTCGGCATCGCGGTCGGGGAGCGGGTTCCGGTCATGACGCTGGAGCGGATCCGCGCCGTGGAGCCCTCCCGCGGGTTCGTGGAGCTCGTCAGCGATGGCCGGACCTGGGCCGTATGGCCGGTCGAGATCCCGGACATGGCGTTCACGAACCTGTACGGGCGGGATGTCTCCGCGGAGCGGGCGATCGTGAAGTTCCCCGACGAGAACCCGAACCCGGTGATGCGGATCGACGCCGCCGGCAGGCTGCTGTACGCGAACCCGGCCAGCGCGGCCCTCGTTGCCGGCCTGGAGATCGCGCCCGGTGAGCCCCTGCCCGAGACCGTTCGCGCCGCGCTGCACGACAGGATCGGCGATCCCGGGGGCCGCTCGGTCGAGGTCGAGGCCGGGGGCCGGACCTACGCGCTGCTGCCGGTTGACGTCCCGGGGTTCAGCTTCGTCAACGTGTACGGGACGGACATCACGGCCACCAAGGAGCGGGAGCGGCTGGCTCGTGAGAACGAGCGCCTGCTGCTCAACATCCTCCCCGGCCCCATTGCCCAGCGGCTCCGCGACGGCGAGCCGCTGATCGCCGATCGGTTCGACGACGTCACGCTGCTGTTCGCCGACATCGTGGACTTCACCCGCCTCTCGTCGAAGCTGACGCCCACGGAGCTGGTCGCCGTGCTCAACGACGTGTTCTCGGTCTTCGACGACCTCGTTGAGCACTACGGGCTCGAGAAGGTGAAGACCATCGGCGACGCCTACATGGTGGTGGGCGGCCTCACCGAGCGCTCGCCCGATCACACCGCCCGGGTGACGGCGATGGCGCTGGATCTCGCGCAGTGCATCGGCGACATCCAGGCGGCGCGCCGGCTCGGGATCGCCTTCCGCGTCGGCGTCCACTGCGGGCCTGTCGTGGCGGGCGTGATCGGCACCAAGAAGTTCATCTACGACATCTGGGGCGACACGGTGAACCTCGCCAGCCGGATGGAGTCGCTCGGCGTACCAGGGCGGGTCCAGGTCACGCACGCGGTCCGCGAGCGACTCGGTGACGCATTCCGGTACTGAATCACGCGGGCTCGTCGACGTGAAGGGCAAGGGACCGATCCCGACCTGGTTCGTGGTGGGCCGCGACGTGATCCTGGCGTCCGGCGACAAGACGACGACGCCGATGGTCACGAATCCGCAGGCCGGCGCCACCCTCCATACGCCGCCAGGGCACTGACGGCCAGGACGGCGATCATGCCGCCGGCAAACAGCCACGTGGTCGGGGCTGCCCAGGACACGTCGCCGCCGGCCCGAACGAGGCCCGGGACCGTGTTCATCCCGCTGCACCGCGGGTCGGACGGGTTCATGTCGATCGACCAGTTCGAGCGGTTCTGCTGGCCGCAGCTCAAGGCCATGATCGAGGGCCTGGCAGCGAATGACATCCTGCCGCTGGTGTTCTACGAGGGCATCTGGGACCAGCGCCTCCATCACCTGGCGACGCTGCCGCGCGCCAAGAGCCTGGGCTGGTTCCCGTTCAGCGACAGCTTCAAGGTCAAGGAGGTTGTCGGCGACACGATGGCCATCATCGGGGGCATCCGGAACTCGCTGCTCCAGGCCGGAACCCCCGACGAGGTCCGGGCCACCACTCGCAAGGTGTGCGAGGTGGCCGGCGAGGGTGGCGGCTTCGTGATGTGCCCGGAATCGGCGAGATGGAGGGCTGCGACCCCGAGCTCGTCAAGGTCCGGGTGGAGACCACCAAGGAGCACGCCGTCCGCTGAGGGCGCCACCCGGGCGCATCCCGGGTGCCCGCAATCCCGCCCGGGCGCCGCCCGGGCTGGACGCGCCCATGACCGGGATCGTCCCGGCTCAGTCCATGTACAGCTCGCCGGTCCGATCCTTGGCCAGGGGATCGACCGCGACCGGGATCTCGACCTCGGCCGCGAGGTCGAGATCCGTCGCCTCCGCGGGCTCGATCCGCACGATGCGGTCGCGATTGAGGATCAGGACCTCGTGCGTGCCGACCACTTCACGCGTTGCTCCGATGGCGATGCGGGCATCCGTCAGCGGGATGACGACGCGCCGGCGTGCGACGGCGATGGGGTCGGCGGTGGGCGACGCGTGCAGGTACCCCACCACCCGGTAGGGGCCGACCTCGGCCACGACGGGGTGCTGGCGGGTCCGGATGCGCTGTGCCTGCGCGCCTCGCGGGCCGGGAGAGGAGATGGCGCACAGGTCGTCACGGGTGACGTCGAGATCGCCCGCATCCACGGTGCGCCCGTCGTCGAGCGCCTGGAGGGTCGCCTTGCCCAGGTGAAGGGCCTCCTGGCGGGTGAGCTGCTCGGTCAGGCGAGGCTCGGCCAGCACGAGTACGCCCCGGATGATGCAGTCCTCGGCATAGCCAACGACGTCGACGTCCACGGTGCTGATCATCCTCCAGGCGGCGTCACTCGATCGGTGCCCGTCGCCGTGCAGGGGACGGGACACCGGCGAGCGTACCTGATGGAATGGGTATGCTGAGGGCAACGAGAGGCGGTCGCCTCGGACGAGACCCGACCAGAGGCTGGACATGTCAGACGACTTCACCGGACAGATCCTCCACGTCGACCTCACGACCGGTTCGATCGAGATCGAGCGGCCGCCCGAGTCGTTCTACCGGACGTACCTCGGCGGGTCCGCGATGGGCCTGTACTACATCCTGCGCGACGTCCCGGTGGGCACCAAGGGCCTGGACCCGGCCAACGTCCTCACGATGATGGACAGCCTGCTCACCGGTGCCCCGATCGCCGGCCAGAGCCGGATGACGATCAGCGCCCGCTCGCCGCTCACCGACGGCATCGGCGACAGCCAGGGCGGCGGGTTCTTCCCGGCCGAGTTGCGATTTGCCGGCTTCACCGGGGTGGTGATCAAGGGCCGCTCGCCGGAGCCGGTCTACCTCTGGATCCACGATGGCGAGGCTGAGCTCCGGCCAGCGGGTCACCTGTGGGGCAAGACCACGTCGCAGACGACCGACCAGCTCAAGGCAGAGCTCGAGGACGCCAAGGTCGAGGTCGCCGCGATCGGACCGGCCGGCGAGAAGGGCGCGCTCCTGGCCGCGATCATGAACATGGCCAACCGGGCCAACGGCCGGACCGGGATGGGCGCCGTGATGGGGTCGAAGAACCTCAAGGCGGTCGCCGTTCGCGGCCACAGCCGGAAGATCCCGATGGCCGACCCCAAGGCCCTCGGCCAGCTCGCCAAGTGGGGTGCCGCGGAGATCCCCAACAACGGCGACGTGCTCGACCTGCGGACCAACGGGACCGAGGGTGTCCTCGAGGGCCAGAACGCGGCGGGTGGCCTGCCGACGTTCAACTACAACGCCGGCCAGTTCGACGCCTACGAGGCGATCGGCGGCACGACGATGACCGCCACGATCCTGAAGAACCGGGAGACCTGCTACTCGTGCGCCGTGCGCTGCAAGCGGGCGGTCGAGACGGAGTGGGAGGGACGCCCGATCGAGGAGCGCCACGGCGGACCCGAGTACGAGACCGCGGCCACGTTCGGCTCGTACTGCGGCGTCGACGACCTCCACGCGATCTCGCTCGCCAACAAGATCTGCAACGAGAACGGCCTCGACACCATCGGCACCGGCGCGACCATCGCCTGGGTCATGGACGGCTTCACCAACGGCGTCCTGTCGGAGGCGGAGATCGGCTTCCCTGCCCCGTTCGGGGACGCCAAGGCGATGATCCGGCTGCTCGAGATGCTGGTGGCCCGCGAGGGGATCGGCGACGTCCTCGCCAACGGCTCCCGGCGGGCCGCGGAGCTCCTGGGCAAGGGCCAGGAGCTGCTGATCACCGTCAAGGGCGCGGAGGCGCCGGCGCACATGCCGCAGGCGAAGCGGTCGCTGGGCGTGATCTACGCCGTGAACCCGTTCGGGGCGGACCACCAGTCGTCCGAGCACGATGGCAGCATCGAGGAGGGGGCATCGGACCTGGCCATGGAGCGGCAGGCGCTGCTCGGCTTCACCGAGAAGGTTCCGTACGACTCCCTGGGAGCCGAGAAGGTCCGCTACGCGCTCAAGACGCAGCAGCTCTACTCGTTCCTCGACACCGCGGACCTGTGCCAGTTCGTGTGGGGGCCCGCCTGGTCCCTGTTCGGTCCCCAGGACATGGTCGACGCCGTCCGGGCGGTCACCGGCTGGACGGACTTCGGGATCGATGAGCTGATCGAGATCGGTGAGCGGCGGCTCAACATGCTCCGCCTGTTCAATGCGCGCGAAGGCATCGACCGCTCGCACGACCAGCTGCCCGCCAAGTTCTTCAAGCCGCTGACCGGGACGGGTCCGACGCGCGGCGTCGCGCTCGACCAGGCGGTCATCGACGGGGCCCTCGACGAGTACTTCCGGCTCGCGGGCTGGGATGGCCGGACCGGCAATCCGACCCCGGACACCCTGGCCCGCCTGGGGCTCGACTGGGTCCAGTAGGCTTCCGGCCGCTCGGCCGTCCATCATTGCGTCCGCATCGAAGGGGTTGTTCACGCATGGGTGTGATCGGGTCACGCCGGCCGCTGCCGGTGGTCGTCGCGGGGCTGCTCGCGCTCGTGATGGGCGCGTGCTCCGGGTCCGCCGCTCCGTCGGGATCGCCGGGTCCAACCGTCCCACCGACCACGGCCCCGACCCCGGCTGGCCCGCCGGACATCATCCTCGCCACCACCACGTCCACCCAGGATTCAGGTCTGCTCGACGTCCTGGTGCCGGCGTTCGAGGCGGCATCGGGGTACACGGTCAAGACCGTCGCGGTCGGCAGCGGTGCGGCGCTCATGCTGGGCACCGAGGGCAACGCCGATGTCCTCCTGGTCCACTCGCCGGCCGCCGAGCAGACGTTCATGGATGCCGGCAGCGGGGTTGACCGCCGGCTGGTGATGCACAACACGTTCCTGGTCGTGGGTCCCGGGGCGGATTCCGCCGGGATCAGGGGCATGACCAACACCGCCGACGCGTTCGGGAAGATCGCCGTGGCCGGCGCCGCGTTCGTGTCCCGAGGCGACGGGTCGGGCACCGAGGCCAAGGAGCTCGGCTACTGGAAGGCGCTCGGGATCACGCCCGATCCGGCCTGGTACATCCAGTCCGGCCAGGGGATGGCGGCGACGCTCCAGATCGCGTCCGAGAAGCGCGGCTACACGCTGGTCGACATCGCGACCTGGGCTGCCACGCGGGCCCAGCTCGACCTCGAGGCCATGGTCGACAACGATCCGTCGCTGCTCAACATCTACCACGTGATCCGGGTGAACCCGGACCTGTGGCCCAGCGTCAACGCCGCGGGAGCGATGGCGTTCAGCGAGTACGTGCTCTCGCCCGAGGGGCAGGCGATCATCGGCGCCTTTGGCCAGGACACCTTCGGCATGCAGCTCTTCGTCCCCGACGCGGGGAAGTCGGAGAGCAGCCTGACGACGCCCTGATCCAGAGCCCCCGATGAGCAGCGACCTCGTCGAGATCACGCTGCTCTCGCTGGCGGTCTCGGGCGCGGCCACCCTGGTCAGCCTGCTGATCGGGCTGCCCATCGGCACCTGGCTCGCCCTGTCGGTGTTCCGCTCGCGACGGGTCGTGCTCAGCGTCGTGAACACCGGCATGGCCCTGCCGCCGGTCGTGGCCGGCCTGTTCATCGCGATCCTGCTGTGGCGCAGCGGCATCCTGGGCGGGCTGGGGCTGATGTACACGCCGGGGGCGATGGTGATCGCCGAGACGGTGATTGCGGCACCGGTCGTGATCGGCCTGACCGCGGCCGGCCTCGGTCAGCTCGATCCGCGGCTCCAGCTCCAGCTCCAGGGCCTCGGAGCGTCGCGCTGGCAGATGGTGTGGTGGCTGTGGCGCGAGGCGCGCCTGTCGCTGTTGGCCGCCGTGATGGCCGCCTTCGGGAGCGTCATCTCCGAGGTCGGGGCGGCGATGATGGTCGGCGGCAACATCGCCGGCCAGACGCGCGTGCTGACCACGTCCATCGTGCTCGAGACCGGGCGCGGCGAGTTCGGCAACGCGATCGTCCTGGGCCTCGTCCTGCTGGCGCTCGCGTTCATGGTGAACGGCGTGCTGACCTGGGCGCAGCAGCGGGGGCCCCGGCGGTGACGGCTCACGGCCCTGGCCCCGCCCTGCTCGAGGTCAACGACCTCGCGGTCACCCGCGCGAGCCGCCGGATCCTCGATGTCGACGAGCTCGTGATCCGGGAAGGCGAGACGCTCGCCATCGTCGGTCCCAACGGGGCTGGGAAGAGCACGCTGCTCCTCGCCCTGGCCGGCCTGCTCCGCCGATGAGGGCTCGTTCTGTTCCGTGGCCGTCCGGTGGCGCCGCCCGGGAGCTGTCCTATCGCCGCATGATCGGGCTGGTGCTGCCCGCGCCGCTGCTGCTCTCGACCTCGGTGTTCGGCAACGTCGCCGCGGGACTGCGATTCCGCGGGATGGGCGCGCCGATCCGTGACCGGGTGGACCACTGGCTCGATCGGCTGGCGATCGCCCACCTGCGGGACCGCCCGGCCGGCCAGCTCTCGAGCGGGGAGGCGCGGCGCACGAGCCTGGCCAGGGCCCTCGTGCTCGATCCCCAGCTGCTGCTGCTCGACGAGCCGTTCGTGGCGCTCGACAGCGGAGCGCGTGCGCGCCTGCTCGACGACTTCGAACGGCTGCGGCGGAGGCCCCGGCCACGCGCGTGCTGGTGACGCACCACCTGCACGAGGCCGTCCGGCTGGGGAACCGCCTGGCCGTCCTGCTCGATGGACGGATCCGCCAGTGCGACGTTGCGGAGCGCGTGGTGGCGTCACCGGTGGACGCGGAGGTGGCGGCGGTCGTCCACACCGAGGCGCGGGTGCGGGGGCAGGTGGTGGCCACCGAGGATCGGCTGGTCGTGGTCGACACGGGCGCCGGGTCGGGTCGGGACGTCGAGACCCGGGCGCGGCGCCTGCTCGATGCGCACCGCGCGACGGGACCGGCTGCGTCCGATCACCGACACCGGGCACCGCGCCGGGGCATGATGTAGGCAGGCGACTCGCCGCGGCGCGGGCGAGGGCTTCGCACGGAGGGTTTCGATGGCATTCGGCAGCAACGGGGCGATCCTCCGGGTCGATCTGACCAGCGGCACGACCGAGGTCGAGACCTTCGACGAGGCCTTCTACCGCCGCTACCCGGGCGGCAAGGCCCTGGCCGCGTACCACCTGCTCCGCGAGATGCCCGCCGGCGCCGATCCGCTCGGCCCGGACAACGTCCTGATTCTCGCTGCGGGCCTGTTGACAGGCGCCCCCGTGTCCACCGCCACCCGGTTCAACGCGATCGCGCGCTCGCCCCTGACCGGTGCATCGGCGAATCGGAGGCCGGCGGCT
Source organism: uncultured Chloroflexia bacterium (assembly GCA_963716025.1). Classification (GTDB taxonomy): domain Bacteria; phylum Chloroflexota; class Limnocylindria; order Limnocylindrales; family CSP1-4; genus CAIXZV01. Next base: position 31,053 of record CAVQSY010000047.1, read on the forward strand.
ACTGGGGGCCGGAGCTCAAGATGGCCGGGCTCGACGCGATCGTCCTGACCGGCCGATCGCCGAAGCCCGTCTGGCTCTGGGTCCGGGACGAGAGCGGCGGAGATCCGCGACGCGAGCGCCCTGTCGGGCCAGGACCCGCCGACGGTCCAGGCCGCAATCAAGGCGGAGACCGGCGAGAAGCTGTGCCGCGTCCTCCAGATCGGCCGGGCAGGGAGAACCTCGTCCCGTACGCGATGCTCATGAACGAGCTCCGCCACTACAACGGACGGACCGGCATGGGCGCCGTGATGGGCTCCAAGAACGTGCGAGCGATCGCCGTCAAGGGGTCGCGGAAGTACGGCGAGCTTGCCCACGACGCGGCGGCGCTGGGGGAGATCGGGCGGCGGCTGTCGAAGACGATCCCGGAGCATCCCCAGGGCTGGGATCTGCGGACCAAGGGCACGCCGGGCCTCACCGACGGCCTCAACGCCGCCGGGATCCTGCCCACCCGCAACTTCCGCGAGGGGTCGTTCGAGCAGGTTCGAGCACATCGGCTGGGCCGCCTTCGAGGCCATCAGAGCGGACCCGCTACCTGCTACGCGTGCGCCGTCCGGTGCAAGCCCGAGACGGCGTTCGAGGGCCAGCGCTACCGCGTCACCGACACCTACGACGGACCCGAGTACGAGGCGATCGCCGGCTTCGGCTCCAACTGCGCGATCTTCGACATGGAGCTCGTCGCCCGGGCCAACGAGCTGTGCAACGAGCTCGGCCTCGACGTCATCTCGACCGCCGGGACCGTCGCCTTCGTCATGGAATGCGTCGAGCACGGGCTGCTGGGGCCGGACGAGCTGCAGGGCGTGGACCTGCGCTTCGGCAACGGCGAAGCGCTGCTCGAGGCGCTGCCGCTGATCGCCGACCGGCGGGGGGTCGGGGAGTTGCTCGCGCTGGGCTCGCGCCGGATCGCGGAGCGGCTCGGCGGCGACGCGCTCTCGTTCGCGATGCAGGTCAAGGGCCTGGAGCTCGCGATGCACGAGCCGCGCGGCAAGACCGGGGTGGCTCTCGGCTACGCGACCAACGAGGCCGGCGCCGACCATCTCGTGGGCTTCCACGACCCGATCTTCGTGAACCCCGGAATCCGTGCCGTTCAAGGGCGCGATCCCCCTGGCGGCATCGAGCCCGCCGACGTGTTCTCGCTGGGCGACGCGAAGGTGGGCAACTGGTACACCGGCGAGCGCTGGAACAGCGCGGAGAAGGTGCTGGGGCTGTGCTTCTTCGGGCCCGCGCCACGCTCGTTCATCCAGGTCGGCGATGTCGTGGACGCCGTCCGCGCCGCGACCGGCTGGGACGTCACCGTGGACGAGCTGCTCGAGATCGGGGAGCGGGCCGTGGACATCGGCCCGCGTGTTCAACAACCGCGAGGGCTTCGCGCGCGGCGACGACCGGCTGCCGGGCCGCCTCCACACTCCACTCGAGGGCGGGCCACTCACCGGACGGTCCATCGATCGCGACGAGTTCGAGGCCGCGATCACCGCCCTGTACGGGCTCAAGGGCGGGACCCGATCACCGGCGCCCCGTCGGCCGAGCGGCTGCACGCCCTCGGCCTGAACTGGACGATCGAGACGCCGGCGGGTGCCGGCTGAGCCGGTCGCTGGTGGCATGAAAGTCCACCTCTGGGGCGAGCTCGGATACCCGGGCCGGGCCGGCAGGCGCGGTTCGAGTTCCCGCTCCCGGGCGAGTTGCCCGCGTCCGATGCCCTGCGCCTGATGGGGGTCCCCGAGGCCGATATCGCCGTGTTCGCCGTGAATGGCGAGGTCGTCCGTTCTCGGTGGCCCGGCGATCACCCTGGCCGACGGGGACCGGATCGACTGCTTCCGCCGTCGAGCGGGGGCTGAGCGCCCGGATCCACGACCGGCCCCGCGATCCTTGGCCGCGCCTCACGCCTCGCGGTCGCGCAGCTCCAGGCGATCACCTCGGCACCGGCCGGCAGGTCCGCGTCCGGCGGGATGAAGATCATCGCGTTGGCTGCCGCGAGCGATGCCAGCAGTCCGAGTCCTGCCCACCCGACGATCGGGCAAGGAGCCCGTCAGGCCGCTCCGGGTCCGGGACCAGCACCACCCGCGTGATGTGATGCCGGCCCGATGCGCCGCGCATGGGCTCCGGCCAGGCGCACCACCGCGTGGACCGGCCGAAGGCACGGCAGTGACCGGCGAGCCGCCGGAGGACCGGCCGCACGAACAGCCGGCTTCGAACGTGACGAACACGCTTACCGGGTTGCCCGGGAGGCCGAACAGCCGGACATCCCGCCCATCCACGGTCGCGCGGCCGAACGCGAACGGGCGGCCGGGCTTGATCGCGACCCGCCACAGGGCCAGGTCGCCGAGCGTGCCGAACGCCGCCTTCACGTGGTCATGGGCACCCACCGACACGCCGCCGCTGAGCACGATCACGTCCGCCCATGCGGCCGCCTCACGGAGCAGGGCAAGCAGCGCCTCCAGCGTGTCGCGGGCCACGCCCAGCCGCCGTACATCGGCGCCCGCCTCGGCCGCCTGGGCCGCGAGCGTGAACGAGTTGGAGTCGTGGATCTGGCCGGGTCCCAGGGGCCCTCCCGGCGGGACGAGCTCGTCACCGGTCGAGATCACCGCAACCCTCGGCCGGCGATGGACCACCACCGACGCGTGGCCGGTCGCCGCGAGGAGCGCGATCGCGGCCGCATCGCACGCGCGGCCGGCGTCGAGGAGGTGGGCGTCCGCCGTGACGTCGCTCCCGGGGAGGCGGATGTGGTCGCCCACGCGGACCGCGGCGTGGATCGCCACCGTCGCCGGGATCTCGGAGGCGCCCGCGGGGGCATCGGTGTCCTCGACCGGGACCACGGTGTCGGCACCATCCGGCAGCATCGCGCCGGTCATGATCCGGATGGCCGCACCCGCCTCCACGCCGATCTCCGGCGGGCGGCCCGCCGCCACCTCGCCCAGGACCCGCAGGACCGCCGGCTGGGCCGTCGACGCGGTCGCGATATCCGCGCCCCGGACGGCAAACCCGTCCATCGCGCTGTTGGGCCACGACGGCACCGTCAACAGCGAGCGGACCGGCTCCGCGAGGACGAGCCCCGACGCGTCGGCGAGATCCACGGCGTCGGCGGGCAGCGGCGTGACGCCGTCGAGCACGTGGGCCTGGGCGATCTCGAGCGGAATGAGGTCCGGCAGGTCAGGCATGTGGGGCTCCCGCGGGGTGGCGTGGTGCGCGTGCTCGCCCGCCAGCATACCGGCGGTCGGGTCCGATCAGCCGGGAGGCACCAGGAGCGTGAGCGCCAGCTTGAACGGCGTACGGGCGCGCAGCGCGTGACGCATCCCGGGCGGCATCGAGATCCACGTTCCCGGTCGGGCGAGGACCGTCTCGCCATCGAGGTCGATCTCCGCCTCACCCTCGAGGACCTCCATGACCGCCGCGCGGCCGGAGGTGTGCTCGCTGAGCTCCTGCCCGGCATCGAACGCGAACACGGTGAGGCTCATCCGGTCGTCCTCGTGGACCGTCCGGCTCAGGATGCCGCCCTTGGGCACCTCAACCTCGGCGCGCAGGTCGGCGATCAGCCCGTAGTCGGCCACGTGGCCTCCTTTCCCGGCGGTGGACGCCGGTTCGTCAGTGGTCGGCGGGCTCCTGCATGGGGAGGATCATCACCGCTGCGGTGAACAGTAGGCCACCAAAGGCGAGAACGCCCGCGACGACCAGCCACTCGATGGCCGTCGGCACGTAGAAGTAGCTCGTCGCGAACGCCACGCCCTCCTGTGCGGTCCCGATCGGCAGCCCGGGCGGAAGCTCGATGGTGGGGTACGACAGGCCGTTGATGACGAGGTTGAGGCGGTGGACGAAGATGCCGACGATCGCGATCCCGCTGGCGACGGCGACCCAGCGTGGATCGCGCCGGAGCCGGCGGATGACGAGGATCAGGAACGGGACCAGCAACCCGACCACGACCTCGAACAGGAACAGGGGCAGGTACGGCCCGGAGAGCATCCGCCGGGCCGCGTCGCCCTCAGGGGCCCCGGGGTAGAGCGCCGTCAGGTACTCGGCGAGGAGGAAGAACCCCTCCACCGCGATGAACACCCCCAGCAGCCCGCCCAGCATCGCGACCAGGTCGTCGGGGAAGGACAGTCGGCGAAGGCGGCGCAGCACCAACGCGAGGATGATCACCAGGCCCATGCCCGACACCAGCGCCGAGGCGATGAACATCGGCGCCATGATCGAGCTGTACCAGAACCCGCGGCTGATCTGGAGGCCGAAGATCCAGGCCGTGATCGAGTGCAGCATGATCGCCGCCGGCAGCGCGATCCAGGCCATCACCGACTTGACCCGATCCTCTCGGGCTATCGTGCGCTCGGACGTGCCGGTGCCCAGCGCGAGGCGTGAACCCCGCCGGGCGAGGTCCGCCCGCGAGTAGAGCCACACGTAGAACGCGGACATCGCCATGTACACGATCACGATCGCGATATCCCAGATCATCGGCGAGGTCGGGTTGAAGTACAGCGGGATGTTGAGGATCCGTTCCGGCCGCCCGAGGTCGGGCAGGATGAACGTTGCGGCCAGGATCACGGCAACCGTGGCCTCGAGCACCGCGAGCCGGGTGATCGGCTTGAAGGCCTTGATCCCGAACAGGCGCCCGGCTGACGCGACGATCAGCCCGCCCGCGGAGAGGCCGACGAAGAACATGAAGAACAGGATGTACTGGCCCCACATCACCACGTTGCGCATGCCGGTGACCGACAGGCCGTTCGCGAACTGGTAGACGAACGCGGCTGCGCCGGCCGCCATCAGCACGACCAGCAGCCCGACCCAGGCGGCCAGCGCGGCGGGGGGCCGGCGTCGGGCGCCCGACGGCAGGGTGCCGGCGGGGGCGGGACGGGAGACGGCGCTCACAGCGGAGACCTCCGGCGGGGCGGCAGGTAGGAGACCGAGGGCAGGGTTCCGGCCTCCTCGAGCAGGACCTCGGCCTCGCGGTCCTGGATCAGCCCGTTGATCCGGCTGTCGGGATCGGCGAGGTCGCCGAAGATCCGGGCCTGCGCCGGGCACGACCAGACGCACGACGGCACCTGGCCCTCGGCCAGCCGGTGGACGCACATGGTGCATTTCTCGACCGTGCCCATCGGCCGCGCCGCCACCATGCCGGTCTCGTGCGGAGTCGGACGCGCCGGGGCACCCCAGTTGAAGTTCCGCACCCCGTAGGGGCAGGCGATCATGCAGTACCGGCAGCCGATGCAGCGGTCCGAGTCCTGCATCACGATGCCGTCGCTGCGGTGGTAGGTCGCCTGGACCGGGCAGACCTTGACGCACGGGGCGTTCTCGCAGTGCTGGCAGGCCAGCGGCAGCCAGTGCATCTCGAGGCCCTCGCCCCGGACGACCTCTGGCTGGTCGAGGGCCTCACCCTCGGTGAGGATCCGGTTCCACCACATGCCGAGCGGGATGTCGTTCTCGCTCTTGCAGATGACGGCGCACGACCAGCAGCCGATGCAGCGCTCCTGGTCCACGACCATGCCCCAGCGGGGCTTGTCGGAGTGGGGTCCGATCTCGCCCCACGCCCGCGACGCGGGCGACAGGGCCTCGATCGGGGAGACCTTGGGCTCGGACATCAGGCCTCACCCGCCTTCTCGATCTCGCACCGGCAGTCCTTCCAGCCGGTGGACGGCGCCCACATGTTGCCCACGTAGTGCACTTCGTGGATCGGGTTCACCTCAGACGAGGTCAGCTCGTTCACGCCCTTGCCGCGCTTGAACTGGCGCGGCCACCAGCCCTCGTAGAGGGTCACCGATCCGGCCTGCTCCGATGGGGTCACGTGGGCCCAGGCCACGACCTCGCCCCGCGTGTTGAACACGCGGATCTCGTCGCCCGTCCGGATGTCCCGGGCAAACGCGTCGGTCGGCGACATGAACACCTCCGGCCGCCCGCCATGGATCTCCTCCAGCCACGCGTTGTTGGCGTAGGTGGAGTGGATGCGCCACTTGCTGTGCGGGGTGAGCAGCGCGAGCGGCCATTGGGCGGGGTCATGCACGCTGTCGTCGAACGGCGGCCGGTGGGTGGGCACGGTCTCGCCGAGCTCCTGGAACCGCGCCTCCTCCTTGTAGAACTCGATCCGGCCCGTGGGGACGAACGCCGCTGTCTGCTCGAGCGACGCCGGCAGCGAGCGGGGCGGGAACGGCACCAGGTCCCGCACCTGGTCCAGGAACGGGATGTCCGGGTCGGGCACGTTGAGCCGCACCGGCCCGGCCTTGAGCTGCTCGAGGGTGATGCCCTCGGTGGGGCCCCCGGGTCCGCCGCCGGCCTCAAGGATCGCCTCGATGACGGCCTCCTCGTCCATCTCGAAGAACTCGGCGGCCTTGGCGGGGTCGATGCGGCGAACGATCTCGCGCCACATCCAGAGCTCCGAGCGCGACTCGCCCACGGGGTCGATCGCGGCCTGCTGGAGCTGGAGGAAGGGGTGCAGCGGCGTGGCCGTCAGGTCGGTCTTCTCGTACCAGGTGGTGGCCGGCAGCACGACGTCCGCCCACTTGACGGTCTCGGTCATCTGGTGGTCCACGACCACGACCAGGTCGAGGCCGCGCAGCGTCTCGTGCAGGCGGTTGACGTCCATGGCCTGCACGAACATGTTGGCGAAGGTGCATACCAGCGCATGCCAGCCGTTCTCGGGGTAGGGGACGTCGGGGTGCATGGTCTCCGTCCGTCCGCGGACGAAGTACACCGTCGGCACCACGTGCGCCTTGGTCCCGCCCGGGCTCCACCAGGGCGAGGTGTCCACGCGGACCTTGTACTGGCCGACGTAGACCGAGAAGCCGCCGCCGGACCGGCCGATGTTGCCGGTCAGGGTCGCGAGCAGGGCGAAGGCGCGACCCGTGAGGTCGCCGTGGTACCAGTGGTTGGAGCCGCCGCCCATCAGGATGGCCGCCGGGCCGGCGGCAGCGTAGGCGCGGGCCACCTTGACGATGTCCTCGGGGTCGAGCCCGGTCACCTCGGCCGTGGCCTCGGGCGTCCACCGCTCGAGCTCCTCGCGGACGTGGGCGAATCCGGGCCGGACGCCGACCTCGGTCCCGTCATGCAGGCGGACCGTCCACGAGCCTTCGAGCGCGGGCTCCACGTGCTCGGCGAACCCCAGCCGCTCGGTGCCCACGACGACGGGCGCCGCGGTGGCGGGATCCCAGGCGACGAACGCCGCCTCGGAGCCGCCGGCCACGAGGTCCGCTTCGCGCAGCCGGAGGCCGGTGTCGTCGCGGACGAGCAGGCACGCGTCGCTGTAGGTGCGCATGAACGCCGGGTCCCACGCCGCGTCCTCGATCACCTGCCGGCACAGCGCCAGGCCCAGCGCCGCGTCGGTGCCCGGCTTGATCCTCAGGTGCGCGTCCGCCTTGGCGGCGGTCGAGGAGAAGCTCGGATCGACCACCACGAGGCGCGCCCCGCGCTCGAGCGCATCGAAGATGAAGTGGACGTCGGGGATGCGGGTCTCGAGCGGGTTCGCCCCGATCAGGAGCAGGAACCGGCTGTTCGCCCAGTCCTTCGCCTCGTGCTCCGCATTCTGGACGCCGAAGGTGATCGGCATCCCCATCGGCAGGTCGCCGTTGAAGTCGAAGCTGGTCCCGTGGCTCATGCCCAGCAGGGCGGAGGCGCGATAGTTGGCGCCCTTCTGCACATAGCCCGAGCCCGGGACCTGGCCGAAGACGTGGATCGAGTCCCAGCCCCAGGTCTGGCCGATGCGGGTGAGGTCGCCCGCGATGCGGTCGAGGACCTCCTCCCAGGTCGCCTCCCGGAACTCGCCGCTGCCGCGCTCGCCGGTCCGGATCAGCGGCGTCTTGATGCGATCCGGACCGTAGACCTGGTTGAGGTACGAGAGCCCCTTCATGCAGCCGCGCGGGTTGTAGGCGCCGTCGGGGTAGTCCGCCGCCTGCTGGATCTTGACCATCACCCCGTCGCGCACGAACGCGAGCTGGCCACAGCTGCCCGTGCAGTTGGGCGAGCAGGTGGTGCGCACCACGCGGTCCACGGGCAGGCTGGGTTCGACGTCGTAGTCCCGGCCCGCCCGCACGGGAGGGGGGTCGATGACCGGCAGGAACGACGCTCCGGCCACCCCGGCCGCGGCGCCGGCCGCCCCCTTCAGGATCGTGCGGCGATCGATCGAGCTCATGCGCGCACCCTGGGCGCCAGCGGGCATCGCGGGTCGAGCATGGTGTGGTCCGCGGCTCCGCACTGGGCGCACCGGGTGGCGGAGGTGCCGTCGGGCGCCGGCCGGGCGCCACGGGCGGCGCCGGCGACGACATCGCCGGCAAGCTCCGCGCCGCGCCGGAGCGCGAGGAACGCCGGGACGGCGGCCGCAGCGGCCAGGAGATGTCGGCGCGAGATGGCCATCGGGGCCCTTTCCGGGACGCTCGCGGAGGTGCTGTTGACAGTGTGCCGTGTGTCGGCGGGCGATGCCACCCCGGCCTCCACGATCTCGCGCGGCGGCGCTGGATAAACGTATAGCACGCCACTACATGTTTGTCGCGGCGGGCGCGCCGCTTCAGGCGGACGCGGCCTCCTCGGCCACCAGCCCGTCGACGTAGGCCTTGATCGTCGGCACGTCGAACAGCCGCTTGGCGAAGTACTCGTTGACGGCCTGCATCGCCCCGTCCTTCACGCCGCTCACGTCGCCCGTCCTGCCCTCGGACCCGCGCCGCGCCTGGAGGTTGTCCCGCAGCGCGAGCAGGTGGCGGACCATCTCGGCCTCGGAGCGGCCCTCGAGGGCGGCGATCGCCGACATGATCAGGTCGTCAGTCTGGCGGAGCATGAGGTCGACGTCGAACCCGGCGCCCGGGCGGTCAGCCTCGTCGAGCGTCCGCACCAGGGCGGCCACCTGGTACAGGACGGTGGTCGGCTCGTCGAACAGCTCGCGCAGGTAGACGGCCTCGGGATACCGGCTGGTGAGCCGGAAGATGTTGTACAGGCGACGGGCGACCTTGCCCCAGTTCGGGTCCTTGGTGGCGTACTTGACCACCTCGTGCTCGAGCTGGCCAACGTAGGTCTCGACCGAGTCCGTCGCGAGCTCGCCGATCAGCTTCTGGAACAGCGGCAGCGACTCGGGCTCCAGGTACACCTCCTGGAAGTACGGGTCCACGAAGCCGTCCAGCGGCTCGATGGTGCCGTCGGGAGCCTCCCAGGTGACGTCGAGCATGTTCGAGGCGTTGGCCAGTGCCTGTCGCTCCGGGTCGGCCATGATCCAGTCGAGCTTGCACCAGCCGGGATCGGCGGCCGCCTCCTCCCAGGACACGGTGACCGGATCGCCGTCACGGGTGACCACGATCGCCCCGGTGGCGACCTCGTCCGCCGTCCAGCTGATGGGGCTGCCCCTGGTGACCGCCGTGCCGGCCCGCTCACCGTCGAACGGGTAGCTGCCGAACTTGACCTCCCACAGTCGATAGGTGGGCCCGACGCGCGTGGAGAGCGCCTTGTCGCGCATCTCGAACGCAAGCCGCTCGCAGGCGGCTTCGCGGGTCGGTGCCGTGATGTGGATCCGCTCGAAGAAGTCGCAGTCGCCCGGGTACGCCTGGACCCGGCCCTGGGCCGCCGAGCCGGACAAGGCGAGCGCGGTGCGCACCTCGGGGGGCCGGTCCGGGAAGCCAACGACCTCGCCCATCGCCCGGAAGCGCGCGAGATCGCCCGGCGTGAAGTCGAGCATGCTCGCCCGGTGGCCGAAGATCCCGGAATCGACGTCCACCACGAGATCCCCACCGGCCGACTCGACCGCGAGCGCGGCGACCCACTCGGCCGCCTCGGCCTCGTCGAGCTCCACGCCCAGCCGCTGCGCGGACTCGATGATCCCGGCCAGCGCGGCCGCCTCGTCGTTCGCCATGGGTGCTGCCTCCTGCGGTGGTTGCCCGGTTCGCAGCGCGTGCGTTCGGCGCCCGGAAAGCCGGTCCTCGCTAGTATCCGGTCCAGGACCAGCCAGAGGAGGCGAATGACCGCCGAGACATGGATCAGCGTGGACGTGGAGACGTCCGGACCCACGCCGCACACCGGAAGCCTGCTCGCGATCGGCGCCTGCCTGGTCGCGGACGAGACCCGCGGGCTCGAGCTCCTCGTGCGCCCGGAGCCCGGGCTCCCGTGGACGGCTGAGGCCCAGGCGATCCACGGGCTCGACCGGTCGATGCTCGAGCACGACGGACTGGAGCCATCCGAGGCCATGGAGGCCCTCGAGCGTTGGCTGGCGGAGGTTGTCCAGGCGGGCTCGCGGCCGGTCATGGTGGCGCTCAACGCCCCGTTCGACTGGATGTTCGTGGCGGACGCGTTCTGGCGGCACCTGGGGCGCAACCCGTTCGGGCCGTCGGCCATCGACATCAAGGCCCTCTACCTCGGCCGCCACCTGGGCGAGGTGTCACGCTGGGCTGAGACCGGCCGTGTCCGGATGCTGGAGCGATACCCCGTCCATCTCCCGCACACCCATGGCGCGCTCGACGATGCGCGGGAGCAGGCGATCCTGTGCCGCCGGATCCTCGAAGGGGGGAGACGGCCCGCGACCGGCTGACGCCGACGCCGCCGTTCCCGATCGACCCTCCGGGAGTCCGGCATCCATGCCGTGGATATCGGGATTGCGCCCGCCGTCCCCGCCGCCTACCCTGCGGCGATGGGGAAGCTGATCTACTCGATGAACACGTCGCTCGACGGCTTCGTGGAGACGCCCGACCACGGCCTCGACTGGGCGCTGGTGGATGAGGAGCTGCACGCCTGGTTCAACGAGCAGGCACGCGCGGCGGACGCGTTCCTGTACGGACGACGGATGTACGAGCTCATGGCTTCGTACTGGCCCATCGCCGCATCCGACCCGTCCGCCGGTCCCACGATGCTCGAGTTCGCGGAGATCTGGATCGCGAAGCCGAAGGTCGTGTTCTCGACGACGCTCGATCACGTGGAATGGAACAGCCGCCTGGTCACCGGTGACGTCGGCGAGGAGCTGGCGAGGCTCCGGGAGGAGTTCGGCGGCGACCTGGGGATCGGCGGGCCGACGCTCGCTGCCGCGTTCATCGAGCGCGGCCTGGTCGACGAGTACCGGCCCGTGGTCCATCCCGTGGTCATCGGTTCCGGCACCCCGTTCATTCCGCCGCTCGACCAACGGATCGGGCTCAGGCTGCTGGAGACCCGGACGTTCGCGTCCGGGGCCATGTACCTCGGCTACGCCGCCACGTAGCCAGCGGAGCCGGCGCGGGCGCGGCCCCGTGGCCGCCTGGACTCCGGGCAAGCCTGGTCTTTCTGGCTGTCCGCGGGCGGATGTATGACTGACCGGCTGCGGGCTCAGCCCGCCCGTTCCGCCGCCTCTCGAAGCCAGTCGACCACTTCGTCATCGATCTCCTCGACGTCGTGGATCTCCAGGTGGTGCATCCATTGCCTTGGCGACGGGTGGACGACCTCCTTGAACCGTCCCGATTCGGCGCACCGGCCGAGTGCGAGCGAGAGGACCACGTCGGCTCCGGGACGTTTGAGGTACTGCCCGGGGACCCAGAGATAGGCGAAGCCGCGCACGCGACGGAAGGCGACCTGGCTCTTCGATGCACGGACCTCGACCGGCCCCAATGAGCCGAGCGTCGAGCGGACACGCTCGAAGACCGCAAGGGCGACCGCATTGCCAGCCAGCAGTCCCTCTGGTTCCACGACCCGAGTCTAGTCGGCGATGGGTGGCACGCCGAGCCCGATCGGGCACGCCACGCCCGTCGCCGTGTGGCAGTCGTACCCGCTAGGGTTCTTGGCGAGGTACTGCTGGTGGTAGTCCTCGGCGAAGAAGAACTCGGGAGCCTCGCGGATCTCGGTCGTGATCGCGCCGTAGCCGGCCTTCGACAGCTCCCCCTGGTACAGGTCGCGGGACGCCATCGCGGCTGCCATCTGGGACCCGCCGCGGGTGAAGATCGCGGATCGGTACTGGGTGCCGACGTCGTTGCCCTGGCGGTGACCCTGGGTGGGGTCGTGGGACTCCCAGAACGTCCGCAGAATCTGCTCGTAGCTCACGATCGCTGGGTCGAACACGATCCGGACGACCTCGGCGTGGGCGGTCTGCCCGGTGCAGGTCTCGCGGTAGGTCGGGTTCGGCGTGCCACCGCCCTGGTAGCCCACGGCCGTCACCCACACCCCGGGGATCGGCCAGAACTTCTTCTCGGCGCCCCAGAAGCAGCCCATGCCGACATCGGCGACCTCGAAGCCGTCGGGGTGGGGGCCGGCCAGCGCGTGGCCGTTCACGAAGTGCGTGCCCGGGACCACGATGGGGTCGGTGCGCCCGGGGAGGAGCTGGGATTCGTTGGGCATCGATGGCTGGCGGAACAGGAACGACATGGTGGGGGACGACCTCCTGGATGTTGGCCAGAGTCTATTCGTGATCCGTGACGGCGCGGTGACGGGGGCTGGTATCTCCTCCCGGCTGTCGACTGGGGCACTCCAGTCCCATGGCCACCGCGAGAACCGCCATCGGCGACCTCGCCTGACCGGCCGAACCTGCCGGATATCACTCCCACCCGCTGTAGCGACGCATACCGGCCCGAATAGGCCCCTTGTATCGCCCGAGGCCGATGTTGCGCGCAGCACGGAGCCCATCTCCGGTGGCTATAGCGCTCAGGGGCGATTCCTGGTGCAAGACCCGCGACGCGCGCAGGACACGGGGCGCCGGACGGGGAGCCGGCACAGGACCGGGAGCCCGCGGCCGGACGAGGAGCCGGCGCGGGCTCCCCGTTCACCGAGCACCCATCGCCCGATCGGGAACTGCGCCAGACCCGCGACCAGCCCGCGATCAGCCCGCGATCAGCTCGCGCCCAGCTCCACCGCGGGCTTCACGCGCTCTGCGTCGTCGGCCGCGAAGAACGGCTGCGGCTTCCATCCGACCAGCCCGGCCAGCAGGTTCGCCGGGACCTGCGCGATCCGCGTGTTGAACCGGAACACCTGGTCGTTGTAGAGCTCGCGCCGGTCGGCGATGATGTCCTCGAGGCGCGCGATCTCGGCCTGGAGCGCGGCCACGTTCCCGGCGCTCTTCACCTCCGGGTAGCGCTCCACGACCGCGAACAGGTGGCGCACGGCGTGGGTCGTCGCCTCGGACGTGGCGGCCTGGGCCGGTACCGGATCCGTGGAGCGATAGGCCGCCCGGGCCTGCGTGACCTCCTCGAGCACGTCGCGCTCGAAGGCCATCACCCCGCGCACGGCCGAGACGAGGTTGGGCAGCTGGTCGTGGCGCTGCTTGAGCGCGACGTCGATGTTGGCCCACGCCTTGTCGATCCGGTTCCGCAGGGCAACGATCGCGTTGTACGTGGAGACGGCCACGAACAGCACGATGAGCACCAGCACGAGCATCGCGAACAGGGCAGCACCGGCTTCGGGGGTCACGCGGGGAGGCCTCCAAGGATCACGGCCCCGACGATAGCGGACCCGACGGCGAGCGCGGCGCCCAACAGGCCGAGCAGGAACCGACCCTGCTCGCGCGCGGCCGCGACCGAGGGCGCACCCTCGGCGATGATCAGCGGAGCGTCCTCGGTCGCCGCGATGACCAGCGTGTCCGGGGCGATGTTGAACCGCGCGGCCGCCCTGGGCGCTGCCTCCGGGACGACGACCGGCCGATGTGCCTCCGGATCCAGCTCCGGCTCGCGGGCCGGTCGCCCGATCCCGAACCCCGGGATCGCCGCGTTGCCCCACGCCTCTTCGGGCGTCAGCAGCGTGCCCGCCGCGCGCGCGGCCGCTACCGCGGCGGCGACGTCGGGGTCATCGAGGCCCATCAGCGGATCACCGGCGCGATCCATCCGGTCGGCGCCGAACGGGTCGCGGAGGTGGCCGAACGGCAGCGCCATCCCGACGATGGTCACGGTGTCGCCGATCTCGAGGCGTGCCTCCTCGTATTCGCGGCCCCCGTCGTCGCTCAGCCCGGACCCGGCCTCGTGACCGTCGAGGTCAAGCTCGTCCCTGCGCGGCTGGCGGACCGTCAACAGCGCGGCAATCGCCGCTTCCCGGTCGATCGGCGTCTCGCCGTCAGGCCCCACAGCCGGACCGAACGCGCCGCCGGACCGCAGGTCGAGGCCCGCCGGCTGGTCGCCCATCATGCCGGTGCGGCCCCGGAAGCGGTTCGAGGCGCCCATCCGCGCGCCCGACGGGAAGATGCGGATCGAGCCGTCTGCGTCGCGGACACGGAAGCCCACGGCCCGTTCCTCGGCGAACACCTCGAGATCGTTCCGTCCGGTCGAACGAACCCGCGAGCGATACCAGACGCAGGGCTCGCTCTGGAGCGGGGAGATCAGGGTCACCTCGGCGGACTCGATGGTGCCGGTGATCCGGACCTCGCCCGCGGCCAGCGTCTCGATGCTCGAGGTGGCCGTATCACCGATGACCGCCGCCGTCCGGTAGCCGCCGAACCCGCGCCACAGCAGGAGCAGCCCGGCGCCGATCCCGAAGGCGCACATGGCGAGGAGCGGCGCGACAGAGTCCATCCGGCCTGGGGACGCTCGGCCGCGCTCAGCCGGACCGGCTGCGCATCAGCGCGGCGGCGATGAGGCCCCCACCAGCGACCATGATCACGACCGGCCAGATGAAGTCCCAGTCGATGCGAACGTACTGGTCGATGAGGAACCAGACCCCCAGCACGACGAGCACGACTCCGGTGACGATCCCCGCGTTGCCGGGTCGGGGAGCGGTCCAAGCCGGCTGGGCCGGCTGGGCCGGCCATGCGGTGGGTGGCTCGCTCGGCCACGACGACCCCTGCTGCCACTCCGGCCCGGCACTCGCTCCGGCTCCACCATGGCCGCGCGGCCGCGGGATCCAGCCGGGAGGCGGCAGCGGCACCACGAACACCATCACGATGTAGACGATGACGAACAGGCCACCCGAGAAGATCGCGAGCAGCACCCACGCGACCCGAACCAGCGAGGGGTCGATGGCGAGCCAGGTCGCCAGCCCACCCGCTACGCCGGCGATCACGCGGTCCGCGGGATGTCGGTAGAGCTGGTCATTCACAGCCGCTCTCCGGGTTGAGCGTGATGCTGCCGAGGTTGGCGGAGAGGCGCAGGTCCACGGCGTCCGCTGCGCTGTCGAACCCGATCGAGGTCCAGGCGTTGCCGGTCCGCACCAGCCCGCGGTCTTCGAAGTTGTTGGAGCCCAATGGCGAATCGCCGGTCCGCAGCCGGATCGGCGTCCCGTCGGGCACGCACATCTCCAGCGACCCCGCATTGACGGCCAGGCTCCCGGTGAGGATCCCGGCAGGTCGGGGGAGGGTGATCGAGAGCGAGCCGGCATTGACCGATGCACCGACCGTGGTCGTGCCCAGCGCCCCACCAAGGTCCACGGAGGCGTCACCCGCATTGACCGACACGTCGAACGAGGGCACGGTCGCACCGTCGAGGCGGAGGTCAGCCGAACCCGCATTCAGGGACAGTCCGACGGACATCGCGCCGGTCCGCGGCAACGACAGGTCCCATCGCGACGCGTCCGGTGTCAGGTCGACGCCCTTGCGAGATGGCGACCGCACCACCAGGCCTGAGGACGTGGTGGCGATCTCGGGGGGGCTGCCGTCCGTCGAGCTCCCCTCGAGCCTCCACTCGCTGCCGTCGGCCGTCGTGGTGGCCAGCTCGCCGCAGCTGAGGTCAAGCCGTACCTGCGTGTCCGCTCCGAGCGACCCGGCCATGACGGGGAACGGCTTGCCCTCGTCACCATTCGAGCCCAAGCCGCAGGTCGTGAACCCCGCCGGCGACCCGACGCCGGTGGCGATCAGCGCTCCACCCATGAGACCGAGCGTCCCGGCCACGACGATCGACCCGACAACGGCGAGCTTCGTCCGCTCGAGGACCAGGCCAAGGCCGATCCCCACCAGGATCAGGGGCCACAGCTCCCACGCCCGGCGGACCAGATCCGGGTCCAGCGCCCCGCCGCGGACGGCGAGGGGCACGGCGCCCAGCACAATGAAGAACACGCCCCAGCCCAGGAATCCTCGATTGATATGCATCACTCCAGCCTCTCCGGCCTCGCCAGCCTTGGACATCATCGGGCGTCTGGCAATCGGCGAACAGGCCCGATGTCAGGTTCATGCCACGACGGGCGGCCCTCAACGACTGCGATTCGCTAGCCTGTGTACCAGATCCGGGCTCGTCCGACGCGTGTCCGGCAGCCGGAGAGGTCCGTGACCATCACCCGTTCGTTCGACGCGGTCCTGTTCGACATGGATGGTGTCCTCGTCGACAGCGAGCCGTGGTGGAACGAGGTCCGCGTCGGGTTCGCGCGCGCACACGGCCGGCCGTGGAGCCACGAGGACCAGGCGCTGTGCATGGGTGGCAACTCGAGGGAATGGGCCGGGGTGATGCAGGCGCGTCTCGGACTCCCGGACCTCACGGTGGACGAGATCCTGCGGGCGGTCGTCGACGGGGTGGTGGGGATGTACCGAACCCGTCCGGCACCGATCATCCACGAGGCACCGGCGCATGTGCGCCGGATCGCCGCCACGCTGCCCGTCGCGATCGCATCCTCGTCGCACCCGGACGTGATCGAGGCGGCCATCGCCGCGCTGGGACTGCGGGAGGACATGGGAGCGATCGTCTCGTCGGACGAGGTTCCGGCCGGCAAGCCCGCGCCCGATGTCTACCGCCTCGCCGCGTCCCGCCTGGGCGTGGCACCGGGCCGCTGCCTCGTGGTCGAGGACTCGATCAACGGTGTGCGCGCCGGGAAGGCCGCCGGCATGACGGTCGTCCTCGTCCCCAACGACAGCGTGCCGCCTCCGGCCGAGGCATGGGCGATCGCTGACCACGTCGTCGCCAGCCTTGCGGAGCTCATGCCCGCATTGCTGATCCCGTCGGCCTGACCTGGCGGGGCTGCAGCCAGTCTCGGCACCGCAGCCAGTCGCGGCACCGCCGATCCGCCCATACTCGCGGCTGTGACGACGAGCTCCCTGCCCGGTCCCGTCTACCGGCCGTGGCGAATCCGGCTGACCCGCGCGTTCTGCTACACGGTCATCCGCGCCCTGTTCAGGCTGCGGATCGAGGGCCGCGCGAACCTGGCCATGGGCCCGGCGATCTACTGCTTCAGCCACCTCAACTGGATCGACCCGTTCGTGCTCGTCGCGGCGCTGCCGGGCAGGCCGCGATACGCCATCTTCGGCCCGAAGGAGGAGGACATGTCCGCGGGCGGCCGGAATCGCCTCATCTCGTGGACGGGGATGGCGATCCCGTACCGGCCGGCCAAGGACGACCTGATCGAAACGACCCGGCGGGTGACGCGACTCCTCGCCGATGGCTGGGCTCTCACCGTGGCCGGGGAGGGGAGGATTCATCGAGGCGAGCGGGAGCTGCTGCCGCTCGCCGAGGGGACGGCCTACTTCGCGCTCCGGGCCGGCGTGCCAATCATCCCCCTCGCGCTCAACGGGACGAGCTGGCTGGGCTTCCGGCGCACGATCCGCGTCCGCGTGGGCACGCCGATCGTCCGCTCGGGTCGGCCGACCCGCGAGGCCGTGCGGGCGATGACGGACGCCACCTCCGCGGCGCTTCGGGCGCTGATCGCCGACTTCCCGGACCCGCCCGAACCCGGACCGCTCGGCCGCTGGCTGACCGAGGCCTTCAACGACTGGCCGGAGGGCGCGCGGCCGGCGTTGGGCGCCGGCGATGCGGCGGCGATCGAACTGGCCGCCGTGGGCGGGAACGACGGCGCCGCCTGACGCCGGTCACCCCGACTCCCGTCGCCCTGCCGGTTGTGGCATCCTCCTCGTTGATCATCACCGTCCGCCCTGGAGAACCCGTGGGAGCCACCGGCCTCTCAGCCAACGCCACCGAGTACCGAGCCCGGCTCGTCGACCAGACGGATGCCCAGATCGACGCCTGGGCCGCCGAGATGATGCGTGACGTCGCGATCCGTCGCGGCGTCGTACGGGTGGTCGAGGACTTCCGCGCAGCCGCCCGGCTCTCAGAAAGCGAATTCGAACGGGTGTTCGCTTCTGGCGGCGGACCGCCGGCCACCCTCGGCCGCGACGTTCAGGGCCGGCAGATGGTGCCGGCCGTGGCCCTCTGGGCCCTTGTTCCCGGGATCCGGTCCCAGGTGGCCGACGGCCGCGAGCGCCTGATCGAGTTCCTGGTGACCAACTTCCACGAGCTCGTCTACGTCTGAGGACGGCGCCGCGCCGGGCCCCGCCACCGGGCCAGCGCCGGCTCCCACCGTGGTGGAAGCGCTGCGCTCCGGCCGCGTCGATCCGTTCCGCGTGCTGGCTGCCTGCCGGCTGGTCCATCCCTTCCCGTCGGTGCTCGACGGGGTCGTCGTGGCCCTGATCGCTCTCGTCGCAGGCGGGGGCCCGGTCACGGCCATGGCGCTCGGATGCTCCATGACGGCGCTCCAGTTTGCGATCGGCGCCGTCAACGACCTGGTCGATGCTTCTGCCGACGCCGGTCACAAGCCGGGCAAGCCGATCCCCGGCGGCCTCGTGACCCGGCGCCAGGCGGGCGTGACCGCGGCCGGGTGCGCGGCGGTCGGCCTCGCCCTTGCCCTCATCAATGGACCCGGGCTCCTGCTCCTGGCCGTCTTCATCCTTGGAATCGGCCTGGTGTACGACCTGCGAGCGAAGGGAACCACCCTCTCGTGGCTGCCCCTCGCGGTGGGGATCCCGCTGCTGCCGGTGTACGGCTGGTTCGGAGCCAGCGGAACGCTTCCGGGCCTGTTCCTGGTGCTCGTGCCGGCCGCCGCCAACGCCGGCACCGCCCTTGCCATCGCCAATGCCATCGTGGACATGGAACGCGATGCGGCGGCCGGGAGGCGCTCGATCGCCCTGGCCCTGGGGCTGTCGGGATCGTCCCGTCTCGTGCTGGGGCTCCACGCGGTCGTGGCCTTGCTCGCAACGGCCACCGCGGCGTACGTCGGTGCACCCACCGGCTGGGTGGTGGCCGTCCTGGTGGCGACGGGGGTGCCGCTTGGCGGTGCGCTCCTCGGGATCGTGGCCGCCGGCCGGGATGGCGTCGGCCTCCGCGAGCTCTCATGGGAGGTCCAGGCGATCGGGACGGGGCTCCTCGCGGTCGCATGGCTGGGCGCCCTGAGCGCCTCACCCGGGCTCGCGATCGCCTGACGGCCGTGCTCCAGAGGGTTCCATCGGCACGGGGTGGTGCGCACGGGAACCACCCAAGGTCCCGGGTACCCGGAACGAACGTACGGCTGGCGTCTCGGTCACCTCATGGGCTACCCTCAGCACCGACCCCGTACGACCCGGAGAGGCTCAAGGTCGGGGGCCTGCGACCGAGGGCACGGCCGCCTGGGGGCTGACCACAGACAGTTCTGCCGCCTTTGCCCAGTTGGGCGGCCAGCACTCATGAAGCCGGCGCCGATATCGGCGCCGGCTTCTTTTTGGCCAGCGAGGGGAGGGGGGCTGACTACCGTTCGGAGTCCCCGGTGCGGATCACGGCGATCGCGTTCTCCAGGCGGAGCTTGGCGATGGTCAGGTACTTGGCGAGGTTCGACCGGTCCGTCGACCCGATCGCCTCGAGCACCTCGGGATTCCGGATCAAGTCGATCAGGTCTTCGACGGCGCTGTTGAGCTGCTGCTTGGCGACGACGAGGGAGTCATCCTGGACCGGCTCGGTCGTGCCCTGGTGGGCTGACCAGCCACCCGGCGCCTCCTCGTCGGAGCTGTCGGTCGTGGGGGACGCCCCATCGGTGGCGGCGTCTTCCGCCGTCGCCCGACGGCTCGGTCGGCCTTCGATCCGCTCGCGGAGCTTGACCAGGGAGAGCTCGTTTCGGGCAACCTGCTCGGCGAGCTTTCGACGCTTTCGAGGGTCCTGGACCTTCATCAGCTCGTAGGCGTGGGACAGGGTGTCCTTGCGCAAAGACACGAGCTCACGGATCTCGGGTGGAGCGTCGGCGAGCCGCAGCCGGTTCTCGAGGTAGCCCTTGTCCTTGCCCAGCTTCTCCGCGAGCTTGCGGATGCTGTAACCGTGCTCCCTGACCATGCGATCGAACATCACCGCTTCCTCGAGCGGTGAGATGTCCTCGCGCTGGAGGTTCTCGATGATGGAGATCTCGAGTGCGGTGTCATCGTCGATGTCCTCGACGAGGGCGGGGATCGCGAGCATTCCCGCCAGCTTCGACGCCCGCCACCGGCGCTCGCCGGCGATCAGCTCGAAGCGGTTCTCACCGAGCGGGCGCAGAAGGATCGGCTGGAGAACGCCGTGCTCGCGGATGCTGGCGGCAAGCTCCTCGAGGGAGCCCTCCTCGAAGGAGAGCCTCGGATTCTGCGGGTTGGGCTCGATGCGATCGACCGGAACGACTTTGACACCCGTCGAGCGATGGGTCGTTTCCGGCGACAGGAGGCTGACGATCGCCGGTGGAAGCTCGCGATCCTCGGACAGCCGTCGGGCGGCTGCGGCGCGGAAGTCAGGCCTGGCCAAGATCGATCACCTCCCGGGCGAGCTCACGATAGGACCGTGCGGCCTCGGTACCGCCGGCATATGACGTGATGGGCCGGCCGACGAGAGGGGCCTCGCCAAGCTTCACGGTGTTCCGGATGATGGTGTTGAAGACGTGATGATCTCCGACCACGCGCAGCTCGTCGAGCATGTCCTTGGCGAGGTTCGTGCGTCCGTCGTAGAACGTCGGCAGCAGGCCCAGCACGCGGATGTCGCGATTGAGCTTGAGCCGGATCGCATTGATGACCTTCACCAGGTTGTTGAGGCCCTTCATCGCGTAGAACTGGGTCTGGACCGGGATGATCACGCTCTCCGCGGCGACCAGCCCGTTGACCGTGAGCAGGCCGAGGTTGGGCGGACAGTCGATGAGGACGTAGTCGTACGGGTCGATCGCCTCCCGCATCGCCTCGCGCAGGATCGACTCCCGGCCCAGCGCGGTGAACAGCTCGCCCTCGGTGCTCGCGAGGTCGATGTGCGCGGGGGCGACGTCGATTCCGGCTGTCTCCGTCGGCAGAATGGCCTCTGCCAGCGTCGAGCGGCCATCTGCCAGCACGTCTGCCATCGAGCGGTCAACGGTATTGAGGTTGACCCCGACTCCCGCGGTGAGGTTCGCCTGCGGATCCATGTCGACCAGCAGCACGCGGAGTCCGTGCTCCGCGAGCGCGCCCGCGAGGTTGATCGCGGTTGTCGTCTTGCCGACGCCACCCTTCTGGTTGGCAATCGCGATCACGTGCGTCAAGGACACCACCTCGGAGGAACGGAACGGCGCAAGGCCGCGCAGCTAACGGTGAGCCGTGTGCGCATGCTACCGCGCCGGGTGCGCGAGCGGGAGGTTTGTCCACACAGGTTGAGACTTGTACACCGTAATGTGGATAATCAGGCGCCTGACTGCATGGTCCGCGGAAACGGCAACACGGCTGCAACATTCCGGTGATGGATATCGCGGCGCCCTCGCAGGCATCTATGATGGATCCTGCCCCGGCGTCTTTGTGCAAGGACGGCACCGCCCACACCCGGAGGGAGCAGCAGGTCGTGGCCAAGAACGCGGAACGCATTGCCCGTCTCGAGCGCATGCGGGACGAGGCGCGGCAGGGTGGGGGACCGGTCCGCATCGAGCGCCAGCATGCCTGGGGGAAGCTCACCGCCCGCGAGCGCCTGGACCTGCTGCTGGATCCGGACTCCTTCGTCGAGCTTGATGCATTCGTTACGCATCGCGCGACGGAGTTTGGTCTGGACCGCCAGCACTTCCTGGGCGACGGCGTCGTCACGGGTCACGGCACCATTGCCGGCCGGCTGGTGTTCGTCTTCTCGCAGGACTTCACCGTGTTCGGGGGCTCGCTCTCCGAGGCCTACGCCGAGAAGATCTGCAAGGTGATGGATCTTGCGATGAAGGTCGGTGCTCCCGTGATCGGGCTCAACGATTCGGGCGGGGCTCGGATCCAGGAGGGCGTGGCGTCGCTGGGTGGCTACGCCGACATCTTCCTGCGAAACGTGATGGCGTCAGGGGTGGTGCCCCAGGTCTCGGTGATTCTCGGGCCCTGCGCCGGCGGTGCCGTGTACTCGCCTGCGATGACGGACTTCACGGTGATGGTGGAAGGGACGAGCTACATGTTCGTCACCGGACCAAACGTGGTGCGGGCCGTGACCCACGAGGAGGTCGACGCCGAGTCCCTCGGCGGTGCGGGCGTGCACACCGGTCGCAGCGGCGTTGCCCATCTCGCGGCGGGTGACGAAGCCGAGGCGATGGACCACGTCAAGCGACTGCTTGCGCACCTGCCGCAGAACAATCTTGCGGACGCGCCGATCCTCGTCACGACAGACCCGTCGGACCGCATGGACCCGGACCTTGACGATGTGGTACCCGACGAGCCGCATCGGCCGTACGACATGCACGAGGTCCTGCGCCGTGTCGTTGACGATAGCGACTTCTTCGAGCTCCAGCCGGCATGGGCCGCGAACATCCTCATCGGCTATGCACGCCTGGGCGGCCGTCCCGTGGGGATCGTGGCGCAGCAGCCGTCGGTCCTGGCAGGGGCCCTGGACATCGACGCCTCCGTGAAGGCGGCGCGCTTCGTGCGCACCTGCGATGCCTTCAACGTCCCGATCGTCACCTTCGTGGACGTGCCGGGATTCCTGCCCGGCGTGGCGCAGGAGCATGGCGGGATCATCAAGCACGGCGCCAAGCTGCTGTACGCGTACTGCGAGGCCACTGTCCCAAAGGTGACCGTGATCACTCGCAAGGCCTACGGCGGCGCCTACGATGTCATGAGCAGCAAGCACATCCGAGGCGACATGAACTTCGCCTGGCCGACGGCGGAGATCGCGGTGATGGGCGCCGAGGGCGCGGTCAACATCATCTTCAAGGACACGATCGCCGATGCCGAGGATCCGGCCGCCGAGCGCGCCCGCCTCGTCGCGGAATACGAGACGGAGTTCTCCAACCCCTACGTGGCCGCCGCCCGCGGCTACATCGATGAGGTCATCCTGCCGCGCGAGACGCGGCCCCGCCTGATCCGGGCCCTCGAGGTGCTCGCCGACAAGCGCGACACGAACCCACGGAAGAAGCATGGCAACATCCCGCTCTGAG
This sequence comes from uncultured Chloroflexia bacterium, assembly GCA_963716025.1. Lineage (GTDB taxonomy): Bacteria > Chloroflexota > Limnocylindria > Limnocylindrales > CSP1-4 > CAIXZV01. The sequence goes on from CAVQSY010000047.1 coordinate 54,006, forward strand.
CCATGGGTGTCTTTGCGCAAGGACGCCCCGGCCGGGTGTCCGCGGTGACGCGTCCCGGCCCGCCGTTCCGTCGCGTCCTGGTCGCGAATCGCGGCGAGATCGCTGTCCGGATCATCCGCGCCTGCCATGAGCTCGGCATGGAGGCGGTCGCCGTCTACAGCGACGCCGACGCCGAGGCGGCCCACGTCCGGCTCGCCGATATCGCGGTCCGACTCGGCCCGTCGGCGCCGTCGGAGAGCTACCTCAGGATCGAGGCCGTGATGGATGCGGCCCTCACGACCGATGCCGACGCGGTGCACCCGGGCTACGGGTTCCTCGCCGAGCGGGCGGCGTTCGCTCGAGCCGTCGAGGCCGCGGGCATCGCGTTCGTGGGGCCCGCCTCCGATGCGATCGAGGCGCTCGGCGACAAGCTCAACGCGCGACGTCTGGCGGCCAGGGTCGGTGTGCCCTCCGTTCCCGGAACCCTGGAACCGGCCCCGGTCGACCGCCCGGACCAGGTCGCCGAGATCATGGCTGCCGCCCGCGCGACGGGGTTCCCGCTCCTGGTCAAGGCGGCGGCCGGCGGTGGGGGACGCGGCATGCGTCGCGTGGCCGCGGAAGAGGATCTCGCCGCCGCGCTCGTGTCCGGATCGCGCGAGGCGCAGTCCGCCTTTGGCGACGGGTCGGTCTACCTCGAGCGCGAGATCCTGCCAGCCCGGCACATCGAGGTCCAGCTGCTCGCGGATCGGCATGGCCGCGTGATCGCGCTCGGCGAGCGCGACTGCTCGCTCCAGCGCCGCCACCAGAAGCTCGTCGAGGAGGCGCCGGCGCCAGGGCTCACGGAGGCGCAGCGCCGGGAGCTGCACGACATGGCTGTTCGGCTCGGTCAGGCGGCCGGCCTCCGAAACGCCGCCACCTGCGAGTTCCTCCACGCCCCGGACGGCAGCTTCTGGTTCCTGGAGGTGAACACCAGGCTCCAGGTGGAGCACGGGGTCACGGAGCTGGTGGCGGGGGTGGACATCGTGCGCGAGCAGTTCCGGATCGCAGCCGGCATGCCCCTGGGCGACGAGGTGATCGCGGCGGGCGAGCGGGCCGCCACGCCTTCGAGCCACGCCATCGAGGTCCGGATCGCAGCCGAGGATCCGGCGCATTCATTCGCTCCGACGCCGGGCCGGGTCGGGCGGTGGGTCATGCCGGCAGGCCCCGGCGTCCGCGTCGACACGCATATCGAGCCGGGCGAGCGGATCCCCGCGGAGTACGACAACCTGATCGCGAAGCTGATGGTCCATGCCCACGACCGTGATGCCGCCATCGACCGGCTGCGCCGCGCGCTCGATGAGACCGAGATCGGCGGTGTCCAGACCACGCTGCCCTTCCACCGCGCCGTCGCGCGCAGCGATGCGTTCAGGGCGGGTGATCTGTCCACCGGCTGGGTGGACGAGCACTGGGACGGGGTGGCGGCGCGATCAGCCGCCGCCCGCAGCGCGCTGCTGGCCACCGCGCTCGCCGCGATCGCCGATGCGTCGGCTTCCGCTGGTGCTGCATCGGGACCGGATCCACTGCGCGACGGCATCGCATCGACGCCACGGGATGGCCCCGGATCGGTTCCTCGCAACTCGTGGCGCGGTTCGGGTCGAGGCGAGGGACGGGACCGATGGCCGGCATGACTCCCGGCCCGCGGGCCGTCCGCGTGCGGCTCGCTTCGGGGACGTCGACCCCAGAAGACGGACCGATGCGGGTCGGATGGGTTGCCCCGGCTCTCCGGATGACCAACCCGAGCGTCGGGCGCGGACCGCTCGGTGGTGCCGCGATCGCCCCGGAGCCGCCCGCTTCGGGCGATGTCCTTGCGCAAAGACAGGTGCAGGTCGACGACGCGCCGTCGGATGCATCGCTGGTCGGGCTAGGTGGCGGGCACTACCGCCTCGTCGAGGCCGGCAGGGAGACGCGCATGGTGCTGGAGGCGGTGACCGCCGGCGCCGGGGCGAGTCGCACCCGGGAGGTGCTGGTTGACGGCTTCCGCTTCCTGGTCGAGGCCGAGGATGAGCGCCTGGCCGAGCTTCGGGAGCGGGCGAGCAAGGGCCGCGCGAGCGGGGGACAGGCCGGGCCGCTCCAGGTCAAAGCCATCATCCCGGGTAAGGTGGTCGCGGTCTCGGTTGCGGCCGGCGACGCCGTGACCGCGGGCCAGCAGCTGCTGGTCGTCGAGGCCATGAAGATGCAGAACGAGCTCCGGGCGCCGAGGGACGGGACCATCGAGCGCGTGGGGGTGGCGGTCGGCGTGAACATCGAGATCGGCGACCTGCTCGTCGTCATCAGCTGACGGAGACGCGTTGAGCAAGGACATGCGGGCACCGGGGGGAGACGGCGACACCGCCGGGGGCCCTGGCCGCGAGACGGGCCCCGACCCCGACGTCGCACGGTGGAGGACGACGACCCGGGCACGGGCCCTCGCCGGGTCGGCCGAGCGCCGAGCCGCCTTCGCCACGACTTCGGAGATCCCGGTCGCCGACGTCTACACGGCAGGTGACGTGGCCGGGCTGGACCCGGCCCGCGATCTCGGCCTGCCGGGCGAGTACCCGTTCACGCGCGGCGTCCAGCCGACGATGTACCGGTCCCGCTTCTGGACGATGCGCCAGTACGCGGGCTTCGCAACGGCGGCCGAGACCAACGAGCGGTTCCGGTACCTCCTCGGCCAGGGGCAGACGGGCCTGTCCGTCGCGTTCGACCTGCCCACCCAGATGGGCTTCGACGCGGACGCCCCCGAGGCGGAGGGGGAGGTCGGCCGCGTCGGCGTGCCGGTCTCGTCACTGGCCGACATGGAGACCCTGTTTGCCGGTATCCCGCTCGGCGACGTGAGCACGTCGATGACCATCAACGCGACGGCGCCCATCCTGCTCGCGCTCTACGTCACCGCGGCAGAGCGACAGGGCGTCGAGCGGGCGAGGGTCTCCGGCACGACCCAGAACGACATCCTCAAGGAGTACATCGCCCGCGGGACCTGGATCTACCCGCCTCGGGCCTCGATGCGCCTGGTGACCGACGTGTTCGAGTTCGCCTCCCGTGAGCTGCCCCGCTGGAACACGATCAGCATCTCCGGCTACCACATGCGCGAGGCCGGGGCCACGGCCGCCCAGGAGCTGGCGTTCACGCTCGCGGACGGCATCGCGTATGTCGAGGCGGCCGTCGGTCGCGGGCTCGAGGTGGACGACATCGCTCCGCGGCTGTCGTTCTTCTTCGCCGCGTGGTCCGAGCTGTTCGAGGAGGTGGCCAAGTTCCGGGCCGCTCGCCGGATGTGGGCACGGATCATGCGTGAGCGCTTCGGGGCGCGGAACCCCAGGAGCCTGATGTGCCGGTTCCACACCCAGACGGCGGGCTCGAGCCTCACGGCGCAGTCGATCGACAACAACGTCGTCCGGACGACGCTCCAGGCCCTCGCCGCGGTGCTGGGCGGGACCCAGAGCCTGCACACGAACTCGCGTGACGAGGCGCTTGCCCTGCCGACCGTCGAGTCGGCCCGCCTGGCGCTGCGGACCCAGCAGATCATCGCGCACGAGGCCGGGGTCACCGAGACCCCCGACCCGCTGGCGGGATCGTTCTTCGTGGAGTCGCTCACCAACGAGCTCGAGGAGGCGGCGACGGCCTACCTGGCCGAGATCGACGCCATGGGCGGCACCCTCGCAGCGATCGAAGGCGGGTTCCAGCAGCGCCAGATCCAGGAGTCCGCCTACCGGGTCCAGCGCGAGATCGAGCGGGGAGACCGGGTCGTCGTCGGCGTCAACCAGTTCCGCGACGACGACCCGGCCGCACGGCCGGCCCTCCTGCGGATCGACCCCGAGGGGGAGCGACGCCAGGTCGAGGGTGTCCGACTCGTCCGGAGCGAGCGCGACCCCGCCGCGTGGGAGGCGGCGATGCGGCGCCTTGAGGCCGAGGCGCGCGGCAGCGCGAACCTGCTGCCCGTGATCATCGAGGCCGTGGCCGCGTACGCCACGGTGGGGGAGATCGCGGACCGGCTGCGCACCACCTGGGGCATCCACCGCGAGCTCATCACGGTCTGAGAAACGGGAGGTCCTGCCATGAGCGATCCCACCCGACACGCCGCCGGCTTGCCCGCCCGCATCCGCCAGCTGGGCAAGGTGCACCACGTCGCCGTGATCGTCCGCAGCATCGACGAGTCGCTCGGGTTCTGGCGGGACATGCTCGGCCTGCCCGTGGAGCTCGTCCTGCCCATCGAGCACGACCGGGTGACGATCGCCTTCCTCCCGGTGGGGGAGTCGAAGCTCGAGCTGGTCCAGCCCGACGACGACACCACCGGGGTGGCCCGCTTCCTCGCCAGCAAGGGGGAGGGCTTCCACCACGTGTGCTTCGAGGTGGACAACATCACCGAGACGCTGATGCGCCTCGAGATGGACGGGATCGAGCTGATCGACACGGTGGCCCGCAAGGGCGCCGAGGGGCCCGTCGCCTTCCTGCACCCGCGGTCCTGTCACGGGGTGCTCGTGGAGCTCATTGAGGGCCCTGGCGGGCCCGCCTGGGCGGCGCTCGGGTACCCGGCCTAGGTCCGGGTCGCGGTCACCAGGAACAGGGGATACGCTCGCCCGTCCTTGTCGAGCGTGCCGCCCGGCCCAAAGGCGACATCGCGGAACCCCGCGGCCTCGGCGATCCCCTGGAGCCCATCGCGATCGAACCCGTGGAGCACGGCATCCGCAGGATCCGAATGGAAGCTCCCGTCCTCGGGCTCGAGGTCGATGAGCGCGATCCTTCCGCCCGGCGCCAGGAGCTCCGCCATCTGCTCGAACGCGACCTTGGTGTCCAGCACGTGGTGGAGCGCCAGCAGGCTGACAACGAGATCAAAGCGATCGTCGGGGACGGCATCCAGCGTGAGCGCAAGGCGCATCGTCCGTGCGCCCGGGTAGGCGCCCGTCGCGAGCTTCTCCTCGGCCTTCGCCAGCATGCCGGCTGACGCATCCGCAAGCACGATCTCGCCCACGTGGGGCAGGATGGCCAGGCCCAGCAGCCCTGTGCCGGCTCCCAGCTCCAGGACGCGGGCATCGCTCCCGGGCGTCGAGGCTGCGAGGATGAGGGCGGCAGCGTCGTGTGCCCGCGCCGCGCGGTCGGGCGTGTCCCACTCGTGGGCTCGCTCATCAAAGGTGGTCATGGGCCCATTGTGCCGGGCCACGCCGCGGACCGGGTCCGCCGCCGCAGGGATCCCATCAGGACGACCGGCGAGCCCGCCTGATGAGCGCGGCGACGCGGCGCTGGATGATGATCGACGCGGCCACGACCAGCGCCTGACGCCAGATCCAGGCGTGTCCACCGGGGTCGTCGGGACCCGGGTCGAGCCGGCCGTCCTCCCCGTCGATGCGGATCAGCGGCACGAACGCCAGCGACTCGAGCAGCCGGTCGATCGGGGTATGCCAAGGGTTCAGCCCGGCCAGCAGCGAGGGCCCGCCGGTCGAGCGGAGCAGGGCCGGGATGATCCGGCGTCGGACGGCAGGAGCGCGGACCTCCGTGGCCACCCCGGTGATCACCCGGCCGGGAAGAACCGCCTCCACGCGCCGATCGGCAACGAGGTTGCGGTACCACTCCGTCCGAGGGCCGAAGCCCGCGATCACCCACAGGGACCCCTCGGCGATGAGGTAGTTGAGCGGCGTCTCACGCACGGTCCCGCTCTTCCGGCCCCGGATCCGCAGGAGCGCCATCGCGCCGCCGAAGGGCGTCGAGAGCCACGGTCCAAGCCCGGCGCGGATCATCGGGGTCACCAGGTGGCGGTTGAGGAGCCGGAAGGCGCGGGCCGACAGCGGAAGGGGGTCGTCGGGCCGACCGCCGACCGGCGGCTCGGCGAGGCGAACGTCCGGTCGGTCAATGAAGGCGGCAGGGATATCCACCCGCCCAGCATGCGCGCCCGGACGGCACCCGGCGAGGGCCGGAAGTCAGAATGCCCAGGCGAAGACGATGTCCCGGGCGCCCGCCGCGGCCCTCGAGAAGGTGACGATCCGGCCCGCCAGGTCCCGGATCCAGGGCTTCTCCTCGCGCGGCAGCAGCCCGAGCTCCTCCTCCAGGAGCTCGATCCAGCGTCCGGCGAGCGCCCCCAGCTGCTCATCGGGAAGCTTCGCGACGGCCTCGACCCAGTCCGGGTCCACCCGGTCCACGATCCACTCCGAGCTGGACGCGGCGCCCTCGAGCTCCGTCCGGGCGTCGAGGAAGTCCATGAGGTCCTCGTTCGCGCTCACGGAGCGCACCGCCTCGCTGAACAGGTCCAGCCACGTGGGATCAAGGCCGCCACCGAGCGGCAGATGGGCGACGAACCGGTCCGCGTCAGCAAACGCCCCGCTGTCGTCGACGGAGAGCGCCAGGACGATGTCACGGGCGTCGCCCGCAACGAGGTCCATCAGACTGCTCATTTGCGCCGGAGCGCCCATCCTCCTTCCGTTGGCCGACCACCCCTCCGCGGCGGCAGATGCCCGCTAGTCTACGGCCTTCGTGCCCGCCCTTCGCGCGGGTGTCACCGGCGACTCAGGCGCGGTAGCCGGCCTCCCGCAGCAGCGCCGGCAGCTCGGTGGGGGAGCCGGCCACCCGGAATCCGGCCGCTTCGAGCGCCGTGACCTTGGACGCAGCCGTCCCCCGGCCACCCGAGATGATGGCGCCGGCGTGGCCCATCCGCTTGCCCTCGGGGGCCGTGCGCCCGGCGATGAACGCCACCCGGGGGACGTCCGCCATGTGCTCGGCCGCCCAGGCGGCCGCCTCCTCCTCGGCCGCGCCGCCGATCTCGCCGATCAGGACCAGCGCCTCCGTTTCGGGATCGGCCGCGAACAGCTGGAGGATGTCGATGAACTGGGTGCCGATGACCGGATCGCCGCCGATCCCCACGCACGTGGACTGGCCGAGGCCCGCGTCCGTCATCGCCTGGACCGCCTCGTACGTGAGCGTGCCGGAGCGCGACACGACGCCCACCCGGCCCTCGCGGTGGATCGAGCCCGGGATGATGCCGACCTTCGCGCGGCCCGGGGATGTCGCCCCGGGGCAGTTGGGACCGATCAGCCGGGCGCCCGCCAGGCGGACCTCCTCGACGACCGGGATCATGTCCAGCGCCGGGATGCCCTCGGTGATGCAGAACACCGTCCTGATCCCGGCGGCGACCGCCTCGAGCACGGCGTCCGGCGCGCCGCCGGCCGGCACGAAGATGCAGGAGGTGTTGGCACCGGTCTCGCGCACCGCCTCGGCGACGGTGTTGAACACGGGGACGGTCCCGTCGAGGGCGCTCTGCCCCCCCTTGCCGGGCGTCACGCCGGCCACGAGCGGGGTGCCGTACTCCTGCATGGCGCGGCTGTGGAACTCCCCCTCGCGCCCGGTGATGCCCTGGACCACCAGCCGGGTGTCGCGCCCGATCAGGATGCTCACGCTGCCGCTCCCTTCGCCGCGGCAACCGCCTTGGCCGCCGCCTCGTCCAGGCTGGCGGCGGTCACGAAGCTGGCCGCCTCGAGGAGCTTTGCCGCCTCCTCCGCGTTGGTGCCCACGATCCGGACCACCATGGGCACGGAGCGCTCCTGCTGGGCCCGGGCCTCGATCAGCCCCCGGGCGACCTCGTCGCCGCGCGTGATGCCGCCGAAGATGTTGACCAGGATCGCCTTCACGTTTGGATCCTCGAGGATCAGGCGCATCGCCGCCGCGACCCGGTCCGCCTTGGCCCCGCCTCCGATGTCGAGGAAGTTGGCGGGTTCGCCGCCGGCGCGATGCACGAGGTCCATGGTCGTCATCGCGAGGCCCGCGCCGTTGACCATGCAGCCGATGTTGCCGTCGAGCTTGATGAACGTGAGGTCGTAGCGCCGCGCCTCGACATCCGCGGGATCCTCGGCGTCGAGATCGCGGAGCTCCTCGAGGCCGGGGTGGCGGGCGAGCGCCGAGTCGTCGAGCGTGATCTTGGCGTCGAGGCAGACCAGCCGCTCGACCGGCGCCCCGCCGGCACTGTGCTCGCGGATGACCGCCAGCGGGTTGATCTCCACGAGATCCGCGTCGTTGGCGATCATGGTGCGCAGCAGGCCCTTGGCGATCGCGGCCCCGGCTTTCCAGTGCGCGCCGAAGCCGATCTTGAACGCCAGCTCGCGGGCCGCGTAGTCGGGCAGGCCCAGCAGCGGGTCCGTGTGCTGGTAGACGATCGCGCCGGGGTTGTCGACCGCGACCTGCTCGATCTCAACCCCGCCCTCCGCGGAACCGATGAACATCAGCCGCCGGGTGGCGCGGTCGAGCAGCACCGAGAGGTAGTACTCCTTCACGATCTCGGCCGCCGGGCCGACGAGGACGCGCCGCACCGGGAGCCCCTTGATCTCGAGGGCCAGGATCTGGGCCGCGACATCCTCGGCCTCGTCCGCGGTGGCAGCCAGCCGGACGCCGCCGGCCTTGCCCCGGCCGCCCACCAGCACCTGCGCCTTGATCACGACCTTGCCGGTCGCGTTGGCGGGGTCCGCGAGATATCGGACCGCGGCCTCGCGGGCCTGGGTCGGGGTGCGGGCGACGGTCCACGCGGGCACCGGCAGACCCTGGGCGACGAGGAGTGACTTGGCGTCGGCTTCTTGGATCTTCACGCGACGGTCGAGACCTCCGGCGAGGGGAGCGGACGAGGGCGGGAGCGGACTCCGATCATAGCCCCGGCCCCGTGGACCGGGGCAGCCTCTCCACCCTCTCCAGCCGGGAGCGTCGCCGCCCACGGCCGATCGGCCCCTGCTGCAACGACCTCCGGCCCTCCGGAACGTGGGACGAGTCGGGGCCCCGCCGGGCCGGGCCCTTGGCTAGAATGAAGCCGCCCCTCCCAGTGACGCCAGCTCTCGGCGCCGGGTCCAGGGGCACGGACCGGATCAACACCTTGCCCATCGCCCGGATCGGCTGATCGCCGGGCCACCATCCTCGACCCGCCGGGGCGGGCCGCGAGTCACGGAGGCTCCATGCTCCTGCGGTATCGGGGCAGCGAGGGAATGCTCGCCTGGGCGTTCCACCGCATCTCGGGTGTCGCCATCTGGGCGTTCATCCTGCTCCACGTCTTCGACATCTGGCTCGCGGGCGTCAACGCGGCGCTCTACGACGAGCTGCTGGCGATCTACGCCAGCCCGTTCGGGCGGGTGGTGGAGTCACTCCTCGGTGCGGCGCTCCTGTACCACGCGCTCAACGGTCTACGGATCATCGTCATGGACTTCTGGCCGTCGATGACGCGCTACCACAAGCAGCTCTGGTACCTCAACTGGGTGCTGTTCGCGCTGATCGGCCTGCCCATCCTGGTCCAGATCATGGCCCCGGCCTTCGGGCTCGAGCCCCCATTCAGGTTCGGCTCATGAACACCTACGGCGTCACGCGATCCGGCCGCGCACGGCCAACGGGCAGCGGGTGGGAGCTCGCGATCTGGTACCTGATGCGGCTCACGGGCATCGGGCTGTTCGTGCTGGCCCTCTCGCATTACATCGTCGTCCACTTCGTCTACGACCCGGCCATCCAGGATGCCGTCTGGGTCACGGCGCGCTGGGCCAACATCGCGCAGCGCACCATCGACTGGATGATGCTGGTGTTCGTGCTGTTCCATGCGTTCATGGGCGTGCGGACGGTCATCGGTGACTACACCTCGGGCGGGGCCCGCTCCACGCTGACGATGGCGCTCTACCTGGTGGGCCCGGTCCTGCTCGCGATGGGCACCATGGTCGTGTTCACGCTGCCGATGCCGCAGGTGCCGGCATGATCCGCGATCACGACGCCCTCATCGTCGGGGCCGGGGGTGCCGGCCTGTGGGCCGCCCTCGAGCTGGCCAAGGCCGGCGTGGACTCGGCCGTCCTGACCAAGCTCTATCCCACGCGCTCCCATACCGGCGCCGCCCAGGGCGGCGTGTGTGCCGCCCTGGGGAACCAGGAGGAGGACCACTGGGAATGGCACATGTTCGACACCATCAAGGGTGGCGACTACCTGGTTGACCAGGACGCGGCCGAGGTGCTGGCGCGCGAAGCCATCGAGACGGTGATCGAGCTCGAGCACATGGGGCTGCCGTTCAACCGGACACCGGACGGACGGATCGACCAGCGCCGGTTCGGAGGTCACACCCGCAACTACGGCGAGGGGCCCGTCAAGCGCGCCTGCTTCGCCGCCGACCGAACCGGGCACATGATCCTGCAGACGCTGTACCAGCAGTGCCTCAAGCACGGGGTCAAGTTCTACGACGAATACCACGTCGTGGACCTCGTGACCGAGGGTGGGGAGCTGGGCTCCGGCGGGCGCACGGCCGGTGTCGTTGCCTACCGGATCGCCGACGGCGAGCTGGTCACGCTGCGCTCCAAGGCGGTGCTGATCGCCACCGGCGGCTTCGGGCGCATGTTCCGGGTCACCTCAAACGCCTGGAGCCTGACCGGTGACGGCGTCTCGCTGGCCTACCGGCACGGCGTGCCGATGCAGGACATGGAGTTCTACCAGTTCCACCCGACGGGCATCGTGGGCATCGGCATCCTGTTGTCCGAGGCGGCTCGTGGCGAGGGCGCGTACCTGCTCGACAATGACGGCTTCCGGTTCATGGAGCGCTACGCCCCCAAGCTCATGGAGCTCGCGCCAAGGGACATGGTGAGCCGCGCGATCCACCAGGAGATCCGCGCGGGTCGCGGCATCGGCGGCAAGGACTTCGTGTACCTCGACGTCCGCCACCTCGGCCGCAAGCTGATCGATGAGAAGCTGCCGGACATCACGGACTTCGTCCGTGTCTACCAGGGCATCGAGCCCTACACGGACCCGATCCCGATCCAGCCGACTGCCCACTACGCGATGGGCGGCGTGCCGACCAACATGCTCACCCAGGCCACCCGCGACGCGGCCAACACGGTCGTGCCGGGGCTGTATGCCGCGGGCGAGGCGGCCTGCGTCTCCGTCCACGGCGCCAACCGCCTGGGGACGAACTCGCTCGTGGACCTGCTGGTGTTCGGGCGCCGGGCCGGCCGCCAGATGGCGCTCGACGTCCGGGGTCAGGACATGCCTGCGGTGGCCGAGGAGGCCATGGAGCCCGTCCGGGCCGAGATCGAGGCGATCCGGGGCCGCGCCAAGGGGGAGCGCAAGGAGGCGATCCGGACCGAGCTTGCCGACGTGATGATGGATGACGCCGGCGTCTACCGCGACGCAGTGGGCCTCGAGCGGGCCCGGGCCAAGGTGGCCGAGCTGCGCGGGCGCTACGAGAACGTCTCGGTCGACGACAAGGGCACGACGTTCAACACGGACCTCCTGGAGGCGCGCGAGGTGGGCTATCTCCTCGACTGTGCCGAGGCGATGGTCGCGGCGTGCATCAACCGGAAGGAGAGTCGCGGCGCGCACAGCCGCGAGGACTTCCCGGAGCGGGACGACGTGAGCTTCCTCACCCATTCCCTCGCGAGCAAGGGCGCGGACGGGGCGGTCGAGCTGGCCTACAAGCCGGTCACGATCACCAGGTTCGAGCCCAAGCCGCGTGTCTACTAGGGCGGGGGAGCAACGATGACCGTTGAGCTGCGGATCCTCCGCTACGACCCCGAGCACGACACGAAGCCGCACGAGGAGCGGTATACGGTCGAGGCCGGTCCGATGGACCGCGTCCTGGACCTCCTTCACAAGGTCAAGTACGAGCAGGACGGGACCCTCACCTTCCGCCGGTCGTGCGCACACGGTGTGTGCGGATCGGACGCGATGCTGATCAACGGCCGCAACCGCCTCGCCTGCAAGATCCGGGTGGACCAGCTGGGCGGCAAGCGGATCACGGTGGCGCCGCTGCCGGGTCTGCCGGTGATGAAGGACCTCGTGGTCGACATGGACGCCTTCTTCGCCAAGTTCCGCAGCGTCCAGCCCTACCTGCAGGCCGAATCGGCTCCGCCGGAGCGGGAACGGCGCCAGTCGGCCGAGGACCGGGCCCGCTACGACGACACCACGAAGTGCATCCTGTGCGCCGCGTGCACGACGTCCTGCCCGTCGTTCTGGGCCAAGCCCGAGTACGTGGGTCCGGCGGCCATCGTCAACGCCCACCGGTTCATCTTCGACACCCGCGACGACCATGCCGACGAGCGGCTGGAGATCCTCGCCGACAAGGACGGGGTGTGGCGCTGCCGCACGATCTTCAACTGCACGGACGCCTGTCCGCGGGACATCCACATCACGCAGGCCATCCTCGACGTCACCGGGGCGATCACGGGGCGGCGGGTCTGAGCGAGCCGTCGCTCCCGGTCATCGCGCACCTGGTGATCCGCACCGACGGAGCGGCCCGGGGGAACCCCGGGCCGGCCTCGCTGGGTGCTGCGCTCATCGACGGCTCCCGCGCCGACTCGCTGGATCCCGCGGCACCACCCGATGCCACGATCTCGGAGGCGCTCGGGGTTCAGACCAACAACGTCGCCGAGTGGACGGGGGTCGTGGAGGCGCTCAAGCTCGCCCGCCGGCTGGGTGCCGAGCGGGTGGACCTGTTCCTGGACTCCAAGCTGATCGTGGAGCAGCTCCATGGCCGGTGGCGGGTCAAGGACGCCAAGCTCCAGCCGCTCCATGCCCAGTCCACGGGAATGCTGACAGGGTTCCGCCGCTGGTCCGCCACGCACGTTCCGCGCGCGCAGAACACCACCGCGGATCGACTGGCCAACGAGGCGCTCGACCGGGTTGCGGCCGGTGGTCCGGCAAGGATCGCCCGGGCCCGCCGGGTCACCCCGGGCGCCTGAGAGGAGGGGAGCGATGCCGGTGGTCGTCTGCTACGGCGACTCGAACACGCACGGCTACGACGCCGCGACCGGCGGCCGGTTCCCGCGCGAGATCCGATGGCCGGGCGTCCTGGCGGCGGAGCTGCGGGGTGTCGCGGACGTGATCGAGGAGGGGCTCAACGGCCGCACCACGATCTGGGACGACCCGATGCTCGACGGCCGCAACGGACGCGAGTACCTGCTCCCGTGCCTGCGATCGCACGCGCCGGTGGACGTGGTCGTCATCATGCTCGGCACCAACGACACCAAGGGGATCCTGCGCCTGGCGGCGCCCGACATCGCCCACGGGGCGGGAGCGCTCGCGGACCTCGCCCAGTTCTCCGGAACCGGCCCATCGGGCGGGTCGCCGCGAGTCCTGCTGGTGGCCCCGCCGCTGCTGGGCGAGCTCACCGCCGCCTCCGAGGTGTGGGGGTTCGGGGAGGCGCGGGCGAAGAGCGAGCAGTTCGCCCGGCTGTACCGGGTCGTCGCCGAGCAGCGCGGCCTGCCGTTCCTTGACGCCGCGACGGTCGCGGAGGTCGATCCGGTCGACGGCGTGCACCTCACCGCCGCGGGGCAGGGTGCCCTCGGTCGCGCCATCGCGGAGGTCGTGCGGGGGATCCTCGCATGAGCACGGTGACGCGGGTCGCCCGAGGGGTAACGCGCCGGGCCACGAGTGCGGGGTGGCTCGCCGTCCTGGTGCTGGTCGCCGCCGGCTGCCTTACGACCCGGGACGTGCTGGTGAGCCGGACGTGGACGCTGGCCGAGGTGCACGGGACGCGGCCCGCCGCAGCGGCATCAGTGTCGTTCACTGGCGATGGATCGTTCGTGGTCCGCACCGGGTGCAACACGGTGGGCGGGACCTACCATCTCGATGGCAACCGGATCCTGCTCGACACGGTCCATGAGACCCTGGTGCTGTGCGAAGGCGAGGTGGCCACGCAGGAGGCCGGGATCCTGTCCGTCATCAAGGACAGGCCCACGTACGCCATCGAGACCGGCACGGGCGAGCTTCGCCTGACCAGTGACGCAGGCCAGGTCCTGCTGTTCGAGCCCTGACGGCCGCGCTTCGCGCCCCCCGTGGCGCGCCGCGCCACGACCCCGCTGCCTCGGATCGCAGGCGCGCGTACAATCCGCGAGCCAGCGAGGCGGCCGGATGGTCGCGCGTCGGCCGGGCAACCGGACGGCGTGAGGAAAGTCCGAGCTCCCCAGCGCAGGGTGGCGGGTAACGCCCGTCCGCCGTGAGGCGAGGACCAGTGCCACAGTGACGATGCCGACCCCTCGGGGCCGGAGTGAAACGCGGCAAACTCCACCCGGAGCAAGGCCAAATAGGAGGGCGCACCCCGGCTCGCCGGGGGGAAGAGGCGCGCTGCCCAGCCCTCGGGTCGGCCGCATGAGCCGCCGGGCAACCGGCGGCCCCAGATGGATGACCGTCCCCGCGGCGTGAGCCGCGGGACAGAACTCGGCTTACAGGCCGCCTCGCTGGCGCCTCACCGGCCGATGGAGAGCGGGGGAGTCCAGGCACCCCGATCGGCGATCCGCCGGCCACGCGCGGCCGCGGCATTCGTGCGCCGCGACGCCTGACGCTACGGCGCCTGACGCTACGGCGCCGGGGCGTCGATCGGCAGGCCGCAGTCGGTGAACCACCGCACGACTCCCGCTTCGACCGTCACGTGCAGCACGCGCCGGCCAGCCACGCCATCGATCGTCATGTCGACGGTCACCGCGATGGCGTCGTCGACGGTGGTCGCCAGGTCGTCAGTCTCGTAGTCCCAGCGCTCCGGCCGGGCGATGGAAACCACCGTGATCGCCACCGTGGGGTCGGCGCGCCTGGGGAGCTCGTCGAGACACTGGGCCTCGCCGTAGCGGGCGAGCGCGTCCGGATGCAGGTGCCCGACCTGGAACGCCGCGTCGCCGGTGCGCAGCGCCCCTGCGAGCTGGGACATGAACGCCGCGATGACGTCGGCCTGCGAAGGCGTGGGGCTCGGGGTCTCTACAGCAGTCGGGGTGGGTGTGGCGATCGGCGAGGCGCTGGGCGTCGGCGGGGGGGTGGCGGCGGTGACCGACGAGGGCACGACAGCCACAGGCGATCCGGTCGCGTTCGCCGCCGCGGTCGCCCCGGCCGCACCGGCTGCGTCGGGCGTGGCCGTCGCGAGCGCCACCGCGCTCAGCGCGGCGATGACGAGCCCGGCGATGAGGAGCCCTGACCCGATGACGCGGTCGCTCATGCCTCGCTGGCCCCGCCTACGGGCATTCCCGCTCGAAGTGGCCCATGTGGCGCTCGTTCTCGGCGGCGGCGACGATCCCTCGCATGGCATCGCCGTAGATCTGCTTGACGACCACGAGGGTCACGTCCTTCCGGCCCCGGCCATAGGCCTGTGGCGCCGGCGTCACCGCGAGCTCCACGACCCGACACACATCGGTGGCGACCCATCGGCCCTCCTGGCAGAGCCATTGCTGCTCCTTCCGCAGCTGGCGGCTGACGAACGGGACCACGATGACCAGCTCCTGGTCATATCGCACGCCCGCCGAGAGGTGGGTCGAAATCGAGGTCCTTGAACAGGGACTCGAGATCGCCCTTCATCATCCGCATCGAGCGCTGGCTGACGCTTGGCGGGCCGTTGACCTCGTTCCCCTGGTCGTCGACCTGGCGCGGCTCGAGCCACTCCGCAAACGTCGTGCGCATCGGGAACACCTGCCACTCGATCCGCGCGTCCTTGGGCAGGAGCTTGAACAGGCGGGTGCCGACGGGGCGCCACTGCTGGGCACCCTCCGGGCACTCGCGCCGTGGAGGCTTCTCGCCGCCCGGAGGCGGTGTCTCGCCGGTGCCCCGACCGCCACCCGTGCCGGTTCCGCCACCGGGCCCAGTGGGTGGCCCGTCGACGCCGCCTCCCGGGTGTCCTCCTCCATGCCCGGTGCCTGGACCCGGCCCGTCGCCGCCTGGATCGCCACCGCCTGGACCCGGTCCTCCGCCGCCGGGTCCGCCACCGCCCGGCTGACCGCCACCCGGCGGTGCCACCCCGCGCTTCAGGCAGGCCTCGAGCGCATCGCGAACGACGTCCGCCTGGCGGCACAGGTACTCCGCCTGCTGTTCGGCGGCATGAGCCGTTCCACGCGCGCGCTGCGCGGCCTGTTCCGCATCGGCTGCCTCATCGAGTGCGGCCCGCTCCGCGTCCTTGGCGGCCGCGACCCCGGCCCGTGCGGCGGTGATCCGCGCCTCACGAGCCTGAGCCGCCTTCGCGCGGAGCGCCTCGACGGTCTCGGCCCGCTCAAGGTCGAGCACCTCCTGCCGATACCGCTCGCTGATCGCCGTTCGTTCGCCATCCGAGGTCGCGGCACGGATCTGGGGCTCCCATGTGGCCGCCAGCTCGACGCGAGCCTCCTCGATCAGGCGCAGGTCGTATTCCGTGAGCGTGAGGCCGCCGGACGAGATGCTCGACGTTCCCTGGTCGGGAGCCTCCAGCTCGAGGTCCAGCGCGCGCTGTGCGTCCTCTCGGGCGCTGGTGGCGTCCCGGGCTCGCTGACGCGTCTGGGCGGCCTTCGCTGTCTCGGCATCGGCCGCCGCCCGGGCCTGCTCTGCCGCAAGGCGTGCCTCCTGGCAGGCGCGGTCGGCGTCCGCCAGGGCCGCCGCGAGATCGTCGCAGGGACCCTTTGCCACCGCGAGGAGGAGATCCGGACCCGGTCCTCCGACGGCGAGGGCCTGGCCCGCCGCACCCGGCCCGGCCGGGCCGGGCTTCCGGCCGCGCACGAGCAGGATCAGGCCGATGATCGAGAGCACCAGGCCGGCGCCGAGGCCGGCCAGCGGGATCGCGATGGAGCTCAGGTCGAGCGAGGGCGTGCCGGGGGCGGCCGTGGGCGCCGGAGCGCTGGTCGCCGTCGAGATCGGACTCGCGGTGGGCGTCGGAGCCGACGTTGCCGTTGCCGTCGTGGACGGCGCCGCCGTCGCCGTGGGCACGGGCGTCGCCGTGGGTTGCGGCGCTGCGACGGGCTCGCGACCCGCGACGAAGGTCCCGTCGGCGCCAACGAGCGGCAACCCCTCGAGCCCCCTGGCGACGAGCGTCCATCCGTCGGCAACCTCCGGGATCGACGAGAACGCCGTGGTTCCCGGCGCGAACTGGCCGGCCGCGGCCTCTCCCGCGTAGATCCGCTGGCCATCGAGCGTGAACAGCTCCGACGTTGTCGGCCACCAGAGCTGGAGCAGGGTTCCGTCAAGGATCGCGAACCCGTGACTCCGGGTCTGGGTCCAGGTCGCGGCGGCCGGCGCCCAGTACGCCGTTCGGGCGACGACACCGGCTTCGCCGGGGGCGTCGGCGACCCCGAAATACCGGTTGCCGCCCTCCAGGGGGTCGCCGCCCACGAGCTGGTCCCGGCCGGGTGCGACCGGTCCAAGGCGCCCGTCGTGGATGACCAGCGAGACATCGGTGAAGTCGGGGCCGTCGACATCGATCGGCCGGTCCAGGAACACCGACGAGACCAGCCAGCTCGTGGGCAGCGGCGTGTCGAGAAGGAACCGCTCCGCCTGGCAGACGACCCCGGCCGCGGAGCATCCCAGCGGGCCCGCGCGGAGCGCCTCGATCCGCTCGGGGGCGAACTCGACCAGGTGCGCGAACTCCTGGCGGATGATGAACCCGGCCGGACGGGGGCCCGTCTCGTCGGCCGGGATCGGACCGGCAAACGGGTCGAAGCGGGCGTCGCCGGCGGACGTGACCAGCGGGCGGCTGCCCATCAGCTGGGCGGCGGCTTCCGCGGTCAGCCCACCGCGGGTGAGGGCTGCCTCCCACGCCTCCTGGTCAGCGGGCGTGAGCGCGTCATCGATGGCCCGGGCGATCGGGGACGACGGAGCCACCACGGCCAGGACCAGGGCCACACATGCGGCGAAGGCCGTCAGCGCTGCGGTCCGATGGGGTGGGACGCCCATCGAGAGAACCCCCGGGATCGGCACGCTTCGGCGTCACGCTGGGCGCAGGACACCTAGCGTGCGCGGATGATGCGCCTTTACCGGCGTCGTGACAACTCTGCGTCGGGATGCGGCCCGAAGGTCCGGGCGGCTAGTCCTCGTCCGCGCGGAAGATGTGCGCGGCGGTGCAGGCGTTGCAGATCGGCGTGCTGCTATCGAGATCGCCGAGGGGGATGGGCACCTTGCGATCCGGGTACAGGCACTCGACCTCGTAGAGGCGCTCCTGGGGCCGTTCAATCGAGATCAGACGGCGATAGGTGCAGCGCCTGATGCGCTGTGAGGCCATGTGCGAGAGCTCCGCCTCGCGCGGGTGCAGCGGGGTCGGTTCGAGGAGCGGCAGGGCCATGTGACTGTGGCTCGATCTCTTCCCGGTAGGTGGCCGTGGCCAACTGGACTGCCGCCCGCACCGTGTGCGGAGACGGCGGAGGCGCAGCCTAACACCCGCGATTCCGCCCCGGCAAGGGTCCGGAGGTACTAGACTCGCGCCGGTCGGGGGTGAGCAGGACCCTGCCGGGAGGGATTTGGCGCTGAGCGAGGAACCCGAGAACGCGGGCACGCAGGGGACCGGAGAGCCGGGAGACACTGCTGCGGCCGCCCGGCCGTCCATGCGCCCCGCGCTCCCCGTGCTCGACGATGACGCGCGTTCTGCGGACCCCTCGGTGTGCCCGTTCCTGCGTCGCGACACCGGCGACGCGCTCGTGGCGCCGTCGTCCACCCCGGCCGACGACCAGGCATGCGTGGCGATCGGTTCGGCCCGGCCGCAGTCGCTTCGCCAGCAGGAGCTGGTGTGCCTGCGGGTTGCCCATGCCGACTGCCCGCGATACCTGCGCGGGTCGATGACGGCGGGCCCGGCGTCGCCGGCACGGTCCGTCCCCACCGTGCCACGCGCGACGCTTGCCGCCCTGCTGGTCCTGATCCTGAGCGCCGGGATCTCATTCGGCTTCGTCGTCCAGCGCGGCGGGATCGCGATGCCGGTGGTCGGTGCCGGCGAGAGCCCGGTGGCGGCCGTGGCAACCCCCACATCGCCGCAGACCGATCCGCCCGCGCCCACCGAGGCGCCGGCATCCGTCGCGCTGGAGCCCACGCCTTCGACCTCCGCCGGTCCGACCGTAGCCGCAACCGCGACACCGGCCGGGGTGCCCACGCCGAGCCCCGCCCCCACGATCGCCCAGACCCCATCGCCGGCGCCCACGCCGAAGCCGACCGCGTCATCCTCACCAGAGCCGACATCGAAGCCGAAGGGCGATCGCTACAAGCTGCTCACGGCCTGCCCCGACCGCAGTGACTGCTGGATCTACACCGTTCGCTCCGGCGACAACCTGTACTCGATCGCCAACTACTTCGGACACTCCCTGTCCACCATCTACGAGTGGAACCCGCAGTACCCGGACAAGCGCCTGCGCGTCGGCGCGGAGATCCGGATGCCGCCGCCCACCCGGTAGCCACTGCCCCGCGCGGTAGCCACTGCCCCGCGCGGTAGCCGCCGCCCCACCCGGTAGCTGTCCCACCGCCCCACCGCCCCGGGCGGCGCACCCGATCCGTCTGCGCGCGGGCTGACCCCACGCCGGCCTCGGGCGACCTGGCTGGTCCCAGCGGGCGATCGACCTCGCCACCCGCGGTCCGTGGCGTCGCCATCTTGCGATTTCGCCCATTGACGGCCCCCGTCTGCGCGCTAGAATGCCCTCTAGTGGCGCAAAGTGGTGGAAAGTGGGGAGTGCGGCGGGCGAACCGCCACCAGGACCCAGGTTGATCGCCCACCCGGCGTCGCCCGATGTCAGGGAGTGACGGGACGCGGTGTTCACCGGCGAGTACCGGCATGCGGTCGACGAGAAGGGACGCCTTGCCGTCCCTGCCCGTTTCCGCGCCCAGCTCGAGGGCGGCTGCGTCGTCGCGAGGTGGCTTGACACCTGTCTCGCGATCTTCCCGATGCCGGCCTGGGAGACGCTCTCGACCAAGGTCGGGAGCCTGCCCATGACCGATCCCAACGCACGGCTGCTGCAGCGGCAGCTGTTCGCGGGGGCCCAGGAGACGGAGCTTGACCGCCAGGGTCGAGTGCTCGTTCCGCAGGGCCTGCGCGCATTCGCGGGCCTCGAGGGCGAGGCGATGGTCCTGGGCAGCCGGGACCACGCCGAGATCTGGGCTCCGGCGCGCTGGGAGGAGTACAGCCGGGCGCTCGAGGACCCGTCGGCATTCGCGGCCGCCATCGCCGGCCTGGGGATCTGACGTCGCACCACATGCGCTTCCAGGGTCCGCTCGGGATCCGCTAGTCGAGTCCGTGGAGGAGAGATGCAGGAAGGGCACTTGCCGGTGATGCCGGCCGAGGTCCTCGTGACCCTGGCCCCGTCAGCGGGCAGCCTGCAGATCGACACGACGGTCGGCGGCGGTGGGCACACCGAGCGGATCCTGGAGGCCGCCAGCCCCGACGGCCGGGTGCTGGGCCTCGACGCGGACGGCGCCGCCATCGAGCGCGTCGGCCGGCGTCTGGCCCGGTTCGGTGACCGTCTGGTCCTCCGGCGGGCGAACTTCCGGGAGCTGGCCACGGTTGCGCCCGATGCCGGGTTTGGCGCCGTCGACGGAGCCCTGTTCGACCTCGGGCTCTCCTCGTTCCAGCTCGCGGACCGCGACCGCGGGTTCGGCTTCCGGGCCGGTGGTCCTCTGGACATGCGCTTCGACACGGCGAACGGCGTCCCGGCCGCCGAGCTGCTGGCGAGCCTGACGGCCGACGAGCTGGCCGCGCTGTTCCGCCGCTACGGCGAGGAGCCATCAGCGTGGCGGGTTGCGAAGGCGATCGTCGCCGCGCGGGCGCTGGCGCCGATCGAGACGGCCGAGGAGCTGGCGGCCCTGGTGGAGCGGACGCTGCCGGCCAACCCCCGTCAGCCGCGGCGGACCCACCCGGCGACGCGGGTGTTCCAGGCGCTCCGGATCGCCGTCAACGAGGAGCTGGATGCCCTCGAGGCCGGCCTCGCCGCCGCTGTCGCGCTGCTGCGCCCTGGTGGCCGCCTCGTCGTCCTCTCGTACCACTCGCTGGAGGACCGGATCGTCAAGCGGTTCCTCGCGGCCGAGCGCCGGGGCTGCGTCTGTGCGCCCGAGGCGCCGGTGTGCGTGTGCGGGAGGGTGCCGCGCCTTCGGCTCGTCACGCGCCCATCGCTGGTGCCGACGGCCGAGGAGATCACGGCCAACCCACGAGCGCGGAGCGCGCGGCTGCGCGCGGCCGAGCGGCTCGCCGCGTAGCAGGGACAGGAGGGAGCCCCGGAGCAGAGCCACGGCCGATCGCGCCCGACCCACACCACTTGTCGAGCCGGCGATACCCGCCGACCGAGCCCACGGAGGAGGAGTCCCGTGAGCAAGCGCCACCAGCACAACCGACGCAAGTCCTACGGTCGCCGCCAGCACGAGCTGTACGAGCGCCGCCAGCGGGACCTGGTCCCCGCGACAGACGATGCGCTGTTCGATGACCTTGCCCCGGCAGGGATCGTGGAGCGGATGACCCTCATCCATCCGCGGTCGCCGCGCCTGCACTACGCCCTGGGCGACTAGGGTGGCGGTCTACGAGGGAGCGCGCCAGCGCGTCATCGTCCTGCCACGACGGCCGCGCGTCGGCCTGCAGGCACCGGTCCTTCCGCGGCGGCGGATGCGGGCGGCCGTGCGGGCTCGTCGCGGTCCCTCGCGGATCTCGATCGTGCTCGCCGTGATCGTGATCGGCTTCTCGGGTGCCTTCTTCTCGCTGTCGCAGGATGTCCGCGTGTCGGCGACGGGGTACGTGCTCGACCAGCTGTCCACCGAGCATCGGCATCTCGAGGCGCGCGCACAGGACCTGCGCAACGAGCTGAACCGCCTGGGCAAGGCGCCGGCGATCCGCAAGCTGGCGATCGACGCCGGCCTCGGGGCGCTGCCCGAGCCGCTCATCATCCCGGCGCGCTAGCGCCACCCGCATCGCATGCTAGGCCGGACGGACTCCCGCACGCGGGCGCTGCTGCTGCTCCTCATCTTCGTCGTGATGGCGGGGAGCCTTGGCGCGCGCCTCGCGTACTGGCAGGTGGCGCGGCGGGACGACCTGTCCGCGCTCGCCCGGAAGCAGTCGTCGATGCGGTACGAGATCCCCGCGAACCGGGGCTCGATCTACGACCGGACGGGCACGGTCCTCCTCGCCACTAGCATCGAGCGTGACCGGCTTGCCGCGAATCCGGTCAAGCTCACCTCCATCGAGCGCCGCCTGGTGGCCGCGAGCCTGGTCAGGATCCTTGGCCTGGAGGGCGATGCGGCGGCCAGCCTGACCGGGAGGATGATCTCGGGCAGCGAGTACAAGGTCCTCGCGCGCGGCCTGGAGCCGGAGACCTCCGATCTCATCCGCCGCCTGTCCGCCGGCAGCAACCCCGAGCTCCGGGGGCTGCTCCTCGAGCCCGAGAGTCTGCGGCTGTATTCGCAGCCGGGTGGCGCGCCCCGGACCACGCTCGCCGCGCACCTCCTTGGGTTCGTCAATCGCGGCGGGATCGGCCAGTACGGCGTGGAGCAGTACTACCAGGATTCCCTGGCTGGCATACAGACCGTCGTCGCCGCCCAGAAGGACGCTGCGGGCAACGCGGTCCCCGACACGTCCGTCGTGCTCGAGGAGGGCATCCCCGGCAAGGACCTCACGCTGACCATCGACGCCTCGCTCCAGGTGGCCGTGGAGCAGGAGCTGCTCGCCACCTGGATCGCGGACCGGGCCGAGCGGGTGTCGGCTGTCGTCATGGATCCGTACACGGGGGAGGTGGTCGCGTATGCGAGCTACCCGTCGTACGACGCAAACCTGTACCAGTCGATCGCCACGGAGGACCCGGGGGTGTTCGTGGACCCGATCGTGTCCACCGTGTACGAGCCGGGCTCCGTGTTCAAGATGCTGACCGCCACGGCTGCGCTCGGCCTGGGCACGGTCACGCTCAAGACGAAGATCCAGGACCAGGGCACGCTCCGGCTCGACGGCGGGCGCAGCCATGTCGACAACGCCGATCACCTCTCCAACGGGTTCAAGACATTCGCCACCCAGATCGCCTTCTCGCGCAACGTGGTCGCGGCCAAGGTCGCGCTCGATCTCGGGCGCAGCACCAGGGAATCCAGTCAGCACCTGTACGACACCTGGCGCAGCCTGGGCTTCGGGGCGCCGACGGGGATCGACGTCGCCAATGAGGTCCGCGGCATCATGCGCGACCCGTCCGGGCAGCCATGGCGCGAGATCGACCTCGCCAACGGCGCCTTCGGGCAGGGCGTCGCCGTCACGCCCATCCAGCTCGCCCAGGCGTACTCCGCGATGGTCAACGGCGGCGTGCTGGTCCAGCCACGGGTCGTGCGGGCGATCGGCGAGCTCGAGACGACGCCGATCGTCCGCGGCCAGGTGATGTCCCCCGGCGTCTCGCGCGAGCTCACCACCCTGATGCGGCAGGTCGTCAGCAAGGTGGGGTTCTACCGCGATCGAACCCAGATCAAGGGCTTCGAGGTTGGGGGCAAGACCGGCACCGCACAGATCTGGGACGCGGAGGCAGGCGCCTGGAAGGTCGACCTGTTCAACTACTCGTTCGTCGGCTACATCGCCCGCGAGGCGGGCCGCCCCGACCTCGTGGTGGCGGTGCGGATCGAGGAGGGGACGCCGACCGTGGTCCGCCTGGGGCATCTCGAGATGCCGGTGATGAGCTTCGAGCTGTTCCGGCGCATCGCGCACGACGCCATCACGACACCCGACCTCGTTCCCGAGGTCCATGCCGTCCCCACCGTCACGGTCCACCCGTGACCCGGGCCTGTGCGACACTCGAACCCGTGACGGACCTCGCACGGATGCCCGCCTCGACGCCCGCGCTGACGGCCGATGACCTGCTCGCCGCGACGGGTGGGACGCTGCTCCGCCGGAGTCACCGGCCGGTCCGCGGCGGTGCCGTTGACTCACGCCTGGTCCGGCCGGGGAACCTGTTCGTCGCCCTCCCGGGCGAGCGCACGGACGGACACCGGTTCCTGCGCGCGGCCGCGGACGCGGGTGCGGCCGCGATGATCGTGACCCGGGAGCCTGACCGGGCTGCGGCCGAGCCGCTGCTCGACGAGCTCGGCGAGGTCACGATCGTCCTGGTGCCGGACGCCCTTCGCGCGCTGCACGCGATCGCCGCTGCGTGGCGCCTCCGCTTCACCCCGATCGTCGTGGGGATCACGGGCAGCATCGCCAAGACGTCCACGAAGGAGGCGGTCGCCGGTCTGCTGGCCCGGCGGTATCGCACGCTCAGGTCCGAGGGCAACCGGAACAATGAGGTCGGACTCCCGCTCACCGTGCTGGACCTGGGTCCCGAGCATGACGCTGCGGTCCTCGAGATGGGGATGTACGCGGGAGGCGAGATCCGCGACCTGGCGGCGATCGGGCGGCCGTCGATCGGGATCGTGACCGCCGTGGAGCCGGTGCACCTGTCCCGGCTGGGCACCCTCGATGCGATCGAGAACGCGAAAGCCGAGCTCGTCGAAGCGCTCCCGGGGGCGGACGACGGCGGGAGCGCCATCCTCAACGCCGATGACGCCCGCGTGACCCGGATGGCCGGCCGGACCGCCGCCGGCGTCGTGATGTACGGGTTCGCCCCTGCCGCGGACGTATCGGCCACGGTGGTTGAATCCGCCGGCTTTGCGGGCATGCGATTCCACCTGCGGACCCCTGCCGGGGAGCGGGACGTGTCGATCCCCGCGCTCGGCCGGCTCGCCGTTCACAATGCGCTCGCGGCTGCCGCGACTGGGCTAGCCGCCGGGATGACCCTCGACGAGATCGTGCCTGGTCTCGCCGCCGCCTCCACTGCCCCACACCGGTCGGTCGTGGTCCGGGCCGCCGGGCTCACCATCATCGACGACACCTACAACGCCTCTCCGGCCTCCGTGCGGGCCGCCCTTGAGCTCCTCGCGGGCCTGCCAGGGCGCCACGTGGCGGTGCTGGGCGAGATGCGCGAGCTGGGCGACGCGCATGACGCGGGCCACCGCGACGTTGGACAGATGGCCGCGGCGCGCCTCGACCGGCTGATCGTCGTGGGCGGCGGCCCCGGTGGCCCGGCGGAGGGGATCGCCACCGGGGCGCGGGACGCCGGCATGGAATCCGGCCGCGTGCATGCCGCCGCGGACCCGGCGGAGGCGGTCGCGATCGTGCGGGCCACCTGCTCCGAGCGGGACGTCATCCTGGTGAAGGCCTCCCGTGGGGTGGAGCTGGAGTGGGTCGTGGACGCGCTCGCCGCCGGTCCGGCCGGCAGGCCACGGTCATGACGCTTCGAGCTGATCCAGGGCCTGCTGCTCGCCTTCGCCCTGGTGGTGATCCTGATGCCGCCGTACATCCGGCTGCTGCGCCACCTCGGCTATGCGAAGCAGATCCGCGAGGAGGGTCCACAGAGCCACATGATCAAGTGGGGGACGCCCACCATGGGCGGCCTCCTGATCATCAGCGTCGTGCTCGGGATCTTCCTCCTGCTCCGATGGCCGGAGGTCCAGGGCGGCATCATCGCCCCGCTCGCGACGCTCGCGCTGGTCGGCCTGCTGGGCGCGGTGGACGACTACCTCAATGCCCGCACCGGCGAGGGCATCCGCGCCCGCCACAAGCTCCTGTGGCAGTCGGTCGTGGCCGTGTTCGTGGCGTGGCAGATCCAGAGCACGTACCAGATCACGGAGATCCGGGTGCCGTTCGTGGGCGATGTGTTCATCGACCCGGTCATCTACGTGCCGTTCGCGGCGTTCGCGATCGTGGCCGCGTCCAACGGGGTGAACATCACCGACGGCCTCGACGGTCTCGCCGGCGGCACCCTCGCATTTGCGTTCGTGTCGTTCATGATCATCGCGCTGCTCAACGTGCCGGCCCAGCCGAACACCGCCTTCCTGTGCGCCCTGATCATCGGCGCCCTGCTCGGGTTCCTGTGGTTCAACGTCCACCCCGCCCAGGTGTTCATGGGCGACTCGGGGTCACTCAGCCTGGGGGCGACGCTGGCGGTCATCGCGCTGATCACCGGCCAGATCCTCGTGCTGCCCATCATCGGGCTGATCTTCGTGGTCGAGACGACGAGCGACATCATCCAGATCGGCTGGTTCAAGCTCTCGGGCGGCAAGCGGGTGTTCCGCATGGCCCCGCTCCACCACCACTTCGAGCTGGGTGGCTGGGACGAGGAGAAGATCACCCTCCGGTTCTGGATCGTGGGCATCCTTGCCGGGCTGCTCGGCGTCACCCTGTTCATGGCCTCGATCAATGCGCTCGCCTGACATGACGCTGCGCACGATCGACCTCGATGGCCTGACCCTCGACGGCATCCGGGCCGGGTCGCTCGACGGGCGCCCGGTCACCGTGCTGGGGCTCG
This sequence comes from uncultured Chloroflexia bacterium, assembly GCA_963716025.1. Lineage (GTDB taxonomy): Bacteria > Chloroflexota > Limnocylindria > Limnocylindrales > CSP1-4 > CAIXZV01. The sequence goes on from CAVQSY010000047.1 coordinate 79,964, forward strand.
CGCGGAGCGGCGTCGCGCTCGCCCGGTTCCTGCACGACGTCGGTGCCGAGGTCACCGTCTACGACGTCCGCCCGGAGGCGGCCCTCGCGCGCGCGATCGACCTGCTCGGCGGCCGGCCGGTCAGGCTTGCGCTTGGCCCCGAGGTGGATCCGACGTCGATCCTTGCAGGCGCGGCGCTGGTGACCACCTCGCCGTCCATCACGCCCGCCTACCCGACCACCGAGCCCAGGTTGCGCGCGGCGCTGGCAGCCCTCGTGGCGGCGCGGTCGGCGGGGGACATGTCGGTACCGGCCCTCGTGTCGGAGTCGGACCTGTTCCTTCGCCTGTGTCCGTCGCCCACGATCGGGGTGACGGGCACCAAGGGCAAGACCACGACCTCGTCGCTGATGCACGCGATCCTGGCAGCCGACCCGCTCCACCCCGCGCTCCTGGGTGGCAACATCGGGCAGCCGCTCCTGGAGCGACTCCCGGAGCTGACGCCGGCGCACCGGGTGGTCGTGGAGCTCTCGGAGCTGCAGCTGCCGGCCCTGTCGCGGGGGACGACCGTCGCGGTCTACACCAACGTCACATCGGACCACCTGGACCGGCACGGGACCGTGGATGCGTACCGCCGGGTCAAGCGCCGGCTGGCGGAGCTCGTGGATCCCGACGGGGCGCTGGTCCTCAACCTCGAGGACCCGGTCGTCGGCGGCTATGCCGGCCTCGGCACCGCTCCGGCGGTCCTGTACCGGAACGACCGGCCCGTGCCCGGCGGCGTCGGGGTCGTCGACGGCTGGATCGTGGCCGCGGCGGTCGAGCGGCTGCCGGTCGCCGGCGGCGGGATCGCGGCCACCGGTCCGGGAGGCGGCATCATGCCCGTCGCGGAGCTGTCCATCCCCGGCAGCCACAACGTCTCCAACGCGCTGGCGGCTGTCGCGGTCGGGCTCCTGTTCGGGGTCGCCCCCGATGCGATCCGCAAGGCGGCGGCGGGCTTCACGGGCGTGGCGCACCGCCTCCAGCCGGTGGGTCTCGTTGATGGTGTGCGGTTCGTCAACGACTCCCAGGGCACCCAGCCCGACGCGGTGATCGCCGCCCTGCGCGCGTTTCCCGCGCCGGTCGTGTTGATCGCCGGCGGACGCGACAAGGGCGTGGACCTGGCCCAGCTCGCGACGGTGGTTGGTGAGCGGGCATTCGCCGCGGTCCTGATCGGGGAGAGCGGGCCCGCCCTGGAGCGGCAGTTCAATGATGCCGGCCTGGCGCGTACGGCCCGCGCCGCGACGATGGACGAGGCGGTCGCCACGGCGGACTCGTTCGCGCATCTCGCGCTGGGCGAAGCGGCGGACGGGGGGCCGGCGACGGTCCTCCTGAGTCCCGCCGCCGCGTCGTTCGACATGTACGAGGACTACGCGGCCCGCGGCCACGCGTTCATCGAATCCGTGGGCCGGCTCGCCTCGACGCGCCGCTCGACCCAGGCAGGCAACGGGAGATCCGCATGAGCACCGTGCCGCTCACGGCCGTCCGGGAACCCGCCCGCGACCGCTCGCGGGCCAACACGCTGCAACGCGAGCGGCACGAGCCCGAGTACGGGATCCTGGTTGCCACCATCGCCCTCGCGGCGATCGGGATCCTGATGGTCTACAGCTCGTCCGCGATCAAGGCCTATCTCCAGCAGGACGACCCGTTCGCGATCGTCGGGCCGCAGATCCAGTGGGCGGTGCTCGGCCTCGTCGCCATGGTGGTGATGATGCGGATCGACTACCGCTGGCTGCGGGTCGCGTCCGTGCCCCTGTTCATCGCGGGTGTCATCGGCCTCCTGCTGGTGTTCATCCCGGCAATCAACATCGAAGTCGGCGGCTCGGCGCGTTGGCTCAAGATCGGCCCGCTCCCCGCAGTCCACCCCGCCGAGTTCATGAAGCTGGCGCTGGTCGTGTACCTCGCCCACTGGTTCGCCAAGCGCGGCACCGCGGTGCACGGGCTGTTCTCGGGGACGGTGCCCTTCCTGGTCATTGCCGGCCCGGTGGTGGCCCTGGTGCTCCTCGAGCCCGACCTCGGGACATCGACGGTGCTGGCGTTCACGGCGTTCACGATGTTCTTCCTCGCGGGTGCCAACGTCCTCCACCTGGCGGGCATGGCGGCCGCTGCGGTTCCGACCGTGATCCTGATGTTCATGCAGGGGTACCAGGTGGACCGGATCACCGCCTGGCTGAACCCGTGGGACGATATCTCCGGCCTCGGGTTCCACAGCATCCAGGGGTTCTTCGCGCTCGCCCTGGGCGGGATCTTCGGCGCCGGCCTGGGCGAGAGCCGGCTGGCGGGTGGCCTGTTCCTGCCCAATGCGTTCAACGACTTCATCTTCGCGATCGTGGGCGAGGAGTTCGGGCTGGTGGGGGGCGGCCTCGTGATCGTCCTGTTCCTGGCCATCGGATATCTCGGGATCCGGACCTCGCTGGGCGCACCCGACACCTTCGGTGCGATGCTGGCCGCGGGGATCACCGCCTGGATCTGCCTCCAGGCCTTCATCAACATCGGGGTCGTGGTGGGGTTGATCCCGGTCACCGGCATCCCGCTGCCGTTCGTGTCGGCCGGCGGCTCGAGCCTCATCATCAGCTTCGCCGCCATCGGCATCCTCCTGTCGGTCTCGCGGGAGACGGTCGAGAAAGGAACGTGGAACGATGCGCCTGCTGATCGCGGGCGGGGGGACGGGCGGTCACATCTACCCGGCCCTCGCCGTCGCCCGATCGCTCCGCGCCCGATCCGGCGCGCCTGATCTCGGCTGGGTCGGCGGCCACCGGGGCCTCGAGCGGGACATCGTCCCGCAGGCCGGGATCCCGCTGCGCCGGCTCCTTGTCCGCTCGTTGCGCTCCGCCGGTCGGGACATCCACCTGGTCCTCGATCCGGTCCGCCTCGGCCTCTCGATCCCACAGGCGCTGCTCATGCTGCTCCTGCGTCGGCCGGCGGCGGTCTTCACGACCGGCGGCTACGTGGCGATCCCGGTCCTGCTCGCGACCGCGATCCTGCGCATCCCGAGCGTGCTCTGGGACGGCAACGTGCTCCCGGGTCGCAGCGTGCGCCTGGTCGCGCGGCTCGCGACGGTCGTCACCGTCAGTCACCCCGCGACGGGGGTGGCCCTCGGTCACCCGCGCACATACGTGACCGGGACGCCCATCCGGGGGCTCGACGCGGTCGATCCGGACGAGGCGAGGGACCGGTTCGGCGGCCGGCCAGGGGAGCGGATCCTCCTGGTCTTCGGTGGCTCGCAGGCCGTGCGCCGGATCAACGACGCCGTGGCCGGAGCCCTGCCGCGACTGGTGGAACGGATCCGGGTCGTGCACGTGACCGGTCCTGACGGGCTGGTGCAGGCCCAGGCCGCAGGCGAGGCGCTGCCGCCGGAGCTGCGAGACCGGTACCGCCCGTTCGCCTTCCTCCACGGCGACGAGATGACGGCCGCGCTCGCCGCCGCGGATCTCGCGGTCGGTCGTGCCGGCGCGTCCACCCTCGCCGAGTGCGCGGCATTCGCCCTGCCCACCGCCATCGTCCCGTACCCGCACGCCGCGGGTCACCAGCGGCTCAACGCCGAGTCCTTCGCCGAGGCTGGCGCGGCGGTCATCGTCGAGGACGACGATCTCGACGCGGACCGACTGGTGGAGGTCGCGGGGCTGCTCGCCGATCCGGCACGCCATGCCTCGATGTCGGCCGCCGCCCGGGAGCTTGCTCGACCGGGCGCCGCCACCGCGGTCGCTGACCTCGTGCTCGCCGTCGCTGCCCGGACGCCGCCGCCCGCGGCAGCCGATGTCGAGGCCACCGCGCGAGGACCGCGCCGGTGAGCGCGGCCGCGACGTTCGACGCCCTGCGGACCGGCACCGAGATCCAGCGCCGACTGGGCGTGAAGACCGTCCGGGGCGAGCTCCTGGCCCGCCACACGACGATGCGTGTCGGAGGGCCGGCGGACCTGTTCGCGGTGGCGCACAACGCGTTCGAGCTGCGGGGACTGGTCAGGTTCGCGCGGGCGCGCGCCATCCCGTTCCTCCTCCTCGGCCGGGGCAGCAACCTCGTGGTCGCGGACGGCGGGTTCCGGGGGCTCGTCATCCATGCCCGGGCGGAGGGATCGCGCCTCGACGGGGAACGCTATCTCGCGGATGCGGGTGTCCCCATGGCGCGTGCCGCCACCGAGACCCAGCGGGCGGGCCTGACGGGACTCGAGTACGGACTCGCGATCCCCGGGACCGTCGGTGGTGCGGTCTGGGCGAATGCCGGCGCCCACGGCTCCGACACGGCCTCGATCCTTGAATCCGCCACGGTCCTGCTTGCGGACGGCTCGGAACGGGTCCTGGCGACCGCCGACCTGGGCTTCGCCTATCGCGACAGCCGCTTCAAGGCCGCCGGACCGGCGCCGGACGGACCGGCCGAGATCGTGCTCGGAGCCGTGTTCAGCCTGCGCCCCGCGGACGCGGCGGAGATCAAGGTGCGTCTCGACGACATCCGGCGCTGGCGCCGCGAGCACCAGCCGCTGGGCATCCCATCCGCGGGTTCGGTGTTCCGGAACCCTCCCGGGGACTCCGCCGGGCGGCTGATCGACACCCTCGGCCTCAAGGGATACCGTGTCGGCGGGGCCGTCGTATCCGAGAAGCACGCGAACTTCATCGTCAACGACGCACGCGGGACGGCCGCCGACGTGCGCACGGTCGCCGAGCACGTCCGCGCCGAGGTGCTCGCCCGCGGGGGGGTCGCGCTCGCCTACGAGATCGAGTTCGTCGGCGACTGGCTCACGACCCCCACGGCGCCAGGGGAATCTGCATGACCGAGATGCCGCCGCTCACCCACGACCCCGCCGCCACGCCGGTCGCCGTCGTCCTGGGCGGTCCGTCGGCGGAGCACGACGTCTCGATCGTCTCGGGATCCGCGATCGTCGATGCCCTGGCCGCGTCGGGCTACCCGGTGGAGATGTGGCTGATCGACCTCCACGGGGCGTGGTGGCGGCTGCCCGACGGCCACCGTCGCGACGGGCGGCCCCAGGCCGACTATGACGATCCAGCCGCCCTCGGGGGCGTGGGCCCGCTCACGGCCGGCCGCGCGCTGGAGCAGCTCGCCCGTCGAGCGATGCCGCCGGTCGTCTTCCTGGCCCTCCACGGTCCGTTCGGCGAGGACGGGACCGCCCAGGCGCTGTGCGAAGCCGCCGGGCTCGCCTACACCGGGTCCGGGGTCACCGCGAGTGCCGTGGGCATGGACAAGGCACTGTTCAAGCGGCTGGCGCGGGGCATCGGCCTGCCGGTGACCGACTGGATCGAGGTGCGGGCGGCCCGCTGGCTCGCCGATCGCGGGGCGGTCCTCACCGAGCTCGAGGCGTTCGCGGCGGCGGGTCCGGACGCCCGCCTGATGGTCAAGCCGGCCCGCCTGGGCAGCTCGGTCGGGATGACGATCGCCCACACCCCGCAGGAGCGCGGACCGGCGGTCGACGAGGCATTCCGGTACGACGACCTGGCCGTCGTCGAGCGCTACCTTGCCGGCGCCCGGGACCTGGAGGTCTCCGTCCTCGGCAACGAGCCGTCCGAGATCGAGCTGTACGGTCCCGGCGAGATCATGTCGAGGCACGAGTTCTACGACTACCAGGCGAAGTACACCCCGGGCCTGTCCAACACCACGGTGACCGCCGAGGTCTCGCCCGCCCAGCGGGCGGCCATCCACAAGCTCGCCCGCGACACCTATCGCGCGGTCGGCGCCGAGGGGTTCGCGCGCATCGACTTCCTGCTCGCGGGCGACACGCTCGTCGTGTCCGAGATCAACACGATCCCGGGCTTCACGCCGATCAGCCTCTTTCCGGTCCTGTGCGCGCAGGGCGGCTACGACTTCGCGGCCGTGTGCCGGCGCGTGGTGGACCTCGCGCTCAGTCGCGACCGGTCCCGCGTCCGACGCCGGCTCACGGCCGCGGACCTGCCCAGGTGACCCGCAGGTGCCGATGAACCGCAGCCGGGGCCGCCAGGGCCCCGCCGTCCGCCTGTTGCGACCGTCGGCCCTTCGGCCCGGCGCGCGCCCGGGCGGTGCCGTGCGGCGCACGAAGCCCGTCCGCCGGGCGTCGGCAGGGGTCACCCCGGTCAGGGCGGGAGCTCTGCTCGCCATCCTGGCCGGGGTCGCCGCGACCTACGGGTTCGCCTCGTCGGACGCGTTCCTGGCCCGGCACGTCACGATCACCGGGACGGCTTGGACCAGTGAGGAGCAGATCCTCGAGACGCTCGCGATCGCCCCGGACGCCAACGTGTTCACCCTCCGCGCCGGGCAGTTGGAGCAGGCCCTCGCCGCGATCCCCGCGGTCCGGGAGGCGGCCGTCTCGGTCGCGCTCCCGGACGAGATCCGGGTGCTCGTCGTCGAGCGCGAGGCGCTCGTCGCGTGGGAGGTGGGCGACCGCAGGTTCCTGGTCGACGCCGAGGGCCGGCTGTTCGCCGATCTGCCCGCCGACCCGCCCGACGCTGCCGCCGCGCTGCCGGTGGTGGACGACGCCCGTGCTGCGTCGCAGGCGTTCGGGGTGGGCTCCACGCTGGACCCGGTGATCCTGGATGCCGCCCTCCGCCTTGCCTCGCTCCACCCGGCCGATGTCGGCAGCGGTGCGCGCTCCCTGGTCCTCCGGATCGACGATGAGGACGGGTTCGCGATGCGCACCCGGCCCGCCTCCTGGACCGCGGTGTTCGGTTTCTACACGCCGACGCTGCGCACGACCGAGCTGATCCCGGGTCAGGTCCGGCTGCTGCGCAGCCTGCTCGCGGGCCGCGAGACCGGGGTGCGGCGCGTGATCCTTGCCGACGACCACAGTGGCACCTACATCCCGATCGACGCGTCGCCGGACCCCACGCCGGACTCCACGCCCGCACCGGCAGCCTCGGTCACGCCGTGAGTCGATGTCGCCCCGCCACGGCGGCGGACCCGCGCCCGCGAGGGTCGGGTATCGTTAGGGCGACGTTCAACCGGACGGAGGCTGCCCGCCCTTGCTCCTGCCCATCGTGGGACTGCTCATCGGAATCGCGGCCGGGCTCCTGCTCAACGTCAACGTCAACTTCGAGTTCTCCCGGTACTCGGCGGTCGCGATCCTCGCGGCCCTCGACTCCGTCCTCGGAGCTGTTCGGGCTGAGCTCGATGGCGTCTACGACAATCGCGTGTTCATCAGCGGCTTCCTCTCGAATGCGATCGTCGCCGTGCTGCTGACATTCATCGGTGACCGGCTGGGACTGGATCTCTACCTGGTTGCCCTCATCAACTTCGGGTTCCGGATCTTCAACAACGTCGCCTTGATCCGGCGCCACTTCATCTAGCACCGACAGCGAGGGACGACAGGCAGGTGGAACGGGAAGCGGTCCTTGTCGGAATCGACGCAGGCACATCGAAGGTCTGCGCGCTGATCGGGGAGGTCAGCCGTGACGGCCGGCTGACCATCATGGGCCACGGCACCGTGCCCTCGACGGGCCTGCGCAAGGCGGTCGTGGTCAACATCGACCAGTCGGTCCGCTCGATCGCGGACGCGGTCGAGCGCGCGGAACGGCTGTCCGGCTGGAAGATCGACCGGGCGTTCGTGGGCGTCGGTGGCCAGCATGTCGAGAGCCTCAACTCCACGGGCCAGGTCGCGGTCACGGCGCACCACCGGGAGGTCACCCGCGAGGACATCAGCCGGGCCATCGAGGTGGCGCGGGCCGTGTCCATCCCGTCCAACCGCGACGTGCTCCACGTGGAGCGCCGCGGGTTCACCGTCGACGGCCAGGAGGGCGTCAAGGACCCCCTGGGCATGAGCGCCCTCCGGCTCGAGGTCGAGGCCCACATCGTGTCCGCGTCCGCCACCGCGGTCCAGAACCTCACCAAGTGCGTCCAGCTCGCCGGGGTCAAGATCGACGAGCTGGTGGTCAACGGCCTCGCCTCGGCCGAGGCGGTCGTGACCGAGACCGAGAAGGAGCTGGGCGTCGCGGTGGCCGACATCGGCGCCGGCACGATCGACCTCACCCTGTTCGCCGACGGCTCGCCGTTCCACACCGCGGTCCTGCCGGTCGGTGGCAACAACGTCACCAACGACGTCGCGATCGGCGTCAAGACGACCCTGCAGGTCGCCGAGGAGCTCAAGGTCCGCCACGGCACCTGCGACCTGCGCGAGATCGAGGACGAGCACATCAGCGTGTCCGTGCTGGGCGAGGAGGCGGGCCGCACGGTGAGCCGCGAGGAGCTGTGCCGGATCATCGAGGCGCGCATGCGGGAGACGTTCGAGTTGCTGCGCTCCGAGATGGCGCGCAGCGGGCACGGCATGCTTCCCGCGGGCATCATCCTCACCGGCGGAGCTTCCCAGCTGGCCGGCACGGCCGAGCTGGGCCGCGAAGTGCTCCAGATGCCGGTCCGGGTCTCGGGCCCGTCGGGGATCAGCGGGCTCGTGGACACGATCCAGGACCCGTCCTACTCCACGGCCGTCGGTCTCCTGCGCTGGGGCGCGATCCAGATCGCGATGGGCGACCCGATGCACTACAAATCGGCCCCGGGGGGTGGGGGGCTGAGCCGCATCCGGAGTGCGATCCGCTCGATCTTTCCCTGACCGCGATGCGGAGCGTGGTGCTCGAGGTCAGGACGGGGACCGCCCGGGGGTTCACCGATCTGACGCCGGCCTGCGAGCGCTTCGCCGCCGAGGCGTCGGGCGGGGGCGACGGCCTGCTCCACGTGTTCGTACCGCATGCCACCGCGGGGGTCGTGGTGATGGAGCTTGGGGCGGGCTCCGGTGACGATGCGCTGGCCGCCCTGGACCGAATGCTGCCGCGCGACGATCGCTGGCGTCACCGGCACGGCTCGCCAGGCCACGGGGCGGACCATGTCCTGCCGCTGCTCGCCTCGCCGTCGCTGTCCGTGCCCGTGATCGGAGGGGCGCTCGAGCTTGGGCAGTGGCAGTCGATCACGCTGCTCGACCCCAACGAGGACAACGCCAGCCGGCAGGTCCGCCTGTCGTTTCTCGCCGGCTAGCGCGCCCGCGCATCACGCCCGAAACTGGGGCGATCCGATGCGGGACCGCGCGGGTATACTGCGGATCCTGTACCCACGGTCAACCCGATCCCCACCCACGCGCCAGCCGCAACACCCCCGGGAGAGCGCCGATGCCGCTGCGATCCGACTCCGAGAACTTCGCCCTGATCCGCGTCATCGGCGTGGGAGGCGGCGGCAGCAACGCCGTCAATCGGATGATCCGGGCCGAGATGATGGGCGTCGAGTTCATCGCCTGCAACACCGATGCCCAGGCGCTCCTCCAGTCGGACGCGCCGCACAAGATCCGCATCGGCGACAAGATCACCCGCGGGCTCGGGGCCGGTGGCGACGCCACGATCGGCGCCCGCGCGGCCGAGGAGGATCGCGACAAGATCGCGGATGCCCTCACCGATTCCGACATGGTGTTCATCACGGCCGGCCTGGGCGGCGGCACCGGCTCCGGCGCAGCCCCGGTCGTGGCGGAGATCGCCAAGGAGGCGGGGGCGCTCACGATCGGGGTCGTGACCAAGCCCTTCTCGTTCGAGGGCGCCCGCCGCAAGCTGATCGCGGAGAAGGCGGCCGAGGAGCTCAAGGCCAAGGTCGACACGCTGATCACCATCCCCAACGACCGGCTGCGGGACGTCGTGCAGAAGAACACGTCGATCGTCGACGCCTTCCGGGTGGTGGACGACGTGCTCCGCCAGGGCGTCGCCGGGATCAGCGACATCATCACCGTGCCGGGGCTGATCAACCTCGACTTCGCCGACGTGCGCACGATCATGAAGGACGCGGGGTCCGCCCTCATGGGCATCGGCCGCGCCGCGGGCGAGAACCGTGCCCTCGAGGCTGCCCGCCAGGCCGTGGCGAGCCCGCTGCTCGAGATCAACATCTCGGGCGCACAGGGCATCCTGTTCAACATCACCGGCTCGGCCAACCTCACCCTGTGGGAGGTCACCGAGGCCGCCGAGGAGATCCGCGCCGCGGCCGATCCCGAGGCCAACATCATCTTCGGGACGAGCTTCAACGAGCGCCTGGGCGAAGAGGTGATGATCACCGTCATCGCGACCGGGTTCGACGCGCGGAGGCGCGTCGACGCCAGCCGCACCAGCGCCTCCGAGCGCGCCGGCTCTGCGCATGGTGCCCAGCACGCGCCCGCCGTCCCGCCGGCACGGGACTTCCTCGAGGAGCTCGAGCGCCAGCGCACGGAGATCATCGATCCCGACGTCCCGCGCGTCCGCGACAGCGGAGCCGACCAGGTGGCCGTGCCCGTCCGCCCGGAGCGGTCCGTCGGTGAGCCCCCGGCCCGCAAGGCTGCCGCCTACGACGCGGACGACCTCGAGATCCCGAGCTTCCTTCGCCGCCGCTAGCGACGGCCCGCACGCGCGGGCCGCATGCTGATGCATCCCGCTGAGCCCCTCGATCCGGACGAGGTCGAGGGGTTCCGCCGTGCCCGGGAGGCCGTGCTCGGACAGATCGCTGACAGCGCCGTCCGATCCGGGCGGGATCCAGCCGGCGTGACCCTGGTCGCGGTGTCCAAGACGGTGCCGGCGGCGCGGATCCGGGCCGCGGTGGCCGCCGGACTCACCGTCCTCGGCGAGAACCGCGTCCAGGAGGGCGCGGCCAAGATCCCCGCCGTTCCCGGCGCCGTGTGGCACCTGATCGGTCCGCTCCAGTCGAACAAGGCCCGCCGGGTGGTGGAGTTGTTCGACGTCATCGAGACCGTGCACTCCCTCGAGCTCGCCTCCCGGCTCGCCGGCCTCGCCGACGAGCTCCGGCCGGGTCGGCCGCTGCCGGTGCTGCTCGAGGTCAACGTGGACCGGGACCCGGCCAAGGCGGGGTTCGATCCCGACGCCCTCGAGGCGGCGGCCGGGAATCTGGACGCCCTCGCCGCCCTCGAGATCCGGGGGCTGATGACCATCGGACGTTTCGTGGCCACGCCGGCGGAGGCCCGCGCGACCTTCGTCGCCCTGCGCAACGTCTCCGAGCGGATCCGGACCGCTTGGCCGCGGATCGGGCCTGAGCTGTCAATGGGCATGTCCGATGACTTCCCGATCGCGGTGGAGGAGGGAGCGACCATCGTCCGGGTGGGCCGGGCGCTGTTCGGAGAACGGTCGCCCTTCCGGGGTTGATCGTCGGGCCGAGCGGGCCGCAGCCAGCGTGCCATTCGTTGCTAGACTCGCCCGATGGGCTTCATCCAGGTCTTCGCCGGCGTCCTCGCGCTCCTGCTGTGGCTGCTCGTCTTCGGGCGCGTGCTGCTCAGCTGGTTCGACTCGTCGGGGTCCTCGGGCCCGGCGCGGATGCTGATCCAGGCCACGGAGCCATTGCTCGCCCCGGTTCGCCGGCTGCTGCCACCGGCCGGGATGTTCGACTTCTCGGCCCTGGTGGTCCTGGTCGTCCTGGGCCTGGTCTGGCGGACCCTGCTGCGCTGAGCGGCGTGCAGTCACGCTTCACCGTCCGCCTGACCCCGCGCGGCGGTACCGACCGCATCGATGGCGTGGCGGACGGGATCCTTCGGGTGCGGGTCGCCTCGCCGCCGGTTGACGGGGCCGCGAACGCGGCGCTCGTGCGTCTCCTGGCCGACGAGCTCGACATTCCGCGGACCGACGTGCGCCTTGGGGGTGGCGCGACCGGGCGGCTCAAGCGGATCGTCGTCGACGGCCTCGCGCCGGAGCTCCTCCGGGACCGGTGGCCGGGCATCGAGACGTGATGCGCGGAGCCAGACACGCGCGCTAGAATGCAACCCCCGGGACCTCGGGCGATTAGCTCAGTTGGTTAGAGCGCACGGTTCACATCCGTGAGGTCACTGGTTCGAGTCCAGTATCGCCCACCATCTCGACCCATCCACGGCGGAGCCTGCGGCTCCGCCGTCTTCATGCCGTCGATCCGCGGGCAGCGGCGTCACACGCCCGCGGACCCGCCCGTCGGACGGAGGAACGCGCGCCTCGCCGCCCGGCTCTTCTCCTCCCCGAGCCGCGAGGCACCGGTCAACGCAACGAGGCCCCCTGCCTACGGCAGGGGGCCTCCTCGTTGGTGTCGATCGGGCGGTCCTCCGGCATCCCCGAGGCGGCGCGGTCAGTCGGACGCGAGCCGCCGCAGGACCGCGGGCAGGATGCCGCCCTGGCGGAGGTAGTCCACGTCGATCGGTCCGTCGAGCCGGGCGATGGCCTGGAAGGTTCGCTCGCTGCCGTCGACGTCGGACCGCGCGATCACCGTCACGACCTGGCGCGGTGCCAGCTCTGCCAGCCCGGTGATCGTGAAGGCCTCGCGCCCGCTGAGGCCCAGCGATGCGGCACTCTGACCGTCGAGGAACTGGAGCGGCAGGACACCCATGCCCACGAGGTTGGACCGGTGGATTCGCTCGTAGGTCTCGGCGATCACCGCCCGGACGCCGAGCAGCGTCGTGCCCTTGGCCGCCCAGTCGCGCGACGATCCGGAGCCGTACTCGCGTCCGGCGAGGACCACGCACGGCACGCCCTCGGCGCGGTATCGCATCGCGGCCTCGTAGATGAAGGTCGCCTCGCCGTCGGGCAGGTGGAGGGTGTACGGGCCCTCCTTGCCCTCGACCAGACGGTTGCGCAGCCGGATGTTGCCGAACGTGCCGCGCATCATCACGTCATGGTGGCCGCGCCGGGCTCCATAGGAGTTGAAGTCGACCGGGGACACGCCGTTGGCCTGCAGCCACAGACCCGCGGGTGACCAGGCGGCGATCGAGCCCGCGGGGCTGATGTGGTCGGTGGTCACCGAGTCACCCAGCACCACGAGGGCCCGGGCACCGACGATGTCGGTGAGGGCCGCCGGTTCGGGGGTCAGCCCGTCGAAGAACGGGGGGTTGGCGATGTAGGTGGACGCCGGGTCCCAGGCGTAGCGGTCGCCCTCCGGGACCCGGATCGCGCGCCACTGCTCATCGCCCTCGAACACGGTGGCGTAGGTCTCGCGGAACAGCGCGGGGTCGATCGCGTCCCCGATCACGGCCCTGACCTCGTCGGGTGCCGGCCAGATCTCGGACAGCATGACGGGCCGGCCGTCGCTGCCGGTGCCCAATGGCTCCGTCGTGAGGTCGATGTCCACCCGGCCCGCGAGCGCGTAGGCGACGACCAGCGGCGGGCTGGCGAGGTAGGCGGCACGGACGAGCGGGTGGATGCGTCCCTCGAAGTTGCGGTTGCCGGAGAGGACCGCCGCGACCACCAACTCGTCGTCTTCGATCGCCTTCGTGACCGGCTCGTCGAGCGGTCCGCTGTTGCCGATGCAGGTGGTGCAGCCATACCCCGCCAGCGCGAACCCGAGCTCCGCCAGCGGCGCCATCAGCCCGGCCCGCTCGAGGTACCCGGTGACGGCGCGTGAGCCGGGCGCGAGCGAGGTCTTGGCGACGCGCGAGGACCGCAGGCCGCGGGCCACGGCGTTGCGGGCCAGGAGGCCGGCCCCGATCATCACGGTCGGGTTCGACGTGTTCGTGCAGGAGGTGATCGCGGCGATCACCACCGAACCGTGGCCGATCTCGGCCGTCTGCCCGCCCGCCTCGATGGTCGTTTCCGCGACCCCGACCGTATGCGGGTACGCGGCCCGGAAGTTGTCGCGGACGTGGGGCAGGGTGACGCGGTCCTGGGGGCGGCGCGGGCCGGCGAGCGACGGCTCGACGGTGGCCAGGTCAAGCTCGAGGATCGCGTTGAACCCCGGTCCCGCGCCGGGCTCCCGCCACAGGCCCTGCTCCTTCGCGTACCGCTCGACGAGATCGACGCGCTCGGGCGGGCGCCCGGGTCAGGCGCAGGTAGGCCAGCGTCTCATCGTCGATCGGGAACAGCGTCGTCGTGGCCCCGAACTCCGGGCTCATGTTGCTGATCGTGGCCCGGTCCGTGAGCGTGAGGCCCGCAAGCCCGTCGCCCGCGAACTCCACGAATGCGCCGACGACGCCGAACGAGCGCAGCATCTCGGTGATGACGAGCACGAGGTCCGTCGCGGTGGCCGCCGTGGGCAGCTCGCCGTGAAGCCGGACGCCGACGATGCGGGGCATCGGCTGGTACAGGGGCTGGCCGAGCAGGACGGCCTCCGCCTCGATCCCGCCCACGCCGTAGCCGAGGACGCCGAGGCCGCTGATCATCGTGGTGTGCGAATCCGTTCCGACGACGGTGTCCGGGAACGCCACCCGGCCACCATCGTCAGCGCGGTCCGCGATCACGGTCGCGAGGAACTCGAGGTTGACCTGGTGGATGATGCCCGTCCCGGGCAGCACCACGCGCAGGTCTCGGAACGCCGTCTGCGCCCAGCGGAGCAGCTGGTAGCGCTCGCCGTTGCGCTCATACTCCCGCCCGACGTTGAAGGCGAAGGCGCCCGGCCGCCCCAGGCATCGATCTGGACCGAGTGGTCGATGACCAGGTCGGCCGGCACGAGCGGATTCACGCGCGCGGGATCGCCGCCCAGCGCTGCCATGGCGTCCCGCATGGCCGCCAGGTCCACGACGGCCGGCACGCCCGTGAAATCCTGGAGGACGACGCGACTCGGCATGAACGGCACCTCGGCCGCGCCGGCACCGCCGGGCTGCCACGCCGAGAGCGTGGCGACATCCTCCTCGCGAACGATCCCGCCACCGGCATGGCGCAGGGCGTTCTCCAGCAGGATCTTGAGCGTCACCGGGGCGCGGTCGAGCGCGGCGCCGAACGGGAGGCCCGAGCGGGCAAGGGCGGACAGGCGGTACAGGTCCGGCAGGCCGGGGCCGAGGGAGGCACGGGCGCCGAAGGCGTTGGGCACGGGCATGCGCTGATCTCCGCGTGGTGGGGACCGGGCGATGAGGGTGCGCCCTCGAACCGCTCGCTACACTCGTCGCGTGGAAGTGTACCGCGCGGATCGTGGCCCCGGTGGTGGCCGCCTCCCGTGAAGGCCTGGGAACGCGGAGAGGCGATGCTGCGCGAGCGCGCCCAGCGCCGTGCGGAGGAGGAGGAGGCCGCCCGGCTGGCCGAGTTGGAGGCCGAGGGTATCGACCTCGACCCTCCGGGCCGGAGCGCACACCCGCACGATCAAGCCGATCCTGCTGATCGGCCCGTCGTCGGCATCATCGGCGCGGGTGCCGTCGGGCTGGCGCTCGGCGTTGCGCTGGCCCGGGCCGGGTGGCCGGTCGGGGCCGTCGCCTCGCGGGACGCCGGTCGTCGCGAGCGCTTCCGGGCCCACGTCGGCGGCTCCGTCCGCGCGTTCTCCGAGGCGCCCGCACTCGTGGACGACGTCGACCTGGTCATCCTCGCGGTGCCCGACGATGCCGTGGCGCCGCTCGCCGCCTCGCTGCGGCTGTACGCGGGCCAGGCGATCGTGCACACCAGCGGCCTGCTCGGTGCCGAGGTGCTGGAGCCGGCCCTGGCCGCGGGCTCCCAGGCGGGCGCGTTCCACCCGCTGATCGCCTTCGCGGATCTCGACCGGGCCCTTGCGGCCTTCGCTGGCGCCACGATCGCGATCGAGGGCGACGACGACCTCGCCGCGCACCTGGCCGACATGGCCGAGGCGATCGGCGGGCAGCCTGTTCGCCTCGCGGCGGGATCCAAGGCCGCCTACCACGCTGCCGCCGTGCTTGCCGCCGGCGGCGTGACCGCGCTCCTGGACACGATCCAGGAGGTCGCTGCCGCGATCGGGCTCGACGCGGAGGGGGCCCTGCGCATCTACCTGCCGCTCCTCGAGCAGACCGTGGCCAACGCCCGGGCGCTCGGCGTCGCTGCGGCGCTGACCGGACCGACGACCCGGGGTGACGTCGGAACCATCGCCGCACACCGTGTCGCGCTGGCGGCGGGGGCGCCCGAGGCACTGCCCGTCTACCGCGCGCTGATGGAGCGGTCCGTGGCTATTGCCGAACGGCGGGGCTCACTGGCACCGGATGCTGCTGCACGCCTCCTGGCCGCACTTGCAGCCGACCCGTGACGCGGTACGATGCGGGCATGCAGCACAGCATCGTGGCCAGGTATGCGGCGTGGCCCGCGTGCTTCACGCATCCCACGACGCGGGCCCGGGAGCGGCGCCTCGGGCTGCATTCCGGTCCGGCCTTCAGGGCGGCGTCAAGCCGGCGCACGGTCCTGCGGCGTCCGGACGTCGGGCCGCTGACGGCGCTGCGCGCCCCGTGGCGGACGATGGTCGTTGCCCCGACCCGCTCGGCGGCCGACGGTCGGCCGCGGCCCGCAGCCACGATGTCGTGGACAAGCTCCGGCCGGGACGGCGGCCCACGACGCTCGTCGCTGGCTCCGGCGTGGCGCGCCTGAAGCAGGCCGCCGCCACCTCGGCCGGTGGCATCGTCATCCGGTTCCAGGGGGGCGCGCCACAGCTCGTGGTCGGTCGCCGGAGCCGTGCCGGTGACGGCATGACCTGGACGCTGCCCAAGGGCACCCCAAACCCCAGCGAGACGCGTGAGGAGACCGCGCTCCGGGAGGTGCGCGAGGAGACGGGCCTCGACGTGCGGATCGTCCGTCCGTTCGACGGGATCGAGTACACCTTCGTCCAGCGCAGGACCCGGATCCACAAGACGGTCCACT
The DNA here is from genome assembly GCA_963716025.1 of uncultured Chloroflexia bacterium. Lineage (GTDB taxonomy): Bacteria > Chloroflexota > Limnocylindria > Limnocylindrales > CSP1-4 > CAIXZV01. The sequence goes on from CAVQSY010000047.1 coordinate 96,415, forward strand.
ACTTCCTGATGGTCCCCACGGGCGGGGACCTCGGGCGCCACGACCACGAGTTCGACGAGGTCCGCTGGATCGGGTTCGACGAGGCCGAGACGCTGCTCACCTTCGACACGGAACGGGCCCTCGTGGCGCGCGCCGCCGACGCCGCGACCGATGGCTCGTTTCCGGTCACGGGAGATGCAGAGGGAGCCGTCACATGACCGATGCCACGGAGCACGCTCCGATCCCGTCGCCGCTGCTCGACCGGCACGAGGCGCTGGGCGCGAAGATCGTGGAGTTCGCCGGTTGGCTGATGCCCATCCAGTACGCCGGGATCCTCGACGAGCACCGGGCGGTGCGCTCGAGCGCCGGGCTGTTCGACCTGTCGCACATGGGCGAGCTCCTGGTGGAGGGCCCTGAGGCCGGCAAGGCGCTTTCGGCCGCGCTCATCACCGACCCGCCGGCCCTCGCCGTCGGCCGTGCCCACTACTCGATGATCTGCGGCGCGGACGGCGGCATCCTTGACGACCTGATCGTGTATCGCTGCGCCGAGGACCGGTACATGGTCGTCGCCAATGCGTCCAATGCCCGGACCGTGTCCGACGCGCTGGCCGAGCGGATCGTCGGGTTCAACGCGATCCTCGACGACCAGAGCCTGTCCATGGGCCTGGTCGCGATCCAGGGGCCACGATCGCTCGAGATCCTCCAGCCGCTGGCCGACATCGACCTGGCCTCGATCCGCTACTACGGGATCGCGGAGGGACGGGTTGCCGGAATCCCGGCCCAGGTCGCCCGCACCGGCTATACCGGCGAGGACGGCTTCGAGCTGTTTATCGATGTCGACCGCGCCGGGGAGGCGTGGGACGCCGCCCTGGCGGCCGGCGAGGGGCACGGCCTGGTCCCGGTGGGCCTCGGCGCACGCGACACGTTGCGCCTCGAGGCGGGCATGCCGCTCTACGGCAACGAGCTTGATCGGGACACCCTGCCGTTCGAGGCAGGTCTCGGGCGTGTCGTCAAGCTGTCCAAGCCGGGCGACTTCACCGGCCGGACAGCGCTTGAGAAGGCGGCGGCTGCGGGTCCCCGGCGGAGCCTCGTCGGCCTCGTCCTTCGGGGGCGGGGCATCGCCCGGCATGGGTATCCGGTTCTCGATGCCGACGGTCCCACGGGGATCGTCACCTCGGGCACGATGTCGCCGACGCTGGGCACGGCCATCGCGATGGCATACGTCGCCCCCGGGCGCACCGAACCCGGTACGATGCTTGACGTGGAGATCCGCGGTTCCCGCGTCGCCGCCGAGGTGGTTCCGCTGCCGTTCTACCGGCGGCCCGCCTGACGTCCAGCACCGCGCCCGACCCGCCACCGGCCAACGGTTGTCCAATCGCGCTCGTGCCCGGCCGAGCGGTCGAGCGCCCAAGATCGGAGGAACCCCCATGGTCCCCGGCGACCTGCGCTATACCAAGGAACACGAGTGGGTCCGCGTTGACGGCGATGAGGCCGTGGTGGGCATCACCCAGTTCGCCGCCGACCAGCTGGGCGACATCGTGTTCGTCGAGCTGCCGGCTGCCGGCCGGGCGCTCGAGCAGCACGCCACGTTCGGCGTCGTGGAATCCGTCAAAGCCGTCAGCGACCTCTTCGCGCCCGTGGCCGGCGAGGTCACCGGGTCGAACGATGCCCTCTCCGGCGCTCCCGAGCTCGTGAATTCGGATCCCTACGGCGAAGGATGGATGCTCCGCGTGAAGCTGTCCGATCCGGCCCAGGTCGACAGCCTGCTCGACGCAGCGGCCTATGAGCAGATCGTCGCCGAGGCCTGACCGATGCCCTATGGCCCGCATGCGGCCGGTGACCGGGCGAAGATGCTCGAGGCGATCGGCGTCGACTCGGTGGACGCCCTGTTCGAGGACATCCCCGAAGCCCTGCGATCCAGCCCCCTCGCGCTCGACGAGCCCGAGCCCGAGCTCCTGCTGACGGCCCGCCTCCGGGCGCTCGCTGGGCGCAACCGGACGGAGCTCGCGTCCTTCCTGGGTGCCGGGGCCTACCGCCACTGGACGCCCGCCGTGGTGGACCAGATGCTGCTCCGCGGCGAGTGGTACACCGCCTATACCCCGTACCAGCCCGAGGTGTCGCAGGGCACGCTCCAGAGCATCTACGAGTACCAGAGCCTGCTCGCGGCGCTGACCGGGCTCGACGTCGTCTCTGCCTCTCACTACGACGGCGGGGCAGCCACGGCCGAGGCCGCGCTGATGACCTGTCGCGCGACGCGGCGCGACCGGATCCTCGTCTCGCGAGGCGTCCACCCCCACTACCGCGCCACGCTCGAAACCTACGCCGAGGGCGCCGGTCTCCTCGTGGACGAGGTGCCGATGGTCGAGGGCGGAACGACCGCGGGCACGACGGACCTGGACGCGCTCGCCCGTCTCCTGGCCGACACTGCCCAACCCGTTGCCGGCGTGGTGGCCGCGCAGCCCAATGTCCTGGGCCTCCTCGAGGACATGCCGGAGATCGGGCGGCTGGTCCACGGCGCGGGGGCGCTGTTCGTGTCGGTGATCGAGCCCGTGAGCCTCGCGGTGCTCGCACCGCCGGCGGCGTACGGCGCCGATATCGCGGCCGGCGAAGGACAGCCCCTGGGCATCCCGCTCGGCTACGGCGGGCCGTATCTCGGGATCGTGTCCTGTACGGACACCCTCGTGCGCCAGATCCCCGGCCGGCTGGTGGGCATGACCGCGGACCTGGACGGGAAGCGGGCGTTCGTGATGACCATGCGCGCCCGCGAGCAGGACATCCGGCGCGAGAAGGCGGCAAGCAACATCTGCACCAACCAGGCGCTGCTCGCGCTGGCGGCGTCGATCTACCTCGCGGCCATCGGGCCCCACGGGCTGCGCGACGTCGCGGCCACCGGTGCCGCACGCGCGGCCGAGCTGGCCGCGGCACTCGAGGCGGTCGGCGCTCCCCGGATGCACAGCGGGCCCTTCCTCAACGAGCTGGTCGTCCGGGTTCCCGGGGCCCGGGCGGTGCATGCCCGGCTGCTCGACCACGGCATCCTGGCCGGGATCCCGACCGCGGACCTGCTGCCGGACGAGCCCACGCTCGCCGACGGCCTCCTGGTGTGCGCCACCGAGATCACCACCAGCGACGAGATCACCCGGTTCGCCGTGGCGCTCCAGAGCGAGCTGCGCGGCGCGACCGTGGCGGGAGGGGCACGATGAGCGTCATCGGGGAGCGGCTCCAGCCGACCATCTTCGAGCGTGGCGCCCCGGGACGTGGTGGGGGCAAGATCCCGCACCCGCCCAAGGGCGCCCTGGACCGCATCCCTCCTGCCCTCCTGCGCACGGAGCCGGCCGCACTGCCGGAGCTCGCCGAGCCCGAGGTCACACGCCACTTCGTCAACCTCTCGCAGCTCAACTACTCGGTGGACACGGGCTTCTATCCCCTCGGCTCGTGCACCATGAAATACAACCCCAAGCTCAACGAGTGGGCCGCCCGCCTGCCGGGATTCGCGGACCTGCACCCGCTGGCCCCCGACGCCACCGCCCAGGGCACGCTCGCCCTGCTGTGGGAGCTGGAGGGCATGCTGGCCGAGATCAGCGGCATGGACGCGGTCACCCTCCAGCCGGCGGCCGGCGCCCACGGTGAGCTGACCGGGATTCTCATGGTCCGCGCCTACCACCGCTCGCGAGGCGACACGGACCGCGACGAGGTCCTGGTGCCGGATTCCAGCCACGGCACCAACCCGGCGACGGCGTCCATGGCCGGGTTCCGCACGATCACCATCCCATCGGCCCCCGACGGGAGCGTCGACATCGACGCCTTCCGGGCGGCCCTCGGTCCCAGGACGGCCGCGATCATGATCACCAATCCGTCCACGCTCGGCCTGTTCGAGCACCGGATCGGCGAGCTGCTCGAGGCGACCCACCGGGTCGGAGCCCTTGCCTACATGGACGGCGCGAACCTCAACGCGATCATGGGCAGGTTCCGCCCCGGGGCCGCCGGGTTCGATGTCATGCATTTCAACACGCACAAGACGTTCAGCACGCCCCACGGTGGGGGAGGGCCGGGTGCCGGGCCGGTGGGGGTGGGCAGGGCCCTGGAGCCATTCCTGCCCGCGCCGCGCGTGGTGCGCGAGGAGGACGGGACCTTCCGCCTCGAGCGTGCCGGTGAGCGCCCGACGTCGATCGGCCGGGTCCGCAGCTTCTTCGGCAGCACGGGCGTGCTCGTGCGCGCATATGCGTACATCCGCGCCCACGGCGGCTCCGGGCTGCGCGAGGTGAGCGACGACGCCGTCCTCGCGGCCAACTATCTCAAGCACCGGCTCCAGGGCGTGTACGAGGTGCCATTCGAACGGGCCTGCAAGCACGAGTTCGTGGCCTCGGCATCCGATCTGCGGCATCGGACCGGCGTGCGCACGCTGGACATCGCGAAACGGCTGATCGACAAGGGCTACCACCCGCCCACGATCTACTTCCCGCTCAACGTCGAGGAGGCGATGCTGATCGAGCCGACCGAGACCGAATCGCTCGAGACGCTCGATGCCTTCGCGGACGCCCTGATCGAGATCGCGCACGAGGCCGAGACCGAGCCCGAGCTCGTCAGGTCGGCGCCGCACGTCGCCCCCGTGCGACGCCTCGATGAGGCGACGGCCGCCCGCCAGCCCAACCTCCGCTGGCGCGGCATGACGGGCGCGCAGTCTCCCTGTCCGGACTGATTCCCCGGGTCCACCGGAGACCGTCTCAGACGCGGGCTTGACAACGGAATCGATCTGCTATTCTCGCGCCCATGGTCGGCCGAAGCCTCAAGCAGATCATCTGGGCGCGCCTCCGGCGTGACCGCGTCGCGATGACCTGCCTGATCATCCTGGCGCTGTTCTACCTGACCGCCATCTTCGGCCCCGTCGTGGCCGGGATGGCCGGCCTGGATCCGTACAAGTTCGATCCCGCGGCCATCAGCGATCTCGGCGGGCGGCCCAACGGCGAGTGGGGCGGGATCAGCGCCGCCCACATCCTCGGCGTGGAGTGGGGGACCGGGCGGGACATCTTCGCCCAGATGCTCTACGGCCTGCGCATCTCGCTCGTGATCGCCACCAGCGCCATGCTGATCACGGTGTTCATCGGGACCACGGTCGGGATCGTCGCCGGCTACACCGGTGGCCTCACGGACACCCTGGTGGGCCGGTTCATGGACCTGATCCTCGCCTTCCCCCAGCTGCTGATCATCCTCGCGCTGTCGGGCGTGCTGACCCAGCGGCTCACCGCGATGGGCGTGCCCGAGGGCAACCCGTCGCGCATCCTGTACCTGATCCTGGTCATGAGCGTGTTCGGCTGGCCATACCTCGCCCGCATCGTTCGCGGTCAGGTCCTGAGCCTGCGCGAGCGCGAGTTCGTCGAGGCAGCCGTGGCCATGGGGTCAGGCAAGTCGCGCATCCTGTTCACGGAGATCCTCCCCAACCTCTGGGCGCCGATCCTCGTGTACGCAACGCTCGTGCTGCCGGCCTATATCGGCCTCGAGGCGGCGCTCTCGTTCCTGGGCGTCGGTGTCATTCCGCCGGACACGACCTTCGGCGCGATGCTCGCCAACTCGGTCAGCTACTTCAACGTCGTCCCGACCTACCTGTTCATCCCAGGTACGGTGCTCGTCATCCTGGTGGTCTCGTTCAACCTGTTCGGCGACTCGGTCCGGGATGCGCTTGACCCGAAGAGAGGCGTCTAGACCGTACACCTGTCCAACGGTGGGCGAGTCCCACCACCATGCCCGAGTGTGCGCACGCCTTCCCGGCGCGTGTACTATCGGGCGAAGCCGGGTGATCCGGCAGACTTGGAGGAGTGAGAGTGCTCAGATCTAACACGAGGTGGGTGCGCGCCGTCACGCTCGGCGCTGCGTTCACGCTGGTGGTCGCCGCCTGCGGAGGCGCGACCCCCACTACCGCACCCGCAACGGGAGCCCCCGGCAGCTCGGACCAGCCGACGACCGCACCTGCGACCGACGCACCGAAGACCGGCGGCACGATCTACCTGCTGAACCCGGGCGAGCAGTTCAACCGGGTTGACCCGCAGCGCGCCTACACCGGTGAGGACCTCGCGTTCTTCTCGGCGACGATCTTCCGATCGCTCACGGCGTACACCTACTCGCCGGACAACGGCGCCGCCTCGGCGCTGCTGCCCGACCTTGCGACCGATACCGGCACCCCGAGCGACGGCGGCCAGACCTGGACCTTCACGCTCCGGGACGGCGTCAGCTTCGAGGACGGCTCGCCGATCACCTGCGCGGACCTCGCCTATGGCGCGTCCCGCACGTTCGCGACCGACATCGTCAGCGAGGGTCCGACCTACGCGATCGCGTATCTCGACATCCCGACCGACGAGGACGGCAGCTCGGCCTACAAGGGCCCCTACACGGGCGTCGGCCAGGACCTGTTCGACAAGGCCGTGACCTGCTCCGACGACGGCAAGACGATCACGTACCACCTCAAGCAGCCGGTCGCGGACTTCAACTACACCGTGACCCTCGGCTTCTCGCCGGTGCCGAAGGCAGCCGACTCGGGCGCCGAGTACGACAAGAAGCCCGTTTCCTCGGGCCCCTACATGATCGAGAGCTACACCACCGGCAACGGCGGCAAGATGGTCCTCGTGCGCAACCCCAATTGGGACGCGGCGAGCGATCCGTACCGCACGGCCTACCCCGACAAGTGGGAGGTCAACTTCGGCATCGATCCGCAGGTCATGGACCAGCGGATGATCCAGAGCGCCGGCCCGGATGAGACCGCGCTGATGTACGGCACCATGCAGCCCGAGAACCTGGCAACGGTGTTCTCGGATCCGGCGACCACGCTGCCCGCGTTCGCGGGTCGCGCCGTCAGCGGCTACGACATCTACTCGCGCTACTACTGGGTCAACGTCAACAAGATCCCCGACGTCAAGGTCCGCATGGCCATGGCCGTCGCGCTCGACCGCAGTGCGCTTCGCAAGAACGCGGGCGGCGACTTCTACGGCGACTATGCCGACGGCACCGTCAAGCCGAACATCGGCCAGGACTACGCTCCCACCGGCATGTGGGAGACCCTGATGGGCAAGGCGATCCCGGACACCGGTGACCCGGAGTACGCGAAGCAGCTGCTCGCCGAGGCTGGCCAGTCCAACCTCGCCATCCAGTACGACTACGCGCAGTCCCCAGTCGGCGACAAGTCCGCGGCGATCATCGTCGCCTCGCTCGGCCTCGCCGGCATCACCGTCACCCCGAATCCGATCGAGCGTGGCAAGTACTACAGCGTCGTGTTCGACCCGGAGCAGTCCGGTGAATTCGGCACCGGCGGCTGGGGACCGGACTGGCCGAACGCCTCGACCGTCATCCCGCCGCTGTTCACCCAGGAGGGTGGCTGGGACCTGAGCCAGGTCGACGACGCCGACTTCAACGCTCGTGTCAAGGCCGCCCAGGTCGAGACCGATCGTGCGAAGCAGGCCACCATGTGGCAGGCGCTGAACGTGGAGACCATGCAGAACGTCTGGGTCATCCCGAGCTTCTTCGGGCTCCAGCAGTTCATGATGGGCACCAAGCTCGCGACCGACCACGGGCCCGACGGCGGCTTCTACCTGTGGGGACCCTACGGATCCAATCCGTACGGCGATCTCTACATCAAGCAGTAGACATCGGCTAGACGAATCTTCGTCCCCGGGGAGCGGCCACGCCGCTCCCCGGGGACGCCACTTCTCGAGGCAGGAGGATCTGAGTGGGCGCCTATCTCATCCGACGCGTCCTCGGGATGCTGGCGCTCCTGTTCTTCCTGACCCTTGCCGTCTTCTTCCTGTTCAACATGCTCCCGGGCGATCCGGCGCGCCTGACCTGCGGGAAGGCGTGCACGCCCACGATCATCGAGGCCAATCGTCATCGCCTCGGACTCGATGAGCCGCCCCTGACCCAGTACGCGAAGTTCGTCCAGGGGATCTTCTTCGGCCGCGTGTTCTCGCCCGAGTCCCCCAAGCCGATCGTGTGCGATGCCCCGTGCCTCGGCTACTCGTTCAACCGCAACGAGCAGGTGCTGACGCTGATCACGCGCGCGGCGCCGGTCACGTTCTGGCTGGCGATCGGGGCGTTCATCATGTGGATCACCGCGGGCATCACGCTGGGGATCTTTGCCGCGCTCAACCGTGGGCGCTGGCCGGATCGGCTGGTGATGACGATCTCGCTGATCGGCTACTCGCTGCCATCGTTCTTCATCGGCCTCGTCCTCGTCTTCTTCGTGATCCTGAAACTCGGCTGGTTGCCGTTCCCGGCCTACGTGTCGCCGTTCGAGAACCCGGTCCAGTTCCTGCAGACGATGATCCTGCCGTGGTTTGTCCTGGCCACCCTCAACGCCGCGTTCTACATGCGCCTGACCCGCAACCAGGTGCTCGAGACGTTTGGCGAGGACTACGTGCGGACGGCCAGGGCCAAGGGCCTGCCGCAGCGGACCGTGGTGGTCAAGCACGCGCTCCGGGCGGGGTTGACCCCGATCGTGACCGCCGCCGGGCTTGACCTTGCCTACCTGCTGGGCGGCGCCATCATCTCGGAGAACATCTTCAGCCTCCCCGGGCTCGGTTCGCTGGCGATCCGCTCGGTGCTGGACTCGGACCTGCCGGTCATCACGGGGATCACGCTGGTGACGGCGACGTTGATCATCGTCGCGAACCTGGTCGTCGATCTGCTGTACGCGGTGGTCGACCCCCGCGTGAGGATCGCCTGATGACGGCTGACTCGGCCGAGCGGCCGTTCCTGTCCGTCTCGAATCTCGCCGTGGCCTTTCCCACCGAGGATGGCCTCGTCCGCGCGGTCGATGGCGTCTCGTTCAACGTGGAACGCGGCGAGACGCTGGCGATCGTGGGAGAGTCGGGCTCCGGCAAGAGCGTGACCGCACAGGCGATCATGGGCCTGCTCAATCGCAAGAGCTCCAAGATCTCGGGCGAGATCTGGCTCGATGGCGAGGAGCTCGTTCGCATGCCCGAGGACGAGGTCCAGGCGCTGCGCGGCGCGCAGGTCGCGATGATCTTCCAGGACCCGATGTCGAGCCTCCACCCGTTCTACCGGATCGGCGACCAGATCACGGAGGCCATCTCGGCCCACCGCTCGATCGGCAAGGTGGCCGCGAGGCGCGAGACGATCGACATGCTGCGCCGGGTCGGGATCCCGGCGGTCGAGCGGCGCGTGGACGACTATCCCCACCAGCTGTCGGGCGGCATGCGCCAGCGCGTGATGATCGCGATGGCCCTGATCAACTCGCCGGCACTCCTGATCGCGGATGAGCCGACGACGGCACTCGACGTGACGGTCCAGGCCCAGATCCTGGACCTGATCAGCAGCCTCCAGGATGAGTTCGGGATCACCGTCATCCTGATCACCCACGACCTCGGCATCGTCGCCGATGTGGCTGATCACGTGGCCGTGATGTACGGCGGCCGGATCGTCGAGGTTGCCCCGACGTCGCTCCTGTACGCCCGCCCCGAGATGCCCTACACGCTCGGGCTGTTGTCGTCGATCCCGCGCATGGACAAGGTGCTGCCGGATCGGCTGGACCCGATCCCGGGCAACCCGCCGTCGCCGATCCAGCTGCCGCCCGGTTGCGTGTTCCAGCCGCGGTGCGCCTACTCGGACCGGGTCAAGAGCGGGGCCTGCCTCACCGACCGACCGGAGATCCTCGCGACCGCCCCGGATCACCTGGTCCGCTGCCACCTGCCTGCCGAGGAACGTCAGCAGATCTCCCGCGACGTCTACAGTGTCCTGGCCGGAGGCTCCGAGTGACGAGCGAAACGAACGGCGCGAAGGAAATCCTGCGCGTCTCCGACCTGCGGACCTACTTTCCCGTCAAGTCGCGGGGCCTGATCCGCCGCACCGTCGGCCACGTGAAGGCCGTCGACGGCGTCGACTTCACCCTGTCCGCCGGCGAGACGCTGGGGCTCGTCGGGGAGAGCGGCTCCGGCAAGACCACGGCCGCTCGCTCGATCCTGATGCTGGTCCGACCCACGAGCGGCACGATCGAGATCGACGGCCAGGAGGTGACCGGCCTCACGACCAGGCAGCTGGTGCCGGTCCGGCGCAAGGCGCAGATGATCTTCCAGGATCCGTACAACGCGCTCAACCCGCGTCACACGGTCGGCGGGATCATCGGGGCGCCGTTCAAGGTCCAGGGAGTGACCCCGGATGGCGGCATCCGCGCGGCGGTCCAGGAGCTGATGGAGCGTGTCGGCCTCAACCCCGAGCACTACAACCGCTACCCGAACGAGTTCTCGGGCGGCCAGCGCCAGCGGATCGGAATCGCCCGCGCCATCGCGCTGCGTCCCAAGCTGATCGTGTGCGACGAGCCGGTCTCGGCACTTGACGTCTCGATCCAGGCCCAGATCCTGAACCTGCTCAAGGATCTGCAGCAGGAATTCCAGGTCGGCTACCTGTTCGTGGCGCACGACCTGGCCGTGGTGCGCCAGATCTCGCACCGGGTCGCGGTCATGTACCTCGGCCACATCGTCGAGACCGCGGAGCGGAGCGTCATCTACCAGAAGCCGCTCCACCCGTACACGCACTCACTGCTCTCGGCCGTGCCGGTCCCGGATCCCAAGCGCCAGCGGGAGCGCGCGCGGATCATGCTCCAGGGAGACCTGCCGAGCCCAATCGATCCGCCGAGCGGCTGCGTGTTCCGGACCCGCTGCTTCCAGGCCCAGGACCGATGCACCGCCGAGGTGCCGCCGCTGGTGGAGGTGGCGCCGGGGCACAAGGTCGCCTGCCACTTCCCGATCGAGAAGCCCCCGGAGGGCGCGCACGCGCCCGTACCGGCGGTCACGGAACCGATCGGACTCACGCAGGCGCTCTGAGGCCGGTGCCGCCGCGCTGGCGCTTGGAGCCCCCGGGCCGAGCGTGCGATGGCCGGACGGTCCCTCAGCGCGACTCCCAGCCGGCCGGCAGCAGTGCGCCGAACAGCTCCGCCACGACCCTGACGTCGCCCCCCGGGCGCGCGGCCCTCGCCGGGCTGCCCGCGTCCCAGGCCGCGACGTATGTGGCCAGCACGTCACCCGCGTCGAGCCGCGCCCCGTCGGTGAAGGTCACGCCCCGGCGGAGGGTGCAGGTCCAGGTGGTCATCGAGTCGTCGGGCGAACAATCCGTGGCGAGTCGAGGCTCGATCGCCAGCGTGCCGGGGGCCACTCCGTAGAGGCCCTCCCCGACGAGCGCGCAGAGCCGAAACGCGTCGGCTGAGCCCTGGTCGCCACACCAGGCCCCGCCTGGTTCCGACCCCTGCATGAACACGAGCTGGTGACGGTCACTCGGGGTGAACGTCCCGAGCGGATCCATCCCGAGCGGCGATGTCATCACATTCGCCACATCGGCCCGGAAGGCGACCACCGATCCGGCATTGACCAGGGGCACGAGCGGAACCGCCGCCCGGATCGCGTCGCTGGCCTGCTCGAACGCCGCCGCCCGGGCCTGCGGATCGTCCGTGCCGGTCGCCTCCGCGAGTGCCTCCCGCACGTTGTCCGCCCGCGCTGCAGGCGCGCCGGACCCGTCGTTCCCGAACAGCGGCACGAGGAACGCCGCGGGGTCCGGCACGTCGGACGAGATGCCTCCGAGGTAGAGCCCGTCGAGGGTGCCGGCCGCCACGTCACGGTTGAAGTCGTCGACGGGGAGGGTGTCGATGGCGAGGTTGAGCCCGAGATCGGCGCCGAGCTGCGCCCGGACCTGCGCCGCGGCCTTCAGCGGCTCCGGCAGGCCGGGGATCGCCCGGTCCGGCACGTGCAACGGGTAGGTCGCCTCGAGGTCGAACGACGCGTTGGCCAGGGCGGCCGTGGCCGCCGGAGCGTTGAACGCGAACCATGCCTGGCCGGTGCACGCCCCGGCGATCACGCACGGGACGACGTGCGTGGCGACGATCGATCCGGGTGGAAACGCGACTTCGGCGAGCGTCGCCCGGTCCAAACCACCGGCGATGGCGCGCCGCACCCGGGCGTCATCGAACGCTGTCCCGGTGCCGAAGGCGAGATAGGCGGTCGAGAGGCCGCTCCTGGGCGCCACGAGGATCTCCGGCAGCGTGGCGATCCGCTCGAGGTCCAGCGGCCCCGGGGCGTCGATGCCGTCCACGGTCGCTGCCTGGAGGTCGTCGGTCCGTCGCCCACCGTCCGCCGCCCAGCGGATGACGACCGTCGGGGAGCGCGCGCTGATCGACCGCTTCTCCTCGGCGCGTACGAGGATGACGGCGTCGTCGGAGTCCCAGCGGTCGATGCGGTACGGGCCGGTCCCGGCAACCGACCGGGCGGACCCGGGGTCCGAGGCCAGCCGTTCGATCTCCGCGGTGTCAAGGATCCCCAGCGCCGGATGCGCAAGCCGTGCGGGGAAGGCCCCATCCGGCTCGCAGAGCGTGAACCGGATCGTCCGCACGCTGGAGGCCTCGATCCGCCCCAGCAGCCCGCGATAGCCGCGGGACCCGCAGGCCGAGCCGGACTCGGGCCAGGCGGCGGGCGTGAACGGGACCTCGTCGGACGGCGCGACGGTCGTCGCCGTTGGGGTCGACGTAACGCCCGCCGGTGGGGTGGTCACCGGGGGTCCGGCTCCGCACGATGCGACCACCAGCGCACACGATGCGACCACCAGCGCCGATGCAAGCAGCCGCGGTGCGCCCAGGAACGACCGGTGGCGAGCAGGACGGAGCATGTCGTTCGGTGGCTCCCGAAGCTGGGGTGGCGAGTCCGGCCAGCCTAGCAAAGTGTCGGCGCGGAGCCGCCCCGGGGACCTAGACTCATCGGTGTGCAGCCGCTCCGCATCGCCCTCGCCCAGATCGCACCCCGGCTCGGGGATCTCGACGCCAATCTCGAGCGCCATCACGAGCTGATCGGAGAGGCGCGCGCGGAGGGCGCGGGCCTGGTCGTGTTTCCGGAGCTCGGGCTGACCGGCTACCTGCTCCAGGACCTCGCGTCGGAGGTGGCGATGCGGCTCGATGATCCGCGCCTCATGTCGCTCGCCGAGGCCACCCGGGACCTGTCCGCGGTCGTGTCGTTCGTGGAGGAATCCGCGGATCACCGACTGTTCATCTCGGCCGCGCTGCTGGAGGACGGGGACGTGCGCCACGTCCACCGGAAGATCCACCTGCCCACCTACGGCCTGTTCGACGAGCGCCGGTTCTTCGCTCCGGGCAACGCGGTCCGGGCGACGCCCTCCCGCCTCGGCGTCGGGATCGGCCTTGCGGTCTGCGAGGACTTCTGGCACCTGGCGACCGCGCAGCTGCTCGCCATCGACGGCGCCCAGATCCTGGTCAACGTCTCGTCCTCGCCGGGGCGGGACCTTGCACGCAGCCACGAGGTGGGGCTCGGGACGGCGGGCTCGTGGCGCGGGCTGATGCGCACCTACGCGCAGCTGACGACCTCGTTCGTGGTGTTCTGCAACCGGGTCGGCGTCGACGAGAGCCTCTCGTTCTGGGGCGGCTCGGAGGTGATCGGGCCGACCGGTGCACCGGTGTTCGGCGCGCCGATGTTCGAGGAAGGGCTCTACTGCGTCGACGTGGACCTCGCCGAGGTCCGCCGGGAGCGGATCTCGCTGCCGCTGTTGCGCGACGAGCGGCCGGAGCTGGTCGCGAGGGAGTGGCGGCGCCTGATCGCGGAGCGTGCCGGCATGGCGACCGACACGACCGCGGAGGACGGGTCCGAGCCGGGCTTCGACGTGGCGGTGGACCAGTGAGCCGGCCGCTCGTCGCCGAGGGCCTGTTCGAGCTGCCCGACGAGCTCGCCATCGACACCGACATCGCCCGCCAGGCGATCGCCGCGTTCATCCGCGGCCAGCTGCGGCAGGCCGGGTTCGAGCGGGCCGTCCTGGGCCTGTCGGGCGGCATCGATTCTGCGCTGGTCGCGTACCTGACCGCCGAGGCGATCGGGGCGGAGCGGCTGCTGTGCGTGATGATGCCGTACCGCACCTCGTCGCCCGCCTCCCGCGGAGACGCGGAGGCGGTCGTGGCAGATCTCGGCTGCGCCGGGGAGGTGGTCGAGATCACGGGGATGGTGGATGGCTACTTCGGGCGCGACGGGGTCGCGGGTGAGGCCGGCGCCGAAGCGCTCGAGGCCACCCCCTTGCGTCGGGGCAATTTCATGGCGCGGATGCGGATGGCCGTGCTCTACGACCGGTCCGTCACCTGGCGCGGGCTGGTGGTCGGGACGGGCAACAAGACCGAGTCCCTGATCGGCTACACGACCCTGTTCGGCGACTCCGCCTGCGCCTTCAATCCGGTCGGCGACCTGTACAAGAGCCAGGTCCGGCAGCTGTCGGCGGCGATCGGGGTGCCCGAGGCGATCATCCGCAAGGCCCCGTCGGCGGACCTGTGGCCCGGCCAGACCGACGAGAGCGAGGCCGGCTTCTCCTACCCGGAGCTCGACCGCCTGCTGTTCTGGCGGATCGACAAGCGGCGCTCGATCGAGGAGGTGGTCGCGCTCGGGTTCGAGCGGTCGATGGTGGACCGGGTGGACCGGATGGTCGCCACGTCCGAGTTCAAGCGCCAGGTGCCCCCGATCGCCAAGCTCGGCCCGCGCACGGCCGGCGTCGACTACCTGTACCCGAGGCGCCGGCCAGGCTCGGCGGCACGGCCGTAGTGGGATCGGCGCGGGCGGACGATGCCGGCCAGCCCGGCGAGGGCAGCCGTGCGGATCAGCCGGGCGGGACCGGCGGGACGCTGTATGTCGTCGCCACGCCGATCGGAAACCTCGGCGATGTCACCCACCGGGCGCTCGAGGTCCTGCGAGCCGTCCCGTTGATCGCAGCCGAGGACACGCGAATCACCCGCCGGCTCCTGGACCGCTACGAGGTCACGACCCCGGCGACGAGCTACCACGCGCAGAGCTCGCCAGCGCGGGAGCGGGAGCTGCTTGCGCATCTTGCGTCCGGCGCGGACCTGGCGCTGGTCACGGATGCCGGGACGCCGCTTGTCTCCGACCCCGGTGACGGGCTGGTGGCGGCGTGGGCGGCCGGCGGCGGTCGGGTGATGGCCGTGCCGGGGCCCTCCTCCGTGCTCGCGGCGGTTGCCGCGACCGGGATCGCCGGGCCTCGATGGTCGTTCGAGGGATTCCTGCCGCGCGGCGGCAGGGAGCGCCACGAGCGGATCGCGGCCATCGCCGAGGACCCGAGGGGCTGCGTGCTGTTCGAGGGGCCGAACCGGATTGCTGCCACGCTCGCCGATCTCTCCGCCGCATGTGGCGACGACCGTCCCGGCGCTGTCTGCCGGGAGCTCACGAAGCTCCACGAGCAGATCCTCCGCGGCTCGCTCGGGGAGCTGGAGCGGGCCGTGCTCGATCGCACGATCCCGACGAGAGGCGAGGTGGTCATCGTGGTCGGCTGGGGCCGCGGCCGCGTCCGCCTGGAGGCGGATGTCGACGCTCGGGAGGACGCGCTCGCCGTCGCCCGGGCGCGGGTGGACGCCCTGGTCGGCGAGGGCGTCGCCCGTGGCGAGGCGGCCCGCCGGGTCGCGCGTGCGACGGGTCTTGCCCGGCGGTCGCTGTACGTTGCCGAGGTCGCTCCGCCCCGGCCGGGCGGATGACGGCCGTGGCCTGGGCCCTCCCGGTCGTGAGCGCACCGCGACGCCTCGATGTGCTGGCGATGGGCAGCTTCCTCGCCGAGCAGGTGATCCACGTCGAGCGGCACCCGGCGGCGGGCGGCCAGGGCTCGATCCCGATCCGGTCGCTCGCCGCGAGCACGGGTGGTGGCGCTGCAAACGTCGCCGCGATCGCGGCCCGTCTCGGTGGTCGATCGGCCATCCTCGCGACCACCGGCGACGGGCCGCGATCGCGCGCCACGCTCGAGCAGATGGCGGACGCAGGGGTGGACACGGGAGCCGTGGCCGTCCGTCCCGGGCGGGACGCCGACCTGCTCGTACTGCTCAGCGACGCTGCGGGCGACTGGGTCGCGCTGGAGCTGCTGGACCCGGTGCTCCGTCTCGCCGATGCCGACCTGGGACCCGTCGTCCCGTTCGCAGAGGCGACGTGGTTCCACGTGGATGGCTACGCCCACCACTCGGCCGGCAGCCAGTCGGTCGTGGACGAGGCCGTGCGCCTCGCCCGGGCCGCCGGCTGTGCACTCTCGGTCGATGCCGCCGTCCCGTCGAGCCTCGCCGATCCTGCGTACCTGCGCTCGTTGTTCGGGCGGGCGGACATCGGCTTTGCCAATCGCGCAGAGGCAGCCTCGCTGACCGGCCAGGCCGACGACGACGGAGCCGTGGACGCGCTGCTTGCGCTCGGACCGGCCGTGGTCATCCTCAAGTGCGGCGCCGATGGCTCGATTGTGGCGACCGCCGATGCTCGGGCGCGGGTTCCAGCGATCCCGGTCGAGGTGGCAGACACCCTGGCAGCAGGGGATGCGTATGTCGCAGCCGTACTGCTCGGACTGGCCCGCGGCGAGCCGCTGCTGGAGGCCGTGAGGCGTGGGGCGGCGGCTGGCGCGCTCGCGTGCCGGACGCCGGGTTCGCAGGGGGGAGCGTTCGTCGCGGCCGATGTCGACGCCCTGCTCGGGGATGGCCCCGCCTCGGCGGGCACGATGGTGACCCATGGTCGGCGCGGGCGGCGCGGCCTGTTCGCTGACCTGGACGGCCAGCTGCCCGCCTACGTGCTGGTGCCCGGCAGCGAGCATCGCGCCCGCCGGTTCGGGGACGCCTTCACGGACACCCGCATGCTGGCGCGAGAGCGGGACTTCCTCCTCCTCACCGGAACCCTCGACGGGATCCCGGTCGCGACATGCTCGACGGGGATCGGCGGGCACGGTGTCAGCCTGGTCGTGGACGCCCTGGGCAGCCGTGGCGCGACGACGTTCCTCCGTATCGGGGTCACGGGCGCGTTGCAGGAGCGGATCGGGACCGGCGACCTGGTGGTCGCGAGCGCGGCGGTGCGCATGGATGGAACGAGTGACGTCTTCGCCGATCCCGCGTCCCCGGCGGCAGCGGACACCTGGGTGACGGCGGCCCTGGTTGCGGCCGCGCAGGCCGTGGGGGCTCCGGTGCACGTGGGCGTCGGTGGGACATCCTCGTCGTTCTACGCGGGCGAAGGGATCCCCGCGTTCGGAGGGTTCGTCTCGGCGGCGATGGCCGGCGTCGAGGATGAGCTGCGAGCGGCCGGTGCGCTCGACTGGGACACGGAGACGGCGACGCTGTTCACGGTGGCCCGCCTCCGCGGCTGGCGGGCGGGCCGGATGAACGTGGTGGTCGATGACCGCTCGACCGGTCGGTACAACCCCATCGGCGAGCCGCGGTCGATCGAGATCGCCCTGGGCGCGGTGCGGATCCTTGCCGCATGGGACGCCGACGGCCTCACGCGCTGGCAGCCCGGACGAGAGACTCGCGAATGACCGAGCGGGAGTTCGTCCATCGGGGGTTTGGCGGCGAGGCCGGCCCCGACGACATCGCGTCCTACGTGGTGCTCACGCCGTCGCGTGAGGAGGCCGCAGCGATCGCCGCCACGTGGTCGGGCGTTCGTCTCGTCGCCGACCACTACGCGTTCCAGGTATGGACAGGCGAGTCCGACGGCACCCGGCTCACCGCCTGCTCGACCGGGACGGGCTCCGCGAGCACGGCGATCGCGGTGGAGGAGCTGGCGGTCCTCGGCGCACGAACGTTCCTCGGCCTGGGGGCGACGCGGGGGCCGCTCGAGCCCCGGGACGGGGTCCTCGTGGCCGAGGGTGCCTTCCGCGCCGATGCCGCGAGCCAGGGCTATGTCCGGGCCGGGTTTCCGGCCGTCGCCGATGTCGAGGTCACGCTCGCCGCCGTGGCGGCCGTGCGGGGGTCGGGGTCTCGCCTGCTGCACGGCATTGTGGCGGACGTGGACGCGCCGCTGGATGCCCGGGTGGGGGTTCCGCCCCGTCAGCCGGCTCGGGCCGCCGCCATCGAACAGGCAATTCGTGACGCTGGCGCGATCGCTGTCCATGCGTCGCCGTCTGTGGTCCTCGTCGCCGGCACGGTCCACCGGCTCCGCGCGGGGTTCATCGCGGCGGACGGCGCGCCGGCCGCTCAGGCCCGTCTGCGCGAGGTGGCCATCGCGACGCTCCTGCGGCTCGCGTCGTGGGATCGAGGTACCGCGGGGCTGCCCGAGTCGGTTGCCGATCGCGTCGCCGCGCTGCCAGCGGACCGGTCCACGTCCGGGCGCCCGACGGGATGACGCCCCGCCGCACGCCACCGCCGCGGGCTCGGGGGTGGCCTCAAGGCGACCTCCCGCAGCATCGCCGAGCCGATCGTCGAGCTGATCGTCGCGTTCGTCGACGCTTCCGCCGCTCTGACGGGTGACCGGCGGCGGCGCAGGGGGGAGGCTGCGCCGCCGCCGAGGGGAGGGGGAGGTCAGGCCGCGACGGCCTCCTCGAGGAGCTCGTCCTCCTCCCCGTCCTCGTCGTCGCCCGCGGCGACCGAGAACCCGCTGTCGTCCGCCATCGGCTCCGTGGCATCGGGCGCGACGCCTGAGGCCTGTGCCTGCGCCTCGAGCGCCTGCGCCGCCGTCTCGGCCCGGTAGTCCTTGCGGCCCCTGCCCGAGAGCATCTCCACGCTGGCGGCGACGATCTCGGTCTTCCAGTGGCGCTTGCCGGCCTCATCGTCCCAGGTGCGGGTCTGGAGGCGGCCCTCGATCGCGACCTGCTGGCCCTTGCCCAGGTAGCGCCCGCAGGTCTCGGCGAGACGGTCCCAGGTCACGATGTTGTGGAACTCGGGCTTCTCCTTGCCGGCCACGAACTCGTGGGAGGCGATGGAGAACTGGGCCACCGCTTTGCCGCCGGCGGTGGTGCGGAGCTCGGGGTCGCGCGTGAGGCGACCGGTGAGCAGGACCCTGTTCATCGCTGCGTGTCTCCTTCCGATCGGCCCGCACGAGCCCTCGTGGGGCGCGCTGGTCTGCGGCCGATCCTGCGTGCGGCGGGCGTCGACGTCCGGCGGGCGGGGGAAATGCCGGCCCCAGCGATACGGGGCTCAAGGCGGGCCGACGGGTCGGCGGGGCCGGCTGGTCTCGACGGGAACCGAACCCTAGTGGCCGCCGCTTGGCTGGCGCTTACGTGGGACTAGCGTCCGGCTTTGCTGGGGACTCGCTGCCCGCATTGGCGGGCCGGCGCACGGTGAGGGCTTGCCGCCGCCCGTGCGACGTTCTCGTCGTCGCGACCAGCGCCGCGGGCACCGACCCCGGAGGTGCGGCCACCGGCCCAACGGTCGCCCCGAGCCGATGATCGCGCCGCCGGCCGACACGGACCGCGGCCGGGACCGGCATCGACGGGATGGTTGCGCCGCCCGGAGGCGAAGGCGTTCGCCGGGACGGACCGTTGACCCGCCGGGCGACCGGACCGCCTGGACGCGTCGACTCCCACTACACTCGCGCCGTGCGTCTTCCGTTGTCCCTGGGCGTGCTCCGTGAGCCCAGCGTTGCCCGGTATCTCGGCGCGGTCACCGTCACCGGCCTCGGGTCGGGCATGGCGACGGTGGCGCTCGCGTTCGCGGTGCTCGAATTTGGCGGCGCCATCGATCTCGGAATCGTGCTGCTCGCGCGAGAGCTCCCGATGGTGGTGTTCGTGCTGCTCGGCGGCGTGTTTGCGGACCGCCTCCCACGGCGCACGATCCTCGTCGGCAGCGACCTCGTGAAGGGGACGGCACAGGTCGCCACTGCCGTGCTCCTCGTCTCCGGCCTGGCCGACGTCTGGAACGTCGCCGTCCTGCAGACGGTGTTCGGCGTTGCGGCGGCCTTCTCGCGGCCAGCGACGATCGGGCTGATCCGCGAGGCTGTCAGCGACGCGCGCCTCCAGGAGGCGAACGCAGTTGTCCAACTGTCCTACAGCGTGATGTCGATCGCGGGTCCTGCGGCCGGGGCGCTGGTCGTCGCGATCGGTGGAACGGCGCTCGCGATCGCCATCGACGCGCTGACCTTCTTCGTGTCCGCGGCCCTCACGGCCTCGATGCGGCTGGCCCCCGCCGTCCGGGCAGCGTCGGTGTCGATCGTCGGTGATCTCCGTGAGGGCTGGCGCGAGTTCGTGGCGCGCCGCTGGGCGGTGGCGGTGATCGCCGCGTTCGGCCTGTTCCAGCTCACGTACTTTCCCGCCCTGCTCGTGCTCGGGCCGCTGGTGGCGAAGGAGTCGCTGGGTGGGGCCGCGGCGTGGGGCACGATCCTCGCCATCGAATCCGTCGGCGCGGTCGTCGGCGGCATGTTCGCCCTGCGGCTGCGCGTCAAGCGGCCGCTCGTCGTCTGCCAGCTGCTGGTGCTGCCCGCGGGTCTGCTGCTGGCGGCGCTGGCGATCCCGCTCCCGCTGGTCGCGATCGCGGTCGTCAGCTTCGCCGTCGGGGTCGGCTTCGCGCTCGGGAATATGCTCTGGATCACGGCCCTCCAGCGCAACGTGCCCCCGCACCTGCTGTCGCGGATCAGCTCCTTCGACTGGCTGGGCTCGGTGGCGCTCAACCCGATCGGGTACGCGGTGGTCGGGCCGATCGCGGCGGTGATCGGCACCGGCGAGACCCTGCTCATCGCGGCCGGCCTCAACAGCGCCGTCATCATCGCCAGCGTCCTCCTCGTCCCGTCCCTGCGGAGCATCAGGTTGGAAGGGCCGGGGACCGTGACGCCCGGGGTGCAGGCGTCGTAGCCCTGCACAGCGGATCCCGGCGACCCGTCGTATCCGATCCGCAACCCTGAAATCCTGCACCGGCTACCGGGGCCGTCGCGTATACTCGGCCGGTCCTCGAGGCCGGTCCCTGCCGGCCCCGCGATGGAGGAGAACGCCGTTGCTCGAGGAAGGCGTGGTGTCCGTCCCGTGAGGCGGGCTCCCACCTTCGAGACCCCGGCCCGCCGGTCCCGCGGTGGGCACTCGCGGGAGATGTCTACCTGTGACCCCGGCAGATGCCGGGGTCGGTTTGTTTCCGGAGATGTGCGATGCCCGCGACCGTGATCGTCGGCCTCCAGTGGGGCGACGAGGGCAAGGGGAAGACGACCGACTTCCTGGCCGAGCAGACAGCGATGGTCGTGCGCTACCAGGGTGGCGACAATGCGGGCCACACGGTGGTGGTCGGCGACGAGACGGTCAAGCTTCAGCTGTGCCCGTCCGGCGTGCTCTATCCGCACATCACGTCGGTCATCGGGAACGGGGTCGTGGTCAACCCGGCGACCCTGATCCGCGAGCTGGACATGCTGGCGGCCAAGGGTGTCGACGTGGCCAGGGTTCGTGTCAGTCGCAGCGCGCACGTGATCATGCCGTACCACGTCGCGCTCGACAAAGGCAACGAGAGCCGCCTGGCGGGTGCGAAGGTCGGCACCACCGGACGCGGCATCGGGCCCACCTACGGCGACCGCGCCTGGCGCCTCGGCCTCCGGATGGAGGACCTGTGCGACGAGCCGGTCCTGCGCGAGCGGATCACGCGGGCGCTGGTCGACAAGAACCTGCTCCTGGAGCACATGGGCCAGGAGACCTTCGCGGTGGAGCCCCTGGTCCAGCAGGGCCTGGCCTGGGGCGAGCGCCTCGGCCCCCATCTCGACGACTCCACGTGGTTGGTCCAGGACGCCCTCCGGCGCGGCGACCACGTGCTGCTGGAAGGCGCCCAGGGCACGCTGCTGGACCTCGACCATGGCAGCTATCCCTTCGTCACCAGCTCCAACCCGGTCGCCGGTGGCGCCTGCACCGGGGGCGGCATCGGACCGCTCCAGGTCGACGAGGTGATCGGGGTGATGAAGGCCTATGCGACCCGAGTCGGGTCCGGGCCGTTCCCCACGGAGCTGGTGGACGAGATCGGCCGCGGGATCGCGGAACGGGGTCGCGAATTCGGCACGGTCACCGGGCGGCCTCGCCGGGTCGGCTGGTTCGACACGGTCCCGCTGCGCTATGCCGTGGCGGTCAACTCCAACTCAGCCATCGTCCTCAACAAGCTCGACATCCTGTCCGGGATCGAGACCATCAAGCTGTGCGTCGCCTACGAGATCGACGGCCGACGCGTGGAGACGTGGCCCTCGTCCGGTTCGGCCCTGTCGCGCGCCGTGCCGATCTACGAGGACTTCGAGGGCTGGGAGGAGCCCCTCCACGACATCCGGTCGCTGGCCGGCCTGCCGGAGGCGGCGCGCCGATACGTGACGGCACTCGAGGACCACGCCGGGGTGCCCATCGTGTTCGTCTCGGTCGGACCCGAACGCACCCAGACCATCGAACGGGCCTGGCGGCCGATGCGGCACCGGCCGAGCACGCCAGCCTGAGGATCGAAGGACCCAGCGTGACCCTCCTCGTCCCAGCCCGCATCCTCGTCCTCGGTGGTGGCGGGCGCGAGCACGCGCTGGCCTGGAAGCTCGCGGGCGAGGCCGGCGTCCGCGAGGTCGTCGTCGCGCCCGGCAGCGCGGGGATCGCCCGGGAGCCGGGTGTCCGCTGCGTGACCGTCAACCCGTTGGACCCGAGCGATGTCGTTGCGCTGGCGAGGGCCGAGGCCGCGGATCTCGTGGTGGTGGGGCCCGAGGCGCCCCTTGGCGCGGGCGTGGCGGACGCGCTCGAGGCCGCCGGGATCGCGGTGTTCGGACCGGGCAGGGCCGCCGCGAGGTTGGAGCCCTCGAAGGCGTTCTGCCGACGACGTGGCTCGGCGGCCGGTGTTCGGATGGCCCGGGCACGGTCGTTTGGCGGCGGGCAGGAGCGGACGCTGCCGCGTACGTCGAGCAGCTCGCGGCGGAAGGGGTGCACGCCGTTCTCAAGGCGGACGGCCTTGCGGCGGGCAAGGGCGTGATCGTGACCGACTCCACCGCGCAGGCGCTTCGAGCTGTTGCCGTCATTTCTCGCCGGCAGAGCGCCCGGCACGCCGGCGCTCGTTATCGAGGAGCGGCTCACGGGGCGCGAGGCCAGCGTGATCGCGATCTGCGATGGAGCGCGCGCCGTCGCGCTGCCAGCCGCGCCGGGACGGCACAACGGTTGTGCGATGAGGACGCGGGCCCCAATACCGGCGGCATGGGCGCCTACTCGCCGCTGCCCGACCTTGACGACACCGACGTGGACGCCGTCATCCGGACCGTGCACCTCCCGATCCTCGCGGACCTTGCCCGCCGCGGCACGGCGTTCCGGGGCTTCCTCTACGCCGGATTGATGCTGACCCCGGCGGGCCCCGTGCTGCTCGAGACCAACGTCCGGCTCGGCGATCCGGAGGCCCAGGCGATCCTGCCACGCGTGGATGCCGATCTCGCCCCGGTCCTGGCTGCGGCCGCAGCCGGCGCCCTGCCAACGGGCCGATCCTCCCGGCTCCCGACCCGGCCGGAGGCCACGGTCACGATCGTCCTCGCCGCCATGGGCTACCCGGGCGACCCGCGTCGGGGTGACCCGATCGCCGGGATCGAGGCCGCGATCGCGGGGGGCGCGCTGGTGTTCCACGCTGGCACGGTTGCGCGACAGCGACCCGAGGGAGGATTCGGGACGAACGGCGGGCGCGTGCTCGCAGTCACGGGCGTGGGCTCCGACCTGCCGGCGGCGCGGGTGGCGGCCGAGCGCGCCGCCGACGCCGTGACCTGGGACGGGATGCAGCGCCGCCGTGACATTGCCCGAGAGCTGCCCCTCCCGGCCGCCGTCCCCGTCGTGGGATCCGCCCGATGATCCGCCGCTACACCCTGCCGGAGATGGGCGCCCTGTGGTCCGACGAAGCCCGGTTCGAGCGGATGCTGGAGGTGGAGATCGCCGTCTGCCGCGCCCAGGTTCGGCGGGGCATGGTCCCCTCGGCCGCCCTCGAAGCCATCGAGGCGAACGCACGGGTCGACGTCGACCGGATCACCGAGATCGAGCGTACGACCGATCACGACGTCATCGCGTTCGTGAGCCAGGTCGCGGAGACCGTGGGGTCCGAGGGCCGATTCCTCCATCTCGGGCTCACCAGCAGCGACGTGGTGGACACGGCGCTCGCCCTCCAGCTGCGCGCCGCGGGCGAGCGGCTCCTTGCGGGCGCGGACCGGCTGACGTCCGCCCTCGTCACCCGTGCCCGCGGCGAGGCCCGGACCGTGATGATGGGCCGCACGCACAGCGTCCACGCCGAGCCCACGACCTTTGGCCTCAAGTGCGCGGGCTGGGCCTTCGAAGTCGCCCGCGGTCGGGATCGGCTCGCAACCGCGACGGCGGAGATCGGCACCGGCAAGATCAGTGGTCCCGTGGGGACGTACAGCCACCTCGCCCCGGATCTCGAGGCGGAGGTCCTCGCGGATCTCGGGCTGCGCACCGATCCCGCCAGCACCCAGATCGTCCAGCGCGACCGGCATGCCGCGTTCCTGGCCGCCATCGCGATCCTCGGCGGCACTCTCGAGCGCCTCGCGACCGAGGTCCGCAACCTCCAGCACACCGAGATCGCCGAGGTCATGGAGCCGTTCAAGCGCGGCCAGAAGGGCTCGTCGGCGATGCCCCACAAGCGGAACCCGATCCTGTCCGAGCGCATCGCGGGCCTCGCCCGGCTGCTCCGCGGCTATGCCCAGACGGCGTTCGAGAACCAGCCGCTGTGGCACGAGCGCGACATCAGCCACAGCTCGGCGGAGCGCGTGATCCTGCCCGACGCCACCATCGTGCTCGACTACATGCTCGCGAAGACGGCGGGGCTGGTCGGGGGGCTGGTAGTCCGGCCGGAGCGGATGCGCGAGAACATCGACCGCGGTCATGGGCTCCACGCGTCGTCCCGCGTCCTCCTCGCGCTGGTCGACAAGGGGGGGTTGTCACGTGAGGACGCCTACGCGATCGTCCAGCGCAGCGCCCTCCGCGCTGCCGACGAGCGGGTGCCGTTGCGGGGCCTGCTGGCGACCGATCCGGCGGTGGCCGCGAGGCTGCCGCTGGCCGATCTCGACGCCTGCTTTGACGACGATGCGGTGCTGCGCCACGTCCCCGAGATCATCGCCAGGCTCGAACCGCCCTCGAGACGGCCATCGAGCGACGGGCGCCGGCCGTCATGAGCGCACCCGGGGAGGGATCCGATGCCGCTGTCTGACACGTTCGTCCGGTCCGGCAAGGTGCGGGACCTCTACCGGGTGGGGGAGGACCGGCTGCTGCTGGTCGCCTCTGACCGGCTGTCGGCGTTCGACGTCGTCCTGCCCACGGCCATCGGGGACAAGGGCCGCGTCCTCACCGGCCTGTCACGCTTCTGGTTTGCGGAGACGGCCGGCATCGTTCCGAACCACCTCCTGTCCACCGACCCTGCGGACGTTCCGCCCGAGGTCACGGGTGGGGATCCCGCCGTCGCTGCGGACCTGCGCGGGCGGATGATGCTGGGCCGGCTGGCCGAGGTGCTGCCCGTCGAGTGCGTGGTCCGCGGGTACCTGAGCGGCTCCGGCTGGAAGGACTACGGGGCCACCGGGGCCGTCTGTGGGATCGCGATGCCGGCGGGGCTGCGCGAGTCCGACCGCCTCCCCGAACCCGTGTTCACGCCGGCCTTCAAGGCGCCGTCCGGGCAACACGACGAGAACATCTCGTTCGCGGACACCGAGGCGCTCCTGGGGTCGGGACGGGCGGCACGCGTCCGGGATGCCAGCCTTGCGCTGTACGCGCACGGGGCTGCGGTGTGCGAGCGGGCGGGGATCATCCTCGCCGACACCAAGTTCGAGTTCGGGGTCCTCCCGGACGGCGAGATCATCCTGATCGACGAGGTCATGACCCCCAATTCGTCGCGCTTCTGGGAGGCGGCGACGCTGGACCCCGGCCGGGCCCAGGCGAGCTACGACAAGCAGTTCGTCCGTGACTGGCTGGAGCGGCAGGCGTGGGACAAGACGGCACCTGGCCCAGAGCTCCCGGACGAGGTCGTGGCCGGGACCCGCTCGCGCTACGTCGAGGCCTTTGAGCAAATCACCGGGGCGAGCTTCGCCCGCTACCTGTCGGAGGACCGCATCGCCCGATGAGCGAGCGGAACCACACCTGGCGCTACGCCGTCAACGTCACGCCCAAACCGGGCATCCTGGATCCCCAGGGCAAGGCCGTGGAGCGCAGCCTCCCGCACCTCGGGATCGCCGGCGTGTCGGGCGTCCGGGTGGGCCGCCGGGTGGAGCTGTCCGTGTCCGCCATCGACGAGGGCGCGGCCCGCGCGATCGTGGACCGCCTGGCCGGTGAGCTCCTGTCCAACCCGCTGATGGAGCAGTTCGGCGTTGAAGCCCTGGGCGAGGCCGCCGCGCCTGCCGCGACCGGGGTGCGTGGATGACGACACGGGTCGGCGTCGTGCTGTTCCCGGGCTCCAACCGTGACATCGACGCGGTCAACGCGCTGACGGTTGCGGGCGCCGAGCCGCAGATCCTGTGGCACGAATCGGTGGACCTCGCGGGGGTCGCCGGGATCCTGATCCCGGGCGGCTTCGCCTATGGGGACTACCTGCGCGCCGGGGTCATCGCCCGCTTCTCGCCGGTCATGGGCGCCGTGGCGGAGTTTGCGGCTCGGGGCGGCCCCGTGCTCGGGATCTGCAACGGCTTCCAGGTGCTCGCGGAGGCCCACCTGGTCCCAGGTGTCCTGATGCGCAACCGTGGCCTCCGGTTCGTGTGCCGCGAGGTGATGCTCCTGCCGGAGGACCTCGGGACGCCGTTCACCCGCGAGATCAGCGAGCGGCGGCCCCTCCGGATGCCCGTCGCGCACGGCGAGGGCTGCTATTACGCGGACGAGGCGGCGCTCGATGCCCTAGAGGCCGACGGCGGGGTCCTCTGGCGGTACGCCAACGCCGACGGCTCGGTGGCCGGTCCCGATGACGCAGGCAACCCGAACGGCTCGCTCCGTGGCATCGCCGGCGTGCGCAACGCCGCGGGCAACGTGGCCGGGCTCATGCCCCACCCGGAGACCGCGGTCGAGGCGATCATCGGCTCGGACCATGGCCTCGGGATCATCCGCTCGCTCGTGGTCAGCGCGGCGGAATGGGCGAGCACCGGGCGGATCACCGGCACCCGCCCGACGCCCGCGCCGGCGGTGGCTTGAGGCGCGGCGTGACCACCGGCGCCGTCCCGCTCCACCGTGCGCTCGGCTTGACCGATGTCGAGCTCGAGGCCGTCCGCCAGAAGCTCGATGGTCGCGAGCCCAACGAGCTCGAGCTCGCCATGTTCTCCGTGATGTGGAGCGAGCACTGCTCGTACAAGAGCTCGCGACCGCTGCTCAGGACCCTGCCCACCAAGGGCGAGGACGTCGTGGCGGGGATCGGCGAGCAGGCTGGCGTCATCGCGATCGGCGACGGGCTCGCGGTCGCGTTCAAGATTGAGAGCCACAACCATCCCTCGGCGGTGGAGCCGTACCAGGGCGCCGCGACGGGCGTCGGCGGCATCCTGCGCGACATCTTCGCCATGGGCGCGCGCCCGATCGCGGTCCTCGACGCCCTGCGCTTTGGCGACCCGTCGGACCCGCGGACCCGGCACCTGGTCGATGGCGTGGTCCGCGGGGTGGGTGGCTACGGCAACTGCGTCGGCGTCCCCACCGTCGGCGGCGAGCTCGTGTTCGACCCCTCCTACGCCGGCAACCCGCTGGTCAACGTGATGGCCATCGGCCTGCTCGAGGAGGGGATGCTCACCCACGCATCGGCGGATGGCCCGGGCAACCTCGTGGTGCTGTACGGCAGCGCCACCGGTCGCGACGGCATCGGCGGAGCATCCGTGCTCGCGTCGGCCACGTTCGGGGAGCAGGACCCCTCCAAGCGTCCCAGCGTCCAGGTGGGCGACCCGTTCGCGGAGAAGCTTCTGATCGAGGCCACGCTGGAGTTGATCGCCAAGGGGCTCGTGGTCAGCATCCAGGACCTGGGCGCGGCGGGGATCACGTGCGCCACCTGCGAGACCGCCGACCGCGGCGGGACCGGGATCCTGGTGGACCTCGACGCCATCCCGCGTCGCGAGCCCGGTCTCGAGCCGTTCGAGGTCATGATCAGCGAGTCCCAGGAACGCATGGTCGCCATTGTCGAGCCTGCCCGCTGGGAGGCGGTACGGGCGATCTGCGAGCGCTGGGATCTCCCGGTCGCCATCATCGGCCGGGTCACCGAGCAGCCCGACATCGTGGTCCTCACGGCGCCCGACGGCTCGGGTGCCCTCGATGCCGCCGGCCGACCCGTGGCAGGCGCGATCGAGCTCGCCCGCGTGCCGGCCCCGGCGCTCGCGAGTGAGGCCATCGTGTTCCACAGGGAATCGCGCCCGCCGGCCCGGCGGCGGACATCACCGCCAGGCGCGCCGGCCGAGCCCGTGGACAGCCTGCCGCTGCGGGGCCAGGACCCGGCGGCGGTGCTCCAGGCGCTGCTGGGCTCGGCAAACCTCAGCTCGCGCCACCCGGTCTACGAGCAGTACGACTCCAACGTCCAGTCGAACACGGTCGCGGCACCAGGCCGCGGCGCGGCCGTGCTCCGGATCAAGGGGACTTCGAAGGAGACCGGTAGCCACCACGGATGGCAACGCGCCGGTGGGCCAGATCGACCCTGGCTGGGTGCCGCCCTGTCGGTCGCCGAGGCGTCGCGCAACGTGTCCATCACCGGTGCCCGGCCACTGGGCGTCACCAACTGCCTCAACTACGGGGACCCCACCCGGCCGGAGGCGTTCTGGCAGCTGGCGGAGGGCGTCCGCGGGCTCGCCGATGCCTGCCGGGCGTTGGGGCTGCCGGTCACCGGCGGCAACGTCTCGCTCTACAACGAGGCCCCGGGCTCGGCGATCGCGCCCACGCCCGAGATCGGCATCGTGGGCCTGCTCGCCGACGTGACCCGGCGGGTCGGCCCGGCCCTGGCGGGCGATGGGTCCCGGCTGCTCCTGGTCGGCGAGCCGGGCGCCGGGCTCGCAGGTTCGGAGTACGAGCGCCTCGCGGGCAGCGCCCCCGAGGACCGGCCGCCCGCCCTCGACCTGGAGCGGGAGCGAGCGCTCCAGGCGTTCATCCGCGAGGCCATCGACCGCGGGCTCGTCGCCAGCTGCCAGGACATCTCGGGCGGCGGCTTCGCCGTGGCGATCGCGGAGATGTGCATCTGGGGTGGGCGCGGGGCCGAGGTCCGTCTGCCGGTCGGGGACTCGCCCGCGGTGGCCCTGTTCGGCGAGAGCCCGTCACGGATCCTGTGCGAGGTGCAGCCCGGGCACGCGGGCATCTTCACCCAGCTCGCGGTCAGCTACCGCCTGCCGGTCTCGGCGCTCGGTGCCACCGGTGGCGACCACCTCCAGATCGATCTCGTGGGGGAGGGTGCGACGGGCGCGGCGGAGGAACGGGGGAGCCGGATCGCAGACGCCATCGACGTGGCCGTGGCCGACCTGCGCCATGCCTGGGAGCACGGTTTGCCCCGCGCGCTCGGGTGGGAGGGCGACGACAACGCCGGCCAGCTGGCTGACGTGGCGCTGCCCGGCACCGAGGTTGCCCGCTGATGTGCGGCGTCGTCGGCGTTGTGCTGCCCAACCGTGGGCACGAGGCCGCGGCCGTCGCGGCGACGGCGCTGTTCGCGCTCCAGCACCGGGGCCAGGAGTCCGCGGGGGTCGGCGTCTCGGACGGCAGCCACCTGATGATCTACAAGGACCTGGGCATGGTGGGCCAGGTCCTCGACGAACGAAGGATCCCGTCGCTCGCAGGCGATCTTGCGGTCGCGCACTGCCGCTACTCCACCACTGGCTCCACGGTCTGGGAGAACGCCCAGCCCACGCTCCGCCTGGGTCCCCGCCGGGCGCTCGCCATCGGGCACAACGGCAACCTCGTCAACACCCGCGAGCTCCTTGACCAGCTCCAGGGCGGCCGCGGCCGTCTCCCGGCGAGCACCGACACGGAGCTGCTGACCGCCCTCCTCGCCGACGAGCCGGCCGACGACACGGTCGACGCGCTGCGCCGCGTCCTGCCCCGCGTCCGCGGGGCGTTCAGCCTCGTCATCCTCGATGCCGGGCGAGTCATCGGCGTCCGCGACCCCCACGGGTTCCGCCCGCTGGTCCTCGGCCGGCTGGCGCTCCCCGGGGATCCGCGAGCCCGGGCTGTGGGGAGACGGACACCGGGGGCTGGATCCTGGCCTCGGAGACCGCGGCGCTCGACATCACCGGCGCCCAGTTCGTGCGTGATGTGGAGCCCGGGGAGATCGTGGTGCTCGAACCGGGTCGTGACCCCGTGAGCGTCCGGTATGCGG
The DNA here is from genome assembly GCA_963716025.1 of uncultured Chloroflexia bacterium. Taxonomy (GTDB): domain Bacteria; phylum Chloroflexota; class Limnocylindria; order Limnocylindrales; family CSP1-4; genus CAIXZV01. The sequence goes on from CAVQSY010000047.1 coordinate 126,368, forward strand.
AGGCGACCCCCGCTCTGTGCGTGTTCGAGCTCATCTACTTCGCGCGCCCCGACTCGTACATGGAAGGCGTGAACCTGTACGAGGCGCGCCGTCACATGGGCATGCGGCTGGCGGCGGAGCACCCGGTGGGCGGCCGACCTGGTGATGCCCGTCCCGGACACGGGTGCGCCGGCCGCCGCCGGGTTTGCCGAGGCATCCGGGATCCCGTACCGGGAGGGACTGGTTCGAAACCGGTACTCCGGGCGAACGTTCATCCAGCCGTCGCAGGCGATGCGCCAGCGCGGCGCCAACGTCAAGCTGAGCCCGCTGCGCGAGGTGGTGCGCGACCAGAAGCTGATCGTCGTGGACGATTCGATCGTGCGAGGCAACACCACCAAGCAGATCGTGGGGCTGCTGCGCCGGGCCGGGGCAGCCGAGGTCCACGTCCGGATCAGCGCGCCGCCTATCTACCACCCCTGCTTCTACGGGATCGACACGGCCATCGAGACCGAGCTGATCGCCGCGCGGCTCTCGGTGGAGGAGATCCGGGAGTTCATCGGCGCGGGGACACGCTTGGCTACCTCTCGGTGCCAGGTGTCCTCGCGGCGCTTGACCTTCCCTATGACCGGTTCTGCTTTGCGTGCTTCGACGGCAACTACCCGGAACCGGTCCCGTACGACGCGTCGGAGCGGAAGCTCATGCTCGAGATGGTGGCGCCCGCGTCATGAGCGGTGCCCGCGAGGCGTACGCCCGTTCCGGTGTCGACGTGGAGGCGGGCGCGCGCGCGGTCGAGCTGATGCGCGCGTCGGTGGCCAGCACCCGCCGGCCGGAGGTGCTTGGCGGGCTGGGCGGGTTCGGCTCGGCGGTGGCGATCCCGCCCGGCTACCGGGAGCCAGTGATCGTCTCCTCCACGGACGGCGTGGGCACCAAGACCGCGATCGCGCAGGCGATGGGCCGCCTGGACACGATCGGGATCGACCTCGTGGCCATGTGTGCGGACGACGTCGCCTGCAGCGGGGCGGAGCCGCTGGCGTTCCTGGACTACATCGCGATCGGGCGTTTGGTCCCCGAGCGGGTGGCGGCGCTCGTGGGCGGCATCGCGGAGGGCTGTCGCCAGGCGGGTGCCGCGCTCACCGGGGGCGAGACCGCGGAGCACCCAGGGCTGATGGAGCCCGAGGCCTTCGACCTCGCGGGGTTCTGCATCGGGGTGGGGGAGCGGTCGCGGCTGCTCGACGGGACCGCGCCGCGAGCCGGCGACGCGATCGTGGGGCTGGGGTCGAGCGGCCTGCATGCGAACGGGTACTCGCTGGTCCGGTCGCTCGTCCGGGACCACCGGCTGGAGCTTGACATGCCGTACGGCGGGCTCGCCTGCCGCGTCCTTGGCTGCTCGCGCTCCGGGTTCGAGCTGATCGCGGAGCCCGGGCTGCTCGACGCCACGCTGGGCGAGGTGCTGCTGACGCCGACCCGGATCTACGCGCGTGACCTGCTCGCGATCCGGGCGGGCCTGGAGGCGGCGGGCCAGGAGCTGCGAGGGATGGCGCACATCACCGGTGGCGGGCTGCCGGGCAACGCGCCGCGGGCCCTGCCGGAACACCTGGGTGCCCGACTCGATCCGTCGACATGGCCACTGCCGTCGGTCATGCGCGTGCTGGGGGGGCTCGGGTCGATTGACGACGTGGAGCTGCGGGCGACGTTCAACGGCGGTCTCGGCATGGTGCTCGTCGGTGCCGGCCGAGGCCGCGGCGCGGACCCTGGAGTTGACGGCGGCACGGGGGATCTCGGCCTGGATCGTCGGCGAGGTGGTCGAGGCGGCCGCGATCGGCGGCCGGTACGTGGAAGCTGGGATCGGCGGGTGAGCGGTCGGATCGCGGTCGGGGTGTCGGCACCGGTTCGAACCTGCGTGCGCTGGTCGCGGCGGCCGATCGGGGCCCTGCTCGGCGACCGGCGTCGTCCTCGGTGCTTCGCGAGGATCAGCCCGTGCCCCGGGCTGGCATGGGCGGCGGAGCAGGGGATCGACCCGTCTCGTCCCCGGTCGGGCTTGACCCGACGCTCGCGGAGATCTCCTGCCGGCGGTGGCGCCGGTTCCGTCGTGCTGGCCGGGTACTCCGCGCCTCATCGGCCCGGCGGTACTGGTCGCGCTATGTCGGCGGATCCTCAACGTCCATCCGTCGCTGCTGCCCTCGTTCCCAGGCCTCCATGGGGCACGCGACGCGCTCGCGGCGGGCGGTGCCGTCGACCGGCGTGACGATCCACCTCGTGGACGCGACGCTCGACGGTGGGCCGGTCGTTCCAGGAGGGGGTCCCGGTCCTGCCCGGGGACGACGAGGCGACGCTGCTGGCGCGGATCCACCCCGTGGAGGCACCGGCTGCCCCGGGTGCGGTGGCGTCGCTGCTCGCCGGCGCCCTGACCGTGGCCGACGGTCCCGGCGTGCCATCCTGCGCTGCTCGCGGTCGCCGACACCAGATGCCGGTTCCGCGGCGGGCCCTGCTGTCCGTCCATGACAAGACCGGGCTGGCCGAGCTCGCCGCGGCCTCGTCGCCCGAGGCTGGGAGCTGGTGTCCACCGGGGGCACGGCGCGGGCGCTGCGCGAGGCGGGCCTGCCGGTGACCGATGTCGCCGCGGTCACGGGCTTTCCGCGAGATGCTCGACGGGCGGGTCAAGACGCTCCACCCCCGGATTCACGGCGGACTCCTCGCCGATCGCCGGCGGGCCGGCCACCGCGAAGCCCTGCTCGCCGCAGGGATCGCCCCGTTCGACCTCGTCGTCGTGAATCTCTACCCGTTCGCCGCGGCCGCCCGCAGCGCCCGGGGTCACATTCGACGAGCTCGTCGAGGAGATCGACATCGGCGGGCCGTCCATGGTCCGCGCCGCCGCCAAGAACCACGCCAGCGTCGCGATCGTCACGGCCCCGGACCGCTATGACATCGATTCTCGCGGCGCTCGACGAGCACGGCGCCGTCCCGCTGGGCCTGCGGTCCGCCCTTGCCGTGGAGGCCTTCCGCCATACCGCGGCCTACGACGCGCGGATCGCGGCCGAGCTCCGTGCCGGATGCACGACGCGGGGATCGAGCTGCCGCCGGAGGCTGGTCTGCCCGGGGCGGAGGACCCCTATCCACCGGTGCTCACGATCTCGATGGACAAGGTCGAGACGCTGCGCTACGGCGAGAACCCGCACCAGCCGGCCGCTCGCTACCGTCGGACCGACCGGGAGCCGCGTGCCGGCGAGGGGCCGTTCGGGACCGGCGAGCCGCCGCTCCAGGGCAAGGCGCTGTCCTACAACAACGTGCTCGACGCATCGGCCGCCGCGGCCCTTGGCAGGTTGATGCACGGTCCGGCCGTCGTGATCATGAAGCACACCAACCCGTGCGGCGCCGCGGAGCGCCCGACCCTGCTCGAGGCCTGGGAGGCGGCGCTGTCCGGCGACCCGGTGTCGGCGTTCGGGGGCGTGGTCTCGGTCACCGGGACCGTTGACCGGGCGTTGGCGGAGCGGCTGGTATCGATCTTCCTCGAGGTCGTCGTGGCGCCCGGGTTCGACGACGGCGCCCGCGAGGTGCTGGCGATCGAAGCCCAACCTGCGCCTGGTCGTGGATCCGTCGCTTGATGCCGCGGCACCGCGCGCGTCGGCCACCGCCGTGGACTACCTCGGCTCGTTCCGAACCGCCGGGGGCGGCGTGCTGGTCACGGCGCCGGACACGCTCCCCGACGACCCGGCCGATTGGATCTGCACCACGTCGCGGCAGCCGACGGAGCCGGAACGGCGGGACCTGGACCTCGCCTGGCGGCTGTGCCGGGGCGTCGTCTCCAACGCCATCCTCCTCGTCCGCGACGGGATGCTGGTGGGCCTGGGATCCGGCCAGGTCTCGCGGGTGGACGCGTGTCGCGGCGCGGTCGACAAGGCCCGCCAGTTCCAGGGCAGTGTGGGGGCCGCCGGCGCCGTGGCGGCGTCGGACGCGTTCTTCCCGTTCGCCGACGGGCCGGCGGTGCTGCTCGAGGCCGGGGTCACCGCGATCATCCAGCCGGGTGGCTCGATGCGGGACGCCGACGTGCTGCGGCTCGTCGAGGATGCCGGTGCCGCGATGCTGATGACTGGGAAGCGGCACTTCCGCCACTGAGCCGCCCGTCACGCGCCATCGCGATCGCTCACGAGTGGCGGGCGGCATCGACCGCGTCCCAGGCCGGCATCGACCGCGTCCGAAGCCGGCATCGACCGCGTCCGAAGCCGGCATCGTTGACCCTCGCCTGGCCCAGCATCGGCCGTGTCCCGAACCCAGACTTGACTGCAGGTCACAGGTTCGGGGTCGAAGGTCATGCGACCCGTTGCCTCGTGGCCGGATCTTGACCCCCGGTCAAGATGCGGGGCTGTGGAGCCGTCAGCGCGGTCAGGAAGGTCGCTTGAGGCCCAGAACCGTGACGGACCGTCAAGTGACGGCGCTCAGGTCGGCGGCAGAACCGCCCCCATGCCCGGCCGCCGACCGTCGGCCGTGTCCGGCCAGGGTCGCCCGGCGCGTCCCCGCCGCCCGGCGCGCCCCGGCCGCCCGTCCGGCCCAGACCGGAAGCCGCGCGCACGAGGCAGCCCCCTGCCAACGGCGGCTCGGTCGCGATGGACGGGGTCGGTCAGCTGCCGCCCCAAGCCTCTTCGGCCGTGCCCATGCCCGGCGTCACGATGTACCCGTGGGCCTTCGCCCACCGCTTGGCGGCCTCCTCGAGTCGCGGCTCGCCGCAGTTGAGGTAGGTTTCGCCCATTGTCTCGGAACCGAACCGCTCGAGGGCCGTCACCAGCGCCGGCACGGTGTCCTTCTGGCCGATCCGGATGAGCGGCCGGTAGACACCCACCGTGGCCCGCGATCGCAGGTACCGCACCAGTGGGGTCGCATCGTCGCGGTGGATGCGGACCAGCGCGCCCACGGCCGCCCGTCGCGTGTCGGGGTCGCCGACCAGCCCGACGAGCGACTTGGTCGCCCGATCGTCCCCGATCTCGCCCAGGGAGCGCGCCGCGGCCGACACCAGCTCGGCGCCACGCCCATCGAGCGCGGCGATCAGCGGCGTGACCGCCGCGTCGCCGAAGCCGCTGAGAGCCTCGGCCGCAGCGGTCCGGACGCCCAGCCGCCGATCGCGCAGGGTCGTGACGAGGATATCGAGGGCCGGATCCCCGAGACGCGCCAACAGGGCCACCACCGCCGGCGCCCGGGTCCCGGTGGCCTTGTCGAGCGCCTCGGTGAGGGCAGGCAAAGCTGGCTCGCCGATTGCCTCGATCGCCTCCGCGGCGGCCTCCCGGTCCAGACCTGTGGCCGGGTCGACCGCGATGGCCGCGAGGCGCGGCACGGCTTCCGTGGCGCCGATCAGGCCCAGCGCGGACATCGCGCTCGCGCACGCGTCGCGCGCCGTCCAGAGGTCGGTCACGCGGATCTCCGGCTCCGCGGGCTCATCGGCGATCAGCGCGAGGAGTGCCGCGGCCGCGCGCGGGTCCGGGATGGTCACGAAGGCCTGTGCGACCGCGGCCCGTACCTCCCACGACTCGTCGGCGAGCGCCTCCACGAGGGCCGGGACCGCCGCGGGATCATCGAGCGCGGCGAGATCCGCAGCCGCGGCGGCCCGCTCCGTCCGGGTTCCAGTGCGCAACGTCTCCACGAGGGTGGCAAGGGTCTCGGCCGCGCCCACCCCGGTTCCGGACGAAGCGGACGGAGCCCCGTCCGTGGAGGCTTCGTCGCACGCTGCGAGCATGGTCGGCCCCGTGAGGCAGAGCGCCAGCGCGATGATCGCGGCCGGCCGCCCGCACCACCGGAAGGGGTCGCTGCCCATCACTTCACCTCGAGGTCCAGGTCCCACATGGATGTGCCGTGCAGCTCGGTCTCAGAGGCACCGGACCCGGTCCGGACGCGGTACCACAAGACACCGCCCGGCTCAAGCCCGCTCGCGGCGACCGCCACGCGCAGCACCTGCCGTGCGCCCGGCGCCAGGCCGGGCCAGGAAACGACGGTCCGGGTGCCGTCCGGCTCCTCGCGAACGATGCAGCCGGCCGGGACGCAGGATCGGTACCAGCCGTGCACGCCGGGCATGGCAGGCAGGTCGACCGGCCGCCAGTCGATGATCAGCCACAGCCGGCCGGTCGCAGCGTCGGCGGGATTCACGGCCTCGACCTCGATCTCGAAGGACTCGCCGTCGGTGACGGTCGCACCGTCGTGGAGCATCTCGTCGAAGCGGGCGGAAGGGACCCACGTCGTGGATGCGCCGCCAGCTGCCGGGCGATCCGGCAGCCCGTTGCCCTGCCCCGCGAGCAGGATCACGCCGAGCGACGCGACCAGGAAGCCGCCCGCCCCGAGGACAACCCCGATCCACCCGAGCGCTGATGCCCGCCGCCCGAGCACCGACGGCTCCACGACCACCCCGGTCATGGGCACACTACCCGGTGCGGTCGACCACGCGGGTCCGACGATCGGCGCCGGCAGCGTGGGGGCAGGCGGGTCTGGCGGCGGACCCGGCGGCGTGGCCGGCTCGGGACGCGCAAGCGTGACCGACTGCGCGGGCGCGGCGAACTCCGTCCCGCAATGGGCGCAGTACCGGGCATCGACATCCGCCCCTGCGCCGCACCGGGCGCAGGATCGGGCCGCGACCGCCAGACCCGTGCCCGCCGGATTCGCGCCCATAGCGCCTCCGTGCTGGATCCCGGACTGCGCCACGAATCCTGACCGGGCACCGGGGTTCGGACCAAGGGCAATTGGTCGCCCGGAACCCAGCCGGAGGACTCTGGCCCGCTGCACCCCGGTGCGCGCAGACTGCCGGTGGTCGGCTGGCGCCCCGAGCCGGCCCCACCAGTGGGCGGCCGATGCTCGATCGTCTCGCCGATCCGTTCCGGCTGATCCGGGGGCCACGGTCGCGCCGCGCCGCTGCGACCCTCCTTGCTCTCGGGCTGCTCGTCGGGCTGACGGGGCAGCCGGTGTCGGCAGCAGGCCCCCTCCCGGATCTCGCGCCGGTGGTGCTCGCACCCGCTGACCTGCCGCCCGGGTTCGCGCCCAGCGCTGACGGTGCGGCCTCGTTCACCGCGCTTGCGCACTCGCTCGCGGGCTCGCTCGCCGCTTCCCCCGACCTCGGAGACGTGAACGCAATCGTCCTGCAGCGGACGACCGACGTGGGCCTGGAGTTCGTGACCGCCGTCCTGCTGGCCCCGGTCAGCGACGCGGACCAGGTTGCGTTCGACGCGTCAGTGCAGCAGGCAGACCGGCTGGTCCATGCAGCCGCCGCGAGTCTGTTCGACGACGCCACGGTAGTCACCATCGCTGGACTGCCGACGGGCGTCAGCCGGGTCGGGGTGGCCATCAGTGCCCCGTCCTCCGGGGTGGAGTACCGAGCGGTCGTCGCTCGCCGCGGCTCGGTGCTGGAGGTGGTCGGACACGCCTGGACGACGGGCGTCGTTCCCGTCGCGTCGCTGGAGATGGCGGCAGCCGTGCTGGACGCGCGCCTGGCGGCCGCGGTCGGCCCCGAGGCCGCGGTGTTCCGGCCTGCCGGACCGCTCGTTCCCACCCTGACGACGCACATCCCGTCGCCCCTCGATCTCAGCGTCGAGCCTGCCGTGGTCGGGACCAACCTGGCCCTCACCGCGTTCGCGCTGCTGCTGCTCACCGTGAGCTCCAGGGTCGCGACGCGGCTGCTCGCGCAGCACGAGGGAGCGATCGCTCGCCGGATCGCGATCGTCGGCGCGCTCGGGCGGGCGGAGGCGTGGCTGGGTTCGACCGTGGGTGGGCGTGTCCGTGGCCGCCGCGCGAAGGAGATCCTCGCCTTCGTCCTGGTGATGCTGTTCTATGGGTCGGTGTTCTCCCTCCTGGAGCCTGGCTGGGAGCCGCTGTCGCTCACCGGGCTGTGGCTGCTCGTCTCATTCACCATCGCGAACGCGGTGGTCGGGATGGCAGACGATCTGGTCGCGTGGCGTGTCGCGCGCCACTGGGACGTCGAGGCCAGCCTCGCCGTGCGGCCCACGTCGGCACTGGTGGCCATCGCATCGGTGGGGCTGTCGCGCGTCACCGCGGTGGTACCGGGCCTGATGTTCGGCACGCCCGACGCGCTGCGGATCGACGAGGCGGCCCTGGGCGAGGTGCGGGCGCGGCGGCTGGCGGCGATCAGCGTCGTCGCGCTGATGGCGGTCGGGGCGACAGCCTGGTCGGCAACGATCATCACGACCGGCCTCGGGCGGGCCGGCGAGCTCGTGAACCTGCTCGCCGGCGTCGAGGCGCTGCTCCTGCTCGTGTTTGCGTCGGCGTTGCAGAACCTGTTCGTGGCGCTTCTGGGACTCCGGGGATCGGCGGGGGAGCTGCTTCGGTCCCGAAGCCCCGTGAGCTGGGGAGTCGCGCTCGCGGTGGTCTCCTTCCTGTTCTTCCACGCCCTGCTGAACCCCCAGGGCGATCCGGCGGCGGCATTCTCGAACCGCAACGTGCAGGTGGTCGTCGGGCTGGTCGCGACGTTCTCCGCGGTCGTGTTCTCCGCGTGGGGGATCGCGTGGCTGGTCGGATCCCGGACCGCCCAGGCCACCAGGCAGCGGGCCGCCCCGAGGGCATCGAGCCCGCCGGGCGTGCCGTGGCCGACCGCCTCCCGCGCCGCGTCAGGCAGGCTCGAGGTGGTGCTGGACACGGTGGGCGGCCGCGCCCGCGGCCGCGCCACGTTCCAGTTCACGGGCGGCTGGGTCGTGGCGAGGACCCAGCTCATCGATCCGCGCGCCAGCCGTCAGTTCCGGGCCTTCGGGCTGCTGTCCGCGTTCGCGTCGTGCGTGCCGTTCGGGGTGGTGGCGTTCACGGGCGCCATCCCCGCCCCAGCGGGGCCGTTCGTCATCGGATGCCTGGCGATCGCCCTGACGTGGCTGGGCGCGGTGATCGTCGCGCGCCTCGGGCTGGAGCGCTACGCAGTCACGCACACGGCCGTGTTCCCGGCCGGGGCCATGGTCGCGGAGGATGTGCGCCGCGACTGGAGCCTGGGCTGCGCCCTCGCGATCCTGCTCACGCCGCTAGCCGGCATCCTCTACCTCGTGCTGGCACGGGGGCGGGTGGTCCGGGTGATCGGGCCGTTTGCCGCTGACCAGCCGGGCCCCATGACGCTGCGCCTCAAGGGCAACGAGGCCGAGGCGCGGTACCTCGCGCAGCTCGTGGCCGTGGCCCGGGTGCCCGGCTGAGCCGGTCGCCACCCTTCGTCGCCCTCGATCCCTGCGCTGCTACCATCGCCGGGCCATGTCCGACCGCCCGCGCTTCTATCTGACGACCGCCATCGCGTACGCCAACAACGCGCCCGGCCTCCACACCGTGTACGAGGTCATCGGCGCCGACGTCGTCGCGCGCTGGCATCGGATGCAGGGTCACGAGACGCGGTTCCTGACCGGCACCGACGAGCACAGCGTCAACATCGCCCAGTCGGCCGAGGCGCTGGGCCAGACGCCGCGCGAGTTCGTCGATGAGAAGGTCGTGCTGTTCAAGGCGGCTGAGGATGTGCTGCTCATCAGCCCCGACCGGTTCATCCGGACCACGGACCCGGACCACTACCGCTCGGCGCAGGAGATGGTCCGTCGCGCCTACGACAACGGCGACATCTACCTCGGCAGCTACGACGGCTGGTACTGCCCGTCCGAGGGCTTCAAGGCGCCGTCGGACCTGCACGAGACCGCGACGGGCATGCAGTGTCCCAACCACCCGGGCGTGCCCCTCCAGTGGCTGTCCGAGCGCAACTGGTTCTTCCGGCTGTCGGCCTACCAGCAACGGCTGCTGGACCACTACGAGGCCAACCCGGACTTTGTCCAGCCGGATTACCGGCGCAACGAGATGCTGGGGTTCATCCGCCAGGGGCTCGAGGACTTCTCGATCAGCCGCGCCGGGGCGACCTGGGGCATCCCATTCCCCATCCGCGAGCACGGGCAGACCGCGCAGCATGCGGACGGCTCGTGGGACCCTGACGCTGGCACGATCTACGTCTGGTACGACGCGCTGATCAACTACATCACCGGCGCCGGGTTCCCGGATGACCTCGAGTCGTTCCACCGCTGGTGGCCGGCCGACCTCCACGTGATCGGCAAGGACATCGCCCGCTTCCACACGATCTACTGGCCGGCCATGTTGTGGTCCGCGGGGATCGATGCGCCGGCCCACGTCTGGGTCCACGGCTGGCTCCTGGTGGCGGGCGGCGAGCGGATGAGCAAGAGCCGCGGCAACTTCCTTGACCCCCACGCGGTGGTGGCCGCGTTCGGCGCCGACGGGGCGCGCTACGTGACCCTGCGCGAGGTGGCCTTCGACCGCGACACCGAGGTCTCGTGGGGCTCATTCGTGCGGCGCTACAACGCGGACCTTGCCAACGACTTCGGCAACCTCGTGAACCGCACGGTGTCGATGGTCAATCGCTACCTCGGTGGCGAACGGCCGGTGCCGCGGCCGGCGGGGGAGTCACCGCTCGGTGAGGGCTGGGTGGACACGCTTCGCCTGTATCGCGAGAAGCTGGACGGCTACCTCCTCCACGACGCCCTGGCGGAGCTCTGGGAGTTCGTCCGCGACACCAACAAGACGGTCGACGCCGAGCAGCCGTGGACGCTCAACAAGCAGGCGAACGCGGGCGACGAGACCGCAGCCGCGCGGCTGCGCGCCGTGCTGGGCGACCTCGTGGAAGCGTGCCGGCTGGTCGGGCTGGCGGTCGCCCCGTTCATGCCCGCGATGGCGCCGCGGATCCTGGAGCAGCTCGGCTACCCGTGGTCGTACGGCCCCGACGGAAACGATGGCCCGGACGTCCTCGAGCAGCTCGCCTGGGGAGCCGTGGCCGAGCCGGGTCGGGTGATCGCGGCGCCCACGCCGCTGTTCCCCCGGATCGAGAGCGAGGCCGAGGCGCCCACCGGGGGACCGGCGCCCGGCTGACGCCCGCCCGCCCCTCGCTTCAGCATGATGACGTCACACACCAGTTGATGGTCGCCCCGTGGATGCTGCTCAACGGTGACTGTGCGTACAGGAGCCCAAGCGCATGAGGGTTAGGCCTTATCAGGTCCGGCCCCGAGGCACTCGCGATCCTGAAGCCGCCCTTGGGGAGTGTACCTCGACCCGATCGTGCTGCCGGTGAGCGCGGCCCAGGACCAGTGCTCGGCGGCGCTCAAGGCGATCCCGACCTTCAAGCAGCTGTGCGATCCGCAGCCCAAGATCATGATCGGCCTGTCCAACGTGTCCCAGGGCACCGTCAACCGCAGCCTCGTCAACCGGACCTACCTCGTGATGGCGATGGCGGCCGGTCTCGACGGCGCGATCCTCGATCCGTTCGATACCGAGTTGATGGCCGGCATGCGCACCGCGAGCATCCTGCTCAACCAGGAGATCTACGCCGAGAACTACCTCCAGGAGAAGTCCCGGTCTAGCGGTCCCAACGGCAGGTTCCATCCCGACCCGCGCGCGTCTGGCGCACGCGCGTACCCTTCGCGCGTGCGCCTGATCGATTCCCACGCCCACCTCAACGCCGACCGCTTCGACGCCGACCTCGCGCCCGTCCTGGCCGCGGCCCGCGAGGCGGGCCTGGAGCGGATCCTGGTCCCCGGCTGGAACGTGCGCAGCTCCGAGCGGGCGCTCGAGGTGGTCGCGGCCAACCCCTGGCTGGATGCTGCGGTTGGCATCCACCCGCACGATGCGGCGAAGGTGGATGCGGCGGGCTGGGCGGCGGTCGAGGCCTGGGCCCGGGACGAGCGGGTCGTGGCGATCGGCGAGACGGGCCTGGACGCGGACCGGATGTTCTCGCCGTGGGAGGCCCAGCTGGAGAACCTGCGTCGGAACCTGGCCCTGGCACTGGCGACGGGGAAGCCGCCGATCCTCCACTGCCGCTCCCGGGCCGGCGAGCGAGACGCCCAAGACGCGCTGGTCGCCGAGCTGCGCGCGGCCGGGTTCGACGGCGAGCCGGGGCGGAGGGCGTTTGGCGATCGCCCACGGGCGGTGGTCCACAGCTTTTCCGGGCCGGTGGACTACGCGCGCGAGATGCTGGCCATGGGCCTCGCGATCGCGTTCGGCGGCCTGGTCTTTCGGCGTGGCGAGGAGGCGTCGGCGGAGGTCGCGACGATGGTCCCAGCCGCGCGCCTGCTGCTGGAGACGGACTCGCCGTTCCTGTCGCCGCCCGGCGCTCCGCGGGCTCGCAATGCGCCGGCGCACGTGGCCATCACCACCGGCTGGGTCGCCGAGCAGCGCGGGGTGCCCGTCGACTCCCTGGGTGACGGCCTTGTCGCCGCCTACGACGCCGCGTTTCCGAGGCGGCTGCCTCGCTGACGGCGGCCAGGACGTCTCGCGTCCGCGCCGACGGTTGACAACTCCCGGCAGCCTCCGGTAGTTTGTTGGCACTCTCAACGTGAGAGTGCCAAACCCCAGCGAGACGCGATCCCGCAGGGCGCCGAAGTGACCGGACACAGGTTCGTCCGGCAGGTGTCCGGGTCCGCGTCGCGATCGCCGGTGCGGCACTCACCAGGAGGATCGCCGGACAGCCGTGGTCGCCCAGCGCACCCGGTCGTTCCGGAGCCATGCCACCAGGCCATCGGCGGCCAAGACGGGCCGCCACAGGAGGAACGAACCTTGGCCAGCGCCTCTTCGACGAAGCTTCGCCCGCTGGGCGACCGCGTCGTCATCAAGCCGACACCCCGCGAGGAGATGACCAAGTCGGGCATCGTCCTGCCGGACACCGCGAAGGAGAAGCCCCAGGAGGGCGAGATCCTCTCGGTCGGCCCGGGCAAGGTCCTCGACGACGGCACGCGCAGCGCGATGGACGTCTCGGCGGGCCAGAAGGTCCTGTACGCCAAGTACGCCGGGACCGAGTTCAAGGTTGACGGCGAGGAGCTCCTCATCGTCAGCGAGAAGGACATCCTCGCCATCGTCGAGGACTGATGTCGGGCGCCACCACCCGGCGCCGACACAGCAGCAGCACGCACACCACCCCGGAGGGATCCTGACTTGGCCAAGCAGCTCATCTTTGACGAGACCGCTCGTCGTTCGCTCAAGCGGGGCATCGACCGTCTCGCCGACGCGGTCCGCGTGACAATCGGCCCCAAGGGCCGCAACGTCGTGCTGGACAAGAAGTTCGGCGCCCCCACGATCACCAATGACGGCGTCACCATCGCTCGCGACATCGAGCTGGAGGACCCGTTCGAGAACATGGGCGCGCAGCTCCTCAAGGAGGTCGCGACCAAGACCGACGACGTCGCCGGCGACGGCACCACCACCGCGGTGGTCCTGGGACAGGCGATGGTTGCCGAGGGCCTGCGGGTCGTCACCGCCGGCGCCAACCCGATGGTCGTCAAGCGCGGCATCGAGACCGCCGTCACGGCCATCGTGGACGAGATCAAGCGCACCGCCCGCCCCGTCGAGACCCGCGAGCAGATCGCGGCCGTCGCGGCGATCTCGGCGGCGGATCCCGAGGTCGGCGAGATCATCGCCGAGGTGATGGACAAGGTCGGCAAGGACGGCGTCATCACCGTGGAGGAGGGCCAGTCCCTCGGCCTCGAGAAGGAGTACACCGAGGGCATGCAGTTCGACCGGGGCTACCTCTCGGCGTACTTCGTGACCAACTCCGACCGGATGGAGGCCGTCCTCGAGAACCCGGTCATCCTCATCACCGACAAGAAGATCAGCGCCGTCCCGGACCTCCTGCCCGGCCTCGAGAAGGCCGTCCAGCAGAGCCGCCCGATGCTGATCATCGCCGAGGACATCGACGGCGAGGCCCTGGCCACGCTGGTCGTGAACAAGCTCCGCGGCACCGTGTCCGTCCTGGCCGTCAAGGCCCCGGGCTTCGGTGATCGCCGCAAGGAGATGCTGCGCGACATCGCGACCCTCACCGGCGGCACCGTCATCTCCGAGGAGATCGGCCGCAAGCTGGACTCCGTGACGTTCGAGGACCTCGGCAAGGCTCGCCGCGTCGTCGCCACCAAGGACGACACGACGATCATCGACGGCGAGGGCTCCCCGGAGCAGATCAAGGCGCGCATGACGCAGATCAAGGCGCAGATCGAGGACACCACCTCGGACTACGACCGCGAGAAGCTCCAGGAGCGCCTCGCCAAGCTGGCCGGCGGCGTCGCCGTCATCAAGGTCGGCGCGGCCACCGAGGTCGAGCTCAAGGAGAAGAAGCACCGCATCGAGGATGCGCTCTCGACGACCCGTGCGGCCGTCGAGGAGGGCCTCGTCGCCGGCGGTGGCACCACGCTCCTGCAGGCCATCCCGGCGCTCGACAAGATCAAGCTCGATGGCGACGCCCAGGTCGGCGTCGACATCGTCCGCAAGGCGCTCGAGGCCCCGGCCCGCCAGATCGCCGACAACGCCGGCCAGTCCGGCGAGGTCGTCGTCAACGCGGTCCGCGGCATGAAGCTCGGCGAGGGCTACGACGCCCTGGCCGGCGAGTACGGCGACATGTTCGTCAAGGGCATCGTCGACGCCGCCAAGGTCACCCGCTCGGCGCTCCAGAACGCCGCCTCCATCGCCGCGATGGTCCTGACGACGGAGACGCTCGTGACGGACCTCCCGGAGAAGGACAAGGCCGGCGCCGGCGGCGGCCATGAGCACGGCGGCGGGGGCATGGACTTCTAGTCCCTTCCCGCTCCTTCGAATAAGCACACCCCCGGTGGCCTCGGCCACCGGGGGTGTCTTCATGTCCGGCCTGGCCCGGCCCAGCGGGGCTTCCTTGGGCTCCAGCCCGACGCTCACGCCGTAGACTCCCACCACCACCGAACTGCAGGGAGGACCCCGATGAACCGGATCACGATCCGCCGCTTCGACGTTGTGCGGACAGCGAACATCGCCGCCGCGCTCTACCTCGTGATCACGCTGGTGATCAGCCTCGTCTTCTTCCTGCCCATCATGCTGCTGATCAGCGTGGCCGGGACGCAGTACGGTGGGGACGGGATCGGGGCCATCATGGGTGCGGGCGTGGTCGGGGTCCTGATCTTCGCGGTCATCGGCGGGCTGATGTACGCCGTCATCGGCTGGATCGTCACGGCGATCATGGTGGCGCTCTACAACTTCGTCGCCGGGCGGATCGGTGGTCTCCAGGTCGACGTGGTGATCGAAGGGCCGATGCCCGGCTACGGCGCCCCGAGCGGGTACGGGTACCCCGCGGGGTACGGGGTGCAGCCCGCTCCGCCCCAGGGTCCCGCGAGTGGTCAGCCACCGACGCCACCCACGGGATGGGGCCAGCCGCAGGCCTGATCCCCGGTCCGGGCCCCGCACGGGCCCGGATGCCGCCGCACCCTAGAATGGTCGGGTGAGTCCCACCCCTGCAGGCGTGCCGCCGAAGCGTCGCCGAACCCGACGCGAGCATCCGGCGGGACAGGGCACGTGGCTCGAGGCCGACGAGGACCCGGTGCCTGCCGGCACGTCCGTGTCCGACGAGACCGCGGCGCCCGTTGCGCCTGCTCCGGACGAGCCGGAATGGATGCGGGACCTCCCGTCCGAGCCCGATGTGACGGCGGGCCCGGCGATGGCGCCCGAGGAGATCGCCGCCGCGCTCACGGCCCGACGCGAGACCCGGGCGCAGGAGATCACCAGCCACCTCAACCCGGAGCAGGCTCGGGCCGTCACGACCACGGATGGCCCGCTGCTGATCCTCGCCGGCGCGGGTTCGGGCAAGACGCGCGTCGTCGCGCATCGGATCGCCTACCTCATCGGCGTCAAGGCGGTCCAGCCCCGCCGGATCCTGGCCGTCACCTTCACCAACCGCGCAGCCGGCGAGCTGCGCGAGCGGATCGCGGCCCTGACAGGCGATGCCGGACGTGACGTGGATGCCGGTACCTTCCATAGCGCTCTGCGCCCGCGTGCTCCGGCGGGACGGGGAGGCGATCGGCATCGACCGGCGGTTCGTCATCTACGACACCGACGACCAGCAGCAGCTGATGAAGCGGATCCTCGCCGAGCAGGACCTGCCGGCGACCGGCGAGTTCCGGCCGGCGGCGATCCTGGGCGCGATCAGCCGGGCCAAGAACGACATGCTCGACGCGACCTTCCTCGCCGAGAACGCGGTCAACCACCGCGAGCGCGTGATCGCGAGGCTCGCCGCCCGGTACCAGGAGCGGCTGCGCCAGGTCGGCGGCCTCGACTTCGACGACCTGCTGCTCAAGGCGGTGGAGCTGTTCGAACAGGCGCCCGAGGTGCTGGCGCGCTACCAGTCTCGCTGGCTCTACCTCCACGTGGACGAGTACCAGGACACGAACCGGCCGCAGTACCTGTGGGTCAAGGCGCTCGCGGCGGCCCACCGGAACCTGTGCGTGGTGGGCGACGACGACCAGTCGATCTACGGCTGGCGCGGCGCGAACATCCAGAACATCCTGGACTTCGAGCGCGACTACCCCGAGGTCACGGTCGTGAAGCTGGAGCAGAACTACCGGTCCACGCAGCTCATCCTCGACGCCGCCCACGCGGTGGTCTCGCGCAACGAGCGGCGGACCGACAAGAAGCTCTGGACGCAGAACCAGGGCGGCGTCCCGATCCAGCGCTTCGAGGCCTTCAACGAGGAGGAGGAGGCGGAGTGGATCGCGCGCCAGGTCGAGGGGCTGGTGGGCGCGACCGGTCGCGGTGCCTGGCTGACGCGGCGCGCGGACGACGACGAGTCCACCCGCTTCCGGCCCATGGACGTCGCGGTCATGTACCGCATGAACTCCCAGTCCCGGGCGATCGAGGAGGCATGCCTCCGATACGGGATCCGCTACCAGCTCGTCGGTGGCACGCGGTTCTACCAGCGGCGCGAGGTCAAGGACGCGCTCGCGTACCTGCGGGTCCTGCGTTCGGACACCGACGTCGTGAGCTATGAGCGGATCATCAACGTCCCGGCGCGCGGCATCGGCGACAAGAGCGTCGAGGGGCTGCGGCGCTGGGCGGACAGGCACGAGCACTCGATGTACGGGGCGATCGAGGCCGCGGGCAAGGGCGAGGTCGAGGGGCTGACCCCCCGGGCCAGGACGGCGATCGGCGAGTTCTTCGCGCTGGTGGCCCGCTTGCGGCGCCGGATCGGGGTGCTGCCGCTGCCCGAGCTGCTCGACGAGGTCCTCGAGCAGTCCGGGTACCGGGCGATGCTCGCGGACGGCTCCGAGGAGGGCGAGGACCGCTGGGCGAACCTGCTCGAGCTGCGCGCCGTCACCACGCGCTACGACGATCTGTCGCCGGAGGACGCGCTGGACCGCCTGCTCGAGGAGACCGCACTGGTCGCGGACCAGGACTCGTACGAGGGCGAGAAGGACGCGGTCACCTTGATCACGCTCCACGCCGCCAAGGGTCTCGAGTTCCCGGTCGTGTTCATCGCCGGCCTGGAGGAGGGGGTGTTCCCGCACAACCGCG
>CAVQSY010000048.1:0-22414 GCA_963716025.1 uncultured Chloroflexia bacterium
TGTCGCCAGCAGGATCAGGTGGTACGGCTGGGCGTCGGCCTTGCCCTCCTTGTCGGTCATCGACCTCCGGGCGACGTACGTCTCGACGCCGATGATCGGCTTGATGCCCCCTTCGTTCGCCGCCTGGTGGAAGGCGACCGCCCCCGTACAGGGCGCCGTGGTCGGTGATCGGCGAGGGCAGTCGAAGCCCCTGCTGGCCGCCTCGCACGAGGTCCGTGATCCCGCCCCAGCCCGTCCAGGAGACTGAACTCCGAGTGGATGTGGAGGTGCGGTGAAGTCGTTGGGGCGAGGGTCGTCACGGGAGGTCAATGGTAGCCCGGCTCCGGTCGCCGGGTCGGTTCGGATCCAACCGGCACGCCGTCCCGCGCCGACCCGTGGCCGACCATCGCCTCAACGCCGCTGGAACATCGCCGCGAGATCTCCCGGCCAGCCCAGGGCCGCGGCCCGAGGGCGTCGGGTGACGTCAGGGCCGTCGCCGATCGCGGTTGGGTTGCAGCGCGTCCCGGATCGGGTGCCGGCGCACGGGCGGCGATAGCATGCGCGAATGACCCGAAGCGCGGTGCACGTCGGGACGCACCTGGATTGACCCGGAGATCGCGGCCTCTCGCCGTCCGTTTGCTCCTCGTGGCCCTGGCGGGGCTGCTGGTAGGCCTCGGCCTGTACACCCTCGGCCGCGCGATGATGACGCCGCAGCGCGCGACGCCCGTGTACGACCCACCGGTGCTTGCGGGCCAGTGGATCCCGGGCTACTGCTCGGCTGGGTCTATGCCCGGCTCGGCGACACGATCGTGCTCACGACGTCGCCCCACTGCGGGGGCGATGGCACCCACGCCACGTCGCCGGACGGCACGGTCCAGGGCGTCCTGGGCCCGACCGCCGTGATGACCGCCTGCCCGCACCCAGATCACACGTGCAAGGCCTCGGACATGAACTACCTGGCCGTCGCACCAGATCGCGTGCCATGGGGACACCTCAACGAGATCGACCTCGGGGTCGGCGGCTACCGGATCCTCGCCCCGGATACGAGGCCGTCTGCCTGCAGCGACATCGCCGT
Source organism: uncultured Chloroflexia bacterium (assembly GCA_963716025.1). Lineage (GTDB taxonomy): Bacteria > Chloroflexota > Limnocylindria > Limnocylindrales > CSP1-4 > CAIXZV01. The sequence continues at coordinate 1,055 of CAVQSY010000048.1, forward strand.
CGGCGACCCGGTCGAGATGGACGGCCGCGGCGACTACCGGACCGGGACGGTGGCCGAGAAGGGCGAGTACCTCCAACCGGCCAACGAGGACGGTGACCTTCTTCCCGGCGCCCTGTTGCCTCGCGCCTCCAGGTCGGCACCGGCGACTCCGGAGCGTGGTGCTGGTGCGTGGGATCCCGGGCGGGTCACCACGAGGAGCCTCGATGGCAACCTCGGCTTCACGCCGCTGGCCGAGGGGCTCTCGGTGCGGGTCTCGAGATGTGCACGACGCCGGGACTGTGGCTCGTGCCGCCCACGAAGCCGCGACCGTCGCCTGAAGGCGGGGGCATCCGGGCTACGCTGCCGGCGATGAGCGCGCCGATCGACGACGACACGTTCGAGGCTGGGTGGTCGAGGCGATCGACGCCCTGCCGCCGCAGTTTCGCGAGCGTCTGGGCAGCGTCGCGATCGTGATCGAGGAGTGGGCGACCCCGGAGCAGCTGGCCGTCACCCACGCACACGGTCTTAATGGGCTGTACTCGGGCGTCCCGCGCAGCCGGCGGGGGGCGGGATCGGGCGCCCACTCCATCCCGGATCACGTTCTACCGGGGCCAGCTGGAAGCACATTTCCAGGCACCCGATGCCCTCAGGGCGAAGGTGATCGACACCGTCCATCACGATATCGCCCACCATTTCGGGGTCTCCGTCGACGACTCCGGGAACTGGCACGCGAACGGGGCACCCACTAGGGACCGCTGCCATACTCCGGGATATGGACGCCGCATCCTTCTTGTCGAGGACGACTCATCGATCCGGGAGGTCGTCGCCATGGGCTCGGGCGGCGGGCTTCGACGTCGACACCGCGGCCGACGGCGGGGGCCCTGGCTCGCTGGCGCGCCGTTCGGACCTCGTTCTGCTCGACGTGATGCTGCCCCGCCTTGACGGGCTCGAGGTGTGCCGGGCGATCCGGCAGGATCCACGACCCCGGTGGTCATGCTCACCGCGCGCAGCGACACGATCGACGTGGTGGTCGGGCTCGAGCTGGCGCCGACGACTATGTGCGCAAGCCGTTCGAGGTGCGCGAGCTCGTCGCCCGCATCCGCGCCGCGTTCCGGCGCCGCGGACCGAGCCGGCGACGGGGACCGGCTCCTGCAGCTGGGGCCGCTCGGATCGAATCGCCGGGCGGACCGTGACCGTGATGGCACGGAGCTCGCGCTGACCCGCACCGAGTTCGACCTGCTGGTGGAGCTGACCCGCCACCCCGGCCAGGTCCTGAGCCGCGACACCCTGCTGGACCGGATCTGGGGCTACGACTACCTCGGCGACTCGCGGCTGGTGGACGTCGCGGTTGGTCGGCTGCGAGCCAAGATCGAGCCGGACCCGGCTGCCCCCGATCGTGCTCACGGTCCGCGGCGCGGGCTACAAGGCCGTTCGGCAGGGTCCGCCGGCGCCGTGGCGTCGGGTCCGCGGCCTCGCGCTGGCCATCGTCGCGCTGGTCGCGATGACGGTCTCCTGCTCGGTGTCGGCGCGTACGTCTTCGTCGACGCCTACGCGCTCAGGGCGAGCGCGAAGCCGGACCGGCAGGTGGGTCGACCTGTCCGTCCTGCTGCCCCGGCGCGTCCGACGCCGGACGACATCGCCGACAGCGTCCTGCGCACCGCCTTCCGCCACGGGGTCGAGGGTCCGTGGAACGGGGACGGCAAGCTCGTCGTCTCGGAGCCGGGCCAGTCGGCGGCCGTGACGTTCGCCCCGGAGCTTCGGCCGGCGTCGCTGCGGCGAGCTCGCCTTCGTGGCTGGACTCGACGGGAGCCCGAGTCTGGTGATCGGCGGCCGGAGGGCCGTTCCCGGAGTCTATTTCGTCCACGGCGCTCGATCGAGTCGGCGCTCGGCCAGCTGCGGCTCGCCCTGGGTGGCGCGACCGCGGGATCCTCGTGGCGCTGCTCGTCGCCGGCGGGTCGCCGCGGGGTGCTCGCCGCCGGTCGATGCCGCCAGCCGGGCCGCCGAGCGATCGGCAGCGGCGACCTGTCGGCGCGCGTGCCGGTCACCTCGGATGACGAGTTCGGGCGTGGGCGAGCGGTTCAACCGGATGGCCGGGGCTCGCGAGACGATCGGGCGGCTCGAGGCGGCCGAGGCCCAGAACCGGCGGTTCGTCGCGGACGTGGCGCACGAGCTGCGGACACCGCTGGCGGCCCTCGTCGCCGAGGCGTCGATCCTGCGGGGCCGCCTCGGAGCGCTGCCCGACGAGCCGTCGGGCGGGGAGCTCTGGTCGCCGACGTGGCAGCGGCTGCGGATCCTGGTCGACGACCTAATGGAGATGTCGCGCTTCGACGCCGGCGCGGAGCAGATCGTCGTCGAGCCGTGGACCTCGGCGGCTCGTCCGGTGCGGTCGCCGCTCATCTGCCCGGCGCGCCGTGACCGTCCCGGACCGGCCACTGATCGTGACACGGACCCACGGCGCTCGACCGGATCCTGGGCAACCTCCTCGACAACGCCGGGAGCACGCACCGGGCGCCGCGGTCGAGGTCAGCCGGGGCGGAGGCCGGCCGACGGAGGCGGCGCGGATCGTCGTTGCCCGATCGTGGGCCGGGCGTCCGCCGGAGCGCCGCGAGCGGATCTTGGAGCGGTTCTACAAGGCCGATCGCTCGCGCGCCGGTGGCGGAGCAGGGCCTTGGTCTTGCATCGCGCCGAGCACGCCGCTCTCCTCGGTGGCTACCCACCGCTCGACCCGAGGGCGGCCTGCGCACGGATCCGCTGCCGGTGACGGGATCGTTACCGGTTGGCGATGCGACGGCGACCGCAGGCGATCGTCAGACGTCAGATTCCGCACAGGAGTCCGAATCTGAGTCACCTCCGGTCCAGTCGATCGCCGGCTCCTGCTGGCTGTCATCGCGGTCCCGACGGCGTGCACCGGCCGAGCGGCGGTCTCGGCCCGGTCCCGGGCAACCCGGCCGTCCGCGAACCGTCAGCCCCGACCCTCAACGTCGGCACCGATTTGCGCCGGATACCGACCCGTCCGTCGAGGCGTCGGCTGCAGCCCGGCGGCTCCGGCCCTCCACCGGACGCGACCGCGCCGAGCGCGTCTCCCTCGGGAACGACGACGTCCGTGCCTATTTCGTCCTCGGCTCGATCCCGGGGACGTCGGCCCGTTCCGGTCCTGCGCGAAGTTCCGAACCACGGCGGGTGGCGACTGCCGCCTGAGGGCCGCGCTCCCGCCGGTCCGAAGAGCGAGGCGAACGAGGACGCCGGCGATCACCAGCGAGCATCCCCGACGGCGAGACTTCCTCGACATCGTCGATCAGCAACGGCGTGCGACAGTCGACCTGTCACCGATTGGACCGGGCGGCGGCGTCCATCAGAAGCAGTTCCGCCGGCGCAGGCGTCATCACGCTCACCCAGTTCACCACGATAAGCGGTCATCTTCCAGGTCGAGGGCGAGACGCCCTCCGGGGGCGTCATGGGGTTCCGGTGGTCCAGACTACACGGACCAGCTGCCCGCCATCTTCGTGACCGGCCCGCATGGGGTGCCGCCGCCGGCACCTGCGCCTCACCGGCAATGCCGACGTGTTCGAGGCGACCTTCCGGGTCGAGATCCTCGACGCGGGCGGCAAGAGCCTGGCCGACGAGCAGGTCATGGCGACTTCGGGACGGGCTGCCGGGGGACTTTCAAGACACGACCGTCGCCTACGAGGTCAACAAAGGCGCAGTGCGGCACGCTCCGGGTCTTCGACCTGTCGGCGAGGGACGCGTCACCGGAGAACGTCCGCGAGTACCCCGTCTGGCTGACGCCCTGACCGCCGGATCGTCACTTGTTGCGGTTACCGGTGAAGGACCGGTGAATCGGCACCGTCAATGGCGCTGCCCACGTCCGCGTTCGTTGCGCCCGTCGCGCAGGCGATACGGAAACTGTCCGGCCGCGTTGAGGGGCCGTGGGTAGGTGTGTACGTTGACGCGGTTAACCGCGACAGATCCGGGACCAGCAGATGCGCGATCAGCATTCCATAGTCGATCGCGGTAGCAGCGGCACCCAGATTCCGGTCAGCGCGTACGTCCGTGATTTTTTTGCAACCCGCCGGGATTTTCCGGGACGCAGCTCGGCGGCGGCACCTGGTGGGTGACGTCGAGGCTCTCGTGGTGATCGGGATCCCCCGATGGCGAAGCCGGCGTCCACCGCATCCGGATCGGCGACGACGTTGAACTCCGCGGATGCCGGTGCTCCCCTTCCCGATCGATCCGCCCATCAGCGTGATCCGCCTAGAGGTCCGGATGGAGCCGCAGCAGGAGCGGATGACCGATCGGCGATCACGACCGGCTCCGGGCTGTCCGCGATGAGCCGGGCCGTGGTACCGCGCCGCCGGGAGTTGCCCATGGACCGCAAGCTGCGTGACGCCATCCTTCGCGGTTTTGTCCGTCGGACGACCGATCGCGCCGGCAGCCCCCTCGGCCACCGGAATCGAAGACGTGGAGCAGCCGGAGCGCGTTCTCCGTGCACCGGGAGACATCCGCGTTGCCTCCGACCGTGGTCACCGCGAGCAGCCGGAGCTCGGGGCTGGCTGCCGCGAGCCCGATGGCCAGCGCGTCGTCGAGGCCCGGGTCGCTGTCGATGATCAGTGGCAGCGGCAGGTCCTTCGTCCCGAACGGCGCTGAGCGCGCCCGCGGCAGCCTTGTGGTACGTGGGGATCGCGTGGACCGGTCCCCAGTCGTCGACGTTGTAGCCGGCACTCACCGGGGCATCAGCCCTGCTGGTACGGCTGGCCCACCGACGCGGGACCACGGACCCGCCCGACGACGCCGGCCACCACGATGATCGTCACCACGTACGGCACGCTGTTGAGCAGCTGCGGCGGCAGGTTCACGCCGAGGATCGCGAGCAGCGTCTGCGTCGTGCCGGCGAAGCCGAACACGAGCGCCGCGCCCAGGGCGCCGACCGGGTGCCAGGCGCCGAAGATCATCGCCGCGAGCGCGATGAATCCCTTGCCGGCGACCATCTCCATGCCGAAGTTGCCGGCGATGGACAGCGACAGGTAGGACCCGGCCAGGCCGGAGATCATCCCCGCCAGGAGCAGCGCCCGGTAGCGGATGGAGATGACGTTGATGCCGACCGTCCCGGCCGCGGCGGGCTTCTCGCCAGAGGCGCGCAGCCGCAGTCCCCAGCGGGTCCGGAAGAGCATGTAGGTGAGGATCGCGACCATGTACATCAGGTAGACGTACGGCTTGGCGGAGAACAGGATCGGACCGAGGACCGGGATGTCGGCCAGGAGCGGCACCCGCCAGGGTTCGATGGTCGGCGGCCGGTTGAACTCCGTGTTCCGGCTCAGGACGCGCAGGAACAGGAAGTTCGTGATCCCGACCGCGCCGATGTTGATCACGGTGCCCGCGATGATCTGGTCCATCCTGTGGCGGATGCCCATCCAGGCCAGCAGCAGCCCGACGGCCCCCGAGACGAGCATGGCTGCGGCCACCCCGATCACGGTGGCGACGAACGGCTCGCCGGTGACCAGCAGGACGATGCTCGCGGCGACCGAGGCGACGCACGCCCCGATGAGCATCTTGCCTTCGAGCGCGATGTTGAGCATCCCGCTCCGCTCGGACAGGATGCCGGCGAGGGCGCCCAGGGTGATCGGCGCCGCGAGCTCGAGGCTGCCGCCGATGATGCCCGTGAGGTTCGCCGGCTTGCCGTCGAGCACGCTCGCGAGGACGGCCACCACCCATGGCCGGACGAGGACGAGGACCAGGGCCGCCACCGGAACCCCGTGCCGCGCGCAAGCTGGAGCGCGGCGATCAACAGGGACGCGAGGCCGGCGACGATCCACAGGACGCCGGCCGCGGCCTCGAGGGTTGCGCTGTCGCCGCCCTGGGCGTCGATCCAGAACGAGAAGGTCGTGGACGTCTCCATGCTCTGGCTGGCGAAGTAGAACGCCGCCAGGCCGACGCGCCGAAGGACGGCCCCGGATGCGTGCGTCTCGCCGCGCGGCGGGCAGCGACACGCCGCCCCTGACGGTCAGGGCATCCACTGCGGCCGTCATACCGGCGCCTCCGGCTGCGCGGGATCGCGAGCTCCGGCTCGTGCCTGTCGGGTTTGATCCGCCACATGGACCGGATGAGGTTGGGGGCGGCGACGAACATGATGACCAGCGCCATGGTGAACGACGAGCAGGTCGAACGGGATGCCGGACTCGATGCCCATCAGCTTGCCACCGGACGTCAGCGCCCCGAACAGGAGCGCCGCGAGGACCACGCCGATCGGCCGAAGCCCGGCAAGGAGCGCGAGGGCGATGGCGGTGAACCCGATGCCGCCCGAGAGATCCAGGAGAGCTGGCCGACCGTGCCGATCACCATGAATCCGCCGCCCAGACCCGCCAGCGCGCCGGAGAGCGCCATCGCGAGCATGATCGAGCCACCCGCGCTCATCCCGGCGTAGCGCGCCGCCGTGAGGCTGAATCCGGCCGCCCGCAACTCACCCTTCGTCGTCCGGAACAGGAGGAACGACACGGCGCCGGCCATACGCAGGGCGATCACGAACCCGTAGTCAAGGCGGATCGCCGGAAGGTCGAGGATGAGCGGGATGTCGACGAACGTAGACATCGGTTCGAGATGGGGGCCATGCTCCCGGGCGCTCGAAGGGTCGGCGACCGCAGGGCGAAGAGGACGACCTGCGCGGCGACGTAGTTGAACATGATCGTGGTGATGACCTCGTGGGCACCCGTCCGCGCCTTCAGGAAGCCCGGGACAAACCCCCAGAAGGCACCGGTGCGACCCCGACGGCGATCAGCACCAGCAGGATCACGAAGGCCGGCGCCTGGCCCTGGAGCACGAAGGCCGTGATCGTTGCGGCGAGGGCGCCGATCATCAACTGGCCGTCGCCGCCGATGTTGAACATGCCGGCTCGGAACGAGATCGCCACGGCGAGGCCGGTGAGGATGAGTGGCGTCGCGGCCACCAGGGTCTCGGTCAGCGGCCGGATGGCCGTCGCGATGTCTTGGCGCACTGCCAGTCTCGAGCGCGGCCAGGATGCGGGCCGGATCGCCGAACGCCCCGGTGAGCATCGCCCCGTAGCCGGCGAGGACACCGCCGAGGGCTCCGCCGATCGCTCCGAGCGGATCCGTCCCGAGCTTGGCGAGGCTCTCGAAGTCGGTGAGGACGATCACGATCGCGCCGACCAGGAGGGCGGTGATCACGGCCAGGAGCGGGACGACGCTCTTTCGCGCAACGCTCTTCAAGGTGGTCACGCCGCGGCTCCTCGCCGAACTCGCCACCACCCATCAGCAGGCCGAGCTGCTCGTAGGTGGCGTCCTCGCCGGAGAGCATGCCGACGATCCGCCCCTCGAACATGACCGCGATCCGGTCGCCGACGGCCAGGACCTCGTCGAGCTCGGTGCTGACGATCAGGATCGCGGCCCGGCATCTCGCTGCTCCACCAGGCGGCGATGGATGTACTCGATCGAGCCGACGTCGAGCCCCCGCGTGGGCTGGGCCGCGAGGACCAGCTTCACCGGACGGAGAATTCCCGTGCCACGACGACCTTCTGCTGGTTGCCGCCCGACAGCGAGCCCGCCAGGGTCTGGATCGAGGGGGTCCGGATGTCGAAGTCCTTGACACCCTGCGCCGCCCGCTCGTCGACCATCGTGAGGTCGAAGATCGCCCGGCGGCTGTACGGCTCACGATGGTAGGTGTCGAGGATGTAGTTCTCGGCCACGGTCATGGTGCTGATCAGCCCGTCGCGACCCGGTCCTCGGGAATGTGGGCCACGCCGAGATCGGAGACCTCGCGCGGCGTCGCCTTCTCGATGGCCTGGCCGGAGATGGAGGCGCGGCCCGAGTCGAATGAACGGAGTCCGACGATGGCTTCGACGAGCTCGGTCTGGCCGTTGCCCTGGACACCGGCGATGACCACGATCTCGCCGCCCCGGACCTCGAGGTCGACACCGTTGACGGCGAGCTCGAGGCGATCGTCGCGGACCCGGACGTCCTGCAGGCTGAGCACGACGTCGCCCGGCGAGGCGGGCCCTTCGGGACGATCAGCTCGACGTCGCGGCCGACCATCAGGTTGGCGAGTTCCTGGCGGGTCGTCGTCCGGGGTCGGCCGTGCCGGCCACGGCGCCACGCCGAAGGACGACGACGGTGTCGGCGACCTCGAGGACCTCGTTGAGCTTGTGGGTGATGAAGATCACCGTCGTGTCGGCAGGCCAGGGAGCGGATGATCCCGAACAGCTCCTCCGTCTCGTACGGCGTGAGCACAGCGCTGGGCTCGTCCAGGACGAGGATGTCGCTGTGGCGGTAGAGCGCCTTGAGGATCTCGACCCGCTGCCGCACGCCGACCGGCAGGCTCTCGATCCTCGCGTCCGGATCGACGTCCAGGCGGTACTGGTCGGACAGCTCGACGATCCGCTTGCGGGCGGCGGCGCGATCGAACGTCCCGATGCGATCGGTGACGGTCTCCGCGCCCAGCGCGACGGCCTCGACGACATCGAAGACCGGCACGAGCATGAAGTGCTGGTGGACCATGCCGACGCCGGCATGGATCGCGGCGGCGGGGTCGTCGAAGACGTGCTTCTCGCCGTCGATGACGATGTCGGCCGGAGTCCGGCTTGTACAGGCCGGACAGGATGTTCATCAGGGTCGTCTTGCCGGCCCCGTTCTCGCCCAGCAGACCGAGCACCTCGCCCCGGTCGGCCGAGATCGAGATCCGGTCGTTGGCGAGAACGCCCGGGAAGCGTTTCGTGATGTCGCGGAGTTCGAGCCGCATCAGGCGAGACCTCGATGTCGCGGACCGCCCCCGGTCCGCGTGGCGGGCCGGGGGCGGTGGTAGTGGCTCTAGGTTCGCACGCGACCGGCTAGCAGCCGCGTCCGAGGAAGCTGCAGACCGTGACGCTGCCGTCGATGATCGCTGCTTTCAGCGCATCGAGCTCGCCCTTCGTCTCGGCCGAGATCTGGCTGTCGAACTCGTGGAACGGAGCCAGGAGCACGCCGTTGTTCGCGAGCGTGCCCGAGTAGTCCTCGCCGCCGAGGTCGCCGCCCGAGGTCTTCTTGATCACGTCGAGGACGGAGACGTCGATGGCCTTCTGGGCTGACGTGAGGATCGCGGCGGCGCTCTCCGGGAGGGTGACGGACTGGTCGTTGTCGACGCCGATCGCCCACTTGCCCGCGGCGAGCATCGCCTTGATGGACCCGTTGCCGGTCTCGCCGGCGACGGGGTGGACGATGTCCACGCCCTGGTCGAGGAAGGTCCTGGCGAGCTGCTCGCCCTGGCCGGGTTGTTCCAGGGGTTGGTGCCACCGCCGCCGACGAAGGTGCCGGTCGGCGATCGGAAGCGGCCGTCCCAGCCGAGGACCTCGACCGTGGTGCCCTTCTGCTGGTTGTGGTACTGGACGCCCGCGTAGAGGCCGTCCATGAACCGGGTCACGCCCGGGAAGGCCAGGCCACCGTAGGTCGCGACCTTGCCCGACGTGCTCCACGAAGCCGCGAGGTAGCCGGCGAGCATGGCTGCCTGGTCGACCTGGTAGTCGAGCCCGGTGAAGTTCGCGGGGACGCCGGGGGGCGGATCGTCCGCGGTGCCGGGGGTGAAGTCGTCACCGGCGGAGTTCCAGGTGGCGTCGACCTGCCCGAACGCCACGTCCGGGTTCGCGAGCGTCGCCTTCGCCGTGGCCGCGCCCTGGAGGAAGCCGACCGTGATCACGGTCTGGCAGCCCCCGTCGATCAGGCGCTGGATGTTCGCCTCGTAGTCGGTGGCGCCCTGCGCTTCGGCGGATGCGGTCTGGTAGCCGAGAGCCGCAGCGTCGTCGAGGCCCTTCTTGGCGAGGTCGTTGAAGCCCTTGTCACCAAGGCCGCCGGTGTCGAACGCGACGCACGCCTTGTAGTCGCCGTTGGCCGGCGCCATGGACTCGGGGGCCATGGACTCGGGGGCCATGGACTCGGCCGGGGCCGTGGTCGGCGCCGGGGCCGTGGTCGGCGCCGGGGTGGCGGCGCCACCCGAGCACGCAGCGATGAGAATGGCCGACGCCGCCCCCAGGGCGACGAGCCTTCGAGAGACCTGCAACGTGTACTCCTCCTGAGATCCCGGGCACCCTCGCCGGGGCCGGGTCTGCCGTACTGTAGCGTGGCGACGCAACCCCCCGTGGGGCGTGCCGGCAGCGACCCCCGATCAGCTGCGCGAGAGGAGCTCGCTCGTGAGATCCGACGCCGACCGCGACCTCGTGTCGCTCCTGATCGCGATCGGTGAGGGCCGGTCGCCGGTACCCCTGCTCGGTGACGAGGAGATCCGCGACCTGCTGCGGTCCCCACCCAAATCGCGGTCATCGGCGCATCGACCAACCCGGTCCGGCCGGTCCATGGTGTCATGCGCACCCTCGTCCGGGCGGGCTACGACGTGGTGCCGGTCAGCCCGCGGGCGGACGAGGTTCAGGGCCTCCGCTGCTACCCGACGCTGCCGGACGCGGTCCGCGCGACCGGGCCTGTAGATCTCGTGAACGTGTTCCGGCGATCGGAGCTGTGCGTGACGCACGCGCGCGAGGCGGTCGAGGTCGGTGCCCGCTGCCTGTGGCTCCAACAGGGAATCGCGAACGTCGAGGCGGGGCTGATCGCCCACGAGGCGGGCCTCGCGGTCGTCATGGACCGCTGCACGGCGGTGGAGCACTGGCGCCTGGCCGCCGGCGGCTGAGCATCACCGTTCCCGGCGGCTACTCCTTCTTGTACGGCGTCCCGTCGGCCGCGGGCATCCGCACCCGGCCCACCAGTCCGGCCACCACGACGATGGTGGTGAGGTACGGGACCATGAGCAGGAACTCCGACGGGACGGCGGAGCCGAGGATGGACAGCCGGCTCTGGAGCGCGTCGGCGAACCCGAATACGAGGCTGGCCAGGAAGGCGCCGATCGGGCTCCAGCCGCCGAAGATCATCGCCGCCAGGCCGATGAACCCGCGGCCTGCGGTCATGTCGCGCTCGAACGAGCCCGTCGATCCGATCGTGAAGTACGCGCCGCCCAAGCCCGCCATCATGCCGCCCAGGATCACGTTGCGATAGCGGGTGAAGTTGACGTTGATGCCGACCGTGTCCGCGGCCCGGGGGTGCTCGCCGACGGACCGGACCCGGAGGCCATACCGCGTGTAGAACAGCGCGAAGTGGATCAGTCCGACCAGCACGAACACCGCGTACACGAAGAAGCTGCCCGAGAAGAACACCGGACCGATGATCGGGATGTCCGACAGCACCGGGATCACGATCGGCTCGAAGCGCGGCGGCGTGTTCCACTCCTTGTGGGCCGACAGCACGCGCGTGGACAGGAACGCGGTCAACCCGGCGGCGAAGATGTTGATGACCGTGCCGGCGATGATCTGGTTGACCATGTACCGGATCGCGAGCACGGCAAGGACGCCGGCCAGCAGCCCGCCCGTGGCGACCGCGGCCAGCAGGCCGATCCAGTTGTTGCCGGTCGCGCTGGCGACCACCGCCGCGGCGAAGGCGCCGGACAGGAGCATGCCCTCGATCGCGATGTTGACCACGCCTGACCGCTCGCACAGCACGCCGGAGAGCGCCGCGAACGTGATCGGGACCGCCCGGAAGAGCGTCGTCTGGAGGACCCCGACGAGGTTCATCGACCGGTCGGCCGCAGCCCAGGTGAGGAACCCGAACACGAACGCGATCATCGCCACGGCCAGCAGGACGGCCCACTTGGCCCCGACCGCCCGGGTCAGCTGCATCGCCCCGCAGAAGGCCGCAACGCCTGCCAGCAGGTAGATGACGGGTGCGGACGGCAGCACCAGGTTGGGCAGCACGATCACCGGCGCCACCCCGAGGTTGAGAGTGAACGTCGTCTCCGTGTCCGGCTCGAGACCCGAGCCGAACACGAACACCATCGCGGCGGCCAGAGCGAAGTAGAACCCCGACAGCGCGATCGCCCGCCGGTTGATGTGGCTGGTCCCGGCCATGACCGCCGTCGCGGCGCTCACGACCGCCACCCTTGGGCAAGGATCTCGGTACCCGTCGTGCGCTTGGCCTTGATCCTGTAGATCTCACGGATCAGCGCGGGAGCAGCCACGAACATGATCACCAGGGCCTGGATCACGACGACCAGGTCGATCGGGATGCCGGTCGCTGCCTGCATCGGCGTTGCGCCTGCCCGGAGGCCGCCGAACAGGAGCGCGGCCAGGACCACGCCAAGGGGCGACGAGCCCCCGAGGAGGGCGATCGCGATCCCGTCGAAGCCGTACCCGGGCGAGAATCCCGGGGTCAGCGACTTGTTCACGCCGATGATCTCGCTGGCGCCGGCGAGACCGGCGAGCCCGCCGCAGATCGCCATCGTGAGGACCAGGGTCCGCGAGATGTTCATCCCGGCATAGCGGGCACCCGACGGGTTGAGCCCGACCGCACGGAACTCGAACCCGAGGGTCGACCGGAACAGGAGCCACGAGACCAGCGCGGCCGCGCCCAGCGCCAGGACGAACCCCCAGTTCATCCGCAAGCCCTCGATGAGCGGCGGCAGGACCGCGGACGCGTCCACGATCGGCGACACCGGGTCGCTCCGGCCCGGGCGCTGGTAGAACGGCTGCCGCAGCACCCAGGTCACCAGCTGGTACGCGGTGTAGTTGAGCATGATCGTCGTGATCACCTCGTGGGCACCCGTCCGCGCCTTGAGCAGGCCCGGGATGAACTCCACAGGGCTCCGCCCAGGAAGCCGGCCGCGATGGTCAACGGCAGGTGGATGAACCACGGCAGGCCGTGAACCGAGAAGCCGACGAAGGTGGCGACGATCGCGCCCAGGTACAGCTGGCCCTCGGCACCGATGTTGAACAAGCCGCTGCGGAAGCCGAGGGCGACGGCGAGCCCCGTGAAGATGAGCGGGGTCGCCGCCAGGATGGTCTCGCTCACCGGCCGGAAGGCGAGCTTGATCTGGTCGGCGTTGCCCGACGTGAACGCATCCGCGTACGTGACCGGGTTGCCGAGCGCCCCGCCGATCAGGGCACCGTAGCCGTCGAGGACGGCCCGGAGTGACGCACCGGCAGCCTCACCCGGGTTCGTGGTCCACAACGCGAGCAGCGCGGTGTCCGAGAGGACGACGACGAAGGCGCCGATCAGCAGCGCCGTGAACACCGCGAGGAACGGCAGCGCCAGCTGGCCGGGCAGGCGGCGGAGCCAGGTGGGATCCGGCGCGGCCTCGGCCTCGGCCTCACCCTCGGGCGAGGTGTCCGGCTCCCCCGCGGGCCCTGGCTCGGGGGCAGCTCCGGGGGCAGGCACCTTGGTGTCGCTCATGACTGTGTCCCCTGTGCGGGTGCGTCGGGCGAGGGGCTGGGTCGCGGCGGTTCCGGCGGGCTGCCGGCGTCCGGGCCGGTGTCCGCGCCCGTCTCCGACTCCGCCTCGTGCTCGGGGGCGACCTGCGCCCCACCCATGTAGAGCCCGAGCCGCTCCGGCGTCGCCTCGGAGGGTTCGAGGATCGCCACGATCCGGCCCTGGTACATCACCGCGATGCGGTCGCCCAGCGCCAGCACCTCGTCGAGCTCGGTGGACACGATCAGGACGGCCGCCCCGTCGTCACGCTTCTCGACAACCCGACGGTGGATGTACTCGATGGACCCGACGTCGAGCCCCCGGGTGGGCTGGGCCGCCACCAGCAGCTTGATGGGCCGAGTGAACTCGCGGGCGACGATCACCTTCTGCTGGTTGCCGCCCGACAGGTTGGCGACCTCGTTGAACACACTGGGCGTCCGGACGTCGAACTGCTTCACGAGCTCCGTGGCCGTGGCCATGATCGCGTCACGATGCAGGCGCAGTCCATCCGCGTACGGCTTGAGGTAGTAGGTGTTCAGGACGAGGTTCTCGGCAATGGTGAAGGCTGGGATCAGGCCCTCCTCGAGACGATCCTCGGGCACATGCGCCACGCCCGCCTCGAACACGCGCCGGGGGTCGGGCTTCACCTCGTGGCCGGCGATCCGCACCGAGCCGCCGGTGGTCTTGCGGAGACCCGTGATGGCCTCCACCAGCTCCGTCTGGCCGTTGCCCTGGACGCCGGCGATGGCGAGGATCTCGCCCGCGCGCACGACCAGGTCGAGGTCGCGGACGGCCGGATGGCCCCGGTCATCCGCCACGGAGAGCCCGTTGATCTCCAGCACGGGATCGCCGGGGCTCGCCGGGCCCTTCTCCACCTCGAGCTCGACCGGCCGGCCGACCATCAACTGGGCAAGCGACTGCTCGGTCGCCTCGGCAGGCGTCGCCGACCCGGCCACCTTGCCGCGACGCAGGACCGTGATCCGGTCCGCGATCTCGAGGACCTCGTTGAGCTTGTGGGTGATGAAGATGATCGACGTCCCCGTCGTCTGGAGCGAGCGCATGATCTCGAACAGCTCACCCGTCTCCTGCGGGGTCAGGACGGCAGATGGCTCATCCAGGATGAGCAGGTTCGACTGACGGTAGAGGGTCTTGATGATCTCGACCCGCTGGCGCACGCCCACGGGCAGATCCTCGACCAGGGCGTCGGGATCGACATCGAGGTTGTGACGCGCGGAGATCTCCAGGATCCGCGCCCGGGCGGTCGCCTTGTCGAGGACGAGGAGCGGGCCGCGCGTGGACTCGACGCCCAGCATCACGTTCTCGGTGACGGTGAACACCGGCACCAGCATGAAGTGCTGGTGGACCATGCCGATGCCGGCCCGGATCGCGTCGCCCGGGTCGTGGAACGAGACGGGCGACCCGTCGATGAGGATCTGGCCCTCGTCCTGCCGGTACAGGCCGTACAGGACGTTCATGAGGGTCGTCTTGCCGGCCCCGTTCTCGCCCAGCAGCGCATGGATCTGTCCGGGCTCGACCGTGAGGTCGACATCCTCGTTGGCGATGACCCCGGGGAATCGCTTGGTGATCCCGCGCAGCTCGAGCTTCACGTGCTCCTCCGGTGCCGGGTGCGGGACGGGCGGCGCCTCGAAGGCGCCGCCCGACTCGCGCTTGGAAGGTGTCGGCTACTTGGCGAAGTAGTCGGCGACCAAGACCTCACCGGAGATGATCTTCGCCTTCAGGGCGGTGACGCCGTCCTTGAGGGCCTGCGGCACCGCGGCGTCGAACTGGTTGAAGGGGCCCAGGTCGACGCCGCCATTGGCGAGCGTGCTGACGTAGACCGGCTGCGGCGCCTCGCCGTTGACCGCTCGCGCGACGGCGGCCGTGACGGAGACGTCGATCTTCTTGAGGATGCTGGTGAGCAGGATGTCGCAGTACTGCGGGGCGGATACGCACCAGTCGACGTCGACGCCGATGCCGTAATCCTCGGCCGCGGACTCCTGGAGCGCGGTGTAGGCACCGCCTCCGATCGGGCCGCCGACCGGCAGGATGACGTCAGCGCCTTCCTGGAGCATCGGCACCGTGAGGGCCTTGGCGTTGTCGAGCGAATCGAAGTCGCCGGTGAACGAGCCTTCCTTGGTGACCGCGTTCCAGCCGAGGACGGACACGCTGGTGCCGGCCTCCTGGTTGTAGAAGTTGGCGCCCGCGACGAAGCCGTCCATGAAGTCGGTCACGCCGCCGCCGATGTTGATGCCGCCGAACGTGCCCATCACGCCGGACTTGGACATGCCTGCGGACACGTAGCCGGCGAGCATGGCCGCCTCGTTCGTGGTGTAGACGAGTCCCTCGACGTTGGGCAGCGCCGGATCATAGGCGTAGTCGACGATCGCGAACCTGGTGTTCGGGTTCGCCTCGGCAGCAGCCTTGGTCGCGTCGCCGAGCAGGAACCCGACGGTCACGATCATGTCGCAGCCTTCGCTGACGAACTGGATGAGGTTCTTCTCGTAGTCGGTCGCCGCGCGGGACTCGAGGAACTTGACCTCGATGCCCAGCTGCGTCTTGGCGTCCTCCATGCCCTTCCAGGCGTTCTCGTTGAAGCTGTTGTCGTCGATCCCGCCGACGTCGCTGACCATGCAGGCCTTGAAGTCGACCATGGCAGCGCTGGGGGCTTCGGTCGGGGCGACGGTCGGGGCTTCGGTCGGGGCGACGGTCGGGGCGACGGTCGGGGCTGGGGTCGCCGCTCCCCCGCCGCACGCGGCGAGAACGAGCGATGCGGCGCCGACCAGGGCGACGAATTGGATGCTGGTCCGCAAGGTGTGTCCTCCTCGTTGCCTCGGCCTCCGAACCACGGTGGTTCGACGGGGCCGGGCGATGCGGGCGCGACAGGGGCGCCCACGCCACCACCAGGATGGATCCAGCCTCCGTCGGACTGGCCCCAGGGCGGCTCCACCCAGCATGATAGCGCCGTCACCAATGGGGTCAGGGTCCTGCGGCGCGTCCGTTCGGGACGGTCGGCACCTCCCCAGCCGGCGGAGCCGCAACCCGAGCCCTCGTCCGCCTCTGACCCGGAGGTCCCGATGCCCCAGATCCACCTGCACGCCGAGCCAGGCGACTACGCTCCCGTCGTCCTGCTGCCCGGGGATCCCAGCCGCGCCACGCGGATCGCCGCCCGCTTCGACGGCGGGATCGAGGGGTCCCGGCTCGTCTCGCAGCACCGCGGCCTGCTTGGCTACACGGGGACCGTGGACGGCGTCCCGGTCTCGGTCCAGACCACGATGATGGGCGCGCCCACCACGTCGATCGTGATGGAGGAGCTGATCAACCTCGGGGTGACGACGTTCATCCGCGTCGGAACCACGGGTGGCTTCGGGAGCCTCGGCATCGGGGACGCCGTCGTCGCGCTGTCGGCCGCCGGGGCCGCTGGCATGAGCGGGATCCTCGGCGCGAACGAGCCGACCGCGCCGACGGCGGATCTGGAGGTCGTGCAGGCCCTCGTGACAGCGTCGCTGGCCAATGGCCTCGTGACCCATGCCGGCCCGATCGTGACCAGCGACGTGTTCTACGACCCGCACCCCGACGGCGTTGCCCGCTGGGGTCGCCGCGGCTACCTGTGCGTCGAGATGGAGACCGCGGCGGTGTTCCTGATCGCGATGCGCGAGCGGGCGAAGGGCCGGCCCGTCCGGGCCGGGTCGATCCTGACCGTGAGCGACATCATCGCGGACCCCACGGCCGAGCAGGCCATCCGGCTGGCAGGCAGCGAGGCATGGTTCCGGCCGCCGGAGGACGAGGTGACCCGCCGCGTCGATCTCACGATCGGGGCGGCGATGGCAGCCGCGGCGGCGCTCGGCCGGGAATAGCGCTGCCCAAACCAGGCCTCGACGGCGCTCGCGGCTCAGGCGACGAACGACATGCCCAGCGCGAAGTCCGCGAGCAGATCCTCGATGTCCTCGCAGCCCACCGAGACGCGGACCAGCCCGCCCCGCTTGGGCTGCGGGTAGACCAACGTGAACACGTCGCCCAGGCTGACGCCGATGTCGCACAGCCTGAGGTGATCGGTGAACGCCGCCATCGCCGGGATGCCGCCCCTGGGCCGGAAGGTGACCATGGCCCCGGATCCATCCGGCAGCAGCCTCCGCGCGACCGCGTGATCGGGGTGAGACGCAAGCCCCGGGTAGCGAACCCATTCGACCCTCGGGTGAGTCTCGAGGAACGCGGCCAGCGCCGCAGCGTTGGCGCAGCCTTTCGCGGACCGCAGCGGCAGGGTGCGCACTCCGCGCAGCACGAGGAACGAGGCGAACGGGCTGGCCGCCTGGCCGAACGTGTCGACCTGCTTGCGGATGGGATCCAGCAAGGCCTTGGGACCGGAGACCACGCCGCTGACGGCATCGCCGTGACCCGAGAGGACCTTGGTGGCGGCGTGGAGCACGAGGTCCGCACCGTGCTCGAGCGGGCGGAACAGGGCCGGGCCCAGGAACGTGTTGTCGGCGACCACGAGCAGCCCGTGGCGGTGCGCGAGCTCCGTGAGCGCCGGCAGGTCCGCCACGCGCAGCCGCGGGTTGGTCGAGGTCTCCATGAACAGGATCCGGGTCCGGGGCGTGACCGCCGCTTCGACCGCGGCGAGATCGGTCATGTCGACCGGCGTCACCGCGATGCCCCGGCGTGGGAGGTCCTCCTCCCAGAGCACCTGGGTGATCGCGAACAGCTCGTCGCCCAGGACCACGTGGTCGCCCGCGTCGAGGTGGGCGAACAGCGTCGAGGCGACGGCGGCCATGCCCGAGGCGGATACGACGCAGTCCTCGGCGCCCTCGAGGCTGGCGATCTTCTCCTCGAGGGCCCGGTTGGTGGGGTTGCCCGTGCGCGAGTAGAAGTACGACGTCGGGTCCCACTCGAGCGCGCGATCGACCGCGTCCTCCTTCTCGGCGGCGGTGTCGAAGGCGAAGGTCGCGGTCGCGTAGATCGGCGTGTTGTGCGCGTGGGTGGTGGGGTCGGGCCGCTCGCCCGCGTGGATCGCCCGCGTCGCGAAGCCCTCGCCGTCCGTCCGTTCGCGCATGCCGACCTCGTCCTGGGTGCCGGTGGTCCCGGCGGGGGCAAGTCTATTGGCTTCGGTTCCCGGTTCGGGCGCCCGGGGCGATACGCCACGGGACACGAACTGCCCGGACTGGTGGACGACCCTCTCCCCGGCGGCGACCGCGGCCGTGGCCGAGATCCGGCTCCCGGTTCCCGGCGTGCAGCTTGGCTCCCTGCTGCTCGTCCTTCTTGTCACGCTCGTCGTGGTGGGAGGCGGGACCTGGATCATCGCCAACACAGTCGGTGGCTGCGGGACCGCCGCTCCCTGCGGGTGAGCTCCTTCATGGCAGGTCGACGCCATGGCAGGCAGTCCGGGTCAGCGAGTCCAGCCGTCCCCCTCGCTTCGGCCCGTGCGGGCCTCGTGTCCCCGTGGCTTGCGGCTCCGAGGCAGGTTCGCCCTGGTAGCCGCGCCCCGCAGGGCGGACCCGAGGGCAGCCGGGCCCTAGCTGACGAGAAACCCCGCGACCACCAGCACGAACCCCGCGATGACGATCCCGGCTCCGACCTGCGCCTGGCGGCGGAGCATCTCCATCGCCACCGATGCGCCGGTCCGTCCATCGGGGCGGGACCCGCCGCGCCACGCCTCGTAGCGGGCGACGTTGGCATCCTGCTCGCGCAGGGCCATGTAGCGCCGATACGGGTCGCGCGCACGCACGACGCCCACGACGATCAGCACGATCCCGGCCGCGATCAGCCCGAGGCCCATGAATCCCACCGGTCAGCCTCCCTCGTCCAGGCGCTCGCGCACCAGCTGCGTCACCCGCGCGGCGTCGGCTGCCCCGGCGCTGCGCTTCATCACCTGCCCCACGAAGAACCCCGTCACCGGCCTGCCCGCCCGGTAGTCCGCGACCGCCCCCGGGTTGTCGGTGATCACGGCTTCGACCATGGCCGACAGGGTTGCGTCATCGCTGATCGGGCCGGGGCCAGCACCGGCGAGGAGCGTCTCGGCGTCGGCGCCCGAGTGCAGGTGCTCGGCCAGCAGGTCGCGGCCGACCTGGCGTGAGACCTGCCCGCCGGGGATCGCCGCCAGCAGCGCCGCCACGTCAGCTGGGCGACCCGCCCCGGCCAGGCCGTGGGGATTCGGACCGGTCGCCTTCATGGCGCGTGCATGGGCACCGGTCACGAAGTTGGCAATGTCCTTCGCCGGGATATCGCCTCCGGCGGCGCCGATGGCCTCGAAGGCCCTCCACATGAGGGGATCCGCCACGAGCACAGCGGCATCGTAGGCAGACAGCCCCCGCTGCTCGTAGCGCGCCCGCCGCGCCGCCGGCAGCTCCGGCATCCCCTGCCTGACCCGCTCGATCCACGCCGGGTCCACGTGGAGCGGCGGCAGGTCCGGGTCCGGGAAGTAGCGGTAGTCCTCGGACGTCTCCTTGGCACGCATCCGGTACGTCGCCTGCCGGCCATCGTCCCAGCCGCGCGTCTCCATGAACAGCGGCTCACCGGTGTCCAGCGCGTGGCCCTGCCGCTCGATCTCGAAGTCGATCGCCCGCTCCACGGCCCGGAACGAGTTCATGTTCTTGACCTCGACCCGGGTCCCGAACGCGCTCGCGCCGCGAGGGCGCAGGGAGACGTTCGCCTCGACCCGCATCTGGCCGCGCTCCATGTCGGCGTCCGACGCGCCGATGGCCCGCAGCAGCAGTTGCAGCTCCTCGGCATAGCGCCGCGCCTGCTCCGCGGTCCGCAGGTCCGGCTCGGTGACGATCTCCATCAACGGCGAGCCGGAGCGGTTGTAGTCGAGCAGCGAGCCCCGGCCTCCTGCCTCGCCCGCGACCTCCGCGTGGATCAGCTTCGCCGTGTCCTCCTCGAGGTGTGCGCGGGTGATCGGCACCGTGAACGGCCCCTCCGAGGTGTCGACGGTCAGGCGTCCCCGGGCGGCAAGCGGGATGGCGTACTGGCTGATCTGGTAGCCCTTCGGCAGGTCCGGGTAGAAGTAGTTCTTGCGCTCCCACTGCGTGTGCTCCGGGGTCTCGGCCTCGATGGCCAGCCCGGTTTCGATCACGAGCTCCACCGCCCGCCGGTTGATCACCGGCAACGCGCCCGGGAGGGCGAGGCACACCGGGCAGACGTGCGTGTTGGGCGCCGAGTCGGCGTAGGTGTTGGAGCACGTGCAGAACATCTTGGATGAGGTGCGCAGCTGGCAGTGGATCTCGATGCCGATGACCGCCTCGTAGCGCTCGAGAAGCCGGCTCGCCGGCGCCGGGGCGGTGGTCACCGCGGTGGCTCGAGGCCGACCGTGGCCAGGTACAGGCCGTACATCGCGGTGGCCAGCCACGCGAGCGCCAGTCCGACGTGGCGCGCCGCACCCCGGACGCTCGTGCGGGCGAGCAGCGGGCGGGCGGACTCGACGAGGCTCCGTGTCGGTTCTCCTGGGCGAGCGAGCGGCTGTATCGCGGCCCGGGCTGCCGGTATCCGCGCAGGCTGCCGTAGACAGTCAGAAACAGGCCGGTGGCGACCAGGACGGCGGACAGCATCGCGGGCAAGTTTCGCACACGCTGCGGGGACGCCGCCCCGGCGACCGCTACGCCTGGCGCGCCGCCCTCAGGGTCTCGATCGCCTGCTGGGTGGCCTGGTGCAGGCGGGCGCCCGTCGGCTGTCCACTCATCTGAACGACGCCGTGCGTCGGCTCGTCATCGAAGCCAGCGATGCCCATGCCCGGGAAGGTCGAGCACGATCGGCACTTCAGGATGGAGGCGCCGGAGCCCCGCGATGAGCTCCGTGGACCCGTCGCTGTCCCCGCTCGCCCACGCGTCGTAGACGAGGACATCCGACTGGCGCGGCCATCTCACAGGTGCCGCCGTTGAGCACGGGACAGGTGTTGGCCGTCGGGCCGCTGCACTGGTCGACCTCGTATCCGAGGCGGCGAAGGGATTTCGACCTCCTGGTCGGCAAGGTCGATGTCGTGGTGGACGACAAGCGCTCTGGTCATGGACGCACCTCCGCGGGTCGCCACGATGCCCGGCATCGCGGTCCCGCCCGCACACGCAGGGTGCGCACCGCCCGGCCCGGCTCGGTAGGGCCGGATGTCACGCTGTCGGCAGTCGCCCCGGGAGCCTAGTAG
>CAVQSY010000049.1:0-8241 GCA_963716025.1 uncultured Chloroflexia bacterium
CCGACGCCGGCGGCGTAGAGTAGGGGAGTCGGACCACCAGCCGGCACAGGGAGGGCACACGGGCAGGATGCCGACGCGAGCGTGGCCTGAGGGGGACGGGACATGCCCCCGACCCTGACCCCCGCCGCCTTCGCCGCCCGATGGCGCGGCGTCACCGCGACCGAGAATCGGCCGGGAGCGCAACCGAGCCGATGACCACCATCGACAACCCCGTCATCAACTCGCCGTTCGCGGAGCCCGCGAAGCACTTCCGGGTGGTCGACGGGCTGGTCACCGGCGAGATCGAGCCCAGGCGCCGTGCCTCGGAGTTCTTCGTCCCGGTCGCAAAGCCCAAGAAGGCCTCCGCGCAGCTCGCGCTCCAGTTCGGCGGCGGGACGCGCCAGCAGCAGAACGAGATCGTCAACGAGGTCCGCCAGGCGGTCTCCCGCTGGCGTCTCCAGGGCTACCCGCACACGACGGCGATCACGAAGGATCTGCTGGCGCACTGGCGGGCGGAGGACCGCGAGCGACGCCTCTTCTTCTGCCAGGTCGAGGCGGCGGAGACGGCGATCTACCTCACCGAGGCCGCGGAGAAGATCGGCGACACCAAGGCCCTGAACGTGATCCGGCAGGAGAACGCTCGCCTGAACGCCGGCCTGCCGAGACTGGCCTTCAAGATGGCGACGGGCTCGGGCAAGACCGTCGTCATGGCGATGCTCATCGCCTGGCAGGCGCTCAACAAGCTCGCGGACCCGTACGACAAGCGCTTCGCGCCACCGCTTCCTGATCGTGACCCCGGGCATCACGATCCGCGACCGCCTCCGGGTCCTGCTCCCCAACGACCCGGCGACGTTCTACCGCTCGATGGACATCGTGACCCCGGAGCAGCTGGACCGCCTCCAGTCAGGCGACGATCGAGATCACCAACTACCACGCCTTCATCCGCCGGGAGAAGGAGCAGGCGGCGGCGCTGACGAAGAAGATCCTGGCCGGCCCGGGCGGGGACCTCGAGCGGTTCAAGGAGACGCCAGGCGAGATGGTCCGCCGCGTCTGTCGCGTGTTCGGCAATGCCAAGGACATCGTGGTCCTCAATGACGAGGCGCATCACTGCTACACCCCGGCGCCGCCCGAGGAGTCGGCCGAAGGCGGCCTGGACGCCGACGAACGCACGGAGGCGCGCAAGAACGCCGAGGAGGCCCGCGTCTGGTTCGACGGCCTCAAGGCCGTCCGCGACAAGATCGGCATTCGCGAGCGTCTTCGACGTGTCGGCCACGCCGTTCTTCCTGAAGGGCTCCGGCTACCCGGAGGGCACGCTGTTCCCGTGGGTGGTGTCCGACTTCGGCCTGATGGACGCGATCGAATCCGGCATCGTGAAGATCCCCCGCGTGCCCGTGTCGGACGACTCGATGGTCGGCGACCTGCCCGAAGTACCGCGACCTGTGGGTCCACGTGCGCGACGCGCTCCCGCGCAAGGGCCTCAAGGACACGACCGTCGGCGAAGGCGACCCGACGCTGCCCGAAGGAGCTCGAAGGCGCTCTCCAGAGCCTCTACGGCGACTACGAGCGCTCGTACGATGAGTGGGCAGGCGCGGGCATGGGCCGGCCACCGGTGTTCATCGTCGTGTGCTCGAACACCAGCGTGAGCAAGCTCGTCTACGACTGGATCGCGGGCTACGACCGGACGCTCCAGGGCGGCGAGACCGTCGCCGCGCCCGGCAAGCTGCCGCTGTTCAGCAACGTCGACGGCGACCGCTGGCGCCACCGCCCGGTGACCCTGCTCATCGACTCGATGCAGCTGGACCGCGGCGATGCCCTGGACCCGGCGTTCAAGAAGGCCGCCGCGCACGAGATCGAGGAGTTCAAGCGCGAGTACATCGCCCGCTTCCCGGGCCGCAGCGCCGACGACCTCACGACGAGGACATCCTGCGCGAGGTCATCAACACCGTCGGCAAGCCGGGCCGCCTGGGCGAGCGACATCCGCTGCGTCGTGTCGGTCTCGATGCTCACCGAGGGCTGGGACGCCAACACGGTGACCCACGTCCTCGGGCATCCGCGCCTTCGGCACGCAGCTCCTGTGCGAGCAGGTCGTCGGCCGGGCACTCCGTCGCGCGAGCTACGACCCGACGCCGGACGGCATGTTCGAGCCCGAGTACGCCGAGGTCTACGGCGTGCCGTTCACGCTTCCTGACGACGACCGAAGCCGGGCACCGTGCGGGCGCCCAAGCCGATCCAGACCGTCCGCGCCCTCCCGGAGCGGGCACACCTGCGGATCGAGTTCCCGCGGGTCATCGGCTACCGCTACGAGATGCCGGCCGAGCGCCTGACGGCGACGCTTCGACGAGAAGAGCGTCCTCGAACTCTCGACCCGCGAGGTCCCGACCCAGACCGAGCTGGACCCGATCGTCGGGCGAGATGGAACCTGCTCGAGCTGCCGCTCGACAAGCAGCGCCTCAGCACGGTCGTGTTCGCGGTCGCGAAACGGACGCTCGACACCTACTTCCGGGACGACGGCAGGCGGCGAGCGCCCGTGGCTGTTCCCGCAGCTGACCACGATCACCCGGCGCTGGCTGGACGACTGCGTCATCCCGTACCTCGGCGACGGCGCCTACCCCCAGCTGCTCCTGCTCGCCGAGTGGAGCCATGCCGCGGCCGAGAAGGTCCACCGCGCGATCGTCATGGGCACCCCCGGCGAGAAGCGGATGATCCCGATCCTGCGGCCGTACGACGCCATCGGCTCCACCGACGACGTGTACTTCGAGACCACCAAGGTCTGCTTCGACACTGGCAAGAGCCACATCAACAAGGTCGCCCAGGACTCCAACTGGGAGACCGAGCTCGCCCAGAAGCTCGAGCTGATGCCCGAGGTCGTGGCCTACGCCAAGAACCAGGGCCTCAACCTCAAGATCCCGTACACCTTCGAGGGCCGGGCCGCCAACTACGTGCCCGACTTCCTCATCCGCCTGCGCGATCCCGCCTCACGCGGCGACGACGACCTGTTGACGCTGCTGCTGGAGGTCTCGGGCGAGGCGCAAGAAGGAGAAGCTGGCCAAGGTCGCGGCCGCCGCGGACCTGTGGACGCCGGCGATCAACAACTGGGGCGGTCTCGGCCGCTGGGCGTTCCTCGAGGTCACCCACATGGAGAACGCCGCGGACCTGGTCAGGAGTCGCTTCCTCGCACCGGCGAAGGCTCAGCCGTGACGGGATGGATCGCGCCCGGGGCGCTGGATCGGCCCGGAAGCCCGAGGTGGGCTTCGGCGATGTCGAGGAGGAAGGCGCCGCGCATCAGGTCCACGGTGCGCCCGTCAGGGCGACGGCCGATGAGCGCAATCGCCTCCGGCTTGTCGGTCGCGATAAGGAGTGGCCGGACAGCCTCGTACGCCGGCCCCGTGTCAGGAAACTCGGGGCTGAGGACTGACCCGTCGTCCGACTCGATCCAGAACGCGTCGATGCCGTCGACATGCCAGGTGTGGGGTGGCAGGAGTGCGGCGCGGAGCCTGACAGTGGGATCGGGATCGCTCAGGCCCGGCCGGGCGTCGCCGGCCGGTACCGTCGACCAGTACGACAGGTCGCCGCCGATGGGCGGCGCCGGCTCATGCCGGCGGACGTTGCGTTGCGTGCGCATGTCGTTCACGCCCAGTGGGGCGCCGTGCGGAGATGACGCGGATACTACCGTCGATGGCAACAGCATCCTTCTCGGGCTGCCACGTGACGCGGATCACGGCCGGACCGTAGCCACGACCACTTCACGCAGACATGCTTGCTCGAGAGACGATCCCGCCCTGGAGGGCTCCACGCGATGAAGGCATTCGGGGTGGCGATCGCACTGTGGACGCTCGCAGCCCTGTGGGTCGTGCTGTTCGATCTTGGCGACGCGTCGATGCTCCTCCCGTGCATGCGGCTGGTGGGTCGATCGAGCGCCTGCGAGGCCGCCCAGGCCACGGTGAATGACGCGGTCTGGTTGTGGCACACCCTGCCGCTCCTGATTGCGGTTGGGGCCGGATACGTCGCGATCATCACCCTGAGGCTGCTGTGGGTGCGACGGCACGCGCGAGATGAGCAAGGGGTAAGCGGTGGCTGACAAGATCAAGCCGAGCACGCCGGTCCGCGCGACCACGCACGACGGCGAGACGCGCTCCAACATCCCAACCGCCGAGCTCGAGTCGTTCGCCCGCCCCGAGGAGAAGAGGCCCGCGATCGTGCGCTACCCGCGGAACCCGGATCTCGACCCGCAGCTCGTCTGGAAGGGCAAGGACGAGCAGGACAGCCACGACCTGGAGGTCCCCGCGGTCCCGATCTACATCCAGGAGACCATCGACCCGCTCGCGCTCGTCGAGGAGCTCCGCGCCGAGAGCCAGGGCCGGCAGACCGAGGAGCAGCTCGGCTTCTTCGCGCCGTACACGGACCTCACCTTCGAGGAGAAGGTCGAGTTCTACCGGCACCACGGGCAAGTGGTCCAACCGGATGATCCTGGGCGACTCGCTGCTGGTGATGACGAGCCTCGCCGAGAAGGAAGGCCTCAAGGGCCAGGTCCAGACCATCTACATCGATCCGCCCTACGGGATCAAGTTCGGCTCGAACTGGCAGGTCTCAACCCGCAAGCGCGACGTCCGAGACGGCAAGGACACCGACCTCACGCGTCAGCCCGAGCAGGTGCGCGCGTACCGCGACACGTGGGAGCTGGGGATCAACTCCTACCTCGCGTACTTGCGGGACCGGCTGGTGGCAACTCGGGAGATGCTCACGGAGTCGGGTTCGGTCTTCGTGCAGATCGACGCCGAGAACGTGCACCTGGTGCGGAACCTGCTGGACGAGGTCTTCGGGGCCGACAACTTCTGCTCGCTGATCACGTACCAGAAGACCGCCGGCATGAGCAGCCCCATGGCACGGGTGAACGTGCTTGCATCGGTTGCCGACTTCGTCTTGTGGTACGCCCGAGACAAGCAGTGCATCAAGTATCGGCAGCTATACCTCCGCAAGCGATCGGCAGACGATCCTGAGATCACGCTCGCGCCGCACCAAGCTGCCAGGCCAGCCAGGCGAGATGCAACCCGTTTGTTCTGGGTGACACTGACGTCAATGGGCTACGCCGACTCTGGGTCCTTCCCGGTTAGCTTCAGGGGGCGGTTCTACAAGCCCGGGCCGTCCCGGCACTGGACGACAACGCCGGAAGGCATGGTCCGCCTGGTCGCCGCCGACCGCATCTACTCCACTGGCGAGTCGCTCCGATACGTCAGGTTCCTTGATGACTTTCCGGTTGGGCCGCTCGACAACGTCTGGTCGGATGTCGGTACGGGCAGCTTCACAGATCCCAAGGTCTACGCGGTCCAGACCAACACCAAGGTGGTCGAGCGCTGCATCCTCATGACCACCGACCCCGGCGACCTCGTCCTCGATCCGACCTGCGGCTCAGGCACCACCGCCTACGTCGCCGAGCAGTGGGGCCGTCGCTGGATCACGATCGACACCAGCCGGGTCGCACTTGCGCTCGCGCGCTCCCGCCTGATGGCCGCGAAGTACCCGTACTACCTCCTCGCCGACTCCGAGGCCGGCATCCGCAAGGAGGCCGAGATCACCGGACACGCCCGCTCGCTGTCCATCGCGAAGCCCACCGACGACATCCGCCGCGGCTTCGTCTACGAGCGCGTCCCGCACGTGACCCTCAAGTCGATCGCCCAGAACCCGGACATCCGCGAGGGCATGACCCGCGAGGAGATCGACGCCGCCATCGCCCGCCACGCCGAGACCGAGACCCTGTTCGACCGCCCGTACGAGGACCGCAAGATCGTCCGCGTCTCGGGCCCGTTCACCGTCGAGAGCCTGTCGCCCCACCGCGTCAACGTCGACGGCCCGGAGGACCTGCCCGCCGCGGAGTCGGTCCCGGCCGATCGACGCCGGCCGCTTCGTCGGCGAGCATCCTCGACAACCTCCGTCGCGCCGGCGTCCAGAACACGCAAGCGCGAGCGCCTCGAGTTCCTGCGCCTCGACCCATACCCCGGCGTCGTTCGTCCAGGGAGTAGGGGAGTACATCGAGGGCGACCAGGCCCGGACCGTGGCGATCGCCATCGGCCCGGAGTTCGGCACCGTGGGTCCCGAGCTCATCCGCGACGCCGCCAAGGAGGCCGTCCGACTTCGCGGACCTGCTCGTCGTGTGCGGCTTCGCCTTCGACCCGCTGGCCGGGGAGGAGGCCAGCACCCTCGGCCGCCTCGCCATCCTCCAGGCGCGCATGAACCCCGACCTCGCGATGGGGGACGAGCTCCTCAAGAAGACCGGCACCGGCAACCTGTTCATGGTCTTCGGCGAGCCCGACATCGACGTCCGCCCGGTGGGGGAGGGCCAGCTCCAGGTGGAGATCCGCGGCCTCGACGTCTACGACCCCACCACCGGCGAGCTCCGCTCTTCCTCGGTCGACGACATCGCCGCCTGGTTCCTCGACACCAATTACGACGGCGACGCCTTCTTCGTCCGCCACGCCTACTTCACGGGCGCCGACGATCCCTACGACAAGCTCCGTCGCGCCCTCCGCGCCGACATCTCGGACGACGCCTGGGCCACCATCAACTCGACAGTCTCACGGCCATTCCCGCGCCCGAAGACGGGGAAGGTCGCCGTGAAGGTGATCAACCACTACGGCGACGAGGTCATGAAGGTGGTCGGTATATGACGTTCGACGAGCTAGTGGCTCCCACTCTTGCACGGGACGTGCTTCGCCAACTCAATCTTGGCAATTCCGTCGCAGAGCACGACGATGCGCTGGAGCGCTACTTCGTAGAGACGGAGGTCTTCCGTAATCTTGTCAGCGGCGAGAAGGACATCGTTGCAGGCGACAAGGGAACGGGGAAGACGGCGCTCTATCGCATTCTCGTTCGGCGTGCGCCGATTGTCCTGCCCTCTGGAGTCGCGGTCGAGGTCTTGTCAGGCTTCAACCCCGTCGGGAATCCGGTGTTTCAAAGGCTCGCGCAGGGCGACGTGCTCGAGGAGGGGCAGTACACCAGCGTCTGGAAGGCGTATTTCCTCTCTCTTGTTGGCAACTGGGTGCTAACGATCTACGAGGACGGCTTTACGGAGCGGATGGAGGAACTTGATCAGCTCCTGAGGCGCCTTGACCTAAGGAGCAGGGATGATTTGCCCAGCGCTGTGTTCTCAGGCTTGCTCAACCTGGTCAAGCGTCTCGCCAACCCTAAGGCCGCTGAGGTAGCAGTCTCGATCGGACCTCAGGGAATGCCGATCGTCGTTCCGAAAGTCGAGTTCGAGGACCCAGGCCCCCCTCCTCAGAATCCGGTGGTGATCCCGCATGAGATCGCGTTTGCGCTTCTGAATGACGTCCTCGCAGAGGAGGACATCGTCGTATGGATCGCAATGGACAGGTTGGATGAGGCATTTCAGGGATTTCCGAAGGCCGAGATTCCGGCGTTGCGGGCACTCCTCAGAAGCTACCTTGATCTGCAGCCGTTCGACCGGGTCAGGCTCAAGCTATTCCTGCGGAGGGACCTCTTCCGGAGGGTTACTGCCGGCGGCTTTGTGAACCTGACTCATGTCAACGCGCGGCGCACGGACATTAGCTGGGACGACGAAGACCTCTTCGCACTCCTCCACCGAAGGTTCCTGGAGAACGTCGACTTCATCCGGGCGCTCGGCAGCCCGACTGAGCCGGCGGCGGTGTTCGACGCGGTCTTCCCTGCGAAGGTTGATCCGGGCAGTCGAAAGCCAATGACTTGGACATGGATTTAGTCACGGATCCGCGACGGCAACGGGATCAAACCTCCTCGGAATCTCATCGACCTCGTGAAGAAGGCTCAGGACGCACAACTCCGCCAGGAACAGCGTACGCCAACCCAGTTTGCGCTCGGCGAGCCGCTCATTCGTTCAGATGCCCTCAAGCGAGGCCTGTCAGCGTTGAGTCAAGAGCGCGTCGAGGACACGCTGCTGGCCGAGGCCGGCGATTACGCACCGTTGATCGAAGCCTTCCGCGGCGGCAAGACAGAGCACAACACGTCGTCTCTGGCAGCGCAGCTCGGTCTGTCTGTTGATGCGTCTCGGGAACCGACCAAGGTGCTAACGGAGCTCGGCTTCCTCGAGAAGGTAGGCGAGAGCTTCAAGGTGCCAATGCTCTATCGGGACGGCCTCGGAATGACCCAGGGCAAGGCATTTGCATCCGAGGGCGAGACCGGCGACAACGAGGACGATGAGTAGTAGCAAAGGCCGGGCCTTGGTCGCTATTCCTCGCGAACGATCGGCCGATCTCTCAACTGTGACGGAAGGCG
>CAVQSY010000050.1:0-183430 GCA_963716025.1 uncultured Chloroflexia bacterium
GATCGAGATTGGCCATGTTGGGGATGCGGCTGTGGTCCAGCGGCACCAGCATGTCGGCGACGATCATCCGCTCGACGTAGTCGTCGACGGATAGATGACGTCGTAGCCGGGGTTGCCCTCGCGCAGCCGGCCGAACAGCTCGTCCGAGCTGCTGAACAGGTCGTAGCGGACGTCGATGCCGGTGGCCTCGGTGAACGCGTCCACCGTTTCCGGCCCGATATACGTGTCCCAGTTGAAAACGTTGACTTCGCGGGCCTGGGCGTTCAGCAGGCGCGCTGTTGGCCGCCGACCACGGCGGCGACAGCGAGGCTGCCACCGAGCAGACGACGGCGATTGAGCATCGGCATGGGTAGAGGCGTGGGGCGGCGCGACATCGGCGCACTCCTTGGTTGTCGGGGTTTCCCAAGAGCATGTTGAGGTCGAGCGTCAAAAACCAGTTACGGTTTGTCAACCCAATCCGCGCGAGCGGCTGCCCGAGCACCGGGCGTGACCGGCCATGATGCCCGACCTCGCAGCCCTGCCATGGCTCACCGCCGCCTTTCTGCTCGGCCTCGTGCTGGGCATCGCCGCTGCTGCCCTCTTCACCCGCGGCCAGGCGCGGCGTCTCATGGCCGTCATGGGCGAGACGCAGCGCCGGCGCGAGGCCGAGACCGACGCGCTGCTCGACGGCGTCAAGCTCGCCTTCCACGACATCAGCCGATCGACGACCGGCGATGCAAGCGACGACATGCTGCGCCTCGCCCAGGCCCAGCTGGCGTCCGAGCGCCGCATCCTCGGCGAGACGCTGGAGAGCGAGCGCGGCGAGCTCGCGGCCCGCATCGCCACCATGCTGACCCAGCTCGAGCGCACCCAGGGACTGATCCGCGAGCTCGAGCGCGACCGCACCGGCAAGTTCCAGGCGCTCGCCACCCAGATCGAGCTTGCCGGCGACAACGCCAAGACGCTGGGCCAGACCACCCGGCAGCTCGCCCGGAGCCTGAGCGGCGCCAGGCTCCGCGGCCAGCTCGGCGAGCATCTGGCCGAGGACGTGCTCAAGGCCACCGGCCTCGCCCCCGGCCTGCACTACCAGCGCCAGGCGGCGCTCGACGCCGAGCGGCGGCCCGACTTCGTCTTGACGCTGGGCAGCGGCCCCAAGCTCGCCATGGACGTCAAGTTCCCGCTCGACAACCACCGGCGCGCCACCGAAGCCGATGACGACGAGGACCGCCGCCGGCTGGAAGCACAGTTCGTCAAGGACGTCCGCCAGCACATCACGGCCGTCGCGGCCCGTGGCTATGCCGACCCGTCGCTCGGCACCGCCGATTTCACGCTGCTGTTCGTGCCGTCGGATGCGCTGTTCGTCGCCATCATCGAGCTGGCCCCGGACATCGTCGATCAGGCCGCCCGGCAAGGCGTGGCGCTGGTCGGCCCGAGCACGCTCTTCGCGCTGCTGCGCAGCCTGCGCCTGCTCGACGGCGAGGCCCGGCTCGCCCAGTCGGGGCGCGAGCTGGCCCGCGCCATGGCCGGCTTTCGCCAGGCCTGGGAGCGCTATGCGGCCCGTGCCGGGCGCACCGAGCGGCGGCTCGAGGAGACGCTCGACGAGCTGCGCAAGCTCTACGGGCTACGCCGGGCGACCGTGGACCGGGCGATGGCCGGCATCGATGCCGTGCTCGCTGGCATGCCACAGTCGGCGCCGGGCGTCGGGGTCGCGGGCAACCCCGAACAGGACGACCAGGACGATGCCCGCGAGCGCCGCCGCCGCGAAGAAGCCGAGGAACACGCCACGCACGTCGCGCATGTGCTCCCGCTCCGAGTCCTTGAGCACCGCAACGCCGCCGAGGGTGACGTCGAAGTCCGGCGGCCCGATCACCAGGTCCTCGAGGATCTGGCCGGTCACTGCCCGCAGCTGGTCCGTCGTGAAGCCCGTCCACGCCTCGGCACCCGCCCGGGACTGGCCAAACCCCACCCATGCCGGGGTGAGGTACGGCAGGAGCGCGATCACGACGATCACCAGCACGGCAGCCACGCCGGTGACGAGGGCGGCAAGGGTGCCGCGGAGGGATGCCATCAGGCGGCGATGGTACCGGTTGCCGGCGGCGGGCCCGTCCGGCCCGGTCCGCCCGGGTTCACCCGTGCGGGCGCTACGCCTCCTCGAGGGTCCGCGCCTGCTCCCACCAGGTCTCGACCATCAGGGCCGGCGGCGGCTCCACCGCCAGCTCCCCGGCGGCGCGCGCGACCCGGGCGTGGAATGCCTGGAGATCCACCCCCAACAGGTCCCGCAGGCCATCGATCCCGGCCTGGATGAAGAGCTGGTGCTCGTCCGGACCAAAGCCGGCCAGGTTGAGCACGAGGGCCTCGTCACGCCAGGCCGCCACGTCGTTGAGCGTGGCCCCGGCGTGGTCGGCCAGGGACTGGCGGCGCGTGGGGGTCTCCGACACCTCGAGCAGGATGCCGGTGGTGAAGATGCCCTGCTTCTCGAGGCGGGCGAGATGGACGGGCTCGATGCGGGTGAGCTCGGTGATGGGCGGCACGGGCGCGTCGGCCTCCGGGCTGGTGGGGCGGGCAGGACAGGCGCCATTATGGCCGGGACGATGCCCTGTGCGCGACCGTTGCCCGATCGGGCAGCGGAACGGCACGTGCGGGCATGGGAAGCGGCCGCCGGGAGGACTAGGATCGAACGGTCCACCGACGCACGGAGGGCTCGAATGCCGGGCGCGCGCGACCATCTCGACCAGCTCGAGGAGCCGGGCGTCCGGGCGGCGTCACCTCGAACAGCCGGCCACGAAGCGGGACCGGCCATCGCCGGTCGGGGTGACCCTCGCCTGGCCCACGCAGGCGCGTCGGCCGCTGGCCTGATGCACCTCCAGCGCACGGTCGGCAACGCGGCCGTCAGCGCGCTCGTGGCTCCCCCGCTGCAGCGCCGGGTGGAGATCGACGAGATGAGCAGCGATGTGGCCGGTGCGCCGGACACGGCAGCCGGTCCGGCCGGCCCGGCGCCTGCGGCCAGCGGCGCCGTGACCTCGGACGGTGGTGGCACGACGATCGCCGGTCCGATCATCACGCTTGATGCGGCGATGACCCGCGCCAATGGCGTCCTGCACGCCGACACGATCGTGGCCGACACGGTGGTCGCCGCGAGCTACACCCCCGGAGCGGGCAACCTGTCCTAGCGCTCGAGCGGCCGGCACTCCAGGACCGTGTCCCAATGGGCGTCCAGCAGCTCGAACCGCCGCCGCTCCTCCGCGGCGAAGGCCTCCCGGTCCGGGTACAGCCGGCTCACGATCGACGGGTCACCGTGCTCCTGGATTGCGGCCCAGTCCCGGTAGGTGATCGAGACCAGCACGTCCCAGTCCGCTCGTCCGTCGCCGTGGAACCGCGGCGTGGACAGCTCGACGTTGGTGTAGCGGCCGGTCGCCCACTGCTCGCGCAGGATCGGCCAGTGGTTGCGCAGGAACAAGTCCACGAACTCGTCGTGGGCGCCCCAGTGTGTCCGATAGAAGTACAGGACCTCGACGGGCTCGGTCACGTTGTCTCTCCTTGGCTGTCCAGCCGGGCGGCCTCGCGGCGCAGGAGCGCCCAGGCACGCTCCACGTGGCGGGGCTCCGTGCGAAGGTTGCCGATGGCCAGCCGGATCGAGAAGCGGTCCCGCAGCCGGGTATGGGACAGGAAGACCTCGCCGGTTCGGTTGACGGCGTCCATCAGCGCGGTGTTCGTGGCATCCAGCCACGCATGCGGCTCGGGCTCATCCTCGCGCCCCGAGAGCCGCGCCGGGCGATAACGGAAGCAGACAGTGGAGAATGGCACCGGCGCGAGCCGCTCCCAGTCCGGGTCGCCGTCGAGCCACGCCGCCATCCGCTCGGCCTGCTCCAGGTGGGACGCGATCCGCCGGCGCAGCCCCTCGAGGCCAAACCAGCGCAGCTGCATCCAGAGCTTGAGGGCGCGCATCCGCCGCCCGAGCTGCGGCTGGTACTCCGAGTAGTCCGTGACCGGGTTGGCACGGTCCAGCGTGCGCAGGTACTCCGGCACCAGGCTGAACGCCGCCCGGAGCCGGTCCATGCGGCGCGACACCAGCAGCGAGGCATCGAGCGGCGCGAACAGCCACTTGTGCGGGTTGACGACGATCGAGTCTGCCAGCTCCCAGCCGGCGAACGGTCCGCGCCGGTCGGGCAGCAGCGCGACCGCACCGGCGTAGGCGCTGTCGACGTGGAGCCACAGTCCCTCATCACGCGCGATGGCGGCCACCTCCGCCACCGGGTCGACCGATGTCGACGACGTCGTCCCGATCGTCGCCACGATGGCGATCGGATGGGCACCCGCCGCCCGGTCCGCGGCGATCGCACCCCGGAGCGAGGCCGGATCCATCTCGTATCGTTCATTGGTGGAAATCTTGACCACGGCTGCGCGTCCGAGACCCAGGGTCATGCACGCCTTGTCGATGGAACTGTGGGCCTCCATCGAGGCGTAGATCTTCACCGGGCCCAGGTCCGTGCGGCCGGCCAGCCCGAGCGCGGCGGCGTCGAGGCCCGCCAGCTCGCGTGCCGCAGCCAGGGCGATCAGCGTGGAGGTCGAGGCGGTATCGGTCAGCAGGCCGCCGAACGCCTCCGGCAGCCCCAGCGCCTCGCGCAGCCAGTCGACCACCACCCCCTCGAGCTCCGTCCCGATCGGCGAGGTCCGCCACAGCATCGGGTTCTGGCCCAGGGCCGCGGTGAGGAACTCGCCCAGGATCCCGGGGCCGGACGCGGAAGTGGCGAAGTAGGCGAAGAACCCGGGGTGCTGCCAGTGAGTGGCGTTGGGGAGCACCAGGCGGTCGATGTCGGCGAGGATCTCCGCGATCGGCTCGGGTGCCTCGGGGGCATGGCGTGGCAGCTGCGGCGCGATCGACCCTGGCTCGATGGGCGGCAGGACGGGGTACCGCTCGACGGTCGCGAGGTAGTCCGCGATCCGGTCCACCACGACGTGCGCGGCAGCCCGGAACGCCTCCGGGTCCATGTCCCGCATGCCGTCGACCTGCTCGGCGTCGAGCGGCCCGGTGGCGCCCTTCGTCATCAGATGGAGGTTCCGACCTGCTCCAGGATCGTGGACACCTGGGCTCCCAGGAAGACCAGGGCCACCATCGCGAGCACGAGGAACAGCCCGAAGATGCCGACGATCACGAGGCAGCCGACGAGGAGGCTGTTGCCGGCCGGTCCGGTCTGGACCACCGCCGTACCCGCGAACCGGTCGTGGAGTCCCTGTCGCGCCGGATGGGAGCTGGTCGTGACGAGCAGCACGATGTACCAGGCCAGCTGCCCCAGCGAGGCGAGCGCGCCGACGACCGGCAGGACCGAGAGCAGGCTCACCCAGGAGCCCATCGCGAGCCAGCGCCGCGCGGCGTCCGGGAGCGCGAGCGTCCGGCCGTCCGTCACCTTGCCGACCTGGAGCCGGAGCAGGCGCATGCCGAGCGTGGCCCGGGCGCCGCTCGACCACTGGAACGCGAAGTACACGAAGTCGATCGCCGTTCCCACGACGCCCGCGGCCACCGACACGAGCAGGAACCGGCTTCCGGCTCCATCGTCCAGTCCGGTCGATCCCGTGGCGAGCACGCTCGACCAGTCCACCGATCCGAGGAACAGGAGGCTGAACAGCAATGACAGGGCCGCGCCGACGAGCGCGAGCAGCAGGATGTCGATGAACCATGCGACAAACCGCGGCAGCACGTCCGCGAACCGGAGCCCACCGGCCGAGGCCGAGGCGTAGGCGGGGTCGGGCGGCGCCCATGTCATGCCCGGAGGCGTGGAACCCGGGGCGTCGCCTGGGGCCGCCGGTGGCGGTGCCCAGGCCGCTGGCGGGCCGGGCTGCACGACGGGCGGTCGTGGGGGCGGAGGCGCGGCATCACCCGGGCCCGAGGGTCCGCCAGGAGCGGCCTCGCCGCCGGGATCCTGCCACGTCATCCCTGTTGTCCTCCACGCTGCCGGACGCTCCGGTCATCCTACCGGGCGCCGGACATCGTATCGGGCGACGCTCAGGCCTTGATGCGCAGCCGGTCCGGGTCGTACATCGGGCGCAGCGATGCGCGGATCGGGTAGCGCACACCCGCGATGTCCACCTCGAACCGCCCGTTCTCGATCGCGTCGGCCGGGATTCCGGCCTCGTCCTCGACCATGGCCAGGCCCACCGCCCCCCCGAGCGTGTGCCCGTAGGCGCCCACCCGGTTGTGCCCGAACCACTTGCCGTCGCGGAGGATCGGCTCGCCGTGGTACAGGAACGGCTCGGGGTCCTCCACCAGGATCTGCACCAGGCGGCGCGTGGGCGGTTTGCTTCCCTGCGCCTCCTTCGCGCTGAGCAGTGCATCGCGGCCGATGAACCCGCCGGGCTTGTCCATCGCCACGGCGAACATGAGGCCGACGTCGAGTGGGGTGTCGCTGTTGTCGATGTCCAGCGCGTAGTCGCGGTAGGCCTTCTCGAGCCGGAGGCTGCCCATGGCGCCGATGCCGACGTGCTTGAACCCGAAGGGCTCCCCCGCCTCGACCAGCGCGTCGTAGACCGTCAGCGCCTGGTCGGCCGGCGCGTGGAGCTCGTAGCCCAGCTCGCCCACGTAGGTCACCCGCATCGCGGTGACCCGCGCATAGTGGAGGTCGATCTCCTGCGCCGTCATGTACGGGAACGCCTCGTTGGACATGTCGGCGCTGGTCAGCGACGCGATCAGCTCCCGTGATCGGGGGCCCTGGACGGTCATCAGCGTCGTGCCCGGCGTGACATCGGTCACGGTCACGAATTCGTCGTCGCGGGTGTGACGCTCGATCCACGGGGCCATCCGCCGGTGGGTGATCTCCGCCACCACCAGCATGAACTGCTGCTCCCCCAGCCGGGTGACCGTGAGGTCCGCGATGATCCCGCCGGCCTCGTTGAGCCACTGGGTGTAGACGACGCGCCCGACGGGCACCGCGACGTCGTTGGCACCGACGCGGTTGAGCACGGCCTCCGCGTCCCGGCCCTGGACCAGCAGGTTGGCCATGCCCGACATGTCGAGCATGCCCACGGCCTCGCGCACGGCCCGGTGTTCCGCGGCCTGGTACGGGAACGACGGGTTCCTCCCCCAGGCGTCGGGGAGCACCACGCCGGAGTGGTCGCTGTCGAACCAGTCCGCGTACTCGAAGCCCGCGGACGGGGCGAACCGCGCGCCGGCGGCGGCCAGCCGGTCGTGGATCGCCGAGCGCCGGACGTATCGACCCGACCTCGGCTGCCAGGTGGGGAACACCGCGTCCCCGAACAGGACGCCCAGCTGCTCCACCGCGCGATCCCGCCGGAAGCGGCGGCTGGTCTCGAACGGCTGCGTCCGGTCTACCGTGAGGCCCGTCACGTCGACCGGCGGCACGCCGTCCGCGATCCACTGCGCGATCAGGCTGCCGACGCCGCCGCTGAGCAGGATGCCCAGGCTGTTGAGCCCCGCTGCCACGAAGAAGTTGCGCAGCTCCGGGGCTTCGCCCAGTTGCGGCGACACATCGGGGGTGAAGCTCTCGGGGCCGCAGAACAGCTGCCGGATCCCCACGTCACGCAGCGACGGCATGCGCTCGAACGCGATGTCGAGGTAGGGGCCGACCCGCGCCCAGTCCGGCTCCAGGCTTGCGAACGCCACGTCCCTGGGCACCCTGTCCAGCGACCACGGGGCCGCGACAGGCTCGAACAGGCCGACCAGGATGCCGCCACCCTCCTCGCGGTAGTAGGCGTGCTTCTCCTGGTCCTCGATGACCGGCAGGTCAGGGTGCGCCCATTCCACGTCGTCGGTGAGCAGGTAGTAATGCTCCGCTGCCTGGAGCGGGACCGTGACCCCGGCCATCGCGCCGACCTCGCGGCCCCACATGCCCGCCGCGTTCACGACGTACTCCGCGCGGATGGGGCCCTTGTCGGTCTCCACCCCGGTGACCCGGCCACGGGCCTGCGTGATCCCGGTCACCGTCACGCCCTCGATGATCCGGGCGCCGTTCTGACGCGCACCGCGCGCATAGGCCTGGGTCAGGTCGGCCGGATTGACGCGTCCCTCGTCCCCGACGTAGAAGCCCGCGATGATGTCGTCCACCGTCGCGGCCGGCCACATCCGCCCGAACTCGGCCGCCGAGATCTCCTCCATCGGGACGCCGAAACCGCGCGCGAACGCCGCCTCGCGCCGGAGTCCCTCCAGGCGCTGGGGGGTGACTGCGGGAACCAGGTGGCCGATCGCCCGGAACCCCGTTGCCTGGCCCGTCTCCGCCTCGAGGGAGAGGCACAGGTCCCTGGTGTAGCGGGCCATCCACAGCAGCGTCTCCGACGCCATGCCCGACGAGGTGATCAGCCCTGCGGCGTGCCAGGTGGTACCCGCCGTGAGCTGGCGCCGCTCGAGCAGCACCGTGTCCTTCCAGCCCAGCTTGGCCAGGTGATAGGCGATGGCAGCGCCGATGACGCCGCCGCCGATGATGACGACCCGTGCCTGGTCCGGGAATGGCGCCTTCGCCTGGTCCATCGCATCGACCCCTCGGCTGGCGCTCCGCCTGCGTTCGCGCGGCCTGGCGCCGATGGGGCCGATCGTAGTCACCCTGGGCGGCTGGTCGCCGGCCAGTCTCACCCCGCGGGCGGGTGGAGTGCCGCTGCCCGCCGGGTCGGCCCCGGCCCGAAACGAGAACACGGCCGAGGCGCCCGGGACGGGGCGACTGGGCCGTGTCACCGGAACACGTCAGGGCGATGCCCTTGGGGACGCACGCGTGTCCGGCGGTGGAGTCTAGCCGATCACGGCGCCGGGCGGCTCCCTGGCGGACCGTCGTGAGGACGTCCCCCCCACCGTTCGGCCATCAAGCCGTGGTGCCAGACCCCGGCGTCGTGCGGATCCATGCGTCGCAGTCTACGTGTCCCGGTTCGCACGACGCTCGCGGACTGCCGGGCCGTGCCGCCCTCGATCCTGTGCCCGGCCCGTGACGCGGCCCGTGACGCATCCAGTGACGCGGCCCGTGACGCGGCCCGGGGTCAGCCCGTGACGCATCCAGGGGTCAGCACGCGATCCGGCGTGCAGGGGTGCGGTCATGAACCTGCTGATTCGTGGTCCGAGCCACGCTTGGCGAACCCGCTCCTGACCCTGCGACGAGTCGAAGGACGAGGCATCAGCCCAACGGGAAACCGGTCCCTCTCCGGACGCTTGCCTCGGCGGCTAGGCTGGTGGTGGGAACGCGCCGCGGCTGTCCCCGCCGCGGGCGCCCTGGCACGAGGAAGTCCCCATGGCCGAGCACCCGAACGTTGCCCTGGTCCGCCGCGCGATGCAGGCGATGACCGAGACCGACATGTCCAAGGCCGAGCAGGAGATGGCCCTCGTCGACGCTTTCATGGCCGACGACATCGTGTGGCACGAGATCGGCCGGGCCGAGCCGCGACGGGGCAAGGCCGAGCTCCAGGCGGCCATGATGGAGGGCGCTCGCGACTGGACGATCGAGTACGACATCCATGATGTGGTCGCCAACGACGACCACGCGATCGCGCTCGGCACCGCCACCGCCACGCGCGGCGACCAAACCCTCGTGTATCGGACAGCGGAGGTCTTCCACATCCGGAACGGCAAGGCCACCGAGCGCTGGGCGTTCTCCGACGACACGGCCGCGATCACGGCGTTCTTCGCGTAGGCCCCGCCGCGGCGCGACGGTATGCTCGCGCCCGTGACTGGAGATCCGGGCATCCCTTCCGTCCGATTGCGGGACGTGACCCTCGCCGACGCCGATCTGTTCGACGAGATCCGCCGCCGCGAGATGCGTGACGGCGGTTTCAACGACTTCGGCCTCGAGCCGGTACCGGTCGATCGAGATGTGCTTGCACGGGGTCCGCTGCGGGATGACCACAACGGGGTGCTGCTGATCGAGCGCGTCGAGGACGGGCAGGTGATCGGCACCATCGGCTGGCACCGCGTTCGCTACGGTCCAAACTCCGAGTCTGACGCCTGGATGTTCGGCATCGACCTCGTCCCCGACGCCCGGGGGCGCGGCCACGGAACCGACGCCCAGCGCATGATCGCGGACTACCTGTTCGAGACCACGAGCCTCCACCGCGTCGAGGCCTCGACCGACGTCGACAACCTGGCCGAGCAACGGTCGCTCGAGAAGGCGGGCTTCACGCGCGAGGGCGTGAACCGGCAGGCGCAGTTCCGCGGAGGCACCTACCACGACCTCGTCCTGTACGCGCGGCTTCGGTCCGATCCGGGCGGGGACCAGGGCGATGGCCGCTACCGCGCCGCCGCGACCTCGCCGAGCGCGTCGCGCAGCTCCCCATAGCGTTCCGGGCACAGGTCCGTCGGGTCCGCAGTCCGCAGCTGGACGCACACGTGGTCCGCACCGGCGTCGAGATGCTCCCGGACGCGCCGCGCGATGGTCGCCACGTCGCCCTGGGGCACCACCGCGTCCAGCAGGCGGTCGCTGCCACCGCCCGCCAGGTCCTCGTCGGCCCAGCCGAGGCGGCGCAGGTTGTTCGCGTAGTTCTCGAGCGCGAGATAGCGGGCCGCGAAGGCCCGGGCCGTGTCGCGGGCGAGCGCACCGCCCGTCTCGAGGACCGCCGTCACCTCGACCGCCAGGACGCGGGCCGGGTCCCAGCCGCTCGCGCGCCATGCGCGTGTGCTCGACCGGGACGAAGTACGGGTGCGCGCCATCGGTCCGCTCGGCTGCCAGCTCCAGCATCCGCGGGTCCCAGCGCCGCCAGCACGACCGGCGGGCGTTCCGCGCCGGGTCCCGCGTAGGCGGCCGCGTCCATCGCGTCGAGGTAGGCCGTCATCGTGCTGACCGGTGGCCCGTACGTGCCGCCCCTCGCCACGACCGACGGTGCGTGGCTGACGCCGATCCCCAGCAGGAAGCGTCCCGGATACGCCTCGGCCAGCGTCCGGGCGCCGTTGATCATGGCGGCAGGATCCCGGGCGTAGATGTTGGCGATCCCCGTGGCGATGACCAGCGCCCGGGCTGCCGGCCAGCAGGACCGCCGCGTGAGACATCGCCTCCTTGCTGCCGATGCTCTCCGGGAACCAGGCGGCCGCGTAGCCGGCGGCCGCGTAGGCGGCGAGAGCCGCCGTCGCCTCGGTGGCGGGCCTGGGTCTGCAGGGCGAAGCTCCAGACCCCGACCCGTCCAAGCCGGGCTCGAAGCAGATCCAGGCGAGCGGTCATGAGCCGAGTGTAGCGGGCGGGACCGGGGCAGGTTCGAGCGTGCACCCGGCGGCCCGCTCGCGCGCGGCCGTCCTTGATGGACCGACCGGCGGCCGTCGCCCACGCGAATGTGGCATGCCACGCGGTCGAGCGTGCTGCGGTACGCGGGCCGTTGGGACCCTGGCCTCCGACTGGCCCCATCGGCCCTAGGCACCGACGATCTCGAGCGACAGACTCGTCCAAGGGCGCGGGAGGCTTGGACGGGTCGCCTGGAGTCAGCTGCCGGGGTGGCCCTGAGCCAATGGCGAAACGGGCCCGCTCCCTGTCGTGAGGTGCCGTGATGCTTGCTCACGTCCCCACCCAGCATGCGGGCTACCCGGCCCACCACCTGCTTCGGAACGCCCTCCTGGTGATCGGCGTCCTGGCGGTCGCCGCCCTCGTGGTGGCGGCCGTGATCCTCGCCCGGGGTGGTGCGTCGGAGGCGGCGACACCGGCAACCGAGTCGGAGCGGCTGGTCGAGTTCCGCGCGGCCGAGCGCGCCCTGTGGACCGCCCCGTGGACCGCCCCGTGGCTGCCAGAGGACCAGCGCATGATCCAGTTCCGGGCCGGCGAGCGCGCCGAGTGGGTCGAACCCGCTCGCTAGCGCGCAAGCGCGGATCGTTGCGTCCGCCAGGGCGCAGTGCCCCGATCCGCGCCGCCGGCCGGGGCGGCCATCCTGTCCCGGGGGGTCCCGCGTCGGGTCCAGGCAGGACGAGACCCCCGGACGATCACCGCCGGGGGTCGTTTCGTGTGTGAGCGAGTGGTCGGGGCGGAGCAATTCGAACGCTCGACCTCCTGAACCCCATTCAGGTGCGCTACCAGGCTGCGCCACGCCCCGAGGGCGACGAGTCTACCACCCGGAGCCCTTCGTCCCGGGGGGCCAGCGATGGGTTCCGACTCCCCGGGGAGTCGGAACGCTGACCACGCCCCGGGGCTCGTGACCGAAACCGTGGATCCTGTGCGTGAGCTCTGCATGCACCAGGCGGAGTTCACTCCGACGTGAGTCGCGGCCAACGGCGACGGGCGCTGCTCCGGGCGGGCGGATCCAGGCGACGGGCGCTGCTCCGGGCGGGCGGATCCAGGCGACGGGCGCTGCTCCGGGCGGGCGGATCCAGGCGACGGGCGCTGCTCCGGGCGGGCGGATCCAGGCGACGGGCGCTGCTCCGGGCGGGCGGATCCAGGCGACGGGCGCTGCTCCGGGCGGGCGGATCCAGGCGACGGGCGCTGCTCCGGGCGGGCGGATCCAGGCGACGGGCGCTGCTCCGGGCGGGCGGATCCAGGCGACGGGCGCTGCTCCGGGCGGGCGGATCGGGCTCGGTGGCCGCCGACCCGCGGCTCCCCTGCCCTACCGGCGACTCTTGCGGCGCCCCTTGCGCGGCAGCTTGGTGCGGATCTGCTCGCGGAACACGAGACGGATGGGCGTTCCATCGAACCCGTACGCCTCGCGGAACCGGTTCTCGAGGTACCGCCGGTACGAGAAGTGGATCGAGGCCGGGTCGGTCGCGAACAGCACGAACGTGGGCGGGGCCACGCCGGCCTGGGTCGCGTACCGGATCTTGGCCCGTCGCCCGTGGACCACGGCCGGCGGGTTGCGCTCCACGGCCTCGCGCAGCAGGCGGTTGAGCTCGCCGGTGGAGATCCGCTTGCGCCGCTCGCCCCAGACGTCGACGGCCAGCTCGAGCACCTTCTGGACCCGCTGGCCGGTCTTGGCACTGATGGACACGATGGGCGCGTAGTCGATGAACGCGAGCTCGCGCCGCAGCGTGGCCACGAACTCGTCGAACGACTTGTGCGTCTTGTCCTCGACGACGTCCCACTTGTTGACGGCGATGACCAGGCCGCGCCCCTCCTCGATCACGTAGCCCGCCACGTGCGCGTCCTGGGCGGTCAGCCCATCGGCCGCGTCCAGGACCAGCACGGCGACGTCGGACCGGGAGATGGCCTTGAGGGCCCGCATCGTCGAGTACTTCTCGGCGGCCGGACCGGATGCCACTCGCCCGCGTCGCCGGATCCCGGCGGTGTCGATGAGCACGATCTCGGAGCGGCCCCAAGGGATGGTGGTGTCGATCGCGTCCCGCGTGGTGCCCGGGGTGCTGGACACGATGGTCCGCTCGGAACCCAGCAGGGCGTTGAGGAGCGAGGACTTGCCGACGTTGGGCCGGCCCACGAACGCGATCGCCGGTGGATCGTCGGCCTCGGCGGCCATCTGGGCGTCCCAGCGGGCGGCGAGCTCGGTCTCGGGCACGAGGTCGTCGTCCTCGTCGGGCTGGTCGTCGGCACTCTCGCCCACCACGAACGGCTCGAGTCGCCCCGAGGATGCATCCTTGGCCCACGCGTCCGCCTCGGCCTCGCGGGCCTTGCGGGCGATCTCGGCATCGCTCTCGGGCGGCAGGGCCCACACGACCGCGTCGAGCAGGTCGGCCACGCCGCGCCCGTGGTTGGCCGAGATGGCAAAGGTCTCCTCCCAGCCGAGGCGATAGAACTCGGCCGCGTCGAGCTCGCGCTTCTCGTTGTCGGCCTTGTTGGCCGCCACGAGCACCGGCTTGGTGGCCCGGCGGAGCAGCTCGGCGGCCTCGGCGTCCGCGGGGGTCAGGCCCGTCACCGCGTCCACCAGGAGCACGATGACGTCGGCTTCGCTGATCGCCAGGCGCGCCTGGAGCTGGACCTGCTCCTCGATGGGGTCGCCCGGAGCGATCTCCAGGCCACCGGTGTCCACGACCACGAACCGGCGACCGTTCCACTCGGCGTCGCCGTACATGCGGTCGCGCGTGGTCCGCGCCCGGTCCTCGACGATCGCCGCGCGGGCGTCGCCCACCACGCGGTTGAACAGCGTGCTCTTGCCCACGTTGGGCCGCCCGACGAAGGCGACGATGGGCAGACCGGCAGAGCGTCGGACCACGCTCAGGACGCCGAGCCGGCCGGGACGGCGACCCTGGGCAACGAGGTGGTCCGCCCGGCGGGGGTCGCGGCGGCAGCAAGGGCGGCCGTGGCAAGCCCGGCGGCGTTGGCTGCCAGCTCCGGCGTGCCCGCCATCACGTAGATGCGCTC
The DNA here is from genome assembly GCA_963716025.1 of uncultured Chloroflexia bacterium. Classification (GTDB taxonomy): domain Bacteria; phylum Chloroflexota; class Limnocylindria; order Limnocylindrales; family CSP1-4; genus CAIXZV01. The sequence continues at coordinate 14,184 of CAVQSY010000050.1, forward strand.
CGCGACCTCGCGCAGGTCCTCGATCGGGGTGGACGTTCCACCCGTGACGCCGACGATCCGCACGTCCCGGAACGGCTCCGGGTCCACCAGGTCTCGCGCGTTCTCGATCTGCACCGAGGGCGTGCCGGCCATCTGGCACAGCCGGGTGAGCTCCTTGGTGTTGGCCGAGTGGCGGCCGCCCACGATGACCATCAGGTCGGCCTGGCGTGCCGTCTCGATGGTGTCCTCCTGGCGCCGGATCGTGACCGGGCAGACGGTGTTCACGATCTTGAGCTCGTGGGCGCGACTGACCATGAACGCGGCCAGCTTCTCGAACTTCCACGGGCGGCTGGGTGGACTGGGTGATCAGGGCCATCCGCTTGCGGCGCGGGATCTGCTCCCAGTCCTCCTCCTCGTCCACCAGGATCGCCTCGGGGGCGAAGCCGAGGAGGCCCACCACCTCGGGGTGTCCGGGTGTTCCCAGCAGCACGATGGTGTAGCCCTCGTCGACGAGCTGCTCGAGCTGGCGCTGCTCCTGGACCACCCAGCTGCAGGTGCCGTCGATGATCTCCAGCTCCCGATCCCGGGCCGTGGCGAAGACCTCGGGTGTGACCCCGTGGGCGCGGATGACCACGACCGATCCATGGTCCACCTGGTCGACGGCGCCGACGGTCGCGATGCCGAGCGCCTCGAGGTCACGGACGACGCCCTCGTTGTGGACAACCTGACCCAGGGTGTGGGTCGCCTTGCCGGCGGCGGCCGACTCCTTGGCCTTGTCGATCGCCTCGCGCACGCCATAGCAGAAGCCCGTGCGGTTGGCGATCCGTACTTCCTCGACCATGCCCATAGGCTGCCGATGTTCGCACACGTCGGTCGATCGCGCGCCTGTGCGCTCCGATCCGCCGGCGGGGCCGTCGTTCAGGAGTCGGGGGCCGGTTCCGTGCGGATGGTCTCGGCGTACACGCCGCGGTGCCGCGGTTCGAGCAACGCGGCGATCCGGGACATGATCGCGATCGTGGCCAGGCCCTTGGCGGCCTTCCGGTCAATGCCGGGGGGGAGCACGTCCGCGATGCGGAACGGCTCGCCGATGCGGAGCGTGATCGTCCGCCTCGGGAACGGCGACGGCAGCGCCTGGCCCTTCCTCCAGACGGCGTCCGAGTTGTTGATGCCGATCGGGACGATCGCGGCGCCCGTGCGCAGCGCAAGCATCGCGAGACCGTCCTTCGCCTCCTGCAGCTCGCCGGTGGGGCTTCGCGTGCCCTCCGGAAAGGCGAGCAGCACGTAGCCGCGCTCGAGGATCCTGGTGGCGAGGCGGAACGCCTCCACGTCGGCCGCGTCGCGGTTGACGGGGTGGACACCGCCGTGCGCCGACAGCCAGCCGAACACCGGCCAGTCGAACAGCTCACGCTTGCCAAGCCAGTGGATCCGCCGGTGGCGGAGCGCCGGCGTGACCCAGGCACCGGTGACGACCGGGTCCGCGTTGGAGATGTGGTTGACGGCGAGGATGACCGCTCCGCGCTGCGGGATGTGCTCCAGCCCCTCCACCCGGATCCGGGCGATGGCCCGGGAGCCGATGCGCGACACCAGCGCCACCAGGCGCACGAGCATGGTCTGGTCGTTGTCCAGCCGGTACGCCGCCTCGAGGACGCGGTTCCGGCGACCAGGCTGCTCCGGGGTCGGGGCGCTGCCGGCGCTCATGTGGTCCCCTCCCCGGCCGCCCGCACGATCGCCGTCACGACGGCGTCGACGGCCTCCTTGAACGACCCCTCGTTGGCCACGTGGACCGCGTCGGAAGCGGCCCGCAGGGGCGCGACGGCTCGCGTGGAGTCCTGGTGGTCCCTGGCCCGGAGTTGCGCACGCACCCGCTCGGCGTCCTCGCCGTCGGGGTCCAGGCCGCGCTCCGCGATCCGCCGCGACGCCCGCGCGTCCACCGAGGCATCGAGGAAGATCTTGAGGGGGGCGTCCGGCAGCACCACCGTGCCGATGTCCCGGCCGACCACCACGATGCCACCGTCCGCGGCCATCGAGCGCTGCCGGGCGAGCAGCGCCGAGCGGACCTCGGGCACGCTCGCGACCACCGGGACCGCGCGGTCGACGGCGTCGCTCCGGATCGCGTCCGTGGCGTCGATGCCGTCAAGCAGCACCCGGCACAGGCTGCCGGTCCCATCGTCCACGACCCGCACCCGGCCGGCGAGCGCCACGAGCGCGGCGGGATCGTCGAGGGGGGTTCTCTCGCGGAGCGCCGCTGCGGTCACGGCCCGATAGAGCACGCCCGTGTCGAGGACACGGAAGCCCACCCGGGCCGCTGCGGCGGCCCCCACGGAGCTCTTGCCCGACGAGGCGGGTCCGTCGAGCGCCACGACCAGGCGTCGGTCGGCGCTGGTGGGGTCGTGGCTGGTTGACATCGTCACGAGGATAGCGGTGGTCATCGCCCGGGGGTCGAGGCGAGTCGCCGCACCTCGGCCGGAGTCAGGGGCCGCACGTCGCCAGACGCCATGGTGTCGAGGCGCACGGTGCCGATGCGCACCCTGACCAGGCGTCGCACCGGCTCCCCGACGGTCACGAACATCCGCCGCAGCTGTCGCTTCCAACCCTGGTGGATGGTCACCCGGACCCAGACCAGCCCCGGATCTGGCCGCGGCTCCAGGATGTCGGCCAACCGCCGGTCCTCCGTGCGGGTCTGGCCACGGAGCCCACCGACCGTCGCCACGCCTTCGGCCAGCTCCACGCCGGCCTCCAGCCAGGCGGCCTGCTCCCGGACGAGCGGACGGGCCAGGCCCACGGCGTACTCGCGTTCCACGCCGTACCGCGGATGGAGCACCCGTTCCGCCCAGTCGCCGTCGTTGGTCAGCAGGATCAACCCCTCGGAGTCCTGGTCCAGCCGTCCGACCGGGTACAGCCGGGCACCGCGCACCAGCTCGCCCGGCACCAGGTCCACCACCGTCCTCGCGGCATGCGGGTCCCTGACCGTGGAAGCGACACCCGAGGGCTTGTGCACGGCGACGTAGACCCGGGTCGACGACGACGGGGTGAGCTCCCGCCCGTCGACGGCGATCCGCTGGGTCGCCGGGTCCACCCGTTCGCCGAGCGCGGCCGGGCGTCCGTCCACGGTGACCCGGCCGGCCGCGATGAGCTCGTCCGCCCCTCGACGGGACGTGACCCCCGCGGTGGCCAGCGCCTTGGACAGGCGTTCCGGCTGCACGGGATCAGGCACCCGGCTCGTCGACCAGCCTGGCGGCGACATCGAGGTCGAGCACGGGCAGCTCGTCGAGGCTGGTGACCCCGAACCGTTCGAGGAACTCGAAGCCGGTCCCGTACAGGATGGGCCGGCCGGGGGCCTCCGCCCGGCCCTGCTCGACGACCAGCCGGCGGTGGAGCAGCGATCGGACGGTGTAGTCCGAATCGACCCCGCGGATCCGTTCGATGACCGCCTTGGTCACGGGCTGGCGGTAGGCGACGATCGCGAGCGTCTCGAGCGCCGCGGGGGAGAGGCGGACCGCGTCGGCCCCGACGTAGCGCGCAATCAGCGCGCCAGCGTCCGGGGCGGTCGTCAGCTCCACGCGGTCTCCGCTGAGCACGAGCCGGATGCCCCGCTCAACGAGGCTCACCTCGAGGTCGCCGAGGCGCTCGTCCACGGTCTCACGCTCCACTCCGGCGAGTCGGGCGATCTCGGGCCGTGACAGCGGCTTCTCGGCCACGAACAGGAGCGCTTCGAGCTGAGCCTCGGTCAGCTCACCGAGCGGTTCGGCGTTCTCGACGAGGCCGACGGCCTCGAGCACGGGCTCGGTCATGCGTAGGACTCCAACGATTCGTCCAGCGGTGCCTCCTCATCCACGGCGTCGGGCACGCCCGCGGCGGCGCGTTCCTCGACGGTCGTCCGCCTGGCCATGATCGGCCCCCACGGCGCATCCTGCTGGACGACGATCTCCCGGCGCTTCATCAGCTCCAGCAGCGCCAGGAAGGTCACCGCGATCACGACGCGATCCCTGACCCCGCGCAGCAGGTCCTGCAGGACCACCACGTCCGCGCCTGCCAGTGCCTGCCGGATCAGGCGGGCGCGCTCCGTGAGCGTCACCAGCCGCGGCATCGTCTCCGGTGGGAGCGGCGGCGGCGGAACCACCGTGACCAGCCGCTCCAGCGCCTGCGACAGGATCGACGGGTCAAGGGGTTCGACATCGGGCGGACGGGCACCGGCCACGCCCGCGGCGCGCGCCGTTCCCGGCTCTCGGTGCCACAGACCGACTCTCGCCTGGCCGGTGGCCAGCAGGCTCGTCCCAGCGTCCCGGTACGCCCGGTACAGGATGAGCCTGGCCCGCAGCTCCGCCTCCGGGTCCGGGCCCTCCTCGTCGACCGCCACGGCACCTTCCGGCCGATGGCGCGGCAGCATCGCCCGGGACTTGATCAAGATCAGCTGACTTGCGACGGCGACGAATGCCGACACGTTGGCCATCCGGTCGTCGTCCAGACCCGCGAGGGCATCGATGTACGCGTCGGCCAGCGCCCCGAGGGGCACGCTCAGGACGTCCATCTGCCGCGCCTCGATCAGCGCCAGCAGGAGGGCCAGCGGGCCGTCGAACGCAGGCAGCGTGATCAGGGTCGCCGACTCCGGCCGACGGCCATCGCCGAACGCGACGGCGGGCCCGATCGGTGAGGCCATCAGCAGGCCTCGTCCGCGGCGTGGAACAGCGCCCCGTACTCGGGATCGCAGGGGGCGTCCTGGTCCCGCACCAGCTCCACGGCCCGACGTGGCAGACCGGCAGCCTCCAGCAGCAGCGCCGAAGCCTCTGCGTGGCCCGCGAGGCGGTCGAGCGCAGCCGACCACCCGGGCACGAGCCGCGCCGGCCCGAGCACCCAGGACCCCGCCCGTTGCGCCAGGGACCACGCGATCCTCGGCCCGGCACCCGTCCCACCCTTGGCGCAGTCGTGCAGCAGCCCGGCCACGAGCACGCCCCGGTCACGGACCCCGGCTCGCCGCAGGTGGGCGACCACGTCGAGGCCGTGGCGACGGTCGGCCACGTGCTGGGCGTCGAACAGGGCCAGTTCGGCGGGCGTCGTCCAGGCCGCCAGCATCCGGCGTTCCTCGGCGCTCACGCGGGCGGCAAGGTGGGTCCGGAGCTGGCGCGCCTTACCCGACGCCCAGGAGCCAGAGCGCGACACCGTAGATGAACTCGGACAGGTATCGGCCCGCGAGCAGGACGATCCCAAGCACGATGAACAGCCCGTACTGCGCCAGGAACGGCCGGACCCGCCAGACCTGGCTCGGCGACAGGAAGCGGAACAGCAGGGTGGATCCGTCGAGCGGCGGCACCGGGATCAGGTTGAAGATCGCCAGCATGACGTTGAAGATCACGAAGTACAGCAGGCCCTGGCCAACGAGGGATGGCACCGAAACGCCGAGCGCGATGATGACCCGAACGACGAACGCGCCGATGACCGCCATCACCAGGTTCGATGCCGGGCCCGCGAGGGCGACCAGCACCTCGTCGTTGCGGCGGTTGCGCAGGTTGGAGGTGTTGACCGGCGTCGGCTTCGCCCAGCCGATCAGGAAGCCCCCCAGGAAGATCGAGATGATCACCATCAGGCCGCCCAGGCGGTCGAAATGGACGACGGGGTTCAGCGTCAGGCGGCCGAACAGCTTCGCCGTCGCGTCGCCGCGCAGGTAGGCGACCGCTGCGTGCGAGAACTCGTGGACGGGGAACGCGATCCCCAGGAAGATCGCAATCATGATCAGGTTGAGGAGAATCTGGTCCACGCGGGCCTCGTGCAGGGGTTCCGGGGTCCCGCGTATGGTACCGGGCGGCGGGGCTAGAACCGCGAGAGCAGCTCCGCCTTCTTGGCTTCGAACTCCTCGGGCGTCAGAATGCCCCTGTCCCGAAGGTCGCCCAGCCGTCCAAGCGCGTCGGCGACCTCGTCGGCGGTGTCGGCCTGCGGGGTTGCCACGGGGGCCCCCGTCGCGGGGCCGTCCGAGGACCGGACCGGCGGCATCGTCGGGCGGTTGATCTCGATCTCCAGCTCGTGCTTCGCCTCGAGCATGGCCTTCTTGAACTCCTTCGCGTCCCGAAGCATGCGCAGCTTCTCGATCCCGCTCTCCGATGCGGTGATCACGTCGAGATCGCCGAACCCGAACACGCGCCCGAAGATCGACTCCACGAGGATCGCGTCGTTGATCTTCTCGAGCGAGGAGTCCGTCGCCCGCTTGTTGATCACGCCATCGACATGGAGGATCCGGCGGCTCGTGATCACGTACTCCTCGGCCCGGTACTGGAGCGCGCCCCAGCCCAGCATCGCAAGGCCGACCACCAGCAGGATGAGCGTCGCCCAGCCGAGCAGCTGCCACAGCAGGCCGTCCGTGTCGGACGAGATCGCGCGCAGAATCGTGAGCGCGATCGCGATGACCAGGCCCAGCACGGCCCAGCGGGCTCGCCAGACGAGGATGAACCAGTGCTGGTGGGCGACGCGGACCATCCGTTCGCCCGACGCGAGCAGCGTCTCGGTGTAGCTCATCGTTCCCCTCTGATCCTCAGGCCCGCGGGTGGGCGCGGGCGTAGACCTCTCTGATCCTGGCCCCAGTCACGTGCGTGTACAGCTGGGTGGTGGCAATACTCGCATGTCCAAGGAGCTCCTGGACGACGCGCAGGTCCGCGCCACCCTCGAGCAGGTGCGTGGCAAAGGAGTGACGGAGCGTGTGGGGCGAGACGCGATCCCCCAACCCTGCGCTCACGGCCGCCGCCCGGACGGCCGCCCATGCCGCCTGGCGGCGGAGCCGGACTCCACGCGTGGTCACGAACAGCGGCGTCCCGGCGGCATCCGCGCTCCCGGCCACCGCCAGCCAGGCCGCCCTGGGCCAGGCGAGGTAGCGGCCGATCCACTGGAGCGCCACGTCTCCCACGGGGACCATGCGCTCCCGGTCCCCCTTCCCGATCACGCGGACCCAACCGTCGCCGGTAAGGTGGTCGCGGTCCAGGCCGAGCGCCTCGGAGACCCGCAGCCCGCCCGCGTAGAGCAACTCGACGAGTGCCCGGTTGCGGAGCGCCACCCCGTCGGCGGCGCTCGGTGCGACACCCTGTCGTCCGGCCGGCACGCCGCCCACGGCTTCCAGCAGCCGCTCCACGTCGTCCACGGTCAGCGTCTCCGGGAGGAGGCGGGGCTGCCGTGGCAGGTCCAGGTGTGACGCGATGTCGGTGGTGATCAACCCGTCCCCGAACGCGAACCGGTAGAAGCCGCGGATCGAGGCGGTCCGGCGGCGGAGGCTGGTGGGGGCGAGACCCGGATCGTGGGTGCGTCCCCGCCTCGCCCGCGCCGCCAGGTAGCGGTGCGCCACCTCCGGCCCGGCGGCCCACTCGCGGGCGGCGCCGCGGCTCATGGAGAAGTCGGTCAGATCGGCGCGGTAGGCGCGGATCGTCGCCTCCGCGACGCCTCGCTCCACGCGCAGGTAGGCTAGATAGTCCTCGATCGCGCCGTCGAGGCCCGGGTTCATCCGGCCGCCCCGACCACCCGTCCGGCGCGCCATGCCTCCGCGCGGTCGAGCAGGTCCCGCGCAGACTCCAGGGCCGCGGCGCCACCCGTGGGTCCCCCGATCATCTGCGCCACCTCGTCGTCCCGCTCGCCCCGATCGAGGCGCGTGATCTCCGTCACGGTCCGACCGTCCCGTTCGCGCTTGGCGATCCGGTAGTGGGCGTCCGCGTAGGCCGCGATCTGGGGCAGGTGGGTCACGCACAGCACCTGGTGGGCCCGGGCCAGCGTCCACAGGGAGCGCCCCACCGGATCTGCGCTCCGCCCGCCGATCCCGCTGTCGATCTCGTCGAACACGAGCACGGGCGTCTCGTCGACCTCCGCGAGCACCTGCTTGACCGCCAGGGCCACCCGCGACAGCTCGCCCCCGGACGCGATCCGCGCCAGCGGTCGTGCGGGCTCTCCCGCATTCGGCCGGAAGGCGAACACCACGGTGTCGATGCCCGAGGCGTCAAAGGCGACCGCGTCGCCGTCGACCTCGACCGCCGCATCATCGCGCGCGGCAGGGCGGCGACCCATGGTCACGATGAACGCCTCGGGCGGGAACCCGAGCTCCGCGAGCACGCGTGAGACGTCCCGCCCCAGATCGCTCGCGGTCGCCTGGCGGCCGAGGGACAGCGAGGCGGCGGCGTCGGCGACAGCGAGTAGCAGCCGGGCATCCTCACCCGCGCGCCTGGCCCGCTCGTCCTCGAGACCACGGAGCCTCCCGGCCTCGGCTGCGGCTCGCTCCCCGTGCGCGATCACCACGGCCTCGTCGTCCCCGAACCGGCGCAGGAGCCGGTGGATCTCGCCCAACCTCGTCTCGAGCCGCGCGAGCGACTCGGGATCGTGGTCCACGGTCTCGGCCAGTGCCCGGACCTCGGCCGCCACGTCCTCGAGCTCGGCCTCGAGCCCGGCGAGGCGATCCGCGAGCGGCGCCCAGCGATCATCGAGGCGGGCGAGGGACCGCAGCTCGTGCTCGGCGAGGGCCACCCGCTCCCGGGCGCCGCCGCCCTCCGCCAGCAGGGTGTCGCGGGCGTCGGCCGCACCCCGGGTGATGCTCTCCCCGTGCTGTGCGGCTGCCAGCTGGCGCGTGATCTCGTCGGCCTCACCCGGTCGCAGGTGTCCCACCTCGATCTCGGCTGCCTCGTGCTCGACGATCTCGAGGCGGCGCAGGAGCTCCCGGGGATCCATCGCCAGCTCCGCGAGCGCCGCCCGGTTGGCGCGCCAGCGCTCCACCGCCATGGCGACGGCCAGGCGCGCCTCGCCATGCCCACCGAACGCGTCGAGCAGGTCCCGCTGCCAGTCTTCATCGAGGAGGCGCTGCTGGTCGTGCTGGCCGTGGATCTCCACCAGGCCGGCGGTCGCCTGCGCGAGCCGTCCCGCGGTCACGGCCTCGTCGTCGAGGCGGGCCGTCGACCGGCCGGCGGCGGTGATCTCCCGCACGGCGATCATGGGCTCCGGCAAACGGTCGAACAGCGCCTCGACGCGGGCGCTCTCCGCTCCGTGGCGGACCAGCGCGGAATCGGCCCGGGCGCCGGTTGCCAGGCCCAGCGCATCGATCAACAGGCTCTTTCCCGCCCCGGTCTCGCCGGTGAGCACGTTGAAGGCGGGCTCGAGGGGCAGCCGGAGCCGGTCGATCAGGGCGAGATCGATGACCGCGAGCTCCAGCAGGCGGCCGGCGCGGTGAGTGGCAGGCTGGCTGGCCATCGTCAGGACGGCAGCAGCTGGACCTTCGTCCGGAGGAGGTCCCAGAACGGCATCGCACCCGTCGGTTCCACGAACCGGATGGGCCGCTCGAGCGCCCGCACCTCGACGATGTCGCCGACCTCGACCCGGTGGTCTTCCCGGCCGTCGATCGACACGAGCGCCTCGTGAGCGTCGATGATCCGGGCGCGGACGACCTGCTCGGGCGACACGACGATGGAGCGGATGGCCGAGAGGTAGCCCGCGATGGGCGTCACGACCAGGTTGCGACCGTGCGGGTCGAGGATGGGGCCGCCCGCCGAGAACGAGTACCCCGTCGAGCCGGTAGGGCTGGCGATGATCAATCCGTCCGCGATGAAGGTGGCGAGATGCGACTCGTCGATCGTCACCGCAAGCCGGACGACCCGCGCCAGCGAACCCCGTGCGACCACGATGTCGTTGAGCGCCGTGAACCGCGTGTCACCCTCTCGGCCGGCCGGCAGGATGGAGCCGGCCAGGCCCATGCGCTCGCGAATGACGTAGGCGCCCGTCCTGAGATGCTCGAGGACCGCCTCCAGCTGGTCGGCTTCGGCCTTGGACAGGAACCCGACCTTGCCCAGGTTGATCCCCAGCAGCGGAACGTCCACCACCGCCACCGCCTGGGCAGCCCGCAGGAACGTCCCGTCACCGCCGAGAACGACGAGGACGTCGGTGCCGGGGAGCCTCTCGACCAGCGCGGCCGTCTCCCCGGCCGGAGCGGTCCAGTGGTCGATGCCCCGCATCCGGCACCATCCGGCGGCCCGCTCGCCGAGCTCGACCGCGTCCTCGATCGTCGGGTTGTAGGCGAAACCCATGCGGCGAACCGTCACGTGACGTCCTCCCAGGCGGCCGCTACCGCGGCATCGATCCGGTCATGAAGCTCCGCGCACGAGGGGCCGGCTTCCAGCCAGGCGAGGAACTCACGGTTCCCGTCCGGCCCCTGGATCGGCGACGCGATCACGTCCCGGGTCCCGAGGCCCAGCTCCTGCGCCACCGCGGCCGTCTCCCTGAGCACGCGGCGGTGCACCGCTGGGTCCCGCACCACCCCCCCCTTGGCGTCGGCGCGGCCGGCCTCGAACTGCGGCTTGACCAGCGCCACGATCGAACTCCGACCATCGCGCAGCACGGACCGTACCGGTCCCAGCACCAGGGCGAGCGAGATGAAGGCCACGTCGATCACGGCGAGATCGGCGGGCTCGGGCAGGCTGGCGCCATGGAGAGTGCGGGCGTTGACCCGCTCCATGGACACCACGCGCGGGTCCAGGCGCAGCTTCTCGGCCAGCTGGCCGTGGCCGACATCCACCGCGTACACGCGCGACGCCCCCCGGGCGATCAGGACATCGGTGAAGCCGCCGGTCGAGGCCCCGATATCAACCGTCACCCGGCCGGCCGGATCGATCCCGAACGCGTCGAGGGCGGCGATCAGCTTGTGCGCCCCCCGGCTGACCCACTCGCGTCCACCCGCGACGGCCACGCTCGTCGCCCGGTCCACCAGGTCGCCCGCCTTGAGGTCCCGCCGCGCCCCGTCGCCGTCACCGACGTAGACGCGGCCGGCGAGCACGAGGGCCTGCGCCCGCGAACGGGTGGGCGCGAGCCCGCGGTCCACGAGAAGCTGATCGAGGCGGAGGCGTTTCGCGGTGGCTGCCGGCATGGCGCCTATCGTGGCACACGCCGCCCAATCCGGACGTATGCCGTGGCGATGGGTCAGCCGGCGTGGGCGGCGATGTCGAGCCCCAGGATGGCCAGCGTCTCCTCGACCTGGGCGAGGAGGCCGGGGACGTCGATGCGGATCAGTCGCCGCAGATCGGTGACCGACCCGTGGTCGACGAAACGGTCACCCGGGATGCCCAGGATCTTCACCGGCACGGAGCGATAGACCGGGTCGGCCAGCCTCGCCTCCTCGAACGCCTCGAGCACCCCGGCCCCGAAGCCGCCGGTGACCACGCTCTCCTCGAAGGTCACGACCAGCTGCTTGCCACGGGCGGCATCGAGGATCAACTGCCGGTCGAGCGGCTTGGCAAACCGGGCGTTGATCACCCCGACCGACCAGCCCTTCGCGCCGAGCAGATCCGCCACCTCGAGCGCGCGGGCGGTGATCGGCCCGAACCCGACGAACAGCAGGTCCCGGCCCTCCTGCAGGACTTCGCCGCGACCGATCGGCAGCACCTCGGGCGCGCGCTCGGGAACACCAAAGCCCGCGTCCCGCGGATAGTGCAGCGCGAACGGATGGTCCTGCGCGAATGCGGTGCGAACGAGCGAGCGGAGCTCCTGCTCGTCGCGAGGACTGGCGATCACGAGGTTCGGCAGCATCCGCTGGGCCGGGATGGTGAACATGCCCTGGTGGCTGGTGCCATCCTCGCCGACGAGCCCGGCGCGGTCGACGGCGAGCAGCACCGGAGCGTCGTTCTGGCAGACGTCGTGCACGGTCTGGTCGAATGCCCGCTGCAGGAACGTCGAGTACAGCGCCACCACGGGCCGCATCCCTCCAAGGGCGAGCCCGGTGGCCAGCGTGACCGCGTGCTGCTCGGCGATCCCGACATCGATGAACCGGTCCGGATACGCCGCCTGCAGCTTCGACAGGCCCGTGCCGGTGGGCATCCCGGCCGTGATCGCGACGATGCGCCGATCCTCCGCGGCGAGCGACACGAGCTCTGCGGCAAAGTGCGCCGTGTAGTTGGGGACCTTCCGCGTGTTCTGGGGATCCGGCTCGGCGGTCTTCGAGGGCGGCACGGCCACCCGGTCGTGGCCACGCCGGTCAGCCATGACTGACGCCGAGGGAGGCGCGCCCCCTTCGGCCTCGTGGGAGGGCGCCACCGATGAGCCGCCCGCAGCCGACGACGCCATGCCGTCCCCGTGCCCGTTGCCGTTGAAGCCGCCGAGGCGGTCGTGCGAGTCGGTTGACGGGACTGCGATCGGCGGCAGCGCCGCGCCATGGAAGCTGACCTGATCCGTCTCGGCGGGCCGGTATCCCTTGCCCTTCTGCGTCCGGACATGGACGATCACCGGTCCGTTCAGCGCGAGTGCCCGGCGGAAGGTCTCCTCGAGGAACGGCCGGTCGTGCCCGGGCATCACCCCGACGTACGTGATCCCAAGGTCCTCGAACAGCTGGCCCGGCTGGGCGAACGAGACCACGCTCTGGCGGAAGCGGCGGCTCATCTCCAGAAGGCGCGGGCCGAATACCGGGACATGCTCGGTGACCGTGTCCCAGGCGCCCTTGCCCTGCTGCCACGCCTGGCTCAGCTTGATCTCCGAGAGGTACTTCGACAGCGCGCCGACGGAGGGGCTGATGGACATCTCGTTGTCGTTGAGCACGATCAGGAGCTGCGTCTGGCGGTGACCGATGTCGTTGAGCGCCTCCAGGGACAGCCCGGACAGGAGCGCCGCATCGCCCACGACGACCGCGATCCGCTCCATCGAGTGGCGGAGGTCCCGCGCGGTCGCGAGGCCCTGGGCAATGGACAGGCCGGTGCCGGCATGTCCGCCGTCCATCACGTCGTGGGGCGACTCGCTCCGGCGCGGGAACCCGCCGATGCCGTCGATCTGGCGGAGCGTGTGGAACCGTTCGAGGCGGCCCGTCAGGAGCTTGTGCGCGTAGGCCTGGTGGCCGGTGTCCCACACGATGTGGTCCCGAGGCGACTCCAGCAGCCGGTGCAGGGCGAGGGTGACCTCCACGACGCCGAGCGAGGAGCCGAGGTGGCCGCCGGTCGCGGCGACGGTGCGGATGATCGTCTCCCGCAGCTCATCGGCAAGCTGGACGAGCTCCGCGTCCGACAGGCCGCGGAGCTCGGCAGGATCATGCAGGCGGTCGAGGATGGGCACGGCTGTTGGCTCCTGGAGCTCGGGCGTGGTGCGTGGTCAGGACGGCCGCGGGCACCGGTTGGTGATGCGTCTCTGCTTAGGAAATATGATAGTCAATGGTAGCAGGATCCATGCCTGCGTCCCCACGCTGGCGCCGAGCCCGCTACGCGTCCTCGGCGTCGCCGGGAACCACATCCACGGCGGCCGGGCCGCCGCCCGGGCGCGCCATCAGCTGCTGGACCCTCAGCTCGGCCTCGCCGAGCAGCCGCTCGCAGCGACGCTGGAGCGCCACCGCCCGCTCGTACTGCGCGATGGTCGCCTCGAGCGAGCCGCCGCCCGCCTCGAGGGCCGTGACAACCCGCTGGAGCGATGCGAACGCTTCGTCAAAGGCGAGGCTGTCGACGTCTGCCGTCGCGTCCGGTCCGGGGGTGTCGGTCACGGGCGGGCTCCTGTAGGTCGAACGACTGCACGGATCATACCGAGGGCGGGTCCACCGCCGGGCCATCGCTCGTGGCCGAGAGCCCACCACCCGCAAGCGTGAGCCGGAGCGCCGTGCCCGGCGGAGCGATGGCCGGGTCGCGCAGGATCATCCCATCGGCCTCGCGACGGACGATGGCGTAACCCCGCGCGAGCGTCGCCTGCGGCGCGAGCGCGTCGAGCGAGGCGCGCACGGCCGCCAGCCCCGTCGAGCATCGCCGGAGCCTGCTGGCCACGCTGGCCGGAGCACGCCCGCCAAGGACGTCAAGGCAACCGAGCTCGGTGGCCAGGCGAGCCGGCAGCAGCGGGTCCAGCCGTACCGCCAGCCGCTCGCTCGCCCGCGCCGCGTCGGCCAGCCGGTTCGCAACCACGCGGGACGCCCGGTCCAGCAGCAGGCCGGCGCGCTCTCGCGAGGCGGCCAGCTGGGCGCGCGGCTCGAGACGGGCGATCGCCCGCCGCTCGACGTCGAGATCCCGCCGGCCCGTGGCGAAGACGCGGGCGATGGCGGCATCGGCGCGCGCTCCAGTCCGGCGACCCCGCTCGAACGCCTCCGCGCGGTCCGGCACGACGAGCTCCGCCGCGGCCGACGGCGTGGCCGCGCGGACATCCGCCGCGAAGTCGGCGAGCGTCACGTCCACCTCGTGGCCGACCCCGGTGACGACGGGCACCGGATGGGCGACGACGGCCCGCACGACGCGCTCGTCGTTGAACGACCACAGGTCCTCCAGCGACCCGCCGCCACGGGCGAGGATCGTCACCGCGGGGGAATCCGCGTCGCGCCCTGCTGCCACCTCGGCGTCCAGATACTGCTCCAGCCGCCGGAACGCGGCCACGATGCTCTGCGGCGCGCCGTCTCCCTGGACCTGGCAGGCAACCAGCAGCACGCGTGCCAGCGGCCAGCGACGGGCCAGCACCGTGCACACGTCGCGCCAGACCGCACCGGTCGGTGACGTGATCACCGCGATCGTCCGGGGACGGTCCGGCAGCGGTCGCTTGCGCGCGGCATCGAACAGGCCCTCGTCCGCCAGCCGCGCCTTGAGCTCCTCGAACCGGAGGGTGAGGTTGCCGAACCCCGACGGCTGCAGCGCCTCCACGTACAGCTGCAGCGCCCCCTGCGGCTCGAACAGGTCCATGCGCCCATGAGCCACGACCTGGAGGCCGGTCTGGGGCTGGAACGGCGAGCGGACGCGATCGTCACGGAACCAGACGCACTGGATCTGGGCGCGGGCGTCCTTGAGGGTGAAGTACGCGTGCCCGGCGCTGGACACCGTGACCCGGCCCACCTCGCCCTCCACCCACAGGTCGCGCAGCCCATCGTCGGACCGGACGCGCTCGCGGATGGCGCGGCTGACCTCGGACACGGTGCGGACCCGCAGGCCGAAGGAGCCGCCCGGGACCGCATCGCGCGGATGATCGGAGGCCATCGGTCCGGCGTCCGCGAGGGTCGAGGCGCGTCTGGTACTCGCCGGTGCGGGTGTCGATCCGGAGGGTGTCCCCCTCGTTCACGAACAGCGGCACCGTGACCACGAGACCCGTCTCCATGGTCGCGTTCTTGCGGGCGCCCTGGGCGGTGTCGCCGGCGAAGCCGGGATCGGTCTCGGCAACCAGCAGATCCACGGTCACCGGCAGCTCCCGCCCAGCGTGTCGCCCTGGTAGCTCGTCCGGTCGAGGGTCATGCCCTCCTTGAGGAAGCCGACCACGTCATCGAGCGTCTCGGCCCGCAGGCTGAACTGCTCGTACGACTCGGTCTCCATGAAGTGGAGGTCGTCGCCGTCGCGGTACAGGAACTGGACCGGGCGCCGGTCGATCTGGGCGCGCGGCCAGCGGTCGCCCGCCTGGAACGACTTCTCGACCGTGCTGCCCTTCTTGACGTTGCGCAGCTTGATCCGGACCTGTGCCGAGCCGCGGCCCATCTTGATGTGGTGGTAGTCGGAATCTCCCAGAGGTCGCCATCGAGCTCGATGACGACGCCCTTGCGCAGCTCGCCGGTGCTGATCATGCGGTGTGGTGCTCCGGTGGCGCGTGGCGCGGTCGGGAGGCGTGCAGGCTCGCCGCGCTCGGTCGGTTGGATGTCCCCGGGGATGCTACCAGAGGCCGTGTGCTCGACCCCCCATCGGGCCCGGTCGGGGCTCAGGCCGGCAGGGCGATCACGTCGCGCGGGAACCGGGTGAGACGCTCCACGACTCCCCGGTCGGCATCGAGGTGGACCAGGTCCTCGATCCGGACACCGGTCTCCCCATCGAGATACACGCCGGGCTCCACGGAGAACACCGTGGGGCTGGGCAGCGACTCCTCGGACCCGCGACGGGACAGGGACGGCTCCTCGTGCGTGGCGAGGCCGATCCCGTGCCCCGTGCCGTGACCGAAGTGCGCCCCGTGCCCGGCCTGCGTGATCACGTCGCGCGCGGCCGCGTCCGCGGCCCGGCCGCTGATCAGGGAGTTGCCCGGGGGCGGCACCCGCTCCCCCGGGGTGGGCAGCCGCCCGAGCGAGGCGACGATGGCATCGATCGAGGCCTGCTGGGCCCTCGCGACCAGGTCGTAGATCTCGAGATCCCGGGCCCGGGGCTCGCCCACGAACAGGGTCCGCGTCATGTCGCTCCGGTAGCCCTCGACCTGGGCCCCGAAGTCGAACAGGAGCACCTCGCCTGCCACCACCGGCCGGTCGCCGGGCGCCCCGTGAGGCAGGGCGGCCTCGGGTCCGGCGAGGCAGGCGACATCGAACGCCAGGGCCTCGGCGCCACCGGTGCGCATCAGGAACTCGAGCCGGAGCGCGAGGTCGTGCTCGGTCACGCCGGGCCGGATCTCTGGGAGCAGGGCCGCGAGCGCCCGGTCGGCGACGGCACAGGCCGCGTCGATCCGCTCGATCTCGTCGCGTGTCTTGGTGGCGCGCATGGACTCGACCCAGCCATCCACGGCCACGAGCTCGACATCGGGGGCGGCGGCGGCAAGCCGCGTCCACAGGGCATGCGAGATGGCCGTGGCCTCGACGGCGACCCGCCGCGCGCCGACCCGGGCAAGCAGGCGCGCCCAGTGGTCGGCCAGGTCGTATCCGATCTCCTCGACGACCGCTTCCGGAGCCTCGCGGCGCGCCTGGAGCGTGTACCGGGAGTCGGTCACGACCACGACGTCGTCCGGCCCGACCAGCAGCTGTCCGGAATGGCCGGCGACCCTGTCCTCGCCCTCGGCCAGCGTGAAGCCGGTGAGCCACCGCATGTGCTCCCGGCGGAGGCCGAAGTAGGCGTCCGCGTCCGCCGCTGCCATGCGCTCGCGCAGGCGGGCCAGGCGGCCGGGCCGGAGGGCGCGCTCAGCGTCCCGCCAGCGCGCGCGGGTCCGGGCATCCGGCGGCGGGGCGAAGTCCGCGGGCTCGGGGAGGTGGCTGTCCACGCCCATCTACCGGTAGCCGTACTCGCGGAGCTTCCGCTCGTGCTCCGCGGATGACTTCGAGAAGTCGTGGGCGCCATCGCCATCCGGGATGGCCACGAAGTACGTGTACCCGCTCTCGGTGTCCGGGCTGAGCGCCGCATCGAGCGAGACCAGGCTGGGGGTGGCGATGGGACCCGGTGGAAGCCCCGGCACGACGTACGTGTTGTAGCCGGCCAGCTTCTCGGGCAGGACCTGGTCCCGGAGTGACGCACCCTGGGGTACCGTCCAGAACACGTACTGGGTCCAGGCCTGGCTGAACCTGCCCAGGTTGACCGTATCCACGGCGTAGATCACGGTCGGGTCCGCCTGGAGGAGGCCGGGTTTCACGCTGGGCACGCGGTCGACCCGGTTCTGGTACACGCCCGCGATCAGCGGCCGCTCCTTGTCCAGCACCGCCTCCCGCTCCACGATGGAGGCCAGGGTCAGCACCTGGTAGAAGGTCAGCCCGCGCTTCGCCGGCACCTCGAGGCGCTCCGGCCCGACGGCGGCGTGGAAGGCGTCGAGCATCATGCGGACGAGGCCATCCGCCGTCGTGGGCGCGATGCTGTCGATCCGCAGCGTGTACGTTGCCGGGTACAGGAACCCTTCCAGCGATGCCCCGGTCGGTCGCACGTTCTCGTCCAGCAGCCACGGGTAGTCACCGAGGAGGGCGTCCGTGGGCTTGGTGGCCAGCCGGTAGAACTCGGCCGGATCGACGAGCGTGCCCTCGAGGGTGGCAAGCTTGGCGGTGATCTGCTCGAGCCGGAGCCCCTCCCGGAACGTCACGTCGATCGTCCGGATCACGATCCGGTTCTCCACCAGGCCCTTGACCACCTCGGCCGGCGTCAGGTTGAGCGCGAGCGAGAACCGGCCGGCCGTGAGCTTCGGCGCAAGGTCGTCCATGCGCGCCTGGAACAGGAACGCCCGCTCCGACGCGATGACCTTCGCCTCGAGCAGACGGGGCGCCAGCGTGGCCGGCGTGTCGCCCGACTCGACCATGAAGTCGATCACGCCCGGGTTCGTCCCCGCGGGCGACGTCAGGGATGCGCCCAGGTCCTCGCGGACGAGGTCCTGGATGAACCCGATCCGGAGCGCAGCGGGATTGTCCTCGGCGAGTGGGACGATGACCAGGCGCGCGATCGGGCGGGCGACCGTGAACAGCGCGACCAGCACCAGGGCGGCAAGGACGAGGAGGAACACGACGAAGCCCAGCAGCCCGGCGAAGCCACTCCTCCGCTCACCGTAGCGCTCGTACCGTCGCTGATCGCCCGGTCCGCGCCCGAAACGGCCCGTCCGCCGATACCCGTTGGGCTGTGGCCTCACGGGCTCGGGAGCGGGCGACACGTAGTCCTCGCGTGGGCTGCGCCCGCCCCGGATGCTCATCGCGGTGTCCCCGCGGGTGGCTCCGTGACGCGAGCCGGGCCTGCCGGGCTGCCCGCCTCGCGCCGTGCGTCGAGCTCGTCCTGGAGGATGATGCTCGCGGCCTCGCGATCGACCTGGGCCCGGTGCGCATCGCGCTGCGTTCTCGATGGCGGGCCACCCGACCGGCCGCGGGGCATCCGCCCCATCCGCCGCTCCGCCTCGAACGACGACAGCCGCTCGTCGCGGAGGGCAAGGGGCAGCTCAAGGCGCGAGGCGATCTCCGTGGCCCAGGCTCGCGCGCCGGCCGCCATCTCGCCCTCGGTACCCCGAGCCTCGATCGGCAGGCCCACGACAAGCTCGCTCACGCCCTGCTCCAGGCAGACACGGCCGATCCTGTCGGCATCCGCCTGCGGGGTCGCGGCGCGCCTGACCGTGGCGAGGGGCCGGGCAATCCCGACGCCGAGATCGGCGACGGCCAGGCCGATCCTTCGCGATCCGAGGTCGACACCCAGGATCCGGCTCACCGGCACGAGGTGGTCATCGGGGCAGACGGCAGCATCAGCCCGATGGTACTGGCTGGGAGGGAGACCCGCCGTCGGGGGCGGCCGACGGGGACGGCTCCGGACGGCTGGAAGGCAGCACCGGGTCGACATCCGGGACCGTGTCGATCGGATCGAGCACCGACAGCGTCACGCGCTGGTCGATCGTCGGGACGGCCGTGACCATGTCCGGCCACAACGCGATCGTCACCTCGCCGTACGGCTCGAGGATGGCGCGCGCCTGGTCCGCGGGCAGACCCATGACCTGTCCCCGAAGAAGGTCGCCGTCAACGGGTCGGACCTGCTTGGCGACACCTGCCACCGGGAACTCGATGACGCCCCGCCGGACTGCGCCCTCACCGACCGACAGCCGGCTCGAGCCCTCGACCAGCGTCCAGCCAGGCGTGACCGCATCCGCGAGCGCGGCGGCGGCGATGTCGTGAATGGGCGACGTGTCGACGGCGAGCATCGTCGCCGTGGCCGACAGCCCCAGCTGGAACGTCTCGACCTCGACGCTCAGGAGCGACTCCGGGTCCACCGTGGGTGCGGACTCGCCGAGGACGGCCGTCGCCGGGAAGGCGAGGCCGGGGAACGGGATCTCGGACGGATCCTCCATTTGTGCCTCGAACCGCGCCTGGAGGTCGGTCGCCAGGGTGGCCAGCGCGGCATCGATGTCCTTGCGCGAGATCCGGGTGAACTCCTCGCGGGTCCCACCCGTCGTCGGATCGGGGTTGGTCACCGTGACCAGGTTCCGGTCGTAGCGGGCCGGCACCACCCTGATCCGGCCGGCCTCGACGTTGCCCTCGGGACCGGGCTTGGCCGCGGTGACGGCGACCTCCGTCGTCTGGCAGCGGATCGTCTGGACGGAGCCCGTGCCCGTGATCTGGGCGACCGGCAGGAACACGGCCTCGTCGATGGTGAACTCGATGCCGTCGGGCGTCCTGACGGAGGTCCCGGCCGCGACCGAGTACGAGGCCGAGGGGTCGCAGTTCCGCCAGCGAACGCCACCCGTGGCGGGCGTGGACTCGACCCGCTTGCCCGTCGCCGGGAACTGGGTGGCCACCTCGACGGGAAACGCCACCGTCTGCGCGGGGATCACGAGCGTGTCGGGGTCCACAGCGGTCGCGGCCGGGTCGGCGGTGACCACGAGCTCCAGCGGGCCCACGGCCTCGACCCGAGGCGCGATCGTGATGTCGGCAGCGGGCAGGAACAGGGAGGCGGCGACGCCCGCGACGGCGAGCCCGACGACCAGGATCCCGATCCCCGCGACCAGCCCGGCGCCCGGGAGTCGGCGCGGCGGCCTCACCACGGGTACCTCTCGGCTGCGGCGGACGATCGCGTCGAGCTCCGCCTCGCGGTCCGCTGGGCGCTCCGTCACGTCGGACCCGGAGCCACCGGCACCGGGCGCCGATCGCGGCGAGCCGACGGCGGCGCTGTCGGGTTCCGCAACCGCCGACGGCCGCCGGCCGTCGGCCCCGCGGCGTCGCCGCCCCACCTGGGGTCTGGCCGGCAGGTCGTCCGTCGCCTCCACGGCGGCGACCGCTGGGCCCGCAAGGGCGTCCTCGTACTCGCCGACCGACCCGAAGACCGGCAGGCCCGCGGACGCCGCCAGCGCGCGGGCGCTGGCGTCGGGCGCCACGATGTCCAGCCGACGCCCGTTCACCGTCGCCTCGCGGGCGAGGAGCCGGAAGTTGATGCGGGAGGTCGCGACGCGGGACCCGGACGGGATGACGATCGCCACCCTGGAGTCCGTCGCCTGGCGGATGCGGGCGGCCGCCGTCGTGATCTCGTCGTCAGGATCGAGGTAGATGGTCGTTGCCATCGCCGGTGCTAGACCTTCATCGCCCGCAGGACGCGCCGCAGCGCGGTGTCGAGCGGATCCTCGGACGTCTGGATCTCGATCGCCTGCCAGGCGAGCCCCAGGGGTGTCACGTCCTGCTGGTCCACCAGCAGCTCGGTGGCGTCGCTGATGGTCTCGATCTGGTCCGGGGCCATCACGGCAACCTCGGGCGGCCGGGCGAACGGGAGCTGCTTCCAGAAGCGCTCGGCTCCCAGCGCGGCCCGGACCTCCGGGAGTCTCGATCCGCCGCCGCACAACCAGATCCGCGACGGCAGCATCTCGCCCGCGGCCAGCTCCTCCATCACCAGCTCGACGCCCGCGGCCCAGACGGCGACGTCGTCACCCACGATCTCCCCGACGGCATCGTGCTCCTCGATCGCCAGTCCGCGGGCGTAATCCACCTTGAGCGCCTCTGCCCGGGGAAAGGGCAGGTCCAGGCGATCCGCGATGGACTTCGTGAAGGCCCGCCCTCCGAGGGCGAACATCCGGGTGCCCTCGATGCCACCCTGGCGCACGAGGGCCACATCGGTCGTGCCGCCACCCACGTCGACGAACAGCGCGCCTGCCTGCCGGACATGCTCGGCCCCGAGCACCCGGGCGACCGCGTACGGTTCGGCCACCACCTCGAGCAGCTCGAGGTCCAGCTGGCTCGCCACTGACTGCAGCGCCCCGAGGTGGACGAGCGGCGCGAAGGCGTTGAAGATGCCGATCCTGACATGGCGTCCCTGGAACCCGACCGGGTTCGACAGCCCATAGCCGTCGATCGACGCCCCGACGATCGCGCTGTGGACCAGGCGGACGTCCACGTGCGGAAGACCCGTCTCCCAGGTGATCGACCGCTCCGCCTCGTTGAGCGCCTCGCGCTGGACGCTGTCGATGAGCTTGACCAGCTCCGCGTCGTTGACCGGCAGGTCCGGCCGTTTGCGCTCCTGGGTGAGGGTGGTCGTGAACCCCTTGACCAATTCGCCGGCGATGCCGATCACGACCTGCGTCGGCCGGAAACCGGCCATCTCCTCGGCCTCCTGGAGGGCGACCGAGCAGTTGTCCACGACGGCCGCGATGTCGGCGACCGTGCCGGACTGCATGTGCGACAGGCCCTGGCGCTGGCGGCCGACGCCGCGGACGGTCCCGTGTCCGGTCTCGTCGATCTCGAACACGAGGGCCTTCGCGTACTCCGTCCCGATGTCGAGCGCCGTGCAGGCGGCCGGGACCGGGGCCTCGTCGCGGTTCCAGAGACGGCGCAGGAAGGACATTCAGGCGACCTCGAGCACGGGGGCGGCGCCTCGCATCATCCAGGCCCGCTGTGGGCAGCGACCGCCGCGCGAACGGCCGCGAGCGCGTCGTCCAGCCCCTCGCGCCGCGTCCCCTTCCCCTGGGCCATCTCGGCCCGACCGCCACCACGCCCACCGATCCTGGTCACGGCCTCCTGGACGAGTGGGCCGGCCGCGATGCCACGCGCGACGAGGTCGTCACTGACCGTCACGAACAGCTGGGGCTCCTCCGCGTCGAGGCCGGCCGCGATGACGCCGCTCGGAAGCGAGCCCCGCAGGTCCTTGGCGAACGCCTTGAGGGCGTCCATGGACTCCACGTCCAGGCTCACGCCCACGAACAGGACGCCATCGCCCAGATCCTCGGCCCGGGCAGCCAGGTCCCCCGGCCGCGGGCGGCCGCCGGTCGCGCCTCCTGCCCGCAGGCGCCGCTTCGCCTCACGGAGCTCGGCCTGGAGGGCAGCGATGCGCTCCTCCAGGGCATCGGGGCCGCGGGCGCCGACCGCCGCGACCGTGCGTTCGAGCGCGGCGAACCGCTCGTCCATCAGGGCATCCGCGGCGGCACCCGTGACGGCCTCGATCCGGCGCATCCCGGAGCCGATGGATCGCTCACCGGTGATGATGAAGCCGCCGATCTGGCCGGACGCGCGGCAGTGCGTCCCGCCACACAGCTCGTGGGAGAAGCCGGCGACCCGGATCGTCCGCACGCGCTCGGCGTACTTCTCGTCGAAGAAGGCATCAGCTCCGGCCGCCTGGGCCTCGGCCATCGTCATCCACTCCACGCTCACCTCGCGGTCCTCCCGGACCACGTCGCGAACCTGGGTCTCGATGGCCCGGAGCTCGTCCGGGGTCAGGGCCCGCTCGAACGGGAAGTCGAACCGCAGGTAGTCCGGGTGGACGAGCGATCCGGCCTGGCGGGCGCGCTCCCCGATCACGTTGCGGAGCGCGCGATGGAGCACGTGCGTGCCCGTGTGATTGCGCATGGTATGGGCGCGGCGCTGCGTGTCGATCTCGCAGCGCACCGTGTCGCCGATCGAGACACGGCCGCGGAGGACACCACGGTGCACGGTCAGACCGGCGTTCTGGGTCCCGGCCACCCGCTGGACGTCGTCAACCTCGAGCAGGACCGCCCCGTCCACCGTGCGCAGCACGCCGTTGTCCGCGACCTGGCCGCCGCTCTCGGCGTAGAACGGGGTGCGGTCCAGGACGAGCTCGGCGTGAGCAGCGGGCTCGGCCCGGAGCTCCACCTCTGGCACCGCCTCCAGCACCTCGTATTCCACGCCATCACGCAGGATGGCCACGACGCGCGCGTCGCCACCGGTGGACTCATAGCCGGTGAACTCGGTGGGAGCCGTCCGGGCGAGCACGTCCGCGTAGCGCGAGGCAGCCAGGTTCGCCTCGGCCAGGCCGGACTTGGTGTGGGACCGGCTCCGCTGTCGCTGGGTTGTGAGCGCGTCCTGGAACCCGGCCTGGTCGGTGCGCACCCCGTACTCCGCGGCGAGCTCGATGGTGAGGTCGATCGGGAACCCGTACGTGTCGTGCAGCTGGAACGCAACCTCGCCCGGAAGGACAGGGGCGTCCGGGGGCAGGTGGTCCGCCTGCCGGCCGACGGCCCGTGTCGCCGAGGTCAGCAGGACGAGCGCCGCCTCCAGGATCCCCACCCCGGCCTCGAGCGTCCGATTGAACTGGCGTTCCTCGCGCTCGATGACCTGCAGGACCTCGGCGCGGCGCTCGGCGAGGTGCGGGTACGCCCCGGCCATCGTCTCGATCACCACCACGGCCGTCTCCCCCAGGAACGGTTCGCGCCGGCCGAGGAGCCGGCCGTGCCGGATCGCGCGGCGCATGATCCGTCGCAGCACGTAGCCCCGGCCCTCGTTTGACGGCAGGACGCCATCCGCCGCGAGGAAGGTGACCGCCCGGCTGTGATCGGCGATGACCTGGTAGCTGAAGCGCTCCGCCTCGAACGCGTCCGGGTCGCTGCCCAGCAGCTCCCGCATCCGCCCGTGGATCGGGGCGAACAGGTCGGTGTCGTAGTTGGTGCTCACGCCCTGGACGACCGATGCGATCCGCTCGAGCCCCATGCCGGTGTCCACGCCCGGTGCGGGCAGCGGCGTCAGCGACCGGTCCTGGTGGAGCTCGAACTCCATGAACACGAGGTTCCACACCTCGAGCCAGCGCGGGCAGTGCTCGCTGTGGTCCGGGATGCACTCGGGTCCTTCGGACAGGTGGGCACCCCGGTCGTAGTGGATCTCCGAGCAGGGTCCGCAGGGCCCCACGTCGCCCATCCGCCACCAGTTGGCCTCGTCCCCGGCCGGGAAGTCCCCCCAGCGGACGAGCCGGTCATCGGTCAGCCCGATCTCGTCCTTCCAGACCGCGTGGGCGACGTCGTCGGTGGTGTAGACGGTGGCGGCGAGGCGCTCGGCAGGGATCCGGAGGTCCCGGGTGAGGAAGTCCCAGGCCCAGTGGATGGCCTCGCGCTTGAAGTAGTCGCCGAAGCTCCAGTTGCCCAGCATCTCGAACAGCGTGTGGTGGCGCGGCGTGCGGCCGACCTCCTCGAAGTCATTGTGCTTCCCCGCCACGCGCAGGCATCGCTGGTAGTCCACCGCCCGCACGTAGTCACGCTTCTCGACGCCGGTGAGCGCGTCCTTGAACTGGACCATGCCCGAGTTCGTGAACAGCAGGGTCTGGTCGCCGGCGGGGACGAGGCTCGCGCTTGGCACGATCGTGTGGCCGCGTTCGGCAAAGAACTCCACGAACCGGTCGCGGATCTCCGAGGCAGACCGATACGGGATGGCGGGGTCGGAGGGTGTGGGGCTGGACATCGGAACCATGGTACCGAACGGGCGGTCGACGAACGGCCCGGGGGGTCAAAGGTCCCCCACCCACGGGGACCGCTGGGTCCTCGCGCGGTGCGTTGAGGCACCTAGCCTCTGAGACAGGAGCCGCGGCAGGTCCCGGCGACACCAGGGTTCGAGGAATGACCAGCTTGAAACCCCCGCACCGGATCACGCGCCTCGTGATCCGCGCCATCCCGTGGCGCACCCTGCTGGTCCTCGTGCTGGCAGTCGCAACCATCCCGGCCATCGCCGTCGGCCTGCTGGCCGAGGTCAGCCTGCTGGCGGCCGGCGACACGGCCCGGACACTGCCGGGCGCCGCCATCGCTCCCCTGCTCCTGGCGGCCCCCCTTGCCGGCCTCCTGCTGCTGGTCGCCGCGACGAGCCTGCGATCGCGGGCCCGACAGGTTCGAGAGTTGGCGATCGAGATGCGTCGCACCAACCGCCGCCTCGACTCGGTCATCGGGGCTGCACGGGACGCCATCATCCTGATCGACCTCCAGGGGGTCGTCAGGGTCTGGAACCCCGCCGCCGAGCAGCTCTACGGCGTTGCCGCCGATGAGGCGATCGGCCAGCCGTTCGAGTCGTTCATCAGCCCAGCCGACCGCGAGGTGGCGCACGATGCCGCCCTGATGGTGGTGGCGGCCGACCGCAAGGTGACGACGGACGGTCACCACCGCAGGGGTGATGCGGTGTTCCCGGCCGTGACGGTATGGGCCGCCGTGCGGGATGGGGACGGCTCGGTCGACGGGGTCTGCGCGCTGGTCCAGGATTCCACGGGCCGCGACGCGGGCGAACGGCTCGCCGAGGAGGCGCAGGGGCACGCCGAGCGCTATCGGTCGCTGGTGGAGAATCTGCCGGGCGTCGTCTACCGGGCGAAGGCCGGCCGCTGGGCACCGGTCACCTATGTCAGCCCTCGCCTCCAGGCGCTGCTCGGCTACAGCCCCGAGGAATGGATCGGGATCCCTGGAATCTGGGAGGAGCACATCCATCCCGCCGACCTCGAGCGTGTCCTGGCGGAGGATGATGCAGAGGCCGCCGGCGTCGCCGAATCACCCGCGGACGAGGATCGCGAGTACCGGATGCGGACCCGTGACGGAACCGAGATCTGGGTCCGCGACCACGCCGTGATCGAGCGGAGTGCCGACGGCACACCGGTTGCCTGGAACGGATTCCTGTTCGACGTGACCGAGCGGAAGCAGCTCGAGTCCCAGCTGCATCGGCTCGCGCTCCATGACTCGCTCACGGGCCTCGCCAACCGGGCGCTCCTGAGCGATCGGATCGCGCACGCCATCGCCCGCCGCGAGCGCGAGCCGGGGCCGATCGCGATGCTGATCGTCGACCTGGACGACTTCAAGGCCATCAACGACGCGCATGGCCACGAGGCGGGCGACCGCCTGCTCGTCGCGGCCGCTGAACGCCTGAGCGCGTGCGTTCGGGCGGATGCGACCGTGGCCCGCCTGGGCGGTGACGAGTTCGCGGTCCTCCTCGAGGACCTGACCGAGGATGCGGCCGCCCTGGTCGTCGCGCAGCGCGTGGTGCGGGGGTTCGACAAGCCGCTGCGCATCGACGGCGCGACCGTCTCCGTGCAGGTCAGTGTCGGCGTCGCGGTCGACGCGACCGGCAGGCGTCCATCGACGTGGCTGATGCGCAGCGCCGACACCGCCATGACCGAGGCCAAGCGCCTGGGCAAGAGTCGCTGGCACGTCTACGACCCTGCGGCCCACCTCGCCGCCGCCAAACGGCTGGTGCTGGAGAGTGAGCTGCGTCGAGCCGTCGCCCGCAAGCAGTTCGTCCTCCTCTACCAGCCGATCACGGACATGGCCACCGGGGACATCGTGGGGACCGAGGCCCTGATCCGCTGGAATTACCCGGTCCGTGGCCTGGTGAGCCCAGTCGAGTTCATCTCGCTGCTCGAGTCGACCGGACTCATCGAGCCGGTCGGCCGGTGGGTGGTCAACGAGGCCGTCCGCCAGATGGCTGCCTGGTCGCATCAGCTGCCGAGCCTGCGCTGGACATCGGTCAACGTGTCCTCCGCCCAGCTTCGCAGCGATGCCTTCCACGACTGGGTCCGAGACGCGCTGGCCGAGCACGGCCTCGAACCGGGACAGCTCACCCTCGAGGTCACCGAGGGCCTGGCGCTCGACGACTCGGCGGAGACGGTCCAGCGGCTCGTGGCCCTCCGGGCGCTCGGCTGCGGGATCGCGGTCGATGACTTCGGCACCGGCTACTCCTCCCTGTCGTACCTTCGCCGCCTGCCCATCGACAAGCTCAAGATCGATCGGAGCCTGGTGGACGGCGTCGGGTCCGACCCCGATGCCACGGCCGTGGCTCGAGCGATCGTGGAGCTGGCCCGGACCCTGCACCTGACGACCGTCGCAGAAGGCATCGAGCAGCCCCACCAGGCCGAGAGCCTCCGGGAGCTCGGGTGCGACCTTGGGCAGGGCTTCCTGTTCGCGAAGCCGCTCGGGGCCGTGGACCTCGCCGCCCACGTGGTCGGCATGCAGGCGGCGGTCGCCCTCCGCCGCGATGCTACGGACTCGGCCGTCGCCTGAACCGCGGTCCGTCCACGCGCTAGGGCTGCGGGTCGGTGTCGTCGCGACGGCGGCGCACCAGCGCGGCTCCGGCCACGGCGGCGCCGACCAGTGCTCCAGCGATCAGGCCGCCCAGGAACCGCCGCGAGCGGTCGCTCTCACCCCCGAGAAGGTCGGCCAGGTCTGCCAGCCCGCCGAGCGGCCGCGGGTCGCGACCCTGACCCACGGGGGCGTCCTCCCGGTCTGCGTCCTTGCCTGCCATGCGTCAGCCCGCCTTTCTGGACTGGGGTCCCAGCGTCGCGAGGATGGCCACGATGGCGATCGCGAGCCAGGCCATGATCGACGCGGGGATGAGCGAGAAGTCCCCGATCGCGAGGAGCGTGATGCCGACGCGCGTGCCCACGGCGGCCCCCGCCCAGGCGCCGAGCACCGCCGCGGCATACGTGAGCGGCAGCCGGCCGCCGGCGTCCCCGCGGACCACGACGTAGATCGCCGTGTGCACGAGCCCCACCAGGACCGCAAGCGGCAGGGCGGGCCCGAGGATCATGCCGGGGTGACCCCGCCGCCCGCCATCGTCATCCCCTGCCGTGCCGGCGACGATGCGATCCGCCCGCCGCCGAGGCAGGTGTCGCCGTCGTAGAGCGCGGCGGCCTGACCGGGAGCGATCGCCCAGACGGGCGTGTCCGTCTCGATCGCCCAGGCGCCCATGCGGGCGGGCTCGACCGTGCTCGCCGGGCGAACCCAGGCGGCCACGAGCGGCGCCCGGTGGCGGATCCGCACGGCTGCCCGGAACGGGCGCCAGGCCCCGTCACCGTCACGGCCCGCCGGCGGCCGGTCCGCCACGAACGAGACCGAGTCCAGCGCGACGGTGCGGGTCTCGAGGTCCTCGCGCCTGCCAAGGACGATGGCGTTGGTGGCCGGGTCGATCCTCGACACGAACCGCGGCTCGCCGACGGCGACGCCCAACCCACGTCGCTGGCCTACGGTGAAACCCGGGCTGCCATCGTGCCTTCCGAGCACGGTGCCATCCGCGTCCAGCACCGGTCCAGGCGTCGGAGACCAGCCACCGCGCGCCTCGAGCTCCGTGCGATAGTCGCCGCCGGGCACGAAGCAGATCTCCTGGCTCTCGGGCTTGTTGGCGGTGATCAGCCCGAGGCCGCGGGCAACCTCGCGCACCTGGGGCTTGGTGAGATCGCCGAGCGGGAACCGGCTGTGCCACAGCTGCTCCTGGCGGAGTCCGTACAGGAAGTAGGTCTGGTCCTTGGCCGCGTCCACCGCCCTCGCCAGCACGGCCCGTGGCCCGTCCGGGGTGTCCTCGACCAGGCGCCGGGCATAGTGGCCGGTGGCGACCGCCTCGCAATCGTAAAGGTGGCGGGCACGCCCGAGCAGGGCTCCGAACTTGACGACGGTGTTGCAGTCGACGCACGGGCTTGGCGTCCGGCCGTCGAGGTACGCGGCCACGAACGGATCGATCACGCCGGCCCCGAACTCGCGCTCGAGGTTCATGACGTAGAACGGGATCCCGAGGTGGGCCGCCACCCGGCGCGCGTCGTCGGCGGCGTCCGCCGAGCAGCAGCTCTTGCGGAACTCGCTGTAGCTGTCGGCGACCTCGTGGAGACGCATCCAGACACCGACCACATCGTGACCCTGCTCGGTGAGCAGGGCGGCGGCGACGGAGCTGTCGACGCCACCGCTCATCGCCACCAGGATCCGGCTCATCCGGTGGCCGCCTCGGCCGGCACCCGCGGCGCCGCCGCGACCAGCCGGTCGATCACCGAAGGGATCACCCGGACAGCCTCGTCGATCTCGGCGCCGGTCGTCGTCCGGCCGAGCGACAGCCTCACGGCACCGCGGGCCTCCTCGTCGGGATAGCCCATCGCCGCCAGGACGTGGCTGACATCGGTCGAGCCGCTGGTGCACGCGGAGCCGGTGGAGCATGCGATCCCCTCGAGGTCGAGCGCCAGCGTGACCGAACTGCCATCGACACCGGGGACGACGACCGACAGGATGTGGGGCAGCCGTTCCACCGGGTGACCGGTGAGCTCCACTCCATCGACCGCGAGCAGAGCACCGGCGAGGCGATCCCGAAGGGCCTGGACCCGCTCGACCGTGCCGGCCCGCTCGGCCGCCACGAGCTCGAACGCCCGCGCCATCCCCACGATCCCCGCGAGGTTCTCGGTCCCGGCCCGCCGGTGGCGCTCCTGTGACCCGCCGTGCTGCTGGGACAGGATGTGGGTTCCCTTGCGGATCCAAAGGGCTCCGGTGCCCTTGGGTCCCTCGGCCTTGTGCGCGCCGAACGCAACCAGATCGGCGCCCATCGCCTGCATGTCCATGGCCAGCCACGGCGCGGCCTGCACCGCGTCCACGTGGAGCAGCACGCCACGGCGCGACCGGACAACCTCGGCGATCTCCGGGATCGGCTGGATCGTGCCCACCTCGTTGTTGGCCAGCATCACGCTGACGAGGATGGTCCGGTCGGTCAGCGCCCGCTCGATGGCAGCGGGGTCCACGCGACCGTAGCGGTCGACGGGCACCTCGACCACGTCAAAGCCGAACTTCTCGAGGTGGGCCAGGGAGTGCCCAACGGCGTGATGCTCGACGGGCGACGTGACGATGCGGGCGCCGCGAGCACGGCCCGCCCAGGCCGCCCCCTTGAGCGCGAGGTTGCTCGCCTCGGTCCCGCCGCTCGTGAACACCACCTCGCGCGGCTCGGCCCCGATCGTGCGGGCAAACCGCTCGTGCGCACCGTCGAGGGCCTCGCGGGCGGCGCGGCCCCAGGTGTGGGTCGACGATGGATTGCCGAAGGCGCCACCCAGGAACGGCAGCATCGCCTCGAGCACGTCCGGGCGGAGGGGCGTGGTCGCGGCATGGTCGAGGTAGATCGACATGGTCGGGGGATTGTACGTCCGAGCGGCATCTGCCCCCGGCTGGAAGCTCGGCCGGGTCAGGCGCGCTCGGCCCGGACGAGGTCGTAGGCGCGGCCCCGCTCGCGCTCCCGGTGGTGCTTGGCCAGCAGCCGCTTGCGCAGCCGGATGGCCGACGGGGTGACCTCGACCAGCTCGTCCGAGCCGATGAACTCGATCGCCGTCTCGAGGGTCAGGGGCCGGGGGGGCGTGAGCCGGAGCGCCTCGTCGTGGGCGTGGGTCCGGATGTTGGTGAGCTTCTTCTCCTTGGTCGCATTGACGTCCATGTCGCCCGAGCGCGCGTTCTCGCCGACGATCATGCCCTCGTAGACATCGACAGCGGAGCCGATGAACAGCTCCGAGCGGTCCTGGAGGTTGAACAGCGCGTAGGCGTTGGACGTCCCGGCGCGATCGGCGATGAGCACCCCGTTCGTCCGGTGGGTCACCTCGCCCGCCCACGGCCCATATCCCTCGCCGATCTGGTGCAGGAGCGCCGTGCCGCGGGTGTCGGTCAGGAGCTGGCCGCGATAGCCGATGAGGCCCCGGACCGGGAGCACGAACTCCATCCGCACCCGACCGTCGGCGTCGGTGGTCATCTGCTCCAGGCGGCCCTTGCGGCCGGCCAGCGCCTGCTGCACTTCGCCGATGTAGTCGGGCGGGATGTCGATCGTGATCCGTTCGTACGGCTCCTGGACCTGGCCGTCGACGTCGTGGAGGATGACCTCCGGGCGACTGACGGTCAGCTCATAGCCCTCGCGCCGCATCTGCTCGATGAGCACGGCCAGCTGGAGCTCGCCCCGCCCGCGGACCTCGAACGTGTCGCCGGACTCGGTCGGGTGGACCTCGATGGACACGTTGCCCAGGATCTCGCGCTCCAGGCGGGCCTTGATCTGGCGTGATGTCACGTACTTGCCGTCCCGGCCGCCGAGCGGCGAGGTGTTGACCCCGAAGGTCATGCTCAGGGTCGGCTCGTCCACGTCCAGCCGGGGTAGCGGCCGCGGGTCGGCCGGGTCGGTGATCGTGTCGCCGATCGTCACCTCGGGCAGGCCCGCCACGGAGACGATCTCCCCCGGCCCCGCCTCGGCGATCTCGACGCGCTCCATGCCCCGGGCCGTCTGCAGGCTGCTGACGGTGCCGGTGATGGTCACGATGCGGCCGGGCTCCACGCCGCCCGCCGTGTCGTCGGGCTCGTCGCGCACGACCGCGATCCGCTGGCCGACGCGGATGGTGCCGTTGCGGATGCGCCCGACGGCCATCCGCCCGACGTAGTCGTTGGCGCTCAGGTTGGTGACCATCAGCTGGAGCGGGTGACCCTCCTCGAACTCCGGCGCCGGTGTGACCTCCACGAGCAGGTCCAGCAACGCGCGCAGGTCCGTGCCCGGCACGGCGAGATCGCGGGTCGCGGTCCCCAGCTTGGCATTCGTGTAGACCACGGGGAACTCGATCTGGTGCTCGTCGGCGCCGAGATCCATGAACAGCTCGTACACGTCGTCGAGCACCTCGGCCGCACGGGCGTCGGAGCGATCGATCTTGTTGAGCGCGACCACGACCGGCAGGCGCCGGGCCATGGCCTTCTGCAGCACGTACCGGGTCTGCGGGAGGGGTCCCTCGGCAGCATCGACGAGGAGCAGCACGGAGTCCACCATCAGCAGGCTTCGCTCGACCTCGCCCCCGAAGTCCGCGTGGCCCGGTGTGTCCACGATGTTCAGCCGGACGGCGCCCACCTCGATCATCGTCTGCTTGGCGAGGATGGTGATGCCCTTCTCGCGCTCGAGGTCGCCCGAGTCCATGATCCGGTCCACGACCGCCTGGTTCTCGCGGAACACGCCGGTCTGGCGGAGCATCGCGTCGACGAGCGTGGTCTTGCCGTGGTCGACGTGGGCGACGATCGCCACGTTGCGCAGGTCGCGCCGGACGGCGGAGGTGGAAGCGCGCACGACGGTGCCGGGAGTGCTGTTCATGGGCGGGCGGAAGTGTCGCACATGCGGGCCGATGGGGCGACCGACCGCTACACTCCCGCCGAGCATCGAGGAGCAACCCATGACCGTCGCCGCCGTCATCCTTGCCGCGAGCCCGTCGTCTGCCCTGGTCGATGCGGACGGGACGGCCACTGCCCGCCGCCTCGTGGACACCGCATGGGCCGGCGGCGCCACGCCGGTGGTCGTCAGCACCTTCGACCCGGAGGGCAGGGTTGCCGCAGCCCTCGCCAACGCCGAGGTCACGCTGGTGGACCCGGTGGAGCCTGGCCTCGGACCCGTCGGCCAGATCGTCAACGGCGTGGAGGCGGCCGAGCGGCTGGTCACCGGCACGGAGGCGGCGCTGGTGTGGCCCGCGCGGCTTGCCTGGGTGGACGCGGAGACGGTCACCACCCTGCATCGCCACCCATGGCGACGATCGAGGTGTGGTCGTCCGGCCCACCTACCGCGGAGAGGCCGGCTTCCCGGTGCTGCTGCCCGTCGCCCACCTGGACTCGCTTCGCGCCCTTGGCCCGGACCTGATGCCCGACGCCCTGTTCCGGGACCTCCAGGCCGCGGGGATCCCGTTCCGGACCATCGAGACCGGCGATCCTGGCGTGACCCACGACGTCACCACCCCACGCCGCGAGCTGCCCGCGTACGACGGCCCACCCGAGCCGGCCGCGACGCCCGAGTGGGGATCAGCCGTCGCGGACCAGGCGGATGACGCGCCCGTGACGGGACCTCCGCACCTCGAGGCGGGCGCTTGAGGCGTGTCGCCAGGGGCCTGGCGGCGGCGCTGGTGGTGCTCCTTGTCGTCGCGGTCGCCGGGTGGTTCTGGTACACGCAGCCCCAGCCGCTGCTGCCGGAGGCGACCGCGTCCCTCGCGTCCACGGTCGAGGCGACCTACGTCGAGAACGGGGGGTGGCTGGAATGGGCGCCGGCCGACCACGACTACAGAACGGGGCTCGTGATCTACCCGGGTGGCAAGGTCCCGGCGGCCGCCTACGGTCCAGTGGCGCGGGCCATCGCGGCGGAGGGCTACCTCGTCGTCATCACGCCGATGCCGTTCAACCTCGCGGTGTTCGGGATCGGAGCGGCGAACGCGGTGATCGACGCGCACCCGGAAGTGATGACCTGGGCACTTGCCGGACACTCGCTGGGTGGCTCGATGGCCGCCCAGTACGCCGTCGATCACGCCGACCGGGTCAGCGGGCTCGCGTTCTGGGCCTCGTACCCGGCCACCGACCTGTCGGGCAGGGACCTCAGCGTCACCTCGGTCTACGGGACGCTCGACGCAGGAGCTGCCCGGATGTCGGGCGAGGAGGCCCGTGCGCTCCTGCCGCCCGATGCGTTGTTCGTCCCGATCGAGGGTGGCAACCACGAGCAGATGGGCTGGTACACGGGGCAGCCAGGCGATCCGCCGGCCACGATCTCGCGCGCGGGGCAGCAGGCGGAGGTCGTGGCCGCCACCGTGGCGATGCTCGCGAGCCTGGGCGGCCGCTAGCCTGAACGGTCGCCGGGCACGGCGCCCCGTCCCGATGCTCAGCGCTTCTCGGCGGCACCGACGAATCGCAGACCCAGCTCCTGGTACTGCTCCGCGTCCGGCGCCGAGGGCGCCTCGAGCATCAGGTCCGATCCCGACTGGGTCTTGGGGAACGCCATGACCTCGCGGATGTTCGTCTGGTAGCTCAGGAGCGCCGCCCAGCGGTCCACGCCGAGCGCGATCCCGCCGTGCGGCGGGGCCCCGTACTCGAACGCATCGAGCATGGCGCCGAAGCGCTCCTGCATCTGGGTCCGCGTGTAGCCCTGCAGGTTGAAGCTCCGGGCCAGGAGGTCCGGCTTCCAGATCCGCACCGAGCCGCCGCCCAGCTCCCAGCCGTTGAGCGCGAGGTCGTACTGCATCGCCCGGGCCCGCCCGGCGGGATCCTCGGGTGATCGGACATCGAGATCGCCCGAAACCGTGGTCAGCAGCACCTCGTCCTCCGGGACCACGCCGCTGAACGGGTTGTGGGTTGCATCCCAGCGGTTGAACGGCTCATCCCACTGGTACATCGGGAAGTGGTGGATCCAACAGTAGGCAAGCTCATCGGGATCGGCCAGGCCGAGGCGCCCTCCAAGCTCCACCCGCAGGCGCCCGAGCACGTCGTTGGCGGTCTCGCCCCGATCGGCGACCAGCAGCACGAGGTCCCCCTCGCTCGCGCCGGCGGCTGCCCTGACGGCGGCCTGCGTCCCGGCGCTCAGGAACTTGGCAATCGGCCCCTGGAGCTCGCCTCCCTCGTGGACGGCGAGGTGGACCAGGCCCTTCGCTCCGAGGCGCTTCACGAGCTCCGTGAGCTCATCGATCTCGCGCCGCGACGCCCCGCCCATGCCGGGCGCGGTGATCCCCTTGACCCGACCGCCCGACGCGATCGTCTCGTCAAACACCCGGAAGCCGGACGCCCCCTTCCCGTCCGGGCCCGTGATCGCCGGAGCCACGTCGAACAGCTCCATCGCGAACCGCAGGTCCGGCTTGTCCGACCCGAACCGCTCCATCGCCTCTTCGTACTCGAACACCGGGAACGGGACCTCCCGGATCCGCCGCTCGGGCACGGTGGCCCCGGTGACCTCGATCGCCATCCGCTCGATGAAGGCCATCAGGGTCGCCTCGTCCACGAAGCTCATCTCGAGGTCGAGCTGGGTGAACTCGGGCTGGCGGTCGCCGCGCAGGTCCTCGTCCCGGAAGCAGCGGGCGATCTGGAAATAGCGGTCGATGCCGCCGACCATCAGCAGCTGCTTGAGCTGCTGTGGACTCTGCGGCAGGGCGTAGACGGCCCCCGGCTGCAGCCGGCTCGGGACGATGAAGTCGCGAGCCCCCTCCGGGGTGCTCTTGATCAGGTTGGGCGTCTCGACCTCCACGAACCCCGCCGCGTGATGGACCTTACGGATCGCCTGCACGAGGCGGCTCCGGAGGAGCAGGCGCTGCTGCATCGCCTCGCGGCGGATGTCCAGGTAGCGGTACTTCAGACGGAGGGTCTCGTCGATCGAGGCATCGGGATCGTTGATGTAGAACGGCGGGGTCCTGGCCTCGTTGAGGATGGTGACCGTCCGCGCCTGGAGCTCGACCTCGCCGGTCGCGAGCCTGGGGTTCTCCTGGCCCACCTCCCGGAGCGCCACGATGCCCTCCACCGCGACCACGAACTCCGTCCGCAGGCGGGAGGCCTGCTCGTGCGCCGCCGGAGCATCCGCGGCGTCGATCACCACCTGGGTGATCCCGTAGCGGTCCCGGAGGTCGATGAAGATCAGCTTGCCGTAGTCGCGGCGGCGGTGGACCCAGCCCGCAAGCGTGGCGTTGGCGCCCGCGTCGTCGGCACGCAGCTCCCCACTCGTGTGGGTCCGGTACGACGTGGCGAGGGTGAACGGTTCGGCGGGCACGGGAAGGGCTCTCCGGCTGCGGGATCGGGTGGGCCCATCGTACGTCACCTCCCTCACCCGGCGGCCGCGCGACGCCGGAGGTGCATCTCCTCCAGCCATCGCACGAGGACCCGGTGGACCGCCGGTGCCCCCACCAGTGCCTCCTCCGGTGGCTCCAGGTCGACCGGATGGAGGACGAAGGCCTCGGTCTGGGCGCCGCCGATCCCGCCGTGCGAGCCGACCAGCTCCTCGAATGCCGCCACCTCACCGGTGTCCGCATCGAGCATGGACACCACGACGAGGTCGCCCACGCTGCGAAACGCGTCGAGGCGCCGCAGCGCCGGCTGCGCATGGGGGCCGAAGGGTGTCAGCGGGTCGCTGCCGTCCACCCGGCCCGTCGCGAGGTGGCGCAGCCCGGCGCCACCGAGGACGACCGGCCCGTCCAGCTCCGAGCGGATCATCACGAGACCCACCCCGGGGTGGGACGCGAGCGCCTCGACGAGACCCGGGTGGCGATCGTCCAGCGCCTCCCAGGTCATCCGACCTGGCACATCGGTCAGGTAGATGTTGGCCAGGTTCCCGGATGCGGTCACCACCACGTCGTGGTCCTCCGCACGCTGCCCGGGGTCGAGTCTCGACGCCACGACGTCCCGAGCGGTGTGCAA
Organism: uncultured Chloroflexia bacterium; assembly: GCA_963716025.1. GTDB lineage: Bacteria > Chloroflexota > Limnocylindria > Limnocylindrales > CSP1-4 > CAIXZV01. The sequence continues at coordinate 50,349 of CAVQSY010000050.1, forward strand.
CCGGCGGCGTGCCAGCCGTGCGGCTCTCCCCTCGCCGGCGGCAAGCTGGGTCAGCACCGTGTTCAGGTAGCCCCAGCCCTCCACGTCCGATGTCGCGGCCAGCATCGCGGGCTCACCCGCCATCAGGCGCCGGACGAGCTCGTCGAGCGTGGTCCCAAAGCGCTGGCGGAAGGTCGCTCCCTGGCTCTGCCCGTGATCGGACAGGACCACGATCCGGTACGCCCGGGGCGTCGCGCCCGCCGCCCTCGCCAGCAGCCCGATCTGCCGGTCGGCCTCCGCCACCTCGGCGAGCGCCTCCGGCCGCTCCGGACCTGCATGATGGGCCACCTCGTCGTAGCCCACGAGATCCACGTAGATGACCGGCACCCCCCGGTACATGTCCTCGAGCACCACGCCGATCGACAGGTCGCGGAGCACGATGCAGGCGGCCGCCCGCAACAGCGGGAATGGCCAGCTGCGCGACGTCCGCGGCTCGAGCCCGCGACGCCGCTGGGCACGGGCCTCCAGCAGCTCGCGGCCGATCTCGATCGCGACCAGGACCAGCGTCCGGAACACGGTGGACGGGTCGGCGAAGAAGCCGAAGAAGTCCCGGCTCCGGACGCCCTTCGGCCCCAGCAGCGTCGAGTTCGTGAGGGCGCTGTGGGTGGCATCTCCGGACAGCAGGTTGGAGACCGACGACCCGCCACCGGCCAGGAGGCCGTCGCCGGTGGAGACCCGCCGCTCGATCTCGGCGGCGTCGGCAGGCCGGTTGGACACCAGGAGGCGCCCCGTGGCCTTCTCGAACCACCGGAACGCGGGGATGTCGTCGTTGTCGCCGTGGAGGATGCCCGCCTGTGAGGCGGACGTCTGCGACGGCAGCAGCACGGACCAGGGCGTGATCCGATGAGACCCCGACCGGACCCAGCCAGCCATGTGGGGGGCGTCGCCGGTCCGGATCGCATGACGCAGCAGTGGCTCGGCCAGGCCATCGACCTGCACGATGACGAGCCCAGGCGGCAGCGAGCCCGGCTCCAGGGACCCCTTGCGGACCAGCTCCAGGACCACCGAGCGGTACCAGGAGTCAGCCCAGTCCAGGTCCAGCACGAACCCAAGGAGCAGGTTGACCACCGCAAGGTACAGGGAGAGGACGAACGCCCACAGGAACGATCCCACCTCGAACCCGGGCAGCACCTGGGCGACCAGGCCGACCATCAGCCCGTTGATCAGCAGCGACAGCAGCCCAAAGGTGAGGATGGCGTACCGGACCAGGAACCGGATGACGATGGGCCGGACGAGGGCGTTCGCTGCGCTGATGCCCACGACGGCCACCACGAGGCTTGGCACGTCATGGACGCGGACCGGCTCGAGGACCCACGCGGCGGCGGCCAGCGCGAGGCCGTCCGCCAGCCAGGTCAGGAGGACGTAGCGGACAAGCCGTGCGCGGTCCTGCCGCCATTCACCGGCGACCCGCAGGTTCGCCCGCCAGAAGGCGTGCAGGTCACGCAGCCACTGCCGGGCGAGGGCCAGGACCCGCATCGCGCGCCCTCCCCCACCCGATCAGCCGTGGTGGTGACCGGCGTCGGCCCGGGCGAGCTCGCGGGCGAGGTCGTCCACTCCGGCCAGCCGTTGCGTCCCCGCGAGCAGGTCGCGGAGCTGCACGTGCCCATCCCTGAGCTCGTCACCGACGATCACGGCAAAGTGCGCGCCGTCCTTGCCAGCCGCCTCCAACTGCCGGCCCAGCTTGCGGCGGGCGAGATCGGCCCGGACCCGCAGGCCGGCTGCCCGGAGCTCCGTCGCGAGGCGAAGCCGCGTGACGGTGTCGTCGGGATCCGCGCCCACGATCACCGCCAGCGGCCCTGGCCGGCCCGTGGCCACGGCACCGGCCCCCGCAGCCTGCTCAGCGATCACCATCGCCACGCGGTCCAAGCCGAGCCCGAACCCGATGCCGGGCGTGGGCTTGCCGCCCAGCAGCTCGACCAGCCCGTCGTAGCGGCCCCCACCGCCCAGCGCCTGCTGCTGGCCCTCGCGACCCGCGACGTAGAACTCGAAGGCCGTCCTCGTGTAGTAGTCGAGCCCTCGAACGAGCCCCGGCTCCACCCGGAACGGAACCGCGAGCGCCTCGAGGTGTGCTCGGACGCCGGCGAAGTGGGCGGCACACGCGTCGCACAGCCGGTCCGTGATCCTCGGGGCCGCGGCGTTGAGCGCCACCATGGCCGGGTCCTTCGAGTCCAGCAGGCGCAGCGCATTGCGCTCCAGCCGGTCTCGCTCGGTCGGCGGCAGCTGGTCCTCGTGGCCGCGGTAGTAGGTGACCAGCTCCGCGAGGTACGCGGGCCGGCAGGCCGGGTCGCCAATCGAGTTGACCAGCACCTCGACGCCCGCGACACCCGCCTCGGCATAGAACCGCGTGCCGAGCTCGATGATCTCCGCGTCCACCGCCGGCCCCGGATCCCCGATCGCCTCGACGTCGAACTGCCAGAACTGGCGGTACCGCCCGGCCTGGGGCCGGTCGTAGCGGAACATCGGCCCCGTGGCCGTGAGCTTCACCGGCTGCGGGAGTGTCTGCATCCCATGCTGGATGTAGGCGCGGACGATGCCTGCGGTCGGTTCCGGGCGCAGGGCCCAGGACTCGCCGTCCTCGGTCCGGGGCGCGATCCGGAACAGCTCCTTCTCGACGATGTCGGTCACGCTGCCGATGCCGCGCTCGAAGACGGCACTCTGCTCGAACAGCGGCGTCTCGATCGGCCGGTAGCCGTAGCGAGCCGCCAGGTCGGAGGCGATCCGGCCGAGGCGGTCGAAGGTGGCCTTCTCGTCGGGAAGGAGATCTCGGGTGCCCCTGGGGGCTCGAAAGGTGGGCATCGGTGGCAAGTCTAGCCTTCGCCACCCCGGGAAGGGTCAGCTGGAGCGCAGCAGCCAGACGAAGGTCACACCCAGGAGCGCGAGGACCAGGCCGCCCGCAGCCGCCACGGTGATGGACGCCCATGCGGGGAGGAACCCCAGCTCGTCGATCTGGCGACGGCCACTGCGATAGCGGTACAACCCGATCACCACGGTGGCCGCACCCGCCCCGATCACCCCGGTCGACAGGATCCGGACGAGCGGGATGCCCGGGTCCGCGCTCAGGGTCAGGAGTTGCGCGGCGGCGAGCCCCAGCGCGATCAGCGTGATCCCGGTCCGGAACCAGGCCAGGAACGTCCGCTCGTTGGCGAGGTGCGTTCGGGCCCGGGAGTCGGGATCGGTGTCCATCCCCCGCAGGATACGTCGGCCAGGCAGGATACAACCCTAACGTTCACGTGAACGGTAATGTCTTGGTAGGATGAGCCGGTGACCGAGACCGAGACCGAGGCGCCGATCGAGACCCGGACCCCCGACCGCCTGCTGCGCATCCAGGAGGTTGCCGCAGACACCGGCCTCACGCCCCGGGCCATCCGCTACTACGAGGAGGTTGGCCTCCTGGCGCCCGCAGCGCGTTCGGAGGGGGCCTACCGCCTGTACGACAGCGAGGACCTCGAGCGCCTGCGCTTCATCCGCGGGCTCCGCGACGACGCGGGCTTCTCGCTCGCGGAGATCCGCCAGCTGCTGGTGGACGAGGAGGCCCGGGCACGCAACCGTGACCGGTTCCGGGCGACGACCGACGAGGCGGAGCGGCGCCGCATCCTCGCCGACGCCATCGAGATCGTCGACCGGCAGGTCGCCACCCTGCAGGCCAAGATCGGCCGCCTCGAGGCCATGGTCGCCGACGCCACGACGCGCCGGACGCACCTCCTGGCGCATCTCGCGGACCTCGAGGCGGGGCGGGAGCCAGTCCACGTCCACGAGGGGACACAGGCCGGTCGGGCCGGGGGCGCGAGGTGATCCGCGATCCGGGCCGCGGCCTGCCCTCGTTCGGGCTCGGCTTCGCGCTGCGGAACGGTGGCCGAGCCTTCCACCACCGAAACTACCGGCTGTTCTTCGCCGGTCAGCTGACGTCCCTCGTTGGCACCTGGATGCAGCAGGTCGCCCAGGCGTGGCTCGTGCTCCAGATGACCAACGACCCGTTCGTGCTCGGCCTGGTGACCGCACTGGCCTTCCTGCCGGTGCTGGTGCTGGGCCTGTTCGGCGGGGTGATCGCGGATGCCCTGCCCAAGCGCCAGACGCTGATCGTCACCCAGGCCGTGCAGATGACGCTCGCCTTCGTCCTGTTCGGGCTCGTGGTGACGGACACCGTGGAGGTGTGGCACATCCTCGTGCTCGCGACGCTGCTGGGCATCACCAACGCGGTGGACATGCCCACCCGGCAGGCCTTCACGGTCGAGATGGTCGGTCGCGACGACGTCGCAAACGCGGTCGCCCTCAACTCGGCGATCTTCAACGGCGCCCGGATCATCGGACCGGCGGTCGCCGGCCTGACCATCGGCGCGTTCGGAGGCGACGTCTCGATGGCCTTCCTGATCAACGGCATCAGCTTCCTGGCCGTGATCATCGCCTACGCCGCGATGCGGCAGGAGGACCTGCTCAACCCGCCGCCGATGCTCCGACCCCATACCGTCCGCGAGGTCCGGGACACGATCGCCGGCGGCCTTGCCTACGTCCGCCACACGGACCTCGTGCTGCTGGTGACCCTCAACGTGGCGATCGTCTCGACCTTCGGCATGAACTTCGGGGTCACGATCCCTGCCCTCGCGCAGCAGGTGCTCAACACCGACGCCGCCGGCTACGGGTTCCTGATGACCGCATCGGGGATCGGGTCGCTGATTGCCGCGTTGTCGATCGCCTTCTCGGGCAAGTCGCGGCCGGTGCTGGTGCCGCTGGGCGCGATCCTGCTCGGCATCGCCCTCACGGTCGCCGCCCTTGTTCATGTGTATGCCCTGGCGATGGTCTCGATGCTGTTCGTGGGCCTGGGGGCGATCGGGATGGCCGCCACCGCCAACACCACGATCCAGCTGGCCGTCCCCGACGAGCTCCGTGGCCGGGTCATCAGCGTGTACACCACGGTGTTCGTGGGCTCAACCCCGATCGGGGGCCTGCTCATGGGCTGGATCGCCTCGACGTTCGGGGTCGACGTGTCGCTCGCCGTCGGAGGGATCGGAGCCGTGGTCACCGGCGTGGTCATGTTCGCGTGGATGCGGCGTATCCGGGGCGCCAGGCTGTTCGCCGCGACCACCGGCGCCGTGCGGCCGGCTCCCACCGGAGGCGCGCTGCCGGTGCCCGCCCAGCCCCGCTGAGCCATGGCGCCGGCCGCGTGCGTGCGGCCCGCTAGCCCAGCTCGCGCTGGGCGCTGAGCACGTCCTTGAGCTGCTCCACCCGGCCCAGGACCTTGGCCAGCTGGGCGACCGAGCCGACCTGGACGGTCATCGTGATCACCGCCGTGTGGTCCATGCTGACGCCCACGTTCGCCGCCAGGATGTTGACCTTGTTCTCGGCCATGACCTGGGTGATCTCCGACAGCAGCCCGGTCCGGTCGTAGGCCTCCACGCGGATTGCGATCGGGTACGTCTGCGCCGGCGCAGCCTCCCACTCGACCTCGATCAGGCGCGTGACCTCGCGCTCGTTGACCACCGTCGGGCAGGTCCGGAGATGGACCGTGATCCCCTTGCCCCGGGTGATGAACCCCTGGATGGGATCGCCCGGGATGGGGTGGCAGCACTTGCCGAAGCGGACGAGCAGGTCCCCGACCCCCTTGACCCGGACGCCACCGGTCCGCGCGGGCTGGGCGGGCGCGATCGTCGGCAGCGCGGTCTGGTCATCGCCGAGCACCCCCAGGCGCATCACGACCTGCTGCGTGGACACGGCGCCGTAGCCGATCGCCGCATAGAAGTCGTCGAGCGTGTCGTGGCCGTAGGTCTTGCCGACCTCGGCGATCCGGTCGCTGCCCACCGCCTGGATGCTGGTGCGGGCGAGGCGCCGGAGCTCCCGCTCGACGCTCTCCCGACCGTGGACGACGTTCTCCGTGCGGTCCTTCTTCTTGAACCACTGCCGGATCTTCTCCCGCGCATGCGACGTCCGGACGATGTTCATCCAGTCGCGCGACGGCCCGTGCTCGCCCTTGGTGGTCACGATCTCGACGATGTCGCCGTTCTTGAGCCGGTAGTCGAGCGGAACCAGCCGGTTGTTGACCTTGGCTCCGATGGTCCGGTGGCCGATGTCGGTGTGGATGCGGTAGGCGAAGTCCAGGGGCGTCGCCCCCGCGGGCAGGTCCTTGACGTCGCCCCGCGGCGTGAACACGAACACCTGGTCCTGGAAGATGTCGAGCTTGATGCCCTCGACGAACTCGGTCGCGTCCAATTCGCCGATGTCGCGCTGCCACTCCATGAGCTGGCGGAGCCAGGCGAGCTTCGCGTCGTAGTCACGCTCGGCCTTCGACCCCTCCTTGTAGCGCCAGTGGGCCGCGATGCCCACCTCGCTCACCTGGTGCATCGCGTGGGTCCGGATCTGGATCTCGAGCGGCTTCCCGTCGAGCGCGATCACGGCGGTGTGCAGCGATTGGTAGAGGTTGTTCTTGGGAACCGCGATGTAGTCGTCGAACTGGCCCGGGATCGGGCGCCACAGCGCGTGGACGATCCCGAGCGCGGCGTAGCAATCGCGGATCTCGTCGACCAGGAGCCGGATCGCGTAGACGTCGTAGATCTCGCCGAACTCGGCGCCCTTGCGCTCCATCTTCTTCCAGATGCTGTAGATGTGCTTCGGGCGCCCCTGGAGCTCCGCCTCGATGCCGGCGGCCTCGAGGCGCGGCTTGAGCTCGTCGATCGCCCGGTCGATGTAGGTCTCCCGGCCCTGCCGGCGCGTGTCCAGGAGCCGGGCGAGCTCGCGGAAGGCGTCCGGCTCGAGGACCTTGAAGCTCAGGTCCTCCAGCTCCCACTTGATCTGCCAGATGCCGAGACGCTCGGCGAGAGGCGCGTAGATCTCCATGGTCTGGCGGGCGATGCGCTCCTGCTTCTCGGGCCGGAGGTAGCCCAGGGTGCGCATGTTGTGAAGCCGGTCGGCGAGCTTGATGAGCACCACCCGGATGTCATCGGCCATCGCGAGGAACATCTTCCGGATGCTCTCGGCCTGCTGCTGCTCATGGCTGTGGGTGCTGAACTTGGACAGCTTGGTGACGCCGTCCACGAGGTGGGCGATCTCCGCTCCGAACAGCTCCTCGACGTCCGCGAGGCTGTACTCCGTGTCCTCCGGGACGTCGTGGATGAGGGCGGCCGCCACCGCTACCGGATCGATCCCCATCTCGGCCAGGATCTGGGCGGCCGCGATCGGGTGCGTGACGTACGGCTCCCCCGACGCCCGGACCTGGGACTTGTGCGCCTCGACGGCCAGGTCGAAGGCCTTCTCCACCACGTCGTGGTCGGCCTGCGGGTGGCCCTGCCGGACGGCATCGAGGAGCCGGGAGCGATAGGAGCCGGCATCGAACTCGATGTCGGCCGTGCCCACCGGTCCGCGCTCCACGACGGGAGGGGGCTGCCGGGGACCGCGCCGCCTCGGGGACGCGCTCGTCCGACCCTCGTCGAGGGGCTGCTCCGGATCTCGTACCACCGGCTCGGTCATGTCGCGGAGTCTACCCCGTGGCCCGGCGGGCTCCGCGCTCAGCCCAGGGGGTCGATCGCCAGGTCGCCGGTGACCTGGAGGTCGCCCGCACCCGTCACGAGCACCGATCCCAGGGTGATCGGCAGGTCAGTCCCGCCGCGGAGCAGGACCAGCGGCCCCGGGTCCGCGAGCGCCCCGTCGATCCGGACGACCAGGTCTCCACCGCGGGTCACGTCCAGCCGGCCGGAGAGGGTCACGCCCGCCTTGATCACGAGCCGGTCGGGAGCCTCGAGTCGGACCGACGAGGGGCGCACCCCGAGCTCCGCCTCGATCGCAAGCCTCACCAGGGCCTCCGCCTCCTGGTTCGAGATGGTCGTCGTCGTGCTGATGTCCTCGCCGCTGCCGAGCAGGACGATCCGCTCCACCGCCAGGTCCGGGCCATCGGGCGTCGGGATCGTCACCTTCCGCAGCTCGCCGTCCACGGTCGCCGCGGATCGACCCAGGATCGCGACGTCACCCAACGCGAGATCGAACGCGCCGATCCGCATCCCGCGGAAGGTGGCGTCGGTGGCCGTCACCCGGACGGTGTCGGCGTGCAGCCCGAGCAGGTCCGTGGGCGGGCTGGACGAGACCGTGACGGTGGTGTCGTCCGCGACCAGGCCGGCCGCGGCGACACCCGCGGTGAGGATCCCGCCCATGAGTGCCGGCAGGCCGGCGACCACCAGGAACCCGATGACGATCGCGCCCAGGAGCAGGGTGAACAGGCAGCCGCGCACGGGTCCTAGCGACCCGTCCAGCCCATCGCCGCGAGCAGCTCGCGGGCCACCGCGGCCTCGTCCCACGCCATCTCGTGGTCGGCGTACAGGATCGTCGGCTCGTGGCCCTTGCCGGCCAGCAGCACGATGTCGCCCGGACGGGCACGCGCGAAGGCGGCGGCGATCGCCTCGCGACGGTCCGGGATGCCCAGGACGTCGATCCCCCGCCGCCGGCCCGACGCCTCCGCTCCCCGGACGATCTCGTCCACGATCGCGCCGGGGTCCTCGCCCCGTGGATCCTCGTCGGCGGCCACCACCAGCCGGCATCGTTCACCGGCGATCCGGCCCATCACTGCCCGCTTGGCCGTGTCCCGCTCGCCCGCGGATCCGAACACGGCGATCAGCCCCCCACCGGCCGCCGCGGCCACGGGCGCGAGCAGGTCCAGCACGGTCTCGAGCGACGCCGGGGAGTGGGCATAGTCGACGATCACGCCGAACGGCTGGCCCGCATCGATCCGCTCCATCCGGCCCGGGACTGCCGTGACCCGCTCGAGACCGTCGCGCACGGCCCGTGGGTCGAGGCCGAGACCCTCGCCCAGCGCGACCACGGCGAGGGCGTTGTGGACGTTGAACCGGCCGGCCAGGCGGAGCTCCAGCGCGCCCGCCCCGGACGGGGCCACGTAGCGGACCCGGATCCGGGTCGCATCCTCCTCGATCCCGGTGGCCCGAATGTCCGCGACGGCACCGGCCCCGTACCCCACCACCACGGCACCGGCCGATCGGGCAGCCGCCTCGAACAGCGGGGCAGCCGGATCGTCGCGGTTCACGACAGCCAGCTTTGGCCACGACCGGCCGTCCACGGCCTTGGCCGGGTTCCCCGGGCCGGTCGCGAGCGCCTCGAACAGCCGGAGCTTGGCGTCCCGGTAGCGCTCGAACGTCCCGTGGAGGTCGAGGTGCTCGTGGCTCAGGTTGGTGAACACGGCGGCGTCGAACGCGACGTCCACGACGCGGCTGAGCTCGAGGGCGTGCGAGGTCGTCTCCACGACCGCGGCGGCATTCCCACCGGCGGCCATCGCGCGGAGCGTGGCCTGGAGCTCCGGCGCGGCGGGCGTGGTGGCATGGGCCCGATGACGCTCCCGAAGCGAGCCGACCTTCGTCTCCACGGTCCCGACCAGCCCGGTCGAGATCCCTGCCGACTCGAGCGCGGCCACCGCGAGGTACGTCGTCGTGGTCTTGCCGTCGGTCCCGGTGACGCCGACGACGCCCAGCCCTCGGGACGGGTCCCCGGACCACCAGGCCGCCGCGGTTGCCAGCGCGGGGCGTGCATCGCCGACGACGAGCTGCGGGATCGCCGCCTCCGGGACGTGACGCTCCACGATCGCCGCCGGGGCGCCTGCGGCGGCCGCGCGGGCGAGGTAGTCATGGCCGTCCACGTGGAACCCGCGGACCGCGACGAACAGGGTGCCCGGACCGACCGCCCGTGAGTCCTCGGAGACCCCGTTGACCTCGATCCCCGCCAGGGTGGCGGCCCCCGGTGCGGATCCAGCGTCCGCGACGCGGCGGATCAGCCCGGCGGCGTCCAGCCGGGCCAGCAGCCCGGCCAGGGACCGTGGCTCGCGGGGCGCCGCGCCGGCGATCACCTCGTCCATGGGCGAGCGGCCGTGGGTCATCCCGCTCCCCTCTCCCGTCCGCCGATTCGCGCGATCCGCGAGGCCGCGCGACCCAGCGCGTACCGCCACGGCCTGACGACGCGCTCGTGCGCGCCCGAGAGCGCCACCCACGCCGCCCCGAACGATCGCTTGTGCTCGTACAGGCCGTAGGTCGGCTCACCTTCGACCGGGACCCGGCGCGCGCCGGAGGTGTCCACCCCGCCGAGGTCCATCTCGCTGCGACCCTCCGCCAGGGCGAGCTGGATCGCCCGCCAGCGCAGCAGGGGCATCGCTCCTGGGTGGTCCCGGCGGCGCTCGGCGCGGTCGGCCGAGTGCGCCGTCGAGAGCCGTCGTCCGTGCCGATAGAGGATCAACCCGCCGAGCACCTCGCCGCCAGCGGCGTCCTCGCGGGCCTCGAGGTACACCAGGTGTCCGGCCGCGAGCGCCCGCCTCCACCAGGTCGTGAACTCGGCCGGTCCGGCAAACCCGAAGCCTCGCCGCTCACCGGTGGCGCGGAGCAGCCCGTAGAAGCGGTCGAAGGCCGCTCCGGCATCCTCGTCCGCGCGGACCATCCCTTCGAGATCGCCGGTTGCGAGGTCGTGGCGGACGACGACCACGTGGTCGCGCTCCGCGCGCCGGATGCGCTGCCGCGTGGCCTTGGCGATGCCGTCGAACGCGGACGCCTCGTCGGCCGCCGCGAGGGCCAGCGCCATCCGGTGGCGCGACGGCTGGATCTCGCCGATCGAACGGAATCCCGCCTCGTCGAGCGCTGCGTGGTAGCCCACGTCATCCTCGGCCACCTCCGGGTCGCCGGCAAGGACGTCGACCCCGTCGGCCGCCAGGTGCGCCGCCACCGCGGCGAGGGCGCCGCCGATCACCGTCCCGGCACCGGTGATGGCACCCGCCCCATCGAAGGACCACGCGACTGCCGGGCCGACCGGGCCCCGCGGCACGTATCCCGAGCCGCCACCCGGCAACGGCCACGGCCTGACGAGGGCGAGCGCCCGCTGCTCGCCGAGCCCCAGGAAGCGCGGTCGCCAGCCGCCCGCCCGGCGGTGCTCCGCCCAGGCCCGCGACTGGAGGACGTGGCCGCCTGCGGCATCCACCGCACCCGCGTCCCAGTCGACGAGCTCATCGTCGCGGAGCTCGCGGACGGGCGCGGTCGCCGCCGTCACGTGTCGGACCCGGCGTCGCCCCCGTAGCTCGCGGCGGTCGTGCCGCCGCTGCCACGGAGGCCGTGCCGCAGCCGCTCGACGCGGACCCGGGCGCGCTGGGCGACGCGGTACGTCCGGCGCCCGAACGGGTCCAGCACCAGGTCCCACGCCCCGATGTAGCGGACCTCCCGCCCGCCGAAGCCCGTCTTGAAGTGGTCGATGCCGGCGTGCGCGAGGCCCCACAGGTCGTAGCTGGTCGCGCCGGTCGCCCGTGAGCTCCGGATCGCCTCCCACTTGAGCAGGTAGTTGGCCCGCGTCTCCCCGCCCTCCGGGGTCATGCCGCCGTATGGCTCCACCACGCGGGCGCCGGCACGGACCAGGAACAGGGTCGCGACCGCCTTGCCGCCGGGCAGCTCGGCGAACAGGAGGCGCGCCCGGCCGTCGGGACCGAACGCATCCCAGGCATCCCGGTATGCCGACTGGGCCCGGATCAGGAAACCGGCCCGATCCGCCGTCTCCCGGTAGATCCGGTAGAACTCGTCGAGGCGCTCGGGCCCGGCATCCACGACCCGGATCCCTCCCGCGCGCGCCTTGTTGACGTACTGCCGCCACTTCTTGCGCAGGTCGCCCCACAGCGCGTCCTCATCCGCCCGGAGGTCGATCACCCGGGTGCTCACCGGCTGGATGGCCGGCGAGACGTGCCACCCGGCCCGCTGCAGGGCCGCCGTGACGGCATCTCCGTCATCGGCGCCGGCGCCCCGCTCGATCTCGGGGTCGATCGTCAGGTGGCTCACGCGGGCCCCGGTGCGCAGGCGGGCGGCCGCCATGTCCGTGAACGACGCGACCGATTCGGGATCCCAGGCGGCGAGCACCGGGCCGCGAGGCGCGTAGGCAAGGGCCCACGGCAACGGGCCCGGCCGGCGGAGCAGCACCTGGGCGCCCGTCCCGCCGGAAGGATCGGCCAGGCGGCGGGCCGTCCAGCCGTTGACCGCCTTGACCCGCGCCCACCCCGAGAGCTGGAGGTATGACCCCAGCGGGTTCGCCTCCACCAGCGCGTCCCATGCGCCTGGCTCGAGGTCGCTGGCGCCGACGGACATCGTCGGGATCCGCGCGGTCATGCGCGCCCGCGCCGGCGCAGGAGGTCAGCCACGATCCCGACGATAGTCCGCAGCTCGGCGATCCGCAACGCGAGCGAGCCGCCGAGGATGACCAGGGCTCCTGCTGCCGTGGCGCTGCCCGCCCGCACGAGCAGGAGGATGAACCCGGGATCCTCCCCCCAGGCGGCCAGCAGCGCCTGCTCGACACCCCAGGCGACGGCCGCGCCGGCCAGGGCGACGACCAGCGCCCGGGCGAGCACCCAGGCGACGTACCCCAGGCCGTCTCCGTACCCCGGCACCCGGTGGCGCAGGAGGAACGCCAGGACCAGCATCTCCAGCCACGCGGAGATGGCGATGGATGCCGCCAGCCCGTTGAGGCCCAGCGGTCCGACCAGGAGGTTCGCGAGCACGATGTTCGTGGCCACGGCCCCCAGGGCGGCAAGCACGGGTGTCCGGGTGTCCTTGAGGGCGTAGAACGCCCTGGCGAGGACGGCGATCAGCGCGTGGGCCGTGAGCCCGACCAGGAACACGGCGAGTGCGAGGCCCGTGGCCTCGATCGCCGCCTCACCGATGTCGGCGACGCCGAACAGGAGCCGGACAAGGTCCTCGGACACGACGATGCCGAGGGCGGCGATGCCGACCATCACGTAGCCGAGGATCGCGAGACCCCGGACCAGGAGTCGCGTGAACGCGTCGGTGGCCCCGCCCGCGGCCACGCGCGCCAGCGACGGCAGCAGGACCACACCCAGCGGCACCCCGATCACGCCGATCGGGATCTGGAGCATCGCGAAGCTGAAGTTGAACACCGGCAGCGCCTCCGCCCCCAGCGAGGACGCGAGGCTGGTCATCACCACGAACACGAACTGGGTCCCGCCCAGTCCGATCGCCCGCGGGATCATCAGCAGCACTGCCAGGCGGGCCTGGTCGTCCCGCAGATCCACCATGGGCCGAAGTCGCGCTCCCTGCCGGAGGAGCGGCGGCAGCTGGACCAGCACGTGGGCCATCGCCCCCACCACCACCCCGATCGCGAGACCGGCGATCCCCACGATCGGGACGAGCAGGATGGCCCCGCCGATGATCGCGACGTTGTAGACCAGCGGCGCGAGCGCCGCGGCGGCGAACCGCCCGCGCGCATTCAGCGCGCTCGTCGCCACCGCACCCGCGGCCAGGAACAACGGCGCCACGACCATGATCCTGGTGAGCTCGGTGGTCCGCGCCAGCTGGTCCGGATCGAAGCCCGGTGTCAGGAGCGTCACCAGGTCCGGCGCGAACAGGAGCACGATCCCCGCGAGGAGCGCGAGCAGGGCGAGCATCAGCGTGGCCACGGTGGACACCACCCGCCAGGCGCGGGCGTCCTCGTCGGTTGCGAACAGGGCGGCGATCACCGGGATCAGCGCGGATGACAGGGCACCCGCGGCCGCCAGCTGGAACAGGAGGTCCGGGATTCGGAAGGCGGCGTAGAACGGGCCCAGGTCGCCCACGTCCGGGACGGATCCGGCGATCGCGATCGTCCGCACGTAGCCCAGGACCCGCGACGCCAGGAACAACGACGTGACGATCAGGCCGGCCCGGGCGATCGCCCGCGTGGCGGCGGAGCCCGGCCGGACCGGGCCCTCCTGTTCGACGGCGGGCGGGGCGAGAACAGGATCGTCCATCAGGGGATCCGCGCCCGTGGATGCGCCAGCCGGTAGGCATCGCGGAGCCGGGCCGGGGACACGTGTGTGTACACCTGGGTGGTCGCCAGGCTCTCGTGACCCAGGAGCTCCTGCACGATCCGGAGGTCAGCTCCGCCCTCGAGCAGGTGGGTGGCGAACGAGTGGCGCAGCGTGTGGGGGCTGATCCCGTCGGGGAGCCCCGCCAGACGGCGGAGTCGATCGAGCCGCATCCGCAGGCCGCGGACCCCGAGTGGCGCGCCGTGGTGGTTGAGGAAGATCTCGGCGGGCTCCTCGGCGAGCGGATCACGGCGCGCCGACAGCTCGGGCCGTCCCTGGTCGAGATAGGCCGCGATCGCCTCGCGGGCGGGCCGGCCCAGCAACCCGACGCGTTCCTTGCGGCCCTTGCCCATCACGCGCAGCTCGCCGCGCCGCAGCTCAAGCGAGCCGAGATCGGCAGCCGCGAGCTCACTGATCCGCAGGCCGGCGGCATACGCCGTCTCCACGAGCGCCCGGTCCCGGAGCGCGAGGGCGAACGCCAGGGCGGGGTCCCGACGTCCCGTTGACGACGTCCCGGCCGCAGCGGCCGCGTGATCGTCATCGACGACCGCCAGCATGGCCTCGACCTGTTCCACCTCGAGCACCCTGGGCAGGCGCCGCGGCAGGCGCGGCGTGGCGATCGCGCCCCACGGGTCGCCGGGAGCGAGATCGGACCGGGCGCAGTACCGGTGGAACGACCGCAGCGCGGCCATCCGCTGGGCGACGGACGCCCTGGCATGCCCGTCCGAGAGATGCGTGAGGTAGCTGCGGAGCGTCGCCCGACCCGGGTTGCGCCAGTCGGCATCCCGCGCCGCAAGCCAGTCAAGGTAGGCGGCAACGGTGGCCTCGTAGGACCGGCGCGTCTCGGCCGAGAAGTCCCGTGCCTCGAGTGAGCGCAGGAACCGGCGCAGCGCCTCCGGGCCGGTCACGCGCCGGCCCCCGGGGCCTCGAGCGCCGTGGTCCCGGCGTCCGTCACGCCGTCTTGCGCCGGGGGGCGGGCGCCGCGCGCGAGCTGCCGGCCGGCTGCCGGGCCGTACGCCTCGCCGGAGCGGCGCCACGGGCCGCGGCACCCGACCGGCCACGCCGGGCCGGGCGAGCCAGCGCTTCGGGGTTGGGCGGGCCACCCGCGAGACGGAGCCCGACGAGGTTCCCGTCCGGCAGCGCGATGGTCGCCCCGCAGGTCAGGCAGATGCCGGCGTCGCCCTTGCGGGCAACCGCCCCCCGGCCATCCGAGTGGGTCACGTCGGTGGCGTCGTGGAGCGCGCCGGTGGGCTCGTCGTTGGTCGTGAAGTCGCACGCCGGGTAGGCCGAACACCCCCAGAAGACGTTCCCCGTGCGCCGGGCGCGACGGGCGACGAGCTTGCCGTCGGCGTTCTTGGGGCATACCACCTCGAACGGCAGCGGGTCCGGGGGCGGCGGACCGTCCTTCCGGATATAGGTGCAGTCCGGGTAGCGGGAGCAGCCGACGAACGCCCCGAACCGGCCGCGCCGCTGCTGCAGCGTCCCCTCGCCGCACTCCGGGCAGGGCTCGCCCTCGCCTTCGAGCGGCGGCGGCTCGTCACCGGGAAGCGGCCGCGTCTCCTTGTGGTCGGGATAGGTGGAGCAGGCGAGGAACTTGCCGGTCCGGCCCAGGCGGATGACCATCGGGTGGCCGAGCGAGCAGACCTCATCGGTCTCCTCGGTGGTGAAGTCGCGGCGCTTGAGCTCGCGCCGCTTCTCGTCGACGCGCTCCTTCAGCGGCCCGAAGAACGCCCGGAGCAGGGGCACCCACTCGCGCTCGCCCCGCGCCACCTCGTCGAGCTCCTCCTCCATGCGGGCTGTGAACTTGAGGTCCACGTACTCGCCGAAGTGGCCGACGAGCAGGTCGGTGACGATCTCGCCGATCTCCTCGGGATGCAGGCGCCGCTCCTTCACGATGACGTACCCACGATCGAGGATCGTGGAGATCGTGGCGGCGTAGGTGGACGGACGGCCGATCCCGTGCTCCTCGAGGGCCTTGATCAGCGTCGCCTCGGTGTACCGGGGCGGGGGCTCCGTGAAGTGCTGGGTCGGGGTCACGGAGTCCACCGTGGTGACCTCGCCCGCGCCGAGCGGGGGGAGGCGCCGCTCGGCCTCCTCGTCCGCGTCGTCGGTCCCCTCGGTGTAGACGCGGGCGAAGCCCTCGAACAGGGTGCGTGTCGCCGAGGCGCGCAGCCGGTAGATCCCGTCGACGAGCTCGGCGGTCGTGGTCTCCAGCTCCTTGGAAGCCATCTGCGAAGCGATGGCCCGCTGCCAGATCAGCCGGTACAGGCGGTGCTGGTCCGACTTGAGAAACGGCTGCATCGACTCCGGATCGCGCAGGAACGAGGTCGGCCGGACCGACTCGTGCGCCTCCTGGGCGCCCTTCTGCTTCGTCCGGTAGGTCCGCCCCTTGGCCACGCCGAAGCGCGCCCCGAACCGGTCCGTGATGACGGCCTGGGCCTCGGCCATGGCGACGCCGGCGATGGCCGTCGAGTCGGTCCGCATGTAGGTGATCAGGCCGACATGCCCGTCCGGGGTGTCCACGCCCTCGTACAGGTCCTGGGCGACCGACATGGTCCGCTTGGGGCTGAAGCCCAGCTTGCGGCTGGCCTCCTGCTGGAGCGTGCTGGTCGTGAACGGCGGCGCCGGGTTGCGCTTGCTCGTCTTCGTCGTGACCGTGTCCACGACCGGCCGGAGCGCGCGGATCGCAGCCGCGTGGTGCTCGGCGGTCTCACCGTCGCCGATCTCGGGGACCTTGCCGTCGATGCGGGCGAGGTCGGCGGTGAACGTGGTGCCCTCGGCCGTGGCGAGGACGGCCTCGATCGTCCAGTACTCGCGCGCCGTGAACGCGCGGATCTCGCGCTCCCGCTCCACCACCATCCGGACGGCCACCGACTGGACGCGACCGGCAGAGAGCCCGCCGCGGACCTTCCGCGACAGCAGCGGGCTGAGGGTGTAGCCCACCAGCCGGTCCACGATGCGTCGCGCCTGCTGCGCGTCGACGAGATGCTGGTCGATGTCCCTGGGCTCGGCGAACGCCCGCTGGATGGCGCTCTCGGTGATCTCGCTGAAGGTCACGCGGAGGGTCTTGGAGAGAGGCACGTCGGCCGCCTGGGCGACATGCCACGCGATCGCCTCACCCTCGCGATCGAGGTCGGTGGCGAGGTACACCCGCTCGGCACCCCTGGCCGCCCGGGTGATCTCGTTGACCTGGCGGCGGCGGTCCTCGGAGATCACGTACTCGGGCTCGAAGTCGTGATCGACGTCCACGCCGAACTTGCCCTTGCCCGGGTTCTCGGGCAGGTCCCGCACATGGCCGTACGAGGCGAGGACCTTGTAGTCGGGGCCGAGGTAGCGCTCGATGGTCCTCGCCTTGGCCGGCGACTCTACGATCACGAGGTTCTTGGCCATGGCGGCGCGGAGTGTAGCACCGGCCCCTTGGCTGCCGATCACGCCCGGCCCCGGTACCCTCGCCGGGCGCGGTCCGCGCACGCGGCCTGCGGGCTAGATGTCGCGGACGCGCTGCAGGAAGCTCTCGTCGATATCGAGATCGAGATCCTCGTCCATCCCACCGCTGCCAGGCTCGGGCTCGCCCGAGCCGACGGCAAGGACGGGCAGTCGCTGCTCCGGGTCGACCGGGTACGCGTCCTGCGCGCTCGTGGCGGCCGGCGCGTCACCAGCCTCCGCCCCGTGGCGCTCGATGGCGCCCGGCGGGATCTCGAGGAACCGGATGACGCGGTACGGGAAGAAGAAGGTGGCCGCGATGTTGTCGATGAAGATGGGCCGCTTGCCGTCCATCATTCGCAGGTTCGAGCACAGGAGGCCCGCGTCGGTTGCAGCCGGGATCCCGAACAGGTCGGCGAGGAGCGGCTGCTCGTTGGCGACATGGATGACGACGTTTCGGATCACGACGTCGATCCTGCCCCGCGGACGGGTCGGCGTCACCCGCCCGATGGTCCCGGTCCCGCGGGGTCGATCAGGGGGTGTAGAAGTCGACCACGAGGCGGACCCGGCCGCTCGACACCCAGACACCGATGCCGACCTGCTTGAAGCGCGCATCCATGAGGTTGACGTAGTGGCCGCCGTTGTAGGACTTCTCGCTCTGGAAGTAGCGGTGGGACCCGAGGACCGCGGAGTACGGGTTGCCCGACCGGCAGCCGAGGTTCTCGCCCCAGCGGTAGCTGGTGTAGCCGGCGCGGCGCAGCCGGTCGCCCGGGTTCCCGCCGACGAAGTGGTCGCACAGGTTCCGCGTCGCCAGGAGCTTCGCGTACGGACGTGACACGCGGGTGCTGATCCCCGAGTTGAGGGTGAGCGCCGCGACGTCACGACCGCCCGGGGAGGAACAGCTGCCATCGGAGGTGACCCAGCCGCCGGTCCGGGTGCAGTTCATGAGCCGCAGGTAGTACGTCTCTACGCCATACCAGCTGGCCGAGACGGCGCCGCCGCCACCGGAGCGCGGGATCGGCTTGGTGGGCGGCTTGGCGGGCGTGGTCTGCTTCGGCTTGGCGGCGACCCTGAAGGTTCCGCTGGTGGGCACGGCGATGGGAGCGCCAAGCCTGGACGTCGCCGTTGCGCCGACCGTGGCCGTGACCTTTGCCCCGTAGGGCAGGGACTTGTCCGGCACGAACACGAGCACCGTGCCCGCCTCGGCCCACGTGACCTTGCCGGCAATCGCCTTGCCGTCGATCGCGACGCTGAAGGCCTTCGCGGTGGCCTTCCGGTTCATCTCGTCCGTGAAGCGGACGGAGATCGCCGCCGTGCGGTCGACCTTGGTCTCCCCCGCGACCGGGCGGAAACGCACGACCTCCGGGGCCCCGGCGGTCTTGACCACCAGGGGCGGCACCTCGGCGAACGCGACCCCGTCGGCATCGATCAGGCCGTCAAGCGCAACCCGGTAGGTCGCGTCGACCGCCAGCGGCGCCGTCGGGGTGAACAGGAACTCCCCGATCGCCCCCGCGGCCCGGACCGTCCCGGCCACGGCGGGGCTCGTCCGGAGCGCGGCCGTGACCACCGCCAAGGGCACCGGCCGGTCGAGGACGATGCGGAACGTCGTGTCGATCCGGGCCCGCTTGCCGCTGGCACGCGTGGCCTCGATCGCGCCGCGTCCAGCGGCAGCCGTGAGGACGGCGGCTCGAACCGGGGCCGACAACGCGCCGCCATCAGCCGCTCGCGCCGCGGACGTGACGGTCAGGACGTACAGGGTATCGGGCTGCCACGCCGTCACGGGGGTGATCGTCAGCAGCGTGCCCGTGTCATCCCAGCTGAAGTCGACCGCCGAATTCGGGAGCGAGGCGCATCGCTGCGGCAACCGACGACACGTCCATCGGGGCGTCGAACCGGACGCGCAGCGGCTCCTTCAGACCGTGGCCGGTCCTGAGTGCTTCGACCAAGTGGGCGTCCACGGGGGCCGGCCGGGAGGAGGCGGGAATGGCGTTGCTCGGTGCCGGCGGCAGACCCGCCACCACGACCAGGGCGACCACCAGCGCTGTGGCGAGCCCGGCAGCCACGCGGGTCACCCCGGCGCGGCCGAGGAGCGCGAGGTAGACGAGCACGAGCACGGGCAGCGCGAGCAGGGCCGCACCGAGCTTCCGCAATACGTCGTCCTCCAACCAGCCCGCCAGGCCGTCCGCGATCGGCGGCGCCGGCACCGGGGGACGAGACCGGCAGGCAGCCGGTCGCGGTTCGGCGGCAGCGTACCACCCGGGCTCCGAATCGGCCAGATGCCGGCCCACGTGTCGTCACGCCGCGGCGCGGCGTTTCCGGTCCGCAGGCGCCGCGCCCGGAGTCGCCGCCCCCGTGCTTCGTCCCGCCAGCGCCCCGGTCGGCCGGTACCGCCCGAAGGTCTCGAGCACCAGCCCACGAAGCTCGAGCGTCGTGAGCGCGCCCAGGATCGTGGCGCTTCGGGCACCGGTGGCCGCCACCAGGCCGTCGACGCTGCCGACGCCACCGACGAGGTGCGCAGCGACGGCCTGCTCGACGCTCGTCATTCCGGCCAGGACTGCATCGCCGGCCGCGAGGGGCCGGCCCGCCGCGGCGAGGAGACCCAGGTCCTCGAGCAACTCCGTGACGCCGGCCACGATGCGTGCCTCGGGGCCCGCCTCGCGGAGGAACGCGAGGCAGCCGGCAACCGCCGGGTCATCGGGCCGGCCCGGCACCAGGTGGAGCGATCGTCCCTGCTCGAGCGCCCAGGCGGCGGTGGTCAGCGCTCCGCTGCGGGCGCCCGCCTCCACGACGACCGTGGCGTCCGCAAGCCCGCTGATGATCCGGTTCCGGCGCGGGAACGTTCCCCTCGACGGCTCGGTGTCCGGCGGAAACTCGCTCACGATGGCCCCGCCGGCGGCCGCGATCTGGCGGGCCAGCGCACGATGCGCGGCCGGGTAGAGCCGCTCGTGGCCACCCCCGATCACGGCAACGGTCGGGGTCCCGGCCCGGACCGCCGCCGCGTGCGCGGTGCCGTCGATGCCGAGCGCCAGCCCCGACACGATGGTGGCGCCAAGGGTCGCGACGGCGTCCGCGATGCGTCCCGCCATCGCCCGCCCAAGCCCGGTCGGCCGCCGAGTCCCCACGATGGCGATTGACCGACTGCGCTCGAGGCAGACCGGGTCACCGTGGACGAACAGGACCGGCGGCGGCAGCTCGATCGCCCGCAGCCGCGACGGGTAGATCTCGTCCGCGAGGGTCAGCACCGTCACTCCCGAGCGGCGAACCGGGGCGAGGGATCGCTCGGGCTCCATGGCGACGGTGCGGACGGCGGCGGCGGCGGATGGGCTGAGCGTCGGCGACCCACCATCGCCATCAGCCGTCGCCTGCACGAGGCCGGCCACGGATCCTGGATCACGGGCGGCCACGAGAACTGCCTCGGCGCTCCCGAAGGCGGCGACGAGACGGCCGAACGAGACGGGCCCCACGCCCGTGACCCCCGCCAGCACGACCCAGGCATCGCGCTCCGTGGCGAGCGCCGCTCCCCCGGTCTCCGTCTCCGCCCGCCCCAGGGGCCCTCGCCGGCCGACCCCCAGCATCAGCCGGCCTCGGCGCGTGACTGGGCGTCGACCGGGGCCCGGAATCTCGCGGCCTCGTCGAGGTGGGCGATGCCAACGCCTTCGCAGCCGTCGAGATCGGCGATCGTGCGCGCGACCCGCAGCAGTCGCTCGGTGCCGCGCCCGGAGAGACCCTCGCGCTCCGCGAGCATGACCGCGCGCGCCTGCTCCCTCGCCCCGAGCCGACAGGCTCGACGGAGCTCGCGCCCACGGATGCGGCCGTTCGGCGCACCGCCCGACCTGGCCTGCTGCCAGCGGCGCGCGGCGGCGATCCGCGCCGCGACCACGGACGATGGCTCGGGTGCCGGTCCGCCGACCAGCACGGCCGGCGGGACGCGGTCGACCGGCACCCACAGGTCGATCCGGTCGCGCAGGGGGCCGGAGATCCGCCGCCGGTACCGATCCGGCGCGCCCGGCGGACAGGAACACGCGCGGTCCGCCGACCCGTCGTTGCCGCACGGGCACGGGTTCATCGCCGCCACGAACGTGAACCGGGCCGGAAAGACGGCCGTCCGACCCACCCGCACCACCGTCACGCTCCCCTCCTCCAGCGGCTGGCGCAGGGCCTCGAGCACGTCCCGCCCGAACTCGGGCAGCTCGTCGCAGACGAGCACGCCCTGGTGGGCCCGGGTGACCTCCCCGGGCGACATCCTTGGTCCACCGCCGACCATCCCGGCGTAGGAGACGCTGTGATGCGGTGAGCGGACGGGCGGACGCCGGATCAACGCCCGGACCGGCTCGTCACCCGCCACCGACGCGACGATCGTCGCCGCGAGGGCCGCGGCATCGTCGAGATCCGGCAGGAGGGCCGGGATCGTGCTCGCGAGCAGCGTCTTGCCGGCGCCCGGAGGCCCGACGAGGAGCATCGCGTGCGAGCCCGCCAGCGCGATCTCCAGCGCCCGCCGGGCCATCGCCTGGCCGCGGACATCCTCGAGGTCCACCACCGGCGCGCCGGCATCCTCACCCGCCCGTGGCCGAACCGCGACGTCCGGGCTGCCGGGCGGGAGGGCCGCGAGCGCATCCGCCCGCGGCAGCGGAACCGGGGGTGGCCGCCGGGTCCGGTTCGAGCGCACGGCCTCGACGGCCTCCGAGAGGGTCGTCACGCCCACCACCGCCAGTCCCGGCACGAGCCCCGCCTCGGCCGCGGCCGCCGCGGGAACGATCACGCGGCGAACGCCGGCGTTCCGGAACGCGAGGCTCATCGGCAGGATGCCGGGGACGGGTCGTACGTCGCTCCCCAGGCCCAGTTCGCCGATCAGCCCGATCCGGCCCGGCATCGCCCGCACCTGCTCGGAGCCCAGCAGAATGCCCAGGGCGATGGCGAGGTCCAGCGACGCCCCCGCCTTGCGGACATCGGCCGGGGCGAGGTTGACCGTGATCCGGCGTGGAGGATGGCGATAGCCGGCGTTCCGCAGGGCCCCGCGAACTCGCTCGCGGGCCTCCGACAGCGCCGCGTCGGGAAGCCCGACGATGGTGAACCCGGGCAGGCCGGGAGCGACGTCCACCTCGACGCTGACGAGGCGGCCGGTGATGCCGCTGAGGGTGGCTGAGAGCAGGGTCGCGAGCACGAGCGGAACGCTACGCCCTGCCGCTCACCTCCCGCTTACGCGGCCCGCGGTTGGTCCCGCGTCAGCGCCCGGTCCTGGGCGCCAGCAGGCCGACCACCTGACCTGCGCCCTTGTCGACCGCACGTGCGAAGTCGAGGACGGACCGGCCCAGCACCGAATTGCTCTTCGAGATCATGAACGGGGCCCCGGTGTTGAGCGCCGAGATCGCGCCCCGGTACTCGTTCACCACCTGGAACTCGATCGGCCGTCGCAGGGCGCCTTCCGCGCTCTTCACGCTGATCCCCGTGTAGGCGTTCGACCGGTTGAGGACGAGCTTGAGCTTGCTCTGCTCGTAGCCCAGGGGTCCGATCGTCTCCAGCAGGAGTCGGACGTTCTTGAGGCATGACAGGTCGGCGGTCATGATCGCGAAGATCGTCTGGGCAACATCGAGCACCATCAGGTTGCGGTCGTCGAGCCGCTTGTCGATGTCGACCACGACATAGTCGTACATGGTCGAGAGCAGGTCCAGGATCTGGCTCAGGTGCCCGGAGGTCACGAGATCCGCCGCCTCGGGCGACGGTGGCGCGAGCAGCAGGTCGATGCCCGAATCGTGCTTCACCACGCTCGACTTCACGAGGTCGGCATCCATTGACGGAGCGTTCAGCAGCTCGACCAGGCTCTTTCGGTCCAGGCCAAGGTCCAGGAACACGCGATGGTCGCCGAACTGGAGGTTCCCGTCCACGAGGCAGACCCGGCGGCCGAGGCTGTGCAGCGCGATGGCCGTGTTGATCGCGATGGTCGTCGTGCCCACGCCGCCCTTGGCACCGTAGTAGGCATGGATCCGGCCGAGCGGAGGCTGCCCGACGAGCGACTCGCTGGGCGCGAAGCGCGCGATCAGGCTCTTCATCCGGGCGATCAGCTCGGCCGGATGGAATGGCTTGATCAGGTAGTCGTCGGCTCCGGAGCGGAGAGCCCGGACCTTGCCCTGCACGTCCCGATCGGCGGTGAGCATGATGATCGGGACGTGCCGGCCGCCGGTCTCCTCCGCCCGGATGCGCGTGGCGACCTCGTAGCCATCCATCTGCCCGATGGTGACGTCCAGGAGCACCAGCGTCGGCGCCTCCTGTTGCCAGCGGCGGAATGCGTCTGCGCCATCCGAGGCGACGGCGACCTCGTACCCCTCCTGCTGCAGCGTGAACTGCAGGAGTCGCTGAACGCTCGCGTCGTCATCGACGACGAGGACCTTCCCTGCCACACGCTCTCCCACTGCGGAACCACCAGCTCGATCCGGAGGGCCTCTCCACCCTGAGGGATCCGGGTGCAGTATACGGGCGGCGGTGCCCTCGTCCGGTCAGCCGCGGGTCGCGCGAAAGCTGTCGCGGAGCAGGCTGGTCACGGCAGCCTCGTAGGCACCGGGATCCGCCTGGTGCCCACCACCGTGGTCTGCCCCGGCGATCACCACCGCGTGCGACCCGTCCGGCGCCGCCGCGACGAGCCGCCGCGCGTCCCTGGGCCCGATGGTCCTGTCCCGGTCCCCGTGGATCAGCAGAAGCGGCACGTCCTCGAGCAGGCCGACGATATCGACGGGCTGGGTCAGGCGGGGGTCGCCACCGGCCAGGGCGGCCAGGCGGCTCCAGGCATGGCCGGCAATCCGCCGCCCGAACGGGACGCGGAGCCGGCTGGCCACCACCGTCGCGAGGTCCGGCGGCACCGAGTCGGCGACGACCGCGACGATCCGCGGCCTTGGCCCGTCGACGGCAGCCGCCGGCGCATCGAGGTCGATGTCGGCGGCCGCCAGCCGCCCATCCCCGAGGACTGCGACGGCAGCGATCGCGACAATGCCGCCCATCGAGGATCCGACGAGCGCGACACGCCGGATCCCGCGCTCGCCCAGCCAGGCGAGCGCTCCCGCGACATCCTCGACCTCGTTGAGACCGAACGTCGTCGGGGCGTCGTCCGACCCACCGTGACCCCGGAAGTCGAGCCCCAGGACACCCGCCGTCCGGCGCAGGAACGGGCCGAGCTCGACGAGATCGGGCGTGGCCGAGCCACTCCAGCCGTGCAGCAGCAGCACGGCATCGCGGGGATCGTGATCCCAGTCGCTGTCGGGCTCGGCCGCGAGCCAGCGACCCGTCAGCCGCAGTCCGTCCCGCGAGCGAAGCCTGACGACCTCGCCACCGAGGCGGTCGAGCGCGGCGGTCATGCCCGTCTCCTCCGGTGCTCGCCGCGGAGCGTCCATCAGCCGCCGGGCGATCCGGTCGACGACCGGTCGGACCGCCAGGAGCGCGACAACCGGCGCCCCGGCGATCAGCAGGACTCGCCGGATCACCGTGACGCGGGTCCGCCGGCGTCGCCGGCCGGACGGGCGGCGAGGCCCCGCTCCACGTAGCCACCAACCTGGTCCGCCAGGCGCGAGAACTCGGTCGGGATCACGAACTTGGTCGACGGGCTGGAACCGAGGGCCTTGAGCGCCTCGAGATACTGGAGGGCCATCGTCTTCTCATCGACAAGACGCGCTGCCGAGAAGATCCGCTCGAGGGCCTGGCTGAAGCCTTCGGCGCGCAGGATCGCGGCCTGGCGCTCTCCCTCGGCCTTGAGGATCTCGGCCTGCTTCTGGCCCTCCGCGACGTTGATCGCCGCCTGGCGGGCGCCCTCGGACTCGGTGATGACCGCGCGTCGCGTCCGCTCGGCGGACAACTGGCGGTTCATCGCGTCCTGCACGTCGCGCGGCGGCGTGATCTCGCGGATCTCGACCGAGGTGACCTTGCCGCCCCAACGCTCGGTGATCTCGTCGAGCTTGACCCGCAGCACCTCGTTGATCCGCTCACGCTTGCTGAGCACCTCGTCAAGGCTGATGTCGCCGATGACCGCGCGAAGCGTGGTGGACGCGATGCCCAGGAGCATGGCGTCGAGGCGCTGCGGGGCAAGGACGCTCAGGAGCGGATCGGCGATCCGCCAGTAGACGAGGAAGTCCACGCTGATCGGCGCGTTGTCCTCGGTGATCGTGGTCTGGCTGGGTACTTCCGTGAGCGTCTCGCGGAGATCGACCTTCACCGGGCGATCGATGATCGGGATCAGGAACCGGAGCCCCGGCTCGCGGACCATCTGC
This sequence comes from uncultured Chloroflexia bacterium, assembly GCA_963716025.1. Lineage (GTDB taxonomy): Bacteria > Chloroflexota > Limnocylindria > Limnocylindrales > CSP1-4 > CAIXZV01. Next base: position 75,861 of record CAVQSY010000050.1, read on the forward strand.
TCGTTGGTGCGGCCGAGGCGGAACACGACCATCCGCTCGTACTGCTGCACCACCCGCACCGAGAGGTACAGGAGCACCAACAGCACGGCAACGAGGAACGCGATGATGGCAAGGACGGCGGCGTTTTCCATGCGTGACTCCCTTGCTAGGTCCGGTAGGTCGGCGCCGATGGTTCGGGCGCGGCGGCCGGGATCGCCGTTGATGGCTCGACGATCGCGGTCAGGCCGTCGAACCCGACCAGCCTGACCGCGGCGTCGCGCGGAAGCGGTCGGCCGTCGGTGGTTCTCGCGCTCCATGGCTCGCCGGCCAGGGACACCGTTCCGACCGGCTCGAGCGGGGCCTGGACCGTGCCGATCGTCCCGACCGGCAAGGCGGTGCCGGCCGAGCCGGATGGGGCTGCCATCGTCCGTGTCCGGACGGCGGCGACCGCGACCAGGCCCATCAGCACCGCCGTGGTCACGGTCATCACGACCACCAGGGGCGTCGCGACCGCGACGATCGGGCCCGTGGGATCGCCGGGCTCCGTGTACAGCGCCGAGGCGCCGAGGGCAAAGCAGATGATCCCGCCCACGGTCAGCAGGCCATGGCTCACGACCTGTGTCTCGAGCACGAACAGGACCACGCCCAGCCCGAGCAGCAACAGCCCGGCGAGGTTGAGCGGCAGGCTGCCGAAGCCCACGAGCGCGAGGATCAGCGCCAGCGCGCCCAGGATGCCGGTCACGAAGTTGGGATTCTGGAGCTCGAAGATCAGGCCGTAGATGCCGATCGTGAACAGCACGAACGCGATGTTCGGATCGGAGAGCAGGTGCAGGAAGCCCTGCAGCGGGTTCATCGTGGTCTCGCTGGCGTCGGCCGTCGCGAGGTCGAGCGTGACCTCGACGCCACGCACCTCCACGATCCGGCCCTGGGCCGCCGCGAGCGCTTCGCGGATGTCGATGGCGATCCCGTCCACGGCGCCCGACGCGACCGCCTCGCTGGCCGCGTACGATGCGGCATCCGCGACGGTGGACACGGCCCAGTCCACCGGCCGGTCGCGCGCCTCGGCGATAGCCGTGATGTTCTTGATCGCATCGTTGCGGACCTTCTCGCCCAACGTCCCCCCGATGTCCTCGCCACCACTGCCCACCGGCGAAGCGGCGCCGATGTTGGTGCCCGGGGCCATGAACGCGAGGTTGGCGGCCAGGGTGATGAACGTGCCGGCGCTGGCTGCCCGCCCACCCGCTGGCGACACGTAGACGATCGTCGGCAGGGGCGCCTCGAGCAGCGCGCTCGTGATCCGCTGCGTGGCGTCGAGGCTGCCCCCGGGCGTGTTGAGGCGGATGAGCACGGCGGCGGCGCCCTCCTCACCGGCGCGCTCGATCCCGCCTTCGATGTATCCCGCCAGGACGCCGTCCACGACGCCCGTCGCGGTCAGGACCACGACCGGCGGCGTCCCACCCTCCGCGCGGGCCACTCCGGCGAGCGACAGCAGGAGCAGGCCCAGGAGGACGACGAGGCGGGCGACCCGCCGGTGGATGCGCGGCTGACCGGTCATGACAGTGGCCCGAGTATCGCACCCCGCTGCCAGGGGGTCCCGTGCCGCACCGCCCGACCGCACGGGTCACTTGTTCAGCGCATCGAAGGCAAGCCGGCTCCAGGTCTCCAGGTCGTCACGAACAGCCGCCACGGAGGAGGCGGGCGCGAACGAACCCTCGAGCTTGTCGGTCTCGCGGATCGCCACGGGGCGTCCGTCGACGTCGGCCACGTACACGAAGCCAACGTGGACCGCACCCACCGCCGTCGTATCGTCATTGAGGAGCCCGACTGGCGCGTAGTCCGGCTCGAAGCCCGCGACCAGCTCCTCGCTCCACTCGCGGGCGAGCCCGCCGGCCACGTCGACGTCGCCCGGGTTGAGGTGTCCGCCCACCCCGATCGACCAGCGGTCGTGGAGCCGGGCATCGCCGCCGGCCCGGGTCCGGCGCATCAGGAACCAGCGCTCGCCATCACGGAGGACCAGGTACGGGATCACCTGCTTGAGGGACCGATCCTCCTCGGCATCGGCGCGACGGACGAAGTACCCGTCCCTGGCCACGACGCCCAGCGCGTCGGCAAGGTCACCGTGCCGCACGCCGAGCCAGCCTTCGCCGGGCACCAGGGCCGCCCGCGGGACGACCAGGACCTGTTCGTCCGGGTTGGCCATCAGCCGGTGCCCTCCAGCCGGGCCTTCACGGCAGCGAGGCGGGCTGCCATCGCTTCGAGGTCCGGACCGCCAGGCGCCTCGAGCAGCGCGATCCATTCGTCGATGCGGTCGCGGTGGCGCCGCAACCCCTGCGCGATCGCGGAGGGATTGGTGGCCGCGATCTCCGCCGCCATCACCGGCTCGCCCCGTGCCAGCCGGGTCGTGTCGCGCCAGCCTGAGGCCGAGATGGCACCGGCCGCGGCCCAATCGACCTCCGCGGAGCCGGGAGAGCCGGTGATCGCCTCGGCGAGGGCCACCGACGCCAGCAGCGGAACGTGGCTGATCGCGGCCACGAGGCGGTCGTGGCGTGCCGCATCGAGCTCGACCGGCCGTGCACCGCAGGCCACTGCGAGCTCCCGCACGGCCCCCGGGTCTCCCCCTCCGACGGCCTCCGTGATCACCCACGGCCGGCCCGCGAACAGGTTCCCGTCCGCCGCCTCGAATCCGCTCGTCTCGCGACCCGCCATGGGGTGCCCGCCCACGTACGGGATGCCGACGTCGCGCGCGGCCCGGGTCAGCTCGGACTTGGTCGACGCCACGTCGGTCACCGTCGCCCCGGCCGCCAGCCGGCCACGGAGCTCGCCACCGAGGCGCGCGATAAGGGCAAGGCAGGCGACGGGCGGTGCCGCCAGCACCACGAGGTCCGCTCCGTGAACGGCGTCTCCGATGTCGTCCGGGGCCGTATCGATCACCCCTGCCGCCAGGGCCAGCCGCGGCCCAGCGCCGGACGGGGTCCACGCAACGAGCCGGACATCGACCGGGCCGGGCTCGCGGCGGAGCGCGCGCGCAACCGAGCCGCCGATCAATCCCAGGCCCACGAACGCAATGCGCATCACCCGATTATCGGTGACGGCGCAGGATTGGCGCCGGGTCGGACGCCGCTGGGCCCGGTGCGGCGCTCAGGGACCCGACCAGCCCGGACCGTCGCCGCTCCGCCGCCGGCTCGTCCGGCGGTCGCTGCGCCGTCGCTCGCCCTCCTCCGCGGGAGGTCCCGGGTCGTCGGGTAGGTTGACGCGCCGGACCGTCTCGCGGCGGTCCTCCTCCCGCCGCTCGCGGTCCATGGGTGCCCCGCAGCGGGGACAGCGCCGCTCCTCGAGGAACAGCGAGTCGAAGGTGGCGGTGCTGTAGACCTGTCGCCCGCAGGCGCGGCAAGCGAGCTTCGGCAACGGACGTTGGCTCCCCGCCCCCTGGTGACGTCAGCCCACCTGGGGCAGCGCGGCCAGCGCGGCGCGCACCGCCTCGGCCGGGTATTCGTAGTCCTCGAGCGAGCCCTGGAGGTACCGCTCGTAGCTCGACAGGTCGAAGTGACCGTGGCCCGAGAGGTTGAACAGGATCACGCGCGCCTCCCCGCGCTCCTTCGCCTCGAGCGCCTCGTCCACCGCGACCTTGATCGCGTGCGTGCTCTCCGGGGCCGGCAGGATGCCCTCGGCACGGGCGAACTGGACGCCCACCTCGAATGCAGCCCGCTGGTGGACGCTGCGGGCGTCGATGATCCCCTGGTCCTTGAGCAGCGAGACCAGCGGCGACATGCCGTGGTAGCGGAGACCGCCGGCGTGGATGGGCTCCGGGATGAAGTCAGATCCGAGGGTGTGCATCTTGACGATCGGCGCCATGTGGCCCGTGTCGCCGAAGTCGTAGGCGTAGACGCCGCGTGTCAGCGAGGGCGCCGCTTCCGGTTCGGCTGCGATGACGCGATAGCTCGCCTCGCCGCGGAGCTTGCGACCCACGAACGGGAAGGTGAGGCCGGCGAAGTTGGATCCACCGCCCGCGCAGCCGATGATGACGTCCGGCTCCTCGCCGGCCATGGCCATCTGCTCGATCGCCTCGAGGCCGATCACGGTCTGGTGGAGAGCACGTGGTTGAGCACGGAGCCCAGCGAGTACTTGGTGTCGTCACGGGTGGCGGCGTCCTCGACGGCCTCGCTGATGGCCATGCCAAGCGAGCCCGGGGTGTCCGGCGTCTCGGCGAGGACACGAGCGACCGTAGTTCGTGTCGCGACGGGGCTGGGGACGACGTACGCGCCGTACGTCTCCATCAGGATCCGGCGGTACGGCTTCTGGTCGTAGCTCGCCCGGACCATGTAGACCTTGACCTCGAGACCGAACACGGCACCCGCGAAGGCCAGCGCACTGCCCCACTGGCCGGCACCGGTCTCGGTGGCCAGGCGCGTGACGCCGGCCTCCTTGTTGTAGAACGCCTGCGGCAGGGCCGTGTTCGGCTTGTGGCTCCCGCCGGGCTCACGCCCTCGTACTTGTAGTAGATGTGGGCGGGCGTATCGAGCACCCGCTCGAGTCGGTGCGCCCGGATCAGCGGCGACGGGCGGTACAGCCGGTACGCCTCGCGGACCGGATCCGGGATCTCGATCTCGCGGTCCTCGCTGACCTCCTGGACGATGAGCGCCATCGGGAACAGCGGCGCGAGGTCGTCGGGTCCGATCGGCTGACCCGTGCCCGGATGGAGCGGCGGCGACAGGGGGACGGGCAGATCGGCCGCGATGTTGTACCAGGCCCGCGGGATCCGCTACTCGTCGAGGACGAACTTGGTCCGGCGGGGCGCGACGGGCGCCATGGCGGTGCGGACCTCCGGGGATTGACTGGCAGGATGAGCGCTGAGAGCGTAGCGGGTGCTCACGGCGGGGGGCAAGCGGCGCCTATCCCGGCAGCGGGACCTCCACGACGGGATCGTAGCGCGGGTGCCCGCTCCCGAGGTGACTTCGAACAGCACCAGGCGGTCCGCGACGAACGACGTTCGCCAGCCCGCGGCAGCCCGTTCCAGCTCCGCTGCCACGCCTCCCCCGTCGGCGATGGACGCGGAGTCGAGGCGCGCGACCGTGAGGTGCGGCCGGTACGGGCGCCCGTCGCGTGCCCAGCCGAGGGGCTCCAGGGCAGGATCGAGCGCCATGGCGAGCGACCCCAGCTCCTCGGCGCCGTGCGCGATGCCGAGCCACAGGGCCCGGGGCTTGCGGAGACCCGGGAACACGCCCGCCCCTTCGAGGACGACCTCGAACGCCGCGATGCCTGACCGACCGATCGCGTCGCTGACCGCGAGCCCCACGTCGGGCACGAGATCCGGGGGGGTATCGCCAAGGAATCGAACCGTCAGGTGGAGGTTCTCGAGGCGGACCCAGCGCGGCACGGACCCCAGCGGGCCCGCCCGCACGCCGGCGATCAGCGCGTTGCAGGCGGCCAGCGGCTCGGGCGGCAGCGGGACCGCCACGAACAGGCGGTGCGGCCGGTCAGCCACCCACTTCGCGCCGGAAGCGATCCCGGTCCGCGGTCAGCACCTCGAGCGCGCGCTCCCGTTCCGCCAGCCGACGATGTCGACGTCCTTGTCCTCGAGCAGCTTGTAGGTCTGAAGAAGTGCTCGATCTCGACCAGGCGATGCGGGCGCATCTGCTCGAGGCGCTCGATGTGCTGCTGGTGGGCGATCGCCGACCGCGACGCACAGGACCTTGAAGTCGAAGCCCTTCTCGTCGCGCATCTCGAGGCCGCCGATGGGCCGCGCCCAGACGTGACAGCCCGGTGAACGTGGGCTCGTCGATGATCAGGAGGGCGTCGGTGTGGTCGCCGTCATCGGCGCGGGTGCCCTCGATGAAGCCGTAGTCGAAGTTGTAGAAGACGGCCGATGAGAGCACCCGGTCCAGCCGGTAGACGTCGGCCTCCTCGTCGTACTCGTACTTGTTTCGGGATCCGCGCGGAATCTCGACGACGATCTCGACGACGTCGGGGAAGTCGGCGGTGAAGGGGTTGCTCATCTTCGAACTCTAGCGCGCCGCGTCGGCGACCCGCTCAGTCGTTGTAGAGGCGCTCCTCGATGAGCTTCTCCTGCACCGTCCGACCGTTGGGGTCGAAGCAGGAGAACTCGAAGTGCTTCTCGAACTCGAGGTCCACGTTGTCCTGGCCGCCGCGGTTCTTCTCCACCGAGACGATCACCCAGTCGCGGAAGCGCTGCGCCTGGTACGGGTTGAACTCGATGTTGACCTTGGCGACGATGTGGTACTTCTCGTTGAGGATCAGGATGATGTCCGCCTCGTAGTTGATCGCCGAGCTGCCGCGCAGGTGGTAGTTGCGCAGGCGCGACGCCTTGAGGCCTTCCTTGTCCGCCGCGACGATCGCGATCATCGGGACGTCCTCGGACAGGGCGATGTCCTTGAGGCCGTTGACGATGTACGTGACCTTCTCGGTCTCGTTGGGCGGCTCCGGGATCTGCGGCACCTTCTGCATGTAGTCGACGATCACGACCAGCCGGCGATCGCCGGACAGCTCGCGATGCTGCTGGACGAGCTTGCGGATGTTGTCGATCGTGCTGGCGGTCTGCGAGCCACGCATCAGGAACAGGTTCTGGCCGTAGCGGGCGATCCGGTCGAGCGACGGGCGCAGGCGCGGGTTGGCGGCGAGCTGGCGACGCCGCCACCCTCGGCCATCCAGGTCCCCAGGATCTCCTTGCGGACGTCCTGGATCTTGATCGCGCCGGTCTTGTGCGGGAGGTGCGCGAGCGCCGACTCCATGGCGATCAGCCGGTTGAGCAGGTACTGCTCGTCGTGCTCGAAGCAGATGTAGAGGACGTTGGCCTGGCCGCCGGACGCGATGTTGCGCGCCATCTGGAGGGCCATCGTGGTCTTGCCGGTGCCCTGGGCGCCGCCGATGAGCAGCAGCTCACCGGGTCGCAGGCCGCCGCCGATCGTCTTGTCGAGCGGCGTGAAGCCGAGCGGCACCGGCTGGTACTCGCCGACGCGCCCGCTCGCGACCTTGTCGTTGAGGTCGACCAGGACGTCGAGGGCCGACCGCGGCGTCATGCTGCCGTTCGGTCGTCGAGCCGCCAGGTCGTGCGCGGCGCGCGTCGTCCCCCGTTCAGTCGTCACGCGGTGCTTCCTCCCGCGATCCGATGCCGTGTCGCGCATCCTAGCACCGGGAAGCGCGCGCAGTCACCCTCCCGGGGCCAGCCTGACCCGGTGAAGGTACCTGGCCCCCGGCCGTCTCCCCTAGCGCGGGAGCGCGGCAAGCTCGTCCCAGAGCCGACGATGACGCGCGTCCCCGGCTCGAAGTTGTCGAGGAGCATGCACTCGTTCGGCGCATGCGCATTGCATGCCGGCGGGGTGAACCCCAGCAGCACCACCGGCAGGCCGAGGCTGTGGTCGAACGCCGAGGTGACCGGGATGGAGTCGACCTTCCCGGATGTAGACGGGCGGCAGCCCGTGGACGCCTCGATGGCCCGCGCGGCCGCCTGCGTCGCCGGATGGTCGAGGGGGGTCAGGGACGGTTCGCCGCCGTGGATCGAGACGTTCGAACGGTCACACCGGGCGGCGCGATCTGCGCGACATGGTCGCGGAGCGCGGCGAACACCTTCGCCGGGTCCTGCTTGGCCACCAGGCGCGTCGAGACCTTGGCGTGGGCGTGCGCCGGGATGATGGTCTTGGCCCCCTCTCCCTGGAAGCCGCCCCAGATCCCGTTGACGTCGAGCGTCGGCCGGGCGCCCTGGCGCTCGAGCGTCGTGAAGCCGGTCTCGCCGACCAGGCCGCTGACGGGGATGTCGGACCGGTAGGCCTCCTCGTCGAACGGCAGCGCGGCCATCGCCTCCCGCTCAGTGTCGGTGAGGGCCACGACGTCGTCGTAGAACCCGGGGATCCGCACCCGTCCGTCCGGACCCTTGAGCGACGCGATGATCGTCGCGAGGGCGTTGGCCGGGTTCTCGACGCGTCCCACCGTACATCCCCGAGTGGAGATCGACGGGCGAGAGCTCGACGTCGATCTGCGCGTACATGATCCCGCGCAGCCCCACCGTGATCGCGGGCAGGTTGCCCTCGAAGTAGCCCGTGTCGCTGATCAGCGCGACGTCGGCGGCGAGGCGGTCGCGGTTCGCCTCGATCCACGCGTACAGGCTGTCCGAGCCGTACTCCTCCTCGCCCTCGAAGACGAAGGTGAGGTTGACCGCCGGCGCCCGGCCCACCGCCCGCAGCGCCTCGATCGCGGCGAGGTGCATCACGAGCTGACCCTTGTCGTCGGCGACGCCCCGGCCCACGAACCGGCCGTCGCGCAGGAACGGCTCGAAGGGCGCCGTCTCCCACAGCTCGATCGGGTCCACCGGCTGCACGTCGTAGTGACAGTAGACGAGGATCGTGGGCGCGCCCGGCGCCTCGTGGATCCGGCCGTACACGATCGGGTGGAGCCGGTCTGCTCGACCGCGACGTCGGTGGCGCCCACCCGCCGCAGGCGTTCCGCGACCCACTCGGCCGCGACGACCATGTGCCCGGCATGCTCCGGGCAGCGAGGACATGCTGGGGATGCGGGCGAACTCGAGCAGCGCCTCCGCGCGTGCGACGGCCGACGCCACCAGCGCCGCTTCGACGGCCGGATCGATGGGCGCGCTGGGCAGGTCGGTCATGGGGTCTCCTGGTGGCGGGACGTCACCCGTCGATCCTAGCGCGGGCGCGCGTCCGACAGCGGGCAGACGGACCGGCCCGGGCGGGGCAATCGAAGGGCGGACCCGTTCGGGTCCGCCCGGCGGTGCTGGGACGTCAGCCGGCTCAGGCCGGCTGCGGCGACGGGTTCGGAGCCGGAGCGGTGGTCCGGACGAGGCTCCCCCGTCCGTGCCGGGGGCGATCACGCGGGGGATGCCCGCCTGGCGCTCCGGCTTGGGCGGCAGGTCGTCGAACAGCTTCTCGAACTCCTGCGTGTCCACGGTCTCCTCGGCGATCAGCTTCTCGGCCAGGTTGTCGAGCCGGTCCCGGTGCGACGTGAGCACCTCGGTCGCCCGGTCGTAGGCGCGGTCGACGATCGCGCGGACCTCTTCGTCGATGATCATCGCGACCTCGTCGCTGTAGTCGCGCTGCTCGCCGATCTCCCGGCCGAGGAAGACGAGCTCGTCGCGCTTCCCGAACGAGAGCGGCCCGAGCCTGTCGCTCATGCCCGAACTCGGTGACCATCCGGCGCGCGAGCGTCGGTGGCCTTCTCGATGTCGTTGCTGGCGCCCGTGGTCGTGTCGCCGAAGACGAGCGCTCGGCGACGTTGCCGCCCAGCAGGCCCGCGATCATGTCCTCGAACTCGGTCTTCGACTGGAGGTAGCGGTCCTCCGTCGGGCAGGGCCATGGTGTAGCCGACGGCCATGCCGCGGCGATGATCGGTGACCTTTGCGCACCGGGTCGCACTTGGGCAGGATGCGCTGCACGACGGCGTGCCCGGCCTCGTGGTAGGCGATGATCCGCTTCTCCTCGTCGCGTGATCACGCGGCTCTTGCGCTCCGGGCCGGCGACGATCCGCTCGATCGCCTCCTGCGAACTCGTCCATGCCGATCGACCTTCTTGTTGCGCCGCGCGGCCAGGATGGCCGCCTCGTTGACGAGGTTCGCGAGGTCGGCACCGGAGAAGCCCGGCGATTGGCGGGCGATCTCCTCGACTCACGATCGTCTTGTCGAGCGGCTTGCCCTTGGTATGGACCTTGAGGATCGCCGTGCGGCCCCGCATGTCCGGCCGGTCGAGGATGACCTGCCGGTCGAAGCGGCCCGGGCGCAGCAGCGCCGGGTCGAGGACGTCGGGCCGGTTGGTGGCGGCGACGACGATCACGTTGGTGTCGGTGTCGAAGCCGTCCATCTCGACCAGGATCTGGTTCAGCGTCTGCTCGCGCTCGTCGTGGCGAGCCGCCCAGGCCGGCGCCGCGCTGGCGGCCGACGGCGTCGATCTCGTCCACGAACACGATGCACGGGCTGTTGCGCTTGGCCTGGTCGAACAGGTCGCGCACGCGGCTGGCGCCGACGCCGACGAACATCTCGACGAACTCGGAGCCGGAGATGCTGAAGAACGGCACGCCCGGCCTCGCCGGCGACGGCGCGGGCCATCAGCGTCTTGCCGGTGCCCGGCGGGCCCGACCAGCAGCACGCCGCGCGGGATGCGCGCGCCGAGCGAGGTGAACTTCTCGGGGTACTTGAGGAACTCGACGACCTCCTGCGAGCTCCTGTCTTGGCCTCGTCCACGCCGGCCACGTCGTCGAAGGTGACCGTCGGTCTTGTTGCCCAGGAACATCCGCGCGCGGCTCTTGCCGAAGCGACATCGCCTGGTTGTTGGTGCCCTGCGCCTGGCGCATCATGAAGAAGATGAAGCCGCCGATGATGAGCAGCGGCAGCAGGCCCGTGAGCAGCAGCCCGACCCACGAGGTGTCCTGCGTCGGCTTTCGCTGGTATGCCGTCGTGGCGAGCGAGACGACCTCCCTTGCGCGGACGCCTCTGCCATGTCGGTGGCGACGTTGGTGAAGATCGGGTTGGGCACCAGGACGGTGTAGGTCTTGCCGTCACTGAGCGTGACCGTGACCATCTCCCCGTCCTGGACGGCCGTCGTGACCTTGCCACCTTCGACATCGGCCATGAACTGGAGGTAGCCCTGGGTCTGGGTCGGGGTCGACGTCTGGACCCACGTGTACAGCAGCGCGACCGTGCCCGCCACGAGGACGAGCATCACGATCCCGTTGCGAAGGAACTTTGCGTTCAAACGGAGCGCCTCCGAGTCCGACGAGCCGGCGGGGGGCGCCGGGTGTTGAGGGAGTATACCCGCGGGTTCCTTCGTGGCCGGCTGACCGGCCACGATCGGTGGTTGCCACGATACGGCCCAGCATCGCTCATGGATGGGCGGGTTCCGGTGTCCGACCGGTTCAGGTTTCGCCACGTTTCCGGGCCGCAGTCGGCCCGGCATGCAGAACGCCCAGGCGCAGGGCCTGGGCGTCGGCTGGTTGTCGGCTGGTAGCGGAGGGCGGATTTGAACCACCGACCAAGGGCTTATGAGTCCCCTGCTCTACCACTGAGCTACTCCGCCGTGGTGTCCGGATTTTAGCGATCCCGTCACCACCAGTCCAGCGAGGGTGTTGTTGGTCCGTGAATCTGTCACTGCCAACTGGTCAGTGACTTTGTCAGTCTCCACGGATGCAGGAGACGATCACGATGACGATGGCTGACCAGCGGCGCGCATGGGTGCTGGCGAAGCTCGTGGGCGGCGAGCTCTCGGTGCCCGAGGTGGCAGGGTTCCTGGGTCTCTCGGAGCGCTCGGTGTGGCGCCTCCGGGCGCGGTTCACCCGGGAGGGTCCGGCGGCCCTCGTCCACGGCAACCGGGGCCGGGCATCGTCACGCCGGGTCGGCGAGGCGGTCCGCGCCCGGGTCGTCGAGCTGGCCCGGACCACCTTTGCGGGCGCCAACGACACGCACCTCGCCGAGCTGCTCGCCGAGCACGAGGGCATCGAGCTCAGCCGGGTGACCGTGCGCCGGATCCTGCGCGCCGGGGGGATCCCGAGTCCCCGCAAGCGCCGGGCACCGCGGCACCGCAGCCGGCGGGACCGGATGGCCCAGGCGGGCCTGCTCGTCCAGGTCGACGGCAGCCGGCACGACTGGCTCGAGGACCGCGGGCCGCGCCTGACCCTGGTGGGCGGGATCGACGATGCGACCGGGATCCTCACGGGCGCCACATTCCGCGACCAGGAGGACACCGCGGGCTACCTCGTCGTCCTGCGCGACACCGTCCGCCGCCACGGTATCCCGGGCGCCTGGTACCGCGACCGCCACGGCATCTTCGAGACCCCCGAGCGGGCGCCGCTCACGCTCGAGGAGCAGCTGGCCGACACCCGGACGCCGACCCAGCTCGGGCGGGCGCTCGCCGAGCTCGGGATCGGCTCGATCGCGGCCCGCAGCCCCCAGGCGAAGGGCCGGATCGAGCGCGCCTGGGGCACGCTCCAGGACCGGCTGGTCATCGAGCTGCGGCTCGCGGGTGCCTGCGACCGCGAGAGCGCCAACCGGGTGCTGGCCCGCTACCTGCCCCGCTTCAACCGGCGGTTCGCAGTCCCGGCCGGCGACCCCGTCCCGGCCTGGCGGCCCCTGCCGTCCGGGGTGCGCCTGGAGCGGGTCTGCTCGCTCCGGTACCGGCGCACGGTCGCGGGTGACGGCACCGTGCGGGCGGGGGCCACGATCCTGCAGCTCCCCGCCCGGGCCAACGGGCGGAGCCGGACCGGCCAGCAGGTCGAGCTCCAGCTGCGACTCGACGGGCGGATCGTGGTCTGGGACGGCGAGCGCGACCTCGTCACCACGCCGGCCCCGGCCGACCCGGCCCAGCTCCGGGCGCTCGAGAAGGCCCGCGGCGAGCTGGGCACCCCGGTGCCGACCGGTGCCGGGTCGATCCATCCGTGGCGCAGGGTCCGAGCAGGCACCGCCCTCTACGAGCGCCAGCGGAGCGAGCGACTGACAGGATCACTGACCCGTTGACCTGACAGATTAACGGACCTGCGACACACCAGTCCAGCGAGGGTGCCTGCGGTTCGGGCGTGACGGAACCACGGTGCACCCACCAGAATGGCAGCGCCACGTGACATCGACAGGGGAGAGCTGCATGACCACCGACGCACCGGGACCCAATCAGCCCGGCTCGGGACAGCCACCGGAGGCCGGACCCGGTGCGCCCGCTTCGGGTGAATGGCCGGCCGAACTCGTGCCGCCGACGGCTCCGGCACCGGCCGCACCCGCACCCGGGCCGGCGACACCTGGGACCGCGCCATCGGCCGGCGCCTCGTCGGGGACCTGGGGCTCCACCCCGGCCTCCGGGACCTGGGGGTCCCCACCGCAGGCCCCGGCGTCCGCTCCACCGCCCGCATCGCCACCGGTTCCCCAGGCTGCGCCCGCTCAGCCCGGCCAGTGGGGCGCCGCGGCGACGCCGCCTCCCGCGGGAGCCGGCTGGGGCGCACCGCCCGCGCCGGCGCCGGGTCAGGCCGGTGGCCAATGGGGCTCCCAACCGGCGCAGCCGGGGGCTGGGCGCCGGCCCCAGCCCAGTCGTCGGGCAACGGGTGTCTCAAGGCGTGCCTCATCGTGGGCGGGATCCTCCTCGTCGTCGCCATCGTCGGCTTCCTTGCCCTCGGCGCCCTGGTTGGCCAGTTCGCGTCGGACATGGGGATCGACAGCAGCGGCAACCTCAAGTCGTGTGAGCTGATCTCCCAGTCGGACGTCGAGGGCATCCTCGGCAGCGACGCCCAGGCCACCCCGATGGGCGGGCTCGTCGACACCACCATCGGCCAGCTGCTCGACAAGCGTGTCCTCCCAGACGCTCCCGACTGCTGGCTGATCTCCGGCGCCGGCTCGTCCGTGACCGGGCGCATCGCCCAGCAGGACGGGAACGCCTCGGGCGCGTTCTCGGACGCCAGGCAGTCGGCCGAGGCCGGTGGCTACTTCGCCGGCGACGTGAGCCTGGGTGACGAGGCGTTCTGCACCGGCATGACCGAGGTGGGCTCATTCGGCATCCTCGTCCGGCGGGGTGACAGCCTCGCCTACGTGAGCCTCCTGGATGCGGACGCCATGGAGGCACAGAACTTCGAGATCGGCCCCGACGGGCAGCTCATCTCGCCGCAGACCTGCGAACTCGCGGGCCGGATTGCGGAGGCCACCCTCCGGTAGCCGCCACCCGCTCCGGCAACGCATGAAGGGCGGCCTCGAGGCCGCCCTTCAACGTGTCCGGCCGCGTGGCGGCCGGGCGTGGCCGGACTACTGGCGCCCGGCGGAGTCCCCCTGGCGCTTCGTGTACGCATCGAGGAGCACCCCGATCGTCACGTCGCCGTAGCGCGACGAGAGCTCGTCTCGCGCGGCACCCCACAGGACCCGCAGCGAGCGCGGTCCGCTGCGGTCGAGGTCCCGGAGCCGCGTGCCGCCGAAGCGCTCGATCCCGGGGATACGGGCGAGCTCCTCGGCCAGCCGCGTCGCGGAGACGCTCAGCGTCGACGACTCGTCGAGGCCGACGGTCGCTGCGGCCGCGGCCGCTGCCGCGCGCCGCCTGTCGCCGGGCCGCAGGTCGCTGACCGGCGGCAGCGGTGGCATCGGGGACGTGAACCCGCCCAGGGCGTCGGCTGCCGGGGCCGGGGTCCGCGAGGTCGCGGCCTCGAGGGCCCTCGACGCCGTGGCGAACCGCTCCTCCGGCGTGGGCTCGTGCCCGACGACGGCGCCAGGGGCATCGGCCTGCGGGGGCGCCGCGACCGGCTCGGGGGAGGCTGCGGACGACGTGGTCCCGTCCGACGCGGACGAGGATCCGGTGCCGCCGGCCGGCGCCGGGCCTGAGCCCTTCGGCGGTGTCCCTCCCGAGCCGCCGGATCCACCGGCGCCTCCCGAGCCGCCGGATCCTTCGTCGGGCTTGCGCCTCGGGCGCTCCGGGGCCACCGGTCTCGCAGCCCTACGGCCGGAGTCGCCGCCCATGGCCGAGGTGAGCAGCTCGGGGACGTCGATGCCGGTGAGGCCCTTGACTGTCGCCGATGCCTCGGCAAGCGTCCGGGTCGTGGTCTTGACGAGGTCGGACGCGCCCTCGCTGGAGAGGACCGTCAGGTTGTCGATCTGGCCGAGCGGCTCCGCGGCCGCCCGGACGATCTCCGGGAGCATCGAGAGGACCGTCGAGATGATCGCCGCATCGTTGAACTGGCGATAGGCCTCGGCCCGGAGGGCAAGGGCCTTGGCTTCCGCCTCTCCCTTGGTGAACACGATCCCGGCCTCGGCGTTGCCTTCGAGCGTGGTCTGCTTGGCGACCGCCTCGGCGTTGACCAGCGTGACGCGGGCCTGGGCCTCGCCCTTGGTGACGTTGACGGAGGCCTCGGCCTGGCCGGCCAGCTTGACGCGCTCCGCGTCGGCCTGTGCCGCGGCGATGCGAGCGCCCTTGTCGCCCTCAGCGCGCCGCACCTGGGCCTCGGCCTCGGCCTCGGCGGGCCTGATGGTGCTGGCGATCAGCTCCTTCTGCGTGCGGTCGGCCGCGAGCTGGGCGAGCTCGGTCTGGCGACGCGTGACCTCCTGCTGCGCCTCGGCCTGGGCGAGCGGGCCCGCCTGCGCAGCCCTGGCTTCCGCCGAGGCCGTCTGCGCGACCACGTCCGCCTGGCGCAGGGCGACGTCCCGCTGCGCGTTGAGCTTGACCTGCATGGCCTCGGCCTCACGGACCGCCGCCTCCTGGTCGGCCGTCGCCTTGGCCATCCGCGCATCACGCTCACGACGAGCGGTCTCCTGCTGGCCGATGAGGTCCATGTACCCGACCTCATCGCGGATCGCCTGGATCGTGAAGTTGTCGATCGCGAGACCGGAGGTCGCGAGGTCCGCCTTGGCTGCGCTCTGGACCTCCTGCTGGAACTTCTGGCGGTCGTAGTTGAGCTCCTCGACCGTGAGCGTGCCGACGATCGAGCGCAGCGACCCCTCCAGCACGTTCTTGACGATCGAGTCCAGCAGCGGCTCACCGTCGAGGAACCGCTCGGCCGCGTTGCGGATCGAATCGTCGTCGCCGCCGATCTTGACGGTCGCCACACCCTGGACGGCGACCTTGATGCCCTGCTTGGTGACCGCATCCGATAGGTTGATGTTGATCTGGCGCGCGGACAGGTGCAGCTTCCCGAGCTTGTGCACCAGCGGCAGCACGATCACCCGGCCCGCGCGGACCACCTTGAGCTGGGCCGGCGCTCCGCCGAACACCCCGCCGGTGCGCACGAGGGCCTCGTTCGCCCCTGCGACCTTGACCCTGCTGGTCGCGTAGGCGAACAGCAGGACGATGATGATGACCGGGATGATGACGGCAATGACGCTGCTGTCGATGTTGAGCAGGTCGAACATCTAGCCTTCCCCTCTCGTGGCCGCGGGTGCGGCCGATACCGCCTCGTCGCGGACGATGACGCCGTTGCCGGCAATGCCCGTGATGGTCACCGTCCGGCCGGCAGGAACGTCCTGCTCGGCCGTGGCGGGAAACTCGTGGGTCTGCCCCTCCGCCTTGACGAGGACACTGCCGAACCGGTTGGCCGGGATGGCCACCGATACGTACGCCTCGTCGCCGATCAGGTCGCCGATGTTGAAGGGTTCGCCGCTCTCGCTCCGCTTGAGCACCCCGAACAGCACCGCGGCAAGCGCGGCACCGGCGGCACCGGAGGCCACGCCGACGACGGACGCCGGGCCTGTGTGCATGTCCAGGACCTGTGTCGCGAACAGCCCACCCGCCCCGAACATGCCGACGAAGCCGAGCAGGATCGGGGTGATGGTCGTGCCACCGATGTCCAGCCCGAACCCGTCGAGGAGCCCACCGATGATGTCGTCGAACACGACGGTGATGAGCAGCAGGACGCCGCCGACGAGCGCGGCCACACCGAATACCCAGTCCTCGATCGGAATCGTGATCATCGGGGGCAGGCCCACCCTCCACCGTGCGGCGCCGACTGCGCCCTGGCGCACCCGCCGTGGCTGGCGCGGGCGACTCCGGCCAGCATAGAACCTCGGGATCGGGCGCGGGAGGGCGATCGTCAGAATCGGCCGGGGGCGCGAGCCGGCAGGATCAGGATCCTCACCCGTCCGGCGGGGCGCCGAACAGCAGTCGCGCCCACGATTCGAGCGGCGTCGGCGTCGACGGATCGCTGCCCAGGCGGACCGTGGCCGAGCCCGGGGCATCGGGGGCAAGCGGCGGGGCGTCGTCCGCGATCGCGAACGGGATCTCAGTCGCCGAGCCGAGGCGATACTCGCGCGCGACCTGTTCGATATAGGCCTGCTTCTGGATCAGGGCGAGCTCCGACTCGAGGCTCTCCACCTCGGTCTGGAGCTGGGCCGTCGATCCGCGCATCGCGTCGGCACGATCCATGGCCTCGCTCGCCTCGCCCACCTGGCGGGCGAACAGGAGGATCACCCAGGCGGCGACGAGGGCGCCGATGAGGATGGCGACCCGCCGGCGGGTCAGCCCGGCGACCGGCAGGTCCGCGAGGGACCCGAGCGCGCCGGCGGCCGCCGGCGCGAGCTGCCCGGACGGGATCGGCTCCGGGGCCCCATCGACGGGCGGTGCCGGAGTCGTGCTGCGGGGAGTGGTTCGTCCACGCGGTCGAGACATCGACCCGAGGGTAGCTTCGCCGGATTTGGCTGTCAACCCGATCCGGGACGCCACTTGGGGGGCCGGACTGCCCGAATTGTTCAAGCCCGTGACAGCCAAGGTGACACGCCGTGCGCGCAGTCTGCCGTAGACTCGCCCATGGAACCGCTCATGCGTTCCAAATCGAGACCGGAGACGGCATGCGCACCTACGCTCCCGCCAGCACCCGGGCCGTGCTGGACCAGCTCCTCGAAGAACCGTCGCTCGCCCGCGGCGTCGTCCACCACGAGGTGCGCGAGGCGTGCTCCGCGGAGCACGGGGACTGGCCGGTCTGGCTGGACCCACGGATCCGGGCTGGGCTCGCGAAACGCGGGATCGATCGCCCGTACACGCACCAGGCGGATGCGATCGAGGCCGTCCATGCAGGGCAGGACGTCGTGGTGGTCACGCCCACCGCCTCCGGCAAGTCGCTGTGCTACACGGTGCCGGTGCTCCAGGCGCTGGCCGAGGATCCGTCGGCGCGGGCGCTGTTCCTGTTCCCCACCAAGGCGCTGGGCCAGGACCAGGTCGCCGAGTTCGGGGAGCTCGTGCAGGACGCCGGCCTCGAGGTCGCATCCGCCTGCTACGACGGGGACACGCCGGCACCCATCCGCTCCGCCATCCGCAAGGCCGGGCAGGTCGTGGTCACCAACCCGGACATGCTCCACTCGGCGATCCTCCCCCACCACACCAAGTGGTTCCAGCTGTTCGAGCAGCTGCGCGTCATCGTCGTCGACGAGCTCCACACCTACCGGGGCGTGTTCGGGTCGCACGTCGCCAACGTCCTGCGGCGCCTCCTCCGGCTGTGCGCGCACTACGGCTCCCACCCTGTGATCGTGTGCTGCTCGGCAACGATCGGCAACCCGGCGGAGCTCGCCCAGACGCTCGCCGGGCGCCCGGTCCGGCTCATCGACCGCAACGGGGCACCCGCGGGCGAGAAGCACCTGCTGCTGGTGGACCCACCCGTGATGGATGCGGCGACCGGGGCCCGTGGCTCTGCGCTGACGCTGGCCCAGCGATGGGCGCTGCCGTTCCTCCGGGCCGGCCGCCAGACGGTCGTGTTCGGAAAGAGCCGGGTCGCCGTCGAGATCATGCTCTCCAACCTGCGCGAGACCCTGCGCCAGGATCTCGGGCCGCGCAGCCGGATCCGTGGATACCGGGGCGGCTACCTGCCGACCGAGCGGCGGTCGATCGAGCGCGGCCTGCGGGATGGCGAGGTGCTGGGCGTGGTGTCCACCAACGCCCTCGAGCTCGGCGTGGACATCGGCCGGCTCGACGTCGCCGTGCTTGCCGGGTATCCGGGCTCGATCGCAGCCACGTGGCAGCAGATGGGCCGTGCCGGCCGCCGGGGCGATGTCTCGGTTGCGGTCCTGGTGGCCTCCCCTGCCCCCGTTGACCAGTACGTCATCCACCATCCGGAGTTCGTGCTCGGTGGCCGCCCCGAGGAGGCGCGGCTGGACCCGGACAACCTCCACGTGCTGCTCGCCCATCTCCGGTGTGCAACGTTCGAGCTGCCGTTCGAGCCCGGCGAGCGGTTCGGGCCTGGCCCCGCCGATGACCTGCTGGCATTCCTCGGTGAGGGCGGCACCGTCCGCCAGGCCGACGACGGGCGCTGGTACTGGAGCTCCGAGAACTTCCCCGCCTCGGAGGTATCGCTGCGCTCCGCGGCCCCGGAGAACGTCGTGATCATCGACACCACGCCGGACCGGCCCCGCGTCCTGGGTGAGGTGGACCTGTTCAGCGCCCAGGTCCTCGTCCACCAGCATGCCATCTACATGCACGAGTCCATCCAGTACCACGTGGACCGCCTCGAGTGGGGCGAGCGCAAGGCCTACGTCCACCGGATCGATGCGGACCACTACACGTATGCCAACCGCGCCGTCACCCTCAAACCGCTCGACGTGTTCGCGCACGGGCCCGCGGCGGGCGGCTCGCGGGTCCACGGCGAGGTGATGGTCGCGAGCCTGGTCACCCTCTACAAGAAGCTCAAGTTCGTGACCGACGAGAACGTCGGCTGGGGACCGATCGACCTGCCGGAGATCGAGCTCCAGACCACCGCCTACTGGCTGACCGCCGAGGTGGCCGCCACCGGCTGGCGCCGGGACGAGCTGGACGTGGCGCTGATCGGCGCCGGGCGGGCGATCCAGGCGGTTGCCGCCGTGCTGTTGATGGTCGATCCACGGGACCTTGGCCTCGTCTCCCAGGTCCGGTCCCCGCACCACGAGGCACCGACCATCTACCTGTACGAGGCGGTGCCCGGCGGTGTCGGCCTGTCGGAGCGGCTGTTCGCGCGCCATGCCGAGCTCGTGGAAGGTGCCGCGGACCTGATCCGCGCCTGCCCCTGCGAGGCGGGCTGCCCGGCCTGCACCGGCCCGCGCTTGGAACCGGAGGTGGATGGAAAGGCCCTGGCGCTCCGGCTGCTGGCCGGGCTCGGATCGGAAGCCCCGACGATCTCCTCCGGCGGCGAGGGACCGTCCGCCACCGCTCGCCGTCCGGGTGCGCCCGAGGCGGCCGTCGCATGACCGCGGAGACTGCGGGCCCGGTCACGCGCGAGCGGCGGCTCGCAAACCTGCGGGCAACCATGGCACGCTCCGGCGGCGCCCCTGTCGGCCCGGACCGAGGAACCCGCCCGGGCGCCGTTCGCTGGCCGCCGGAGCCCGATTCTCGCGGCTCGTCTGGCTGCCGTGCTGGGGGCCGATGTCGTGGAGGACCATGGCTCGCTCCTCGTGCGACGCGACGTGCCACCCATCGAGATCCCAGTCGACCGCGAGCGGCTCGCCCGCCTCCCCGGCCACCCACCGCCCGATGCCCCGCTGGTCTGCATCGACACGGAGACGACCGGGCTGGCAACCGCCGCCGGAACGCTGGCGTTCCTGGTCGGACTCGCTCGCTGGGACGGAGACGCCTTCCAGCAGGCTCAGCTCCTCCTCCCCGATCACGCCGACGAGCCGGCGATGCTCGCCGAGATCGCCCGCTGGGTCACGCCGGACTGCTGGCTCGTGAGTTACAACGGCCGCGGGTTCGACTGGCCGCTCATCGAGGCCCGCTACCGGCTCGCCGGACACGCAGCGCCGGCCCACGCCGGACACCTCGATCTGCTGCCGTTCGTCCGGCGCGTGTTCCGCCACCGCATGGAGAACGCCAGGCTGCGGAGCGTCGA
Source organism: uncultured Chloroflexia bacterium (assembly GCA_963716025.1). Taxonomy (GTDB): domain Bacteria; phylum Chloroflexota; class Limnocylindria; order Limnocylindrales; family CSP1-4; genus CAIXZV01. The sequence continues at coordinate 96,093 of CAVQSY010000050.1, forward strand.
GACGGAGCTGCTGGGGATCTCGCGCGTCGGCGACGTGGAGGGCTGGGAGATCCCGTCGATCTATCTCGAGGTGCTGCGTGGCGGTCCGGTCGGCCCGTTGGCCGGGGTCGTGGTCCACAACGAGAAGGACGTCCGCTCGCTCGGGTTGCTGCTCGCCCACGTCGAGCACCGGTACGTGGACCGCGCAACCCGACACGAGGCACCCCGTGGGGATCTCGCGGGCCTGGCGCGGGCCTATGCCCGGGATCGCCGCCACGACGAGGCGCTCGAGTGCCTGGACGACGCGCTTGCCGCGGAGCCGCCGGTGCGTGACCCGTTCGGGCGGAGCGCGGTCGGGCCGGTGCTCGCGCGGGAGGCGGCAGCCGAGGAGCGCGAGCCGTGGTGGACACCGCGGGTCCGGCCGACCTTCGGAGGGCGCGCACCGGCGAGCGGCTGGCGGGGCGAGCTCGCCAACGGCCGCGGCGGGCCACTCGGGCCAGCGCCGTCGGTCAGTGCCTGGAACGCGAGCGCCGACCGCTGGACGGACGAGCGGCTCGCCGCCGAGCGCGCCCGGACCCTCAAGCGCCTGGGACGCTGGCCCGAGGCCGTCGAAGCGTGGCAGACCGCCGCCGCGGCGGGAGGCGGTCTCGGGGCCATCGCCTGGATCGAGGTGGCCAAGCTGCGCGAGCACCGGCTCGGGGACCCCGGGGGGGCGCTCGCCGCGACGCGCGCGGCGTGGCGCCTGCTGGAACGGCTGCGGGTCACCGGGCGGGCACACCCGCGCCTCGAGACGGACCTCCAGCGGCGTGGAGCCAGGCTGGCGACGCGGATCCGGCGGCAGGCCGACCGCGAGCCGGTCGTGCCGCCCCCCGCGAGTGCTAGAGACCCAGGTTCCTGAGGAACTCGCGGTTCGCGCGCTGGCCGGCCACGACGTCCTCGCGGGTGACCTCGGCTCCCAGGAACTGGTCCTGCTCGACCACGACCCAGCCCTGGTAGTCCGTGTCGGCGAGGGCGGCAACGACCGCCGGGATGTCCGCGTCCCCCGCGCCGAGGGGGCTGAACACCCCGCCGGCCAGCGCCGCGACCACGTCCTGGTCCCGGGCGACGACGTCGTGCAGCACCTGCATCCGGCAGTCCTTGACGTGGACGTGCCGGACGACCGACGCGTAGTCGCGCAGGCATCGGGCCGGATCGGCGCCGCCGAATCGGAAGTGGCCGGTGTCGAGGCAGAGGCCGACGATCGACGGATCCATCGCGTTGACCAGGCGCTCGATCTCGGCCGCTGTCTCGAGGTAGGTCCCCGCGTGGGGATGGATGACCGGCTCGAACCCCAACGATCGGGCACGGTCCGCCGAGCGGTGCATGTTCGAGATCAGGCGATCCCAGCCGGCGTCGTCGAGCAGCGCATCGGGGCGACGGTCGATCCGGCCCGCCGCCTGGAGCCGCAGCGGGGTATCGATGGCGGCGCACAGGACGGCGTACGGGCGCGCACCCGGCGGGAGTCCGCGACGAAGGTCGGTCAGCAGGCTCGCCATCCACTCCTGGTCGCCCGGAGCGCGCGCGTCGTCGTGGAACGCCTGGGGCAGGAAGGTGCCGACGAACTCGAGACGGCGCGCGGCAAGGCGCTCCCCCATCTGCGATCCGTCGCCGAGGAACCCCGGCGGGCCGAGCTCGGTGCCCTCGTAGTCCAGCTCCGCCATCCAGTCGAGCATCTCGTCGGGACCGGGCATCCAGATGTCATCGACGATGACCTCGTCCACCCCGAACGAGCACGGGGCCGAAGCCACACGGATCCCGTGCAGTTGCTGGTTGGTCATGGCGTGATCACCACCTTCGTTGCACGACCTGACCTGAGCGCGGCCAGTCCCGCCTCCACGCGTGGGAGCGGCATCACGTCGGAGACCAGGGGGGCGAGGTCCAGCGTCCCGCTCTCGATCAGCCGGATGGCCTGCGGAAACGTGAAGCTCGTGATGTAGGTCCCCATCACGGTCAGCCCCTTCTCGGTGATCTCCACCTGGTGGACCGGCGGCCGGGCGTTGATGTTCATCCCGAACAGGACCACGCGGGCGCCCATCCCGGCCGCTTCGATCGCCTCCGGCAGCACGCTGCCAACCGCGTCCACGACCACGTCGGCTCCCCCGGGCAGGAGGTCCGCCCGCCGGCGCCCCCATTCGTCGGGTGCCAGGACGTGCGTCGCGCCCATGGCAAGCGCGACGGAGGCGCGGTCCGCGTTCGGCTCGACCACCACGAGCGTGGCGGCCCCAGCGGCGTGGAGGACCGCCGTGAACAGGCAGCCGATCGCGCCGGCGCCGAACACCACCGCCAATTCCCCCGGGCGGAGCGCCGCCCGGTTGGTCCCGTTGACCACGCAGGCGAGTGGCTCGGCGAGGGCGGCCAGCGTGGCCGGCACGTCGTCCCGGATCGGGTGGCAGGTCTCGGCGGGGGTCGTGACCCAGCGGGCCAGCGCCCCGTCGCGGTATACGCCGAGGGCGACGATGTGCTCGCAGTTGGCCGGCCGACCCGCGCGGCATGGCCCGCACGACCCGCACTTCGGATCCGGGTCCACGACCACGCGCATCCCCGCCTCCGCGCCACGCGCGCCCGGTCCGAGCGCGCTGACCCGACCCACGAACTCGTGACCGAGGATGACGCCCGGCGTGGCGGGGTGACGCGGCGGTACGTCGAGGACCGCCAGGTCCGAACCGCAGATCCCGCACGCCTCGACCTCGACGAGGACCTCGCCGGGGCCCGCCACCGGAACCGGCCGCTCCTCCATCACCAGGCGCCCGTCGCCCGCGAACACGGCCGCCTGCATCATCCGGCCTCCTCTGGATCCTCGGTCAACGCCGCCCCGCTCAACGCAAGCGATTGCGCTGCGACGCTATCACCGGGCCCTGAGGGTGTCAACGCGCTGCCGCGGCAGGGACGGAAGCCGCTCCCGGCACTGGGTGGCGTCAGTCCGGATTGTCGCCGCCGTGCATGCGCCGGATCGCATCGGCGAGGTGGGGCACCCCGTACAAGCCGGGACCCTCGAGGACCAGCGACCCGCAGGCAGCCCCGAGCCGGAGGTCGGGATCGGCGCCACCCCAGGCCGTGATGATGTCCGGGCGCACCCAGGCGGCGAACGTCCCGGCGAGGAACGTGTCGCCGGCCCCGACCGGGTCGACGTAGCTCTCGGTGGGGATGCTGCGCCAGTGGCGTGGCGCGAGGTCGTCGGGCGAGGCACCGATCGCGAACGCGGTCCCGCCGTGGATCCCGTCGGTGAACAGGAGCGTCGCGCCGGGCTTCATGAGCGCCGCCAGGCGGCTCGGGGTCGTCGCCTCGGTCACGTCGTCGCTGCCCACGCCAACGAGATCCGCGCGGCGGACGACCGGCGACGGCCCGGGCGCCAGGTGCCGGACCGGGGCGCCGTCCTCGAGCACGCGGAGCAGACCCTGCCAGCCGAGGGCGACAAGGGCGTCGGCGGGCGGGACCGCGGCCCAGTCGTCGCGGACCTCGGCAGCGACCGGCGCGAGCATCCACGCGCGGGCCTGGCGCCAGGCCCCGGGGAGCGCGGCCGGATCAACGGGATCGGAGACCTGCGGCGTGTGCTGCACGCGGCCGGTGGGCGTCTCGATGTTGATGAAGATCGGCCCGCGCGATCCGGGGATCACGTGGACGTCCACGCCGGCATCGCGGACCATGTCCAGCTCCGTGGACGTCGCCGCCAGCTCATCGGCGACGACCAGGGCGGCGACGCGCAGACCGAGCCGCGCGAGCGCGAGGGCGGAATAGGAGGCGCCACCGCCGAGCCGCCACCCCCTGTCGTCGTCATCGACCAGGTCCCGGCAGGCAGCTCCGACCACCACGACCTCGGGTGCGTCGCTCATCCAACCCTCCAGGGAGGTCCCGGAGGGACCCGCCTATACTGGCCGTTCCCGCGCGCACCCTGCGCGCCGAGCGGTACGGCCCGGGCCGCTCCCCGACCGAGGTTCCTAATCATGCACTTCTACGAGCTTCACGAGGGCGATGACGACGTCTTCGCCGACCTCCTCCTCGCCCGCGAGGAGGAGATGGACCCGGAGGAGTTCTTCGACGTCGTGCAGAACGTCCGCCGCCGCGTCCTGGAGTCGTTCGAGCAGAACACCCTGGTCGAGGCGATCGCCGACGAGCTGGAGCGCGACTTCGGGTTCATCGCGATCACCGACGACCGGCTGACGGCCGCGGTCAACGTCTCCCGCGAGGATGACGAGAACTTCCTCGCCGACCTCGACGCGCCCGAGGAGCCGACGGACTACCTGTCGATCCTGGCCGACCTCCAGGCCGAGGGCGGTCGCCCGAACTGAGGTCGCGCACGCCGGATCCCGCCCGCCCTCCCGCTAGCGGCTGAACAGGATCTCGATGACGTCCCCGTCCCTGACCCGGTAGGTCTTGCCCTCGGAACGGACCTTCCCGTGCTTCTTCGCCTCGGCGATGGACCCCAGGGCGAGCAGATCCTCGTACGGGATGGTCTCGGCCCGGATGAACCCGCGGGCGAGATCGGTGTGGATGGCGCCCGCCGCGTCCACCGCGTTGGAGCCGTCCGGGATGGGCCACGCGCGGACCTCGTCGGGGCCGGCGGTCAGGAACGAGATCAGGCCCACCAGCCGGTAGGAGAGGCCGATCACGCGGTCGAGGGCGGACTCGGCGAGGCCAAGCTCCTCCATGAACACGGCGGCCTCGTCGGGCTCGAGCTCGCCCAGCTCCATCTCGATCTTCGCCGAGAGGGCGTCCACCATCGCGTGGCGGTGGTCGTAGGCGGTGCGGATCCGCTCGATGCGCACCGGCGCCCCGGCCAGCTCGCCCTCGCCGACGTTGAGCAGGACGAGCACCGGCTTCTGGGTCAGGAACCGGTAGCCGCGAAGCGCCTTCTCCTCATCGTCATCGAGGGGCACGTCCCGGATCGGGCTGCCGCTCTCCAGCACCGGCTTGAGCCGCTCGAGAACGACCTGCTCGCGCTCGTTCGCCTCCCGCTCGGCGGGCGTGCCGTGACGCCCGGAGCCCTGGAGCCGCTCGAGCCGGCGGTCGACCATCGCCAGGTCGGCCAGCGTGAACTCGAGATCCAGCTGCTCGAGGTCCCGGGCCGGGTCGACCGACCCCGACGGGTGTGGGTGCGCCTCGGACTCCCACGCCCGGACGACGTGGATCAGGGCGTCCGAGTCGCGCAGCCGGGCGAGGTGCTCGGCGGGCAGCTCCTCCGCGCCGACGTGGCCCTCGTGCGAGGCCGGTGGCGCGGGCAGGTCGACGTAGGTGACGTCGGCATGGACGATCTTCTTGGGTTTGAATACGACCGCGAGCTTCTCGAGCCGCTCGTCAGGAACCTTGACGACGCCCACGTTGAGCTGGAGGCCGCCGTAACCACCCGTCTCTGCATGGCCGCGGGTGAGCGTATTGAAGACGGTCGTCTTGCCACACCCGGCAAGCCCGACGATGGCGATCTGCATGAGGTGATGCTACCGCCGGTCGGGGCACAGGCCGGCGGTCACCGCACTCGCTCAGTACCCGGCGTTCGGATCCACCACGTTGACCAGCGGACGCCCCTGCGCGTAGCGCCGCAGGTTCTCGCAGAACAGGTCCACCGAGCGGTCAAGGACGCGGGTCGAGGACCACGACGTGTGCGGCGTCAGGATCACGTTGGGCAGGTCGTACAGCGGCGAGGCCGGCGACAGCGGCTCCTCGTGGAACGTGTCCAGGACCGCGCCGCCGATCCGGCCGTCGCGCAGCGCGCGGCCAAGCGCCATCTCGTCGACCAGCTCACCTCGCGCGACGTTGATGATCCAGGCGCCGGGCTTGAGCCGGGCGATCAATTCCTCGCCGATGAGCCCCTCGGTGTCCTCGGTCAGGGGCGCCGCGAGCACCACGAAGTCGCTCTCCCCAAGGAGCTCAGGGAGCTGCTCGGGTGAGAGGACCCGGTCAAGCATGACCGACCCGAGGTATGGCTCATCGCCCGCGCCCTCCGTCGCGTGCGAGCCCGAATTCGGGGCGGCGCCGGGTGGCGATGACCCGGCACCCGAAGGCAGTCGCCAGCGCGCCCACGGCACGGCCGATCGACCCCAGGCCGACGATGCCCACGGTGACATCACGGAGCTCGCGCGACTCGAGGGGCTGCCAGGTCCGCTCCGCCTGCAGCTCCAGCAGCGATGGCAACCGGCGCGACACGGCCAGCATCATCAGGATCACGTACTCGGCGATCGGTCGCGAGAACACGCCGCGGGCGTTGGTGATCGTGAGGTCGCGAGCACGCGATGCCGGGGTCAGGACGCGCTCCACGCCCGCGGTGGCCGAGTGGACCCAGCGAAGCGCCGGCGCCCTCGCGAGGATGCGGTCGAACAGCTCTGCCGGGAACCGGCCGCGCAGCATGACCTCGACATCGTCGAGCGGACCGTCCGGATGGCCGTCAAAGCCGATGGTCACCAGGCGCGTCCCGGGCGCCGCGGCCCGGATGGCCTCCAGGTCCCGGGTCCTCCAGCGGGCGGCAAGGATCGGGGTCAGCGCGATCGCCACCGGGGCACCACCTGGGCCTGATCCCGGCCCGGGCGTTCGCGGGGCCGCCTCGGTCACGCAGGTCCTCCTTCGATGGGGCTGAGGTTCAGACGCCGCACCCAGCGATCCGGGTGGTCGATCTCGTCGGGCGTGGGCAGCGTCTCTGGCCCATCCCACAGGCGCCGCAGCGCCACGGCGCCCGCGAGCCGTTCGATCTCGGCCACGAACACCTCGCCCTTACGGTACTGCTCCATCTTGAGATCCATGCCGGTGATCCGCAGCATCGCCCGCTCGAACGCAGTGCGCTGCTGCCGCCGTCCGTGGAACCGGGCCGAGATCCGCTCGACTCCGGGGACCAGGTCCTGACCGACCTTGTCCATCACGTGATCCCCGAAGCCCTCCAGCAGCGCCATGACGGCCTGCGTCTCCCGGAACAGGCGGCGCTGCTCGTCGGTCATCAAACGCTCGAGCCAGTGCCGGTCGTCGGTCCGGCCGTCTCCCCGGAGCGCATCGCCGAGGGTCCGCACGGCCTCCCGGCCGAGCGACGCCGCATCGTCCGAGAACAGGGTGAGCTGGCGCTCGAGACGGCCGGCGAGATACGGCCGCAGCCAGGGGTGCGCCTCGAACTCGAACGCGTGGGTCGTCTCGTGCAGCGCGATCCAGGTCCGGAACGGACCCAGCGGCACGTCGAGCGCGCGGGCCGTATTCCGGATGTTCTCCTCGACGAACAGCAGCCGGCCCGGCTCGGTCTCCGCGGCGAGCAGGGCGAGGTCGTACTGGCCGAGCACCCGCTGGCCCATGAACCCCAGGAGCAGGCCCATCTGGCGGGTGGTGACCCACCGATTGGCGAAGGCCATCGACACCTTGGCAAACCCGCCCCCCTCGGGCAGCACCTGGTCGAGCAGCGGGCCCTCGATCCTGCCGATCAGACCCGCGAACGCGGATGTGTTGGCGCGCACCCAGGCAGCCCGGTCCACGACCTCGACCCGGTCCACGACACCCGGCAGCTCGGTTCCGAGGTGGGCGGCGAGGGCCGGGACGACGCGCGCCATCGCCGAGTGATAGTCGGCCTCGGTCGAGCGGAGCTCGCCCTCCGTCAGGGCGCCCGGCGCCCGGCGGAGGCGCGCGATCGCGATGTCCTCCACGCGGCGCCAGTCGACGAGCCCGGCCGCCCTGACCGAGCGCTCCGCGTGGCGGGACGCCACCGTGACGGCGGCGCCGAGGACCGAACCGACCACGAACCCGACCTGCCACAGCCGCTCGCCGGCGCGTCCGTCCCGTACGGGCATCAGGTGCTCGCTGCCAGGTCCACGGATTCGACATCAGGAAAGGCGTCACCGAACATGCGGGACGCGATCGCCCGGAACCGACCGGTGTCACCCGTGGTCAGCTGGACGTGCTCGGGGGGTGCCCCATACGTCTCGGCCGGGCGCGAATGGCCCGCGGCCCCCGGGTCCGCGGCCGTGCCGCGCGTCGTGCCGGGCGCCTCGAGCCCGTTCACCGACAGCAGCTCGGCGAGGGTCGCCGCGGTGGCGGTGGCGGAGTCCACGATCGCGACCCGGTCACCAACCGCGCGGGTCAGGATCGGCCGCAGCAGCGGGTAGTGCGTGCACCCCAGCAGCAGCGTGTCGATCTTCGCCGATGGCGGGCGCGGGAACACGAACTCCCCTGCTCCGTCGCGCTCGCCCAGCAGCGGGGCCAGCCCCTCTTCGACCACTGCCTCGAGCTCGTCGCCGGACAGGATCCCGGCCTCCACCATCGGGACGAACCTCGGCGTCGCGTGCTCATACACCTCGACGGCCGGGTTCTCATCCTTGATCGCGTTGAAGTACGCGTGGGATCGGACGGTCGCGGGGGTCGCGATCACGCCGACCCGCCGGTTCCGCGTGGCAAGGGCGGCCGCGGCGGCTCCGGGTCGGACCACGCCCAGCACCGGCAGCGCGTAGCGGGCGCGCAGATCGCGGAGCGCCACCGCCGTTGACGTGTTGCACGCGACCACCAGCGCCTTCACATCCCGTCCGGCAAGCTCGTCGAGCGCCTCCGCCGAGAACCGGCGAACCTCGTCGTCGGTGCGGACGCCATACGGGGCGCGAGCATTGTCACCGAGGTAGATCGTGGATTCGTGTGGGGATCGCCTGAGGATCTCCCGCAGGACGGTCAGGCCTCCGACACCAGAGTCGAAGACTCCGATCGGTCGCGGGTCGGACACGCTCAGCCGACGCTACCGGCGCGCGGCCACAGGGGCAGGCCGCCCGATGAGCTCGCTCGCGGCCCGGGTCACGTCCTGACTGATCTGCGCCGACGCATCGGCAAGGACGAACGGGATCCCCTCGTTGTTGGCGCGGACCACGAGCGCGCCTCCAGAGCACACCAGGTGCTCCGGGTTCCGGCCCAGGGCGCGGCTCAGCACCTCGGGATCGATACCGCCGGTGGAGTCGGCACGGTTGACCAGGTAGCGCACCTTTGCAGGCGGGTACCCGATCATCCGGAACGCATCGGCCATGACCATCGTCGAGTGGATCGCGGTCGAGTCGTAGGTGACGATCTCGAGGATCGTGTCCGAGGCGTCGAGGAAGGCGAGGTTGATGTCGTTCACCACCGCCGGTGCGTCGACGATCACGACCTCGTACACGCGGCGCAGCAGGCTGAGCGTCTTCTCGAGGTCCCTGACGGTGACCATCTCGGCCATCTCCACCCGAGGCGGCGCGAGCAGGATGTCGATCCCCGACGGGTCGCGCCAGAGGACGTCGGCCAGATCCGACTCCTGGATCCGGTCTGTCGGCAGGTCCAGCAGCGACGGCGCCTCGAGCGGCACCTTGAGCAGCGCGCGAAGGTCCCCGAACTGGAGGCTGCCGTCGATGAGCACCGTTCGCGGCCCGAGCTGGCCGACGGCGACGGCGAGGTTGAACGCGAGCGTGGTCTTCCCAACCCCGCCCTTGGGGGCGAAGAGCGTGATCATGCGGGCGAGATGAGCGCCGTCCGATGTCTGGGAGGCCTGGTGGACCTGCTGCAGGCGGGTCACCAGCTCGTAGCCCGTGAACGGCATGCCGAGCACCCCGTGCACGCCGTTCGCGGGATCCACCATGACCGGCTGCTGCGGCACCGTGAGCACGATCACCGGGATCTGCAGCCCCGTCTGCTGGATCTGCGCCACGAGGTTGAGCCCCTTCACGCGACCCTGCAGCAGGGCGTCCACCATGATGACGTCAGGTCGCAGCTCGTTGATCAGGTTCAACACCTTCGAGCCATCGCTGGCAACGTCCAGCAGCTTGATGGCGGCCTGCGTGTTGAGCAGCCCACGAACGTACTGCGCGACCTGGGGAACGTCCTCGACCACGAGGAGGCGGATCAAGTCCGGCATCGGCTCGACTCTACCACGCAGACCCCGCGGCGGCGGCAGGCAACGATGGTCCCGTCACCTGTGTCCGGGAGGGCCATCCCGAGGCCGCGATGCGCCGCGTCACGGCTTGCGCGCGACCATCACGACGCGCTCGGCGCCTGGCTCCAGGTCGTGCAGGTCATAGCCGCCGGCGAGCGTCTCCACCACGAGTCCCGCCGCTTCGGCAAACCACCCCAGCTCGTCCGGCGACACGAGGCGCAGCCGGTCCACCCTCACCCAGCGCACCGCCGGGTCACCGGGAGCGGCCTCCTCGAAGATCGTGGTCAGCGTCACGGAGGCGATCGTGGCGTCGTAGAGGGCGCTGCAGGACTTGGTGACGAGACGGCCGGAGCCCGGGTCCGTCCGGACCCACTCCAGCACGAGCCGTCCGTCGTAGCGGGCGAGATCCTCGGCGTCCGGGAGCCAGGCATCGACCATCGCGAGGCCACCCGGTGCCAGGTGCGCGGCGAGCGTCTCGACGGCGGCCGCCTGGTCAGCGCGGCTGCCCATCAGGAAGAGCGAGTTGAGGGGGATGAACGCGAGTGCAAAGCCACGCGCCCCATCCAGGCGAACCGTGCGGGCATCCCCGTCGAGCAGGCGCACACGGCGGGCGACGGCCCGGCCCGTGGCATCCGCCCGGTCCCGGGCCCGGGCGAGCATTGCGGGGTCGGTGTCGATGCCGGTGACCTCGTAGCCGGCCTCCGCAAGTGGCACCGTGAGCCGCCCGGTTCCGGCGGCGAGCTCCAGGATCGGGCCGCCGGTGCGCGCGGCGAGCGCCAGCAGCAGGTCGAGGTCGCCGGGCTCTTCCTCGAGGTCCAGGTCGTACAGGCGGGCGAACGCTGCGGCCGCGGTCTCCGTCACTCGGCCGACCGCTCGTAACGGACCGGATGACCGGCCAGGCGCTTGGCCGCGAGGGCCGAGATGACCTCGAGGGCGACCCGGTTGGCCGCCATCGCGGTGACCTCGGCATGGTCGTATGGTGGCGAGACCTCCACGATGTCCATGCCCGCGATGTCCACGGCCCCGGCGATCCGTCTCACGGCCCGCAGCAGCTCCCGAGGCAGGAACCCTCCGGGCTCGGGAGTACCGGTGCCGGGCGCGGAGCCCGGGTCGATGACGTCGATATCCACCGACAGGTAGATCGAATCGGGCCCGTCGAGCGCCTCGGCGATGGCGTCGTCGATGACGGCCTCCGCTCCCCGCTCCTCCACCTCGCGCATGAGGTGCCAGCGGAGCTCGTGCTCGCGCATCCACTCGAACGTCTCGACGGGTGGCCAGTAGCCACGCAGCCCCACCTGGACGAAGTTGCGGCCCTTGACGGCGCCTGACTCGATCAGCCTGCGCATCGGCGTCCCGTGGCCCGCGAGCACGCCCCAGTCCTCGTTCGCCGTGTCCGCGTGGGCGTCGAAATGCACGATGCCGATGGATCCCGGCCGGCGAACCTCGGCTACCGCTGTCGCAGACGGCCACGTGATCGAGTGGTCACCACCGAGGACGATGGGGATGGCGCCGGTCGCCGCGACCTCGTGGACCTTGCGGTAGATGAAGGCGTGCGCGCGCTCGATCCAGGCCGGGACGATGTTCGCATCACCGGCGTCGACAACATCGAGGATCTCGAACGGCTCGAGGCCCAGCTGCAGGGAGTGGATCGATCCGCTCGTGTACTGCGCCTCGCGGATCGCCCGCGGTCCGAACCGGGCGCCAGGGCGGTGGCTGACGGCATCGTCGAATGGAGCTCCGACGATGGCGATGTCGGCGCGGCGCGCACGCAGCTCAGCCGGGTCCGGGACCCATGGCAGCTTCATGAACGTCGGCAGCCCGACGTAGGTTGGCAGGTCGTAGTCCGAGAAGGCCTCGTACGGCTGGTTCCAGCCGTTGCGCGAGGCGAGATCGGACCCGTCGCCCGCTCGGTGGGGACGCTCGGCCACGTGTTGCCCTCAGCGCGAGCGCCGCCGGTTCGGGTCCGCCGTCCAGCGGGGCGCAGGGCGGCATGGTAGCGCGTGCCGTGGCTCGCGGCACCCGCGCCGACTCAAGCTTCGCCGCGGAACTCCCGCCAGGCGGCGTCGGCCACCGAGGGATCGAGCAGCAGGTCGAGCGCCGTCTGCGCCACGATGGTCGCCGCGAGCAGCACCGTGCGGTCAGCCAGCGGGCGGGCCGCCGCGTCCCGGAACTCGATGGAGTGACCGGGGGTCGGTCCCACGGTGATGGACATCTCCGGGTGGATGGCCGGCAGCACCATGGACACGTTGGCCATGTCCGTGGAGCCGGAGGCCGTGTCCTTGCCCAGGTCCTCGAGGCCATACGCGGCCGCGTTTGCGAGCCAGCGGCCGGCCAGCGTCCGGTTGTGCTTCATGGTGGAGGCGTAGCCCGAGAACTCGATCTCCACCTCGACGCCGGCCGCGAGCGCGGCCGCCTTGCACAGCTCCGCGAACCGCGGCTTCATGACATGGTCGTAGAACGCCTGCTCCGCCGAGCGGATCATGAACCAGGCGCGCGTCCGGTCCGGGATGATGTTGGCGGCGGTGCCGCCCTCCGCGATGATCCCGTGGACACGGCAGTGCGGAGGCAGCTGCTGGCGCCACAGCCCCACCGAGACGAACAGGGCGATCATCGCGTCGAGGGCGTTGCGGCCCGCCCACGGCTCGGATGCGGCGTGGGACTGCAGCCCCTTGAAGACGACGGTCACGTCCTCCGACGCCAGCGGCGCCACCTCGACGTAGTTCGCGTCCGCCGGGTGGAACAGGAGGGCCGCGTCCAGACCGTCGAACAGGCCATCGCGGATCATGATCTCCTTGCCGCTCCCCCGCTCCTCGGCCGGGGTGCCCAGGAACACGACCTCGCCGGCCCAGGCATCGCGGGTTGCGGCCAGGGCGATCGCCGCACCCACGCCGGACGCCGCCATCGTGTTGTGGCCACAGCCGTGGCCCAGACCGGGCAGCGCGTCATATTCCGCGAGGACCCCGATCCGGGGGCCGTCGGTGCCAAGGCCCCCGGTGATCCGGGCGCGCACCGCGGTCGCGAGGCTCCCCGCCGGGAGCTCGACCGCATATCCGTGGCGGCCGACCGCATCGGCGCACCAGGCGGCCGCCTGCTGCTCCTCGAACGCGGGCTCCGGGTTGGCGTGGATTCGATGGGACAGGTCGAGGATCTCGTCACGCGCCGCGTCGACGGCGGCGGCGGCACGGCCCTTCACCTCGGCAAACGGCTCGGCAGGGCGCGCGGCAAGCGGCGACTCGATCATGGGGTCTCCTAGCGTTCGGCGGACAAGGTGATTTCGGCCACGGCGAAGATGGCTGCAAGGAAGACGAGGATCGGCAGCTGGAAGGCATCGACCAGCCGGAGGACGACCATGCCGGTCACGAACAGGCCGATCCAGGCACCGCGCCGCCCGGCCCGCATCCAGTCCCCCGTGTAGGCGATCCGCCGGTGGCGCGCGAACACGACGAGCCACGCCAGCGGCGTTGCCACCAGGCCCACAGCGAGGCCTAGCAGACCTGCCCCGAGATACCCAGCCGCCACGTCCTGGTACGGGTCGCGGCTAGTCAGGAGTCCGGCGACCAGGATCCACACGACACCGGCCGCCGCGAGCAGCCCGAGGTTCAGGATCCGGTCACGCAGCTCCATCGAGGCGAGTCTACCGGTCAGGAGAGGCCCGCCAGCGCTGCCTCCAGCTTGTCGAGCGCCGCCAGCTCGAGGTCCGCGACGACCGTATCGTCGCGGACCGACTTGGGCAGCGGCGAGTCATCCGGGCTCGCCGCGAGCCACGCGGCACGCCAGCCGGCGCGCTTCGCCCCTACCACGTCCGCGGCCCAGTCGTCGCCCACGTGGAGGATCGACGCCGGCTCTGGATCGCCAAGGGCGGTCCGGGCAGCGGCGAAGATCGCCGGATGCGGCTTGATCGTCCCGACCCGCTGTGAGACCACGATCGCGTGCAGGAAGGGCATCCACCCGGCCGCGTCGGCGTACCGGTCGATGGTGACGGCGAGCGGCCAATTGGACAGGATCGCGAGCCGATAGCCGGCGCCGTGGAGCCGGGCCAGCAGGGATCCCGCGGCTGCGGCCGGGGGCAACGCGCTGACGAACGCCCATGAGTACACCTCGATCGCCCGCGCGGCTTCCTCGGCAGTCGAGGAGCGAGCCGCGGCGACGTCGTCCCACCGCTGGTCCGGCGGCGGGGCAGGCACCCCCCGAAGCCGGGCCAGGATCCGGACGAGGCGCTGCGAGAGGTCCACCTCGTGGAAGTTCGGGATCTCCTCGCGGAACTGGCGCTTGCGCTCGTCGTCCCAGGCCCGGAGCACGTCCTGCTCGTCGAACGGCCCGAGCTCGGCCGCCATCCAGCGAGCGGTCTCGGTGACGACGCCGCGCAGCCCACCCGCGGATACCGGAACCAGCGTGTTGCCGAAGTCGAGGGTGATGGCGGTGACCGTCACGGCCGCTCCTCCACCCCTGGGACCAGGCGCGCCCGCGCGATCTCGACCGCCACCGGGTTGCGGTCCACCAGCAAGCACCGCCTGCCGAGGCGGATCGCAGCGACGCCCGTCGTCCCGGAACCGCCATAGGGATCCAGCACCAGGTCGCCGGGCCGGCTCGAGGCCGCCACGATTCGCTCCAGGAGTCGCACCGGCTTCTGGGTCGGGTAGCCCGTCCGCTCCGCGGAGGCCGGCGGCACGATCGTCATCCACCACACGTCCGTGGGCAGCTTGCCCCGAGCCGCCTTCTCGGGACCGACCAGGCCAGGGGCGAGGTACGGGATCCGGTCGATCGCGTCGCGGTCGAACAGCCAGGTTGGGCCCTTGGCGTACCACAGGATCGTGTCGTGCTTGCGCGGCCAGCGGTCCCGGGCGCGGCCACCGTAGTCGTACGCCCAGACGATCTCGTTGAGGAACCGCTCCGCCCCGAACACCCGGTCGAGGAGGAGGCGAACGTGGTGGACCGTGCGCCAGTCGACGTGCAGGTAGAGCGAGCCGTGCGGTGCGAGCACGCGGTGCAGCTCGCGGACCCGGGTCTCGAGCCCGGTCAGGTGCGCCTCCAGTGGCAGGTCGTCGTCCCAGGCGAGATCGCTCACCGCCTCCCAGGCGACCTCCCGGCCGCGGAACCCGCCCCGGGTACGCTCCCCGGCTCCCGTCCGGATCGAGACCAGCCGCTGCTCGCGTCCGGTCCCGAACGGCGGATCCGCGTAGACGAGGTCCACGATCCCGGGCGGCATCGCCTGGAGGACGTCGAGGTTGTCCGCCTCGATGACCGCCCCGCGCGCGCCCCCGGACACCACGCCGTCGAGCAACGCGCGAGCCTCGTCAGGCAGCGGCACCACCCCGGGCCTCAGCGGACCGCGCTCGCCGGGCAGATCTCCCGGAAGGCGCACCAGGTGCAGGCGAGATGGTCCGGCTTGGCCGTGAAGTCCCGCTCCCGGATCCCGGCCGCCGCGGTCCGGATCGCCGTCCGCGCCTTGTCGATCCGCTTGCGGTCAACGACGGAGGTGCCAATGAGACCCGACTCGAGGAAGTGGAGCGCGACCGCATCGGGCAGGCGCCCCGTCATCGCCTCGTAGCCCATGGCGTAGATGCTGAGCTGGAGCGAGTCCTTCGCGCGCTGCCGGGCCTTGGCCGGGTCGCGCACGTCGGACGACTTGTAGTCCGTGATCACCACGTGCTCCGGGTAGGTGAACAGGGTGGGCTCCACGACATCGGCCGCGGCGTCTTCGGTGACCGCCGCAAGAATCTCGGGGGGAGCCCCATCGCGTGGGATGATGTCCACGCGGTCGTACCGGCCCCGGACCCGGTCGCCGTCCAGCAGGAAGCTGAACTCACGCTCGACGTAGGCGGGGATGATCGCGCCCGGCCTGAGCTGCTCGTCGCGGAACCGGCGGAGGGACTCGCGCCCGGCGGCCAGCCGGGCCTCCTCGTGCTCGCGCGACAGGAACCCTTCCGAGCGCCACGCGGTCGTGAACGCAGCCACCAGCTGCTCCTCGCTCATGACGTCACCGCGGGCATGACGCTTGTGGAACTCCGAGACGGCCGCGTGGAGCGCGGAGCCGTAGATGATCGAGTGGTGCGGGGCGAGCGGGACTCGCAGCACGTGCGCGTACCGGTACTTGAGCGGACAGGTCAGGTAGTCGTCGATGGCGTAGAACGAGAGCGTGACCGGCTCGCCCGTCCTGGCCTTCACGGCGACCGGGGCCGCCTCAGGCCGCTCGTTGGAGGCGAGCCGCTCCAGGGGCGAGCTCGCCTTCATGCCTGCGCCTGCAGCTCCCGCCGCAACGGGCAGGTCCAGCGCCTCCAGGACGAACGGGCTCACCCGGCGCGCCCGCTGTCCGCCGTAGTCCGCGGCATGGCTGAGCACCAGCTCGTCCCGCGCTCGCGTCATGCCGACGTAGAACAGCCGGCGCTCCTCCTGGAGCTGGTAGTCGCCCTCGGGCAGCGTCTCGTTGACGAGCTCCACGGGCAGCGCCAGGGGCTCCCGCCGCCCGGTCGCCGGGAAGCGCCCGCTCACCAGGCCCGGCAGGTAGACGACAGGAAACTCCAGGCCCTTGGCCTTGTGGACGGTCATGACCGCGACGGCCTCCGCGTCCGGGTCGATGTCCGCCGTCGGCGGGTCGTCGCCGGCCCCGATCAGCGTCTGGAGGTGACCCACGAAGAAGACCACCCGGTCGTCGGCAAGGAGGGAGGACTGGGCGCGGACGATGTCGAAGAAGCGGGCGATGTTGGACAGTGCCTCCTCCGCGGCGACGGTCTCGGTCTCCGCGAGGCGCTTGAGCCAGCCCGAGCCGCGCAGGAACGCGTACAGCACCTCGCCGGCCGGCCGCTCGTGGGCCAGGGTCACGTACTCGCGAAGGTCCGCGACCAGCCGGGCGCCGGCCGCGCGCGTCTCGGGACGCAGGCGGAGGATCCCCGGCTGGCGTCCGAGCTCCTCCAGGACCTCGAACACGCTCCGGTTGCGCCGCCGCGCGCTGTTGACGATGCTGACCAGGTCCTCGCCGCCCATCCCGTACAGCGGCGACGCGGCGAGCGCGTACAGGTCGACCGAGGCGTTGGGATCCGCGACCGCCCGCAGGAACGAGAGCAGCAGCTTGATCTCGGGGCGCGCGTACAACCCGCTGGTGCCGGAGAACCGCCACGGGACGCCCTCGAGGTTGAGCGAGCGGAGCACGGGGTCCGCGGCCGCGTTGGCACGGACGAGGATCGCGACATCACGCGGCGAGGCGCCCTCGCGAATCCGCCGGGCAATGTCCGCGGCGATCCAGTCTGCTTCCTCGGCCCCCGATGCGAAGGCTTCGTGGCGGACGGCCGGTGCTCCGTCGGCGCCGCGCTCCGCGACCAGCTTCTTGACGATCCCGGCCTTGACCTCGAGCCGGTCCGGATCGTTGTGGCGGACGAGGCGGTAGGCGGCATCGAGGATGGGGCCGCGAGACCGGTAGTTGCGGCGCAGGACGACGACCCTCGAGTTCCGGTAGCGCTCCCGGAACTCGAGGATGTTGCTGATGGCCGCGCCGCGGAACTTGTAGATCGACTGGTCATCATCGCCGACGACGGTCACGTTGCGGTGGCGCTGGGCGACCAGCGCCACGAGCTCCGCCTGGGCCCGGTTCGTGTCCTGGAACTCGTCCACCAGCACGAAGCGGAACCGGTGCTGGATCTGCTCGCGGGCGGACGGCGACTCACGCAGGAGCCGCAGCCCCAGCGACACCTGGTCCCCGAAATCGATCGCGCCACTCGCGGCGAGGAGCCGCTGGTAGGCACCGTACGCCCTGGCGAGCTCGCCCCGGCGACGCGCTTCCTCGGCCAGGGCCGCCACGGCGTCGGGGTCCGCGTCCGCGATCTCGCCTGCGGCGCCCGCCTCCGCCGCGAGTCGCTCGGCGTGGGCGAGGAAGGCGTCCGGCGCGACATCCTCGTCCTTGGCGCGCGAGAACAGGGTCGCGAGCGCGTCGAGGAACTTGGTCGGGTCACCCAGCGGCCGGTACTCGTCAAGCCCAAGCTCGAACACGTGCTCGCGCAGGAACACGACCGTCTCGGGGCGGGACAGGACGCGGACGTCCGACGGCAGCCCGAGCTCCAGCGCGAACTCCCGCACCAGGCGGTCCCCGAACGCGTGGAAGGTCGAGATCGCGGTGTCGGTGTAGCCGTACGGCACGAGCTGGTCCACGCGAACCTGCATCTCGTCGGCCGCCTGGTCCGTGAAGGTCAGGGCCAGGATCTCCGAGGGCCGTGCCCGCTTGGTGGCGATCAGCCAGGCGATCCTGCGGGTGATGACCTGCGTCTTGCCCGTCCCCGCGCCGGCGACGACGAGCAGCGGCCCGTCCCCGTGGGAAACGGCCTTGCGCTGTTCGGGGTTCAGGCCCTCGAGCAGCTGGTCCGTGCCCTCGGCGGCGGGGGCCTCCTCGGCGGGACCCGCGGGGTCGCCCCAGACCGGGATCTGGACTAGGGGCTGCAGCTCGCCGCGAATGGCTCGCCGCTTCACCGGGCGCTCCGCAACGCGATCGGGCGGGGGGCTGGCGGGAAGTCGCGGAGCTGGCACAGGACCATCATGGGGTGAGCCCGTGCCAGCTCGGGTGTCACGGGTCCCATGGTGATCAGCCCTTCGCCGGTCCCGTCCCGGATGCGAGCGCGATCCGAAGCGCCTCCGCCTCCTCGTCCGAGAGCGCAGCCTCGGCCCGGCCCGCGACGACGGCCTTGCCGTAGACGCGTGTCGCCGTGCGGGTGTGGAGGCTGCTCACGATGAACCCGTCGCCGCGACCGTCGAGCAGGGCAAGCGCGAAGCTCTGGTTGCCCCCCGTGTCCTCGAACGGGTTGTAGCGGACCAGCCCCAGCCGCTGGAACGCCCCGGGCTCGTCGCTCTCGAGGATCGCGGTCCGCGCCTTGAGCGCGTCGAGCTCGCGAACGACCGCGTATACCTTGTCGATGTGGGCTTCCAGCGTCGATTCCAGGCTGCTGCCGTTGCCGCCGGCCATCAGCAGGCCGATCCGGCGATCCAGCCGCCGCTGGCGTCGAACGAGGACCAGCACGACGACGATGAGCGCCAGGACGACCGCGCCCAGCACCAGCATCACGGGGCCGAGCGACTGGGTAAGGGACTGCGTCAGGTCGTCCAAGGGAGTCCTCTGCAGGAAGGGCCGGCGGGCGGCCCGAGGATACCAGCCGTCGCTTGTGCGCCATGCTGCAGCCCCGTCGCGGCAGCGCCCCGAGGTGCGCCCGGTGTATCCTCCCGGCCGACACGCCGTGACCGCGGCGACCCGTCCACCAAGGAGGCCGAACCCCGCCATGGCGAAGCGCGCCCGAGGCAGCGTCCGTCCCGGCCAGCGCCGGCCCACCGCCCGCCGCCCCGCGTCAGCCGGCGCATCGCGCCCCACGGGCGAGGCCACCCCGAGGCCCGCCGGCCTGTCAGAGGCGGAGCTAGCGCGAGCCGCCGAGCTCGAGGCCCAGATGCTGGCGACCGAGAAGGCCGCCGAGCAGGCGCGGTCGCGCACCCGCGCTCGGGCGGTCGCACGTGAGACCGTGTCACCGGCCGCCCCCGGCTCCCTCGCGGTCACAGCGGCCAACGAGTACGCCTACGTGTCTCGCGACGTGAAGGACATCGTCCGAATCGCCTCGCTGCTGATCGGCACCCTGGTCCTGCTCTGGATCCTGATCGACGTCGCCGAGGTGATCTCGATCGGCGGCTGACGCCGCGCCCGGCCTACCATTCGGCCCATGCCCGCCCGCCGATCGATCCCCGGCGCCAGACCCGAGGCCCTGTTCCAGCCACCGCCCGAGCGCCAGCCGCTCGCGGCCCGGATGCGCCCGCGCACGCTCGAGGAGTTCGTGGGCCAGGGCCACCTCGTCGGCGAGCGAGGCCCGCTGCGCCGGTCCGTCTCTCGCGGCCACCTCGCCTCGATGCTCCTGTGGGGTCCACCGGGCACGGGCAAGACCTCGCTGGCCCGCCTCCTCGCGGACGCCGTCGGGGCCGAGTTCCGCACCGTGTCGGCGGTCATGTCGGGGGTGGCCGAGGTGCGCGCGATCGTCGCCGAGGCCCAGGAGCAGCTGGCACTCAACCGCCGCCGCTCGGTCCTGTTCATCGACGAGATCCACCGGTTCAACAAGGCGCAGCAGGATGCGCTGCTGCCCCACGTCGAGGACGGCACGGTCACCCTGATCGGTGCGACGACCGAGAACCCCTACTTCGAGGTCAACGCGGCGCTCCTGTCCCGGATGCGTGTCTGGCGCCTCGAGCCGCTGACCGACGGGGACGTGGCCGCGATCTGCCGACGCGCCCTGGAGGACGGGGAGCGCGGGCTGGCCGGCATGTTCGGGCCGCGGGGCGGCGTGGCCATGGCCGACGAGCCGTTCGAGCACCTCGTCGAGGTCGCCGGCGGCGACGCCCGGCAGGCGCTCAACATCCTCGAGGGCGCCGTCGCGCTCGCCGAGGACGAGGATGCTCACGCCGCCGACGGCCGGGTCTCCCCCACCCTCGCCCAGGTCGAGGCGGCCGCGCAGCAGCGGGTCCTCGCCTACGACCGGGCCGGTGACGGCCACTACGACACCGTGTCGGCGTTCATCAAGAGCCTCCGCGGCAACGATCCCGACGCCGCCCTCTACTGGCTGGCGGCCATGATCGCGGCGGGTGAGGACCCGAAGTTCGTCGCCCGGCGGCTGATCATCAGCGCCTCCGAGGACGTGGGCAACGCGGACCCTCGCGCGCTCCAGGTCGCCGTTGCGGCCGCCCAGGCGCTCGATTACATCGGGCTGCCGGAGGCCCAGTACGCGCTGGCCCAGGCGACGACCTACCTCGCAACCGCGCCGAAGTCGAACCGGGCCGGCGGCGCCTACTGGGCGGCCGCCGGGGATGTCGTCGAGAAGGGCTCGCTCCCTGTTCCCAACCACCTGCGGAACGCGGCCGACCGGCGGATGAAGCACCACGGGATCGGCGTCGGCTACCAGTACCCCCACGACTTCGCCGGCCACGACGTGGACCAGCAGTACCTGCCCGACGCGCTCGCGGACCGTCGCTACTACCTCCCGTCCGACCAGGGGTACGAGCGGACCATCGGCGAGCGGATGGCCTGGCGCGCGGGCGAGCGCGAGGCCGCCAGGGAGCGCGGACGCACGCCGCGCAACCCGGTCCCGGGGCCGGTGGGCGATGGCATGGGCGCGTCCGGCAAGATCACGCGGGCCCGGGAGGAGAGCCGCCGCAAGCTGGCGGACACGCAGAAGGGCGACGCCGAGTGAGCCCGGTCGGATGAGGCGGATCTCGGTCGTCGGCTCGAGCGCATCGGGCAAGACGACGATCGCCGGCATCGTGTCGCAGGTCCTGGGTGTGCCGCACCTCGAGCTGGACTCGGTCTTCCACCGGCCTGGCTGGCAGCCACTGGACGATGCCTCGTTCCGGACGTCCGTCGCGGCCTTCGCGCAGCACGATGCCTGGGTGATCGATGGGAACTACGTGAGCCACGGCGTCGCCCAGGTCGTGTGGCCGCGAGCCGACACCCTGGTCTGGCTCGATCCGCCGCGGACGACCGTCCTTCGCCGAGTCCTGGGACGGACGCTCCGGCGCGTCGTCACCCGCGAGGAGCTGTGGAACGGCAACCGCGAGTCGTGGCGCGGCATGTTCAGCCGCGTGCCCGAGGACAACGTCATCCTGTGGGCCTGGACCCGTCACGCCCCCACCCGCGAGCGCTACGAGGTGATGCTCCGAGACGGCACCTGGCAGCACCTCAGCGTGAGGCGGCTACGGACGCCGGCAGACGTCCGAACCTTCATCGACGAGGTGCACGCAGATGCCTCCCGCCTCGGCGCAACGGCAGCACGGCAGCGGTCCGCACCGGGCGACCGCTGACGGAGAGCCTCGGCACCGGCGCGCCCCAGCCGGTACCGTCCCACCGGCGGCGTGCATCGCGTCACAGGGGGAGCGGGCCGTGCCGGCGTCCGCCGAGGAGGGTCGAGGCCGATGGGATGGCTCCGGGTGAGAGTGGACGCCGGTCGAGGCATCCTCGCGCGCTTCCTGCCGCAGGGCGCCATCCTGCTCTCGGTCCTCACCTTCGCCGCCTATGCCGCGGGCCTCGTGCGCGACCGCCTGTTCGCGCGGACCTATGGCGCCGGGATCGAGCTCGACGCCTACAACGCGGCGTTCGTGCTGCCGGAGCTCGCGCTCGACGTGCTGGTCGCGGCCGGGCTGACGGCCCCATTCGTGCCGGTGTTCGCCACGCTGCGGGGCGAGGACCCGGACGCCTCGACGCGCTTCGCGCAGACGGTGCTCACGCTCGCCGTCCTCGTCATGGGGTCCGCCAGCGTCGTCCTGTTCATCGTGGCGCCGGCAACGGTCGACATCATCGCGCCGGGCTTCGACGACGCGGGCAGGGCCCTGTACACCGAGCTCTTCCGGCTGATGCTCCTCACCCCGATCCTGTTCGCCGCCTCGATCACGCTGGGCGAGGTGCTGGTCGCGGAGCGCCGGTTCCTGTTCTATGCGCTCGCGCCCATCCTCTACAACGTGGGGATCGCGGCCGGTACCGTGCTCCTCCACGACGCCATGGGGATCCGCGCGGCAGCCGTCGGGGCGGTGGCGGGAGCGGCCCTCCACCTCGGGATCCGCGTCGTCGGGATGCTGCGCAGCAGCGTCCCACTGCGTCCCCGGCTGGACCTGCGGCTGCCGGCCCTTCGCGAGTTCGTCCGACTGATGATCCCCAAGATGGCCAGCCACCCCATCGAGCCGCTGACGTTCCTGTTCTTCACCTCGGTGGCGTCGACCCTCGCGGCGGGCAGCGTGACCGCGATCAGCTTCGCGCGCAACTTCCAGAGCGTGCCCGTCTCGCTGATCGGCGTGGCGATCGCGCTGGCCGCGTTCCCCGGGCTCGCGCAGGCGTGGGCGGCCGGCGACCGGAGCACCTTTGCCCGGGACCTGCGGCGCAACGCCGTGACGATCGGCACGCTCACCCTGCTCGCGGCCGTGGGCCTGGTCGTGGTGGGTCCGCTCGCGATCGAGCTGCTGCTGGGCGGCGGCCGGTTCGACGCCGAGGACGTCGCCCTCACCGCGACCGTGCTGGCCGCCTTCGCCATCGCCGTCCCGTTCGACGCCCTCGGCCACCTCGTCGCTCGCGGCCTGTACGCGACGCACAACACGCTGCTCGCGGTGGGTTCGGCCTTCGCCGGGTTCGCGACGACGATCGCGGTCACGCTCGTCCTGGTCGACGCGATCGGCATCGTGGCCGTGCCGCTGGGGTTCGCGGCCGGGATGGCGGTCAAGCTCGTGCTGATGACGATCGCCCTGACCTGGCGCATCCGCCGTGCCCGGACGCCGCACGAGGTTGCGGCCGCAGCCTGACCCGCATCGCTATGGGGCGAGCAGCAGCGTGGGCACGACCGCGATGTATCGCCCGTCGCGTCCGGGGTAGCTGCCCTCGGGCCGCTGCCCAGGGCAGGTAGTTGCGGCGCATCTCGGCCGTGTCCTCGAGGTTGCCCGGCGGGTCGGACTGGCCCCAGATCGAGGAATCGCCCGGGTACCACGGGTCCTGGATGTAGACACCCGAGATCCGCGCGTCGTCGAAGATGGCCGGGTCGGCGTCGGCGCGGAACCCGGTCATGACCCACGTGTGGGCGCCTCGCCAGGTCAGGAGGATCACTGGTGCGCCGGTGGCCTCGATCGCGCGCGCGGCGTCGGAGAGCGCGTCCTGGCGGGTCTCGTAGGCGCGGACCTCGTAGCCCGGGAACGCCGTTGGCCTCGAGCGCGGCGGCCATCGCCGCCGGGCCCCAGCCGCCGTTGCGGCTGTCGCGCCGGCTCTCCCACTCGTCGATCCCGCCGGCGAGCTCGCGCTGGTAGGCCTTGGTGAGGGGGGCCTTGCCGTGGATCGCGAGGACCATCTGGGTGCCGGCCACCGCGCACCAGTCGTGGTCGTCCTGGTGGATGAAGTCCGCCGCGGGATCATCGAGGATCTGGAGATCGATCCGCACGCGCTCTGGCGTGGGCGTTGGCTCGGGGGTGGGCGGCGCCGTTTCGCCGGGCGCGAGGGACACGGATGGGGCCGGCGTTGCCGACGGGCGGGGCGTGATCACGACATCCGGCTCGATCGGGCGATCAGGCGGAGGGTCGACGATCAGCGACACCTTGTCGACGAGGTTGTCAAAGCGGGTCCCGACCTCGAACAGGTTGAGCCACACGGCGCCCGTGCCGAGGATGCCGAGCGCGAGCACGGCGAGCGCGATGGCACCCCAGGGGATGCGGCGGCCACGGCGATGGGCATGCATGGACGGGCGTCAGCTCCGGATGGTCAGGCACGAGGGACGCATGGACCTGTCCACGTGCGACGCCCATCGCTACGGGCCGTCAGGGTCACGCCCTGGGCTTGCGTCCCCGGCCGCCCGGCAGCCGGCCCGCCGAGATGTAGATCGTCCGTCCCCGCACCGCCATCGACGTGCCCGGGCGGTGCTCGGCGATTGCCTTCTTCACGGCCGCGCGCATCGTGGGGATCTTCTCAGCGGGGTCGAGCTCGATGGCCAGGATGTCCTCGTCGGCCCTGAGCTTGCCGAGCGCCTTTCGCAGTTCCTCCTGGCGCTGGAGCGCGGCGAGCTGGCGGGGCGACAGCGCCCGCTCCCGCGGCTTGGGCGTGAGCTCTTCGATCTTTGCGCTGCGGATTCGCATTCCTGCTGACACTCCATGGGCTCGATTCGATGCCGACACCCGGGGATCATGACACGATTCCGGCTCGGTACGACATGACGATGCCACGGAGTCGTGCGCTTGCGCCGAATTCATCTGCCTGATTCACTTGGGCCGTCCGCAGTACCCCCCGCGGGGTTGTGCAGGACCTCTGGCGACAGCACGCGAGCGAGAGATCTGCCTCAATAGATGCATAGATGGGGTACCCACACACCGCGAGGCGATCTATGCTTCGCGTCAAGCCGGCGCAGGGTGTGCCGGAGAGGGAGGTTCACGCGCATGACCGAACCCACCGGGGACGCACCGAGTCCGCAGACCCCGAAGCCCCCTGAGCCGGCGCCCGCGCCGCCGCCGGCCGGCGGCAACTGGAACTCGCCGCCGCCCACGGGCCAGATGCCCGGTGGCTTCAACCCGAACATGCAGCAGGCCGCCGTCGAGGCCGGCCCCGCACCCGGCGTCGTCTACGCCGACATCGTGACCAGGATCATCGCCCTGATCATCGACTCGGTGATCCTCTGGATCCCGTACGTGATCCTCGCAGCGTCCTCCTTGGCGCGTTCCTCCTGAGCGGCGGCGCCATGCTCACCGTCATCGGGCTGATCGTCGGCGCAGCGTACGCAGCCTTGGCGGCGCGTCTACTTCGTGTGGACCTGGACGACGCAGCGTGCGTCCTACGGCCAGAAGTTCCTCAAGCTCGAGACCGTCAACGCGGCCGATGGGGCCACGCTGACCCGCGACCAGGCGATCAAGCGGTTGGTGTTCCTCTACGCCGGGAACCTGATCGCGATCGTGGGGCAGAACGTGTTCGGCCTCGGCCTCGGATCCCTGCTTGGCCTGCTTGGGCTCGGATACGTGCTCTATCTCCTGTACACGACCTCGCAGAGCCCGAAGCGCCAGGGCTTCCACGACGCCCAGGCCGGAACCGTCGTCGTCAAGCATCTGTAGGCGCGAACACCTCGCCCACCGCCCTTCCAACGGGGCCGGCATCGCCGGCCCCGTTTCGATTCCCTACGGCTCGAAGTCGAGCGCACGGACGTGGCGCGGCCGGAACACGGCCAGCGGGCGCCGGTCGAACGCCACCACCCGGCGGATGCCCAGCCGCTCCGCCGTGGCCACCAGGAGCGCGTCGGCAAGCCGGGGCCGGTGCTCGGCCGCCTCGCGCATGAGCACCACGGCGCGAGCAAGATCCTCGGTGGTAGGGGGCACCAGCCGGATCGCGTCGCTGACCACGGCCTGGAGCACCGCCTCGGTCGCGGCGGTGCCGAGGTCGCGCTGGAGCAGCAGGTCGAGCTCGGCCAGCCCGAGCGCCCCGAGCAGCAGCGGCTCGTCGGCACCGGCGAACCATGCGACAGCCGCCCGGTGGTTGAGGTCGGCGACGTCGGCGGCGGCCACGATCGCGGACGGGTCGAGCAGGATCGCCAACCTAGCGGTCCCCCGGCCGCCGGCCGGCTTCGCGCCGGGCGATCGAACGGCCGTCCAGCGACAGCCGGCCATGACTCGATCGGCCGATTCCCACGAACGGGAACGCCGGGACGGTCTCGTGCTCGTCGAGCCAGGCCTCGACCGCCGAGGTGATGACCGCGGTCTTGGTCGAGCGCTCGCGGCGCACGTGCCGGTCGAGACGCTCGAGCAGGTCGGCATCGAGCAGGATCGTCGTTCGGTGGGTGGGCATATGACGACATATATAGCAGGCTGGACGCCACGGCGTCGTGTCGGGCAGGATCCCCCCTCACCTGCCAGACCGGATCAACGTCCCTGCCCCACCCCGGAGACCCCGACCGTGACCCGCTTCGAGCCCAACCTGCGCATCCCCGGCCCGACCGCCATCCCGCCCAGCGTCCGCGAGGCGGGCGGGCGGCAGATGGTCAATCACCGGGGCGATGAGTTCAAGGCGCTGGCCAAGCGTGTCGAGACGGCGATGAAGCCCTACTTCGGCACCGAGCACGACGTCATCCTGCTCACCTGTGCGGGGACCGGCGGGCTCGAGGCCGCGGTGGTCAACGTCCTCTCCCCCGGCGACCCGATCCTCGCCGTGACGATGGGCTCGTTCGGCGACCGGTTCGCGAAGATCGCGGAGGTCTACGGGGCCGCGGTGACGCGTCTCGAGATCGAGTGGGGTGAGGCCCCCACGGCGGCCGCCGTGCGCGAGGCTGCCACGGCCATCCCGGGGCTCAAGGCGGTCCTGCTGACGCACAACGAGACGTCCACCGGGGTGACGAGCGATATCCGGGCCCTTGCCGCCGCCGTCCACGAGGTTGCGCCGGATGCCCTGCTCCTGGTCGACGCGATCTCGGCGCTGGGGGCCGTGCCCTTCGCGATGGATGCCTGGGGCCTCGACCTCGTGGTGACCGGCTCGCAGAAGGCGTGGATGTCCGCCCCGGGAATGGCGTTCGCGGCGGTGGGCCCTCGAGCCTGGGCGGCAGCCGAGACCGCCCGGATGCCGCGCTTCTACCTCGACCTCCGGCGCCACCGTGAGACGCAGGTCAACGGCGAGAGCCCATGGACGCCGGCCGTCGCCGTCATGTACCAGGTGGATGAGGGACTTCGGCTGATGCAGGCCGAGGGCGACGGGGTGTTCGCCCGCCACGCCGCGGCGGCCGCGATGGCCCGGGCCGGCCTCCGGGCCATCGGGTTCCGGCTGCTTGCGGAGGACGCCGTGGCCAGCAGGACCGTTACGGCCGCATGGATTCCCGACGCGCTTGACTGGAAGGCGTTCAACGCGGGACTCAAGCGCCGTGGCCTTGTCCTTGCCGGCGGCCAGGGAACGCTCAAGGGCCGGATCTTCCGTCTCGGGCACCTGGGCTCGGTGACCACCGACGACATCCTCGCGGCGATCGGCGTCCTGGAGGCGACCGCCATCGAGCGCGGCATGGACATCCGGCCCGGCGCCGGCGTCACGGCCGCCCAGCAGGCGCTGCTCACCGTGGAGGCCAGCGGACGATGAGGATCCTGGTCGTCGAGCCGCTTGCCGCCGAGGGGCTCGAGCTGCTCCGTCGTCACCACGACGTCGACGAGCGGCTCGGCCTGCCACGCGAGGAGATCGCGGCCGTCCTGCCCGAGTACGACGCCCTCGTCGTGCGCAGCCAGGTCAAGGTCGATGCCGCGCTGATCGCCGCCGGAACCCGGCTGGTCGTGATCGGCCGTGCGGGCGTCGGCGTGGACAATGTCGACCTCGAGGCGGCCACCCGGGCGGGCATCGTGGTCGTCAACGCCCCCACCGGCAACACCATTGCCGCCGCCGAGCTCACCCTCGCACTCCTGCTCGGACTGGCCCGCCGGACCGCGGCCGCCGATGCGTCCATCCGGCGCGGCGAGTGGAAGCGCAGCCAGTTCACGGGCATCGAGGTTCGCGGCAAGACGCTGGGCATCGTCGGGCTGGGCAAGATCGGCCAGGCGATCGCGGTCCGCGCCCGGGCGATGCAGATGACGGTCCTGGGATCGGACCCGTTCGTGACGCCGGAGCAGGCGGCCACGCTGGGCGTGGAGCTCGTGGAGTTCGATGCCCTCATCACCCGGGCCGATGCGGTCACCGTCCACGTGCCCAAGAACAAGAGCACGGCCGGGCTGATCAACGCCGCGGTCATCGAGCGGATGAAGGATGGTGTGCTGCTGCTCAACGTCGCCCGCGGCGGGATCATCGACGAGGACGACCTCGCGGCCGCGCTCCACAGCGGCAAGGTGGGCGGGGCGGGGATCGACGTGTTCACCGCGGAGCCCCCGACCGGGTCCCCGCTGCTCGACGCCCCGAACACCCTCCTGACCCCGCACCTCGGTGCGTCCACGGCCGAGGCCCAGGTCGCGGTCGCGGAGGAGGTCGCGGAGCAGATCCTCGACGTCCTCGACAGCCGTCCGGCGCGCTATGCCGTCAACGCCCCGTTGCTGACGCCGGAGACCGCCCAGGTCATCGCCCCCTACCTGCCGCTCGCGGAGACGCTCGGGCGCGTCGCGGCGCAGCTGGCCCGGCGAGCTCCCTCGACCCTCACCCTCGAGATCGCCGGAGAGCCCGCGGCGTTCGATTCGTCGTCCCTCGTCGCGGCGGTGCTGCGTGGGCTGCTCGAACAGGACACCGAGGAACGGGTCAACCTGGTCAACGCCGGCATGCTCGCAAAGGCCAGGGGCATCACGGTCGTCGAGCGCAAGACGCCCAACGCCGGGAGCTTCTCGTCGCTGCTCACCCTGACCGCCGAGGCCGAGGACCGGACCGTGACCCTGGCCGGCACGGTCGCCCACGGCGAGCCACGACTGGTCCGCCTCCAGGAGCACGCGATGGATCTTGCGCCGACCGGCGTCATGCTCATCTCGCACCACCGGGACCGCCCGGGGACCGTGGGCCGGGTGGGCGAGCTCCTCGGGGCCGCGGACGTGAACATCAGCTCGATGACCCTGGCGCGCTCCGCCCCCAGGGCCGATGCCTACATGGTCCTTGCGCTCGACGACGACGTGCCCGACCGCTTGATGGACGCGCTGCGGGCGGACGAGGCGATCATCGACTGCTGGGTCGTCCGGCTGGGACCACGGGGATGACGGACGAGCCGACGGCGCCGCTGATCCCGGAGGGCCTCGACGCGACGCTTGTCCTGCTGCGGCACGGCGAGACGGAGTGGATCCTCCAGGGTCTGTTCCAGGGCCAGAGCGAGACGCCACTGTCCGACACCGGTCGCCGACAGGCGGAGCTCGCGGGAACGCGGCTCGCTCGCCCGCACGACCCCCCGTCCCTGCCCGTCCCCGGCGGCCGTCCGCTCGAGATCGTCCATTCGCCGCTGGCGCGCACGATGGCGACTGCTGAGGCCGCAGCCGCGGCCCTCCGCCGCGAGGCGGCAGCGGCCGGCGAGGACATGGCCGGGACGATCGTCCGCCCCGACGCCGGCCTGCTGGAGATCGGGCAGGGCGAGTGGGAGGGGATCCACCAGGACGAGATCGCAAGGCGCTGGCCGGACGTCCTCGCCGGGTGGCGCCGCCGTCCGTGGGAGACCTGGGCTCCAGGTGGTGAGTCGCCCGGCCAGGCACAGGAGCGGGTCCGGCCCGCACTTGCCGCCGTCCTCGAGCGCCTCGGCCGCGATCACCCGCGCGGGACGCTCGACCGCCCCCAGGTGCACGGCTATGCCGGCGTCAACGGAGCGGCCACGCAGCCGTGGTCGATCCTGGTGGGCCACGATGGCGTGTTCAAGATCGTGATGCTCACGCTGTTCGGGCTGCCGCTCACGCATTTCTGGATGTTCACCATGGCCCTCACCGGGATCACCGTCGTCGAGTTCCGGGGTGGCCGCGCCGTCGTCCGGGCGGCCAACCTCACCGAGCATCTCGCCCCGATCGCCGACGAACAGGCCCGGAGGGCCGCCGAGCAGCGGGCGCGCTCGGGCGCGATGTAGCGTCCGGGCCGGTCCTAGCGGCGGCGCTGGTCCGGCCGCCGGAAGACCAGCCGGAGCATTGTCAGCCGCAGCCGGCGCGCGGCGTCGCGCACCGCCCGGAGCCTTGGGTCACTCATGGTGGCGCGGGCGTACACCGTCTCGACGCGGGCCACGGCAACCGTCTGGAGGTCCTCCTCCGCCGCCGGGACGAGCCTGCCCAGCGAGGTCGCGTACTCATAGACCGTCTCGGTCGCCCGCGGCGCAAACCCGAACCGCGAGGCCGTCCTCGACAAGGTCTGCCAGGCCCGCTCCGGGCTGACCTCCCCGCGCGGGCCCCGCACCCATGCCGCGACCGCGACCGCGGCGACCACCAGCGCGAGCAGGACGGTGAGGATGATCATCAGCGTGGTGTCGCCCGCTCGCGATGGCACAGGTCCCACCGGTCCCGCGCCGCCGAGATCCTCGCGGCCCTCGTTGGGAAATGTCTGCCCGGGAACCACGGCCCCGGCGCTCGACGACGGCGCCGGCGTCGTCGGCTCGACCGGAGCGCCCTCGGGGAGTGCGGCTGGCCGGCCAACCCCGCCGCCGGTCGGGTCGAAGGGGATCCATCCATGACCCGGGAAGAACACCTCGACCCAGGCGTGGGCGTTGCTGTTGCGAACCGTCTCGAGCCTGCCGACCCGCTCGCCAGGCAGGAATCCCTGCACGAGGCGGGTGGGGATCGGGTTGTCCGGTTCCGCGGCCCGCAGCAGGATGGCCATCGTCGAGGCGTAGTGCAGGCAGTAGCCGGTGCGCTCGCGCGCGAAGCACTCCACGGCACCCGCGTCGCACACGATCCCGGTGACGTCGGTCGTGTACTGGAACCGATTGGAGCTCAGGTATGCCTCCATCGCCCTGGCGAGGTCATACGGGTTGTCGCTGGTCGCCGTCGCCCGGATCGCGTCGAGGAGCTCCCTGGCGTCCGGGCCCATCGCGTCGCCGGGCACGGCCGTGTAGCGCCCGACGATGTCCGGCGGGTAGTCCTGGCCCGCCGCACGGAGCCGGTTCTCGGTCAGGCCGCCCTCATCCGCGGTCCTGAACACCGCTGCCGTCACCGCGTACGGGTCGCGTGACCCGGGCAGATCCACCCCGGCGAACCAGCCCTCGTTCCCGAACAGCAGCAGGTTGGCCGACCGGCTCACCGAGGTCGGCGTTCCAGGGGAGAGCATCAGCGTGTCGCGGAAGTCCGCCGGCCGGACCTCCACCTCGACCGGGAGCGTGAGGTTCGGGTTGGGCTCTTCGGGCAGGCCACCGAGCAGCGGCTGGCCCGGCTCGACCGGAACGGCCACGACCGAGGACTGCGTCCAGGCATTGCCTTCGTACGTGTCATACGTTGCCGCCCGCCACTTCTGGCCCTCGGTCGCTGCCGTGACGACGGCGGTGAAGGTGATCTGGCTGTCGGTGAACCACCTCGGCGCGATCCGGGCGGAGGACCCGAACGAGACGCCGCCACCACCGCGCCAGTCGCCGCCGGCTGGAAGCAGCCGCGCGATCTCCTCGAACGTGTCGAGCGCCTGGTCGCTGATGCCGTCCCAGGCCCCGGCAAGCGGAGCCGACGCGGCGCGTTGGGTGAGCACGAGCGAGGCTCCCATCGCGACGACGATGAACACCGTGCCACCACGCAGGTACAGCGACGACAGCTGCGCGGGGTCGCCGATCCGCCGCCGGAGCCACATGGTCCGCTCGTCGAACATGTGCATCGCGATCAGGAGGATGAGGGAGATCCCCGTGAACATCACCAGGAAGCCCAGCTGGTCGCGGGCCGTCAGCGCCATGTTCGCGAGCAGCACGAGTCCGACGATCACGACCGCGCTCAGCGGGCGGTGGTGACCGAAGACGGCGTACGACGCGAACTGCATGGTGGCCCACGCGATCCCGCCCAGCGTGAGCGTGTAGTGGACCTCCTGGTCCGTCAGCAGGAGGCCACGCCAGGCCAGGTCGAGGTAGGCATCCGCCGCCCCCGCAGCGGTGAAGCGGAAGGCTTCCGCGGCCGTGCTCCCGGGCAGTGAAGACCAGCCCGCGATGATCGGGACCAGGAGGCCGGCGAACAGGGCCCCCACGAGATGGGTGGTCCAGCGGCCCCACCGCAGCTTGGGACCCGCGAACCCGGCCACGGCTCCCAGCAGCCCGCACAGCGGCAGTGAGTCGGTCAGCGCGCCACGCCCGTTGACCCATGCGGGGTCGTCGAGGGTCCAGCCGAGGAGGAACGCCATCGCCGCGACGAGCACGACGACCGTCCAGCCCTCCACCGGGCGCCGCACGCGCAGCTCTCGGCCGTTCATCGCGCGAGGGCCTCGGCCAGTGGCTGGTGCGGCCCGACGTGCACCGTCGGGAGCTCGAACTCAGCGAGCGCGTGGGCGAGCGCCCTGGCTCGCTGGTGCTGGTGGTCGCGCGTCTCCTGGTCGGCGACGGGGTTGAAGGCCGGGCCGTCGAGCGCCACGACCACGGCTCCGATGCCGCGCGACCTGAGCGCCGCCAGCGGCCGCACGAACGCGGGATCATCGGTGGGCGTGATGATGATCGCCGTCATTCCCCGCCGGAGCCGCGGCAGGCTGCCCAGCAGCGCCTCGCCCAGCGGCGCCTGGCCATCAGCCTCGACGGCGGCGAGGAGCTGGAGGATCTTGAGCCGTTGCCGGGCGCCCCGGTCGGCCGGCAGGATCGTGAGCCGGTTCCCGCTGACCGTGAGGCCCACGGCGCGGTTCTCCGCCAGCGCCTTGTCGGCGATCGACGCAGCGGCCCGGATCGCGACCTCCGTCGTCGAGCTCTCCCCGGTCCCCGCCTCCAGGCCCGCCTCGAGGTCAAGGAAGATCCATGCGTCCGCCGTCTGCTCGAGGTCGAACTCCTTGACCTGGATCTCGCCGGTACGCGCGGTGGTGGGCCAGTGGATCCGGTTCATCGAGTCACCCGGGGCATACGGGCGCACGCCCGTGGCGAGCGGGGTGGTCTGGAGCGTCCGCTCGGGCTGGGCATGCGAGCCCTCGATGCTGGCCGGCGGCAACCTCCAGAGCGGCAGCCGGTCAACCCGCGGGTAGACGACCACGGTGATCCCCTGCCCGACGCCCGCGGTGGCCTCGAAGAACCCGAACGGATCGCCGGTCCGGATCTGGAGCGCATCGATCCGGTAGTGGCCGCGGTGCTGGAGCGATCCCCGGACCAGCCATGACCGCTCCTGGTGGCCACCCAGGGAGAGCGCACGGCCGGCCAGGCCGCTGGGCAGCGTGGTCGGGTTGTACACCTCGAGCCACGGCTTCGGCAGGCGGCCGGTGTTGCGGAGCGTATACGTGACGCGCAGGCGGTCACCGACGTGCGCAGTCAGCTGGCTGACCGCGTATCCGGCCTCGAGATCCGACAGGCCCAGGCGGGTCAGGATGTAGCTGCCGCCGCCGATCAGCAGCGCGACATAGACGAGGAAGAACAGGAACGGCCAGCCGGTCGAGAACGCCGCCACCACGAGCACGACGGCGAGAACGATGAACTGGAGGCGGCGAAGCATCCTGGTCGGTTCCTCCGGCCGGGCGTGGGGTGTCCGGGACTCCGGCCGTCAGCCCGCTGGACTCGGCCGAACCTCGCGGGGGCCGCCGGCGGTGACCCGGCCGGCCTCGATGGCCGTGGTATCGACAAGCTCGCGCACGACGTGCGCCGCGGCGACATCGTGGATCGAGGAGCTGGTCTTGATGATGACCCGGTGGGCGAGTGCGGGTTCGGCCAGCGCCTTCACGTCATCGGGGATCACGTAGTCCCGCCCGAGCAGCCCGGCCAGCGCCTGGGAGGAGCGGTAGAGCGCGATCGACCCGCGCGGGCTCGCGCCGAGGTAGACGTCCGGGTGGGTGCGGGTGGAGGCGACCAGGCGGACGATGTAGTCGCTGACGGCCGGGTCCACGTAGATCTCGCGGACGTTCGCCTGGAGCGAGCGGAGCTCGTCGACCGGGCAGACCTCCTCGAGGGCGTCGATCGGGTGTGTCCGCTTCTGCTCGTCGAGGATCACGATCTCGTCGAGGAGCGCCGGGTAGCCGAGGCGGATCCGGAGCATGAACCGGTCCA
The DNA here is from genome assembly GCA_963716025.1 of uncultured Chloroflexia bacterium. GTDB lineage: Bacteria > Chloroflexota > Limnocylindria > Limnocylindrales > CSP1-4 > CAIXZV01. The sequence continues at coordinate 130,002 of CAVQSY010000050.1, forward strand.
GCTGGGCCTCAGGAAGCGCGAACGTGCCCTCGTACTCGATGGGGTTCTGGGTCGCGATCACGAGGAACGGGTCCGGCATCGGGTGGGTCACGCCATCGATCGTCGACTGGCGCTCCTCCATGCACTCGAGCAGGCTCGACTGCGTCTTGGGGGTCGCCCGGTTGATCTCGTCGGCGAGGACGACCTGGCTCATCACGGGGCCTGGCCGGAACTCGAACTCCTGGGTCTTCTGGTTGTAGATGGACAGGCCGGTCACGTCCGACGGGAGCAGGTCCGGGGTGAACTGGATCCGGCGGAACGTGCAACCCAGGCTCTTGGCGATCGCCTTGGCCAGGACTCGTCTTGCCCGTCCCCGGCACGTCCTCGATCAGGAGGTGGCCCCGGCACATCAGCGCGACCAGCGCGAGGCGCACCTCGTGATGCTTGCCGACGATCACGCGTTCGACGTTGGCGAGGACCTTGTCGCCGACCTGCTGGATGCTGCTCATCGGACTCCCGTCAGCGTGTGGGACGCGGGTGACGCGATGCCTCCCGCAGCCAGTGTACGACCGACTCGACGATCCAGTTCCCGGCGGGGTTCCCCGGCCTCGATGCGCCGCCGGCAGCCTGCATCCGCCTGAGCTCAGTGGCCCTTGAACAGGGTCAGGCCGCCCGCCCACAGGACCATCAGGCAGCCGGCCGCCGCCATGGTGCCGAAGAACGGCTCGCCACCGGCAAAGGCCGCGACCGCCACGACCGCGAACAGGGCAGCCATGACCAGCGCGAGGAACGCCATCCCGATGCGTTCAATGATGGGGCGCGGTCGCGGGTCGGGGCCCGGGTCCACCCGTTCGGGTTCGGGAATCGGTGCGGTCATACGCTCCGAGCGTACCCCCGGCCGGACGGCAACGAGCACTCGATCGGGGGGTCACCCGGTCCCGTAGAGCTCGAAGTAGCGCTCCAGCAGGTCGCCGGCGATGGGCGCTGCGGTCTCCCCTCCCCGGCCGCCGCGCTCCACCAGCACCGCGATGACCACCCTCGGGTTGTCGACGGGAGCGAATCCGATGAACCACGAGTGCGGCTCGCCCGTGCCGCCGAGCTCGGCCGTGCCGGACTTGCCAGCGGTCGGGACGCCGGGAACCGCCGCTCCAGGGGTGAACCGGCGGCCCAGGTCCCCCTCGACGGCCCGCTCCATCGCCGCCTGCACGGCACGCGCATCGTCCGCGCTCATGACGCGTCGCCAGACCTCCGGGCCGATCGTGCGGGCACCGGGTCCCTCGCCGGTGAGCGCCGTGACGAGGTAGGGCTTCATCAGGATGCCGTCATTGGCCACGGTCGAGGCCACCAGCGCCATCTGGAGGGGCGTCACGAACGTCTCGCCCTGGCCGAACGCCGCCGACGCCAGCTCGGCGTCGTCGGTGAACCCCCCCGGCTGGCGCCCGTCGCCGGATGTCACCGAGGAGATCGCCGTCGGCAGGTCGAACGGGATCTGGGCGCCGAAGCCCATCTCCGCGGCCTCGCTCACCAGCCGCTCGCCGCCCGTCCGAAGCCCCGCGAGCGCGTACCAGATGTTGCAGCTGACCTCCGTCGCGCTGGCCAGGTCGAGCTCCACGTCCCCGGTGAACGGGTGATGTCCGTCGCGGATCCGGAACCCGCCGACCACCAGACCGTCGGCCTCAGCCGGCGGCTGCTCCGAAAAGGTGGTTGACGGATCGATCGCTCCGCTGTCGAGCCCGGCGATCGCGGTCACGATCTTGAACACGGAGCCCGGCACATACCGGCCGAGGGTCGCTCGCGGCAGCAGCGGACGGGCATCGTCGGCCTGGAGCGCCTCGAACGTGCGGGTCGCCGTGGCCGGGTCCGCGATGGCTGACGCGTCGTACACCGGCGTCGAGGCGAGCGCCAGGATCTCGCCGGTGGCGGGGTCGAGCATCACAACCGCGCCCGTGTTGCTGCCCAGCGCCCTGACGGCGGCGCGCTGCAGGCGCAGATCGAGCGTCAGTCGCAGGCCGAGACGCCGGTCCGGGACGGTGGTGAACTTGCTCACCAGGTCACTCAGCGCGTCGGCACCCGCGAGGCCGAGCAGCTGGGCGTTGTAGGTGCGCTCCAGCCCGGCCGTGCCGTACTTCCGCGACGCGTACCCCACCACCTGGCTGATCGAGTCATCGCGGTACCACCGGAGTGCCTCGCCGTTGGCGTCGCGGTCGCTGCGGGCCAGCCACAGCCCGTTGCGATCCTCGATCCCGCCCCGCAGCGCGCGGCGCGCGATCGCCACCACCGCCGGGTTGTCAGGCGCCGTCGAGAGCCGCTCCGCCTCGGCCACCTGCCACCATCCCGCGCCGACCGCGAGCACCGAGAAGGCGACCGCAACCGCGACGCCCGTCCGGAAGACGTTCGCGCGGATCGCCCGGGAACGCCGCCGGCCGACTCGCCGGTCCACGATGGGCCGCGGCTGGCTCATGCGCGACCCCTGCGCAGCCGGAACCCGCGAAGCCGCCTGTCGTCCCGTGGCGCCGGCGGCGGCTCTGTGCCACGATCCGAGAGGACGAGCAGCAGGCCGATCACGACGGCGTTCGCCAGCAATGACGAGCCCCCGTACGAGATGAATGGCAGCGTGATCCCCGTCAGCGGGATCAGCTTGAGGTTGCCGGCCGCGATGATGAAGGCCTGGACCCCGACGACGAGTGCGAGGCCCGCGGCGAGCAGCGCCCGGAACTCGTCGCGTGCCGCCGCCGCGATGCGGAGCCCCCGGGACACGACCACCAGGTACAGCCCCAGCAGCGCCAGCAGGCCGACCAGGCCGAGCTCCTCTCCGAGGGCGGCCAGCGGGTAGTCGCTGTGGACGGCCGGGATCGGGAGGTTCCCCGCGATGGTCGGCAGGCCGGCGCCGAGGCCCACCCCGAGGATCCCGCCTCGACCGAACGCATACAGCGCCTGCACCACCTGGAACCCGGCTCCCTGCGGGTCGCGCCACGGGTCGATCCAGTTGTCCACCCGCGCCTGGACGTGCCCGAAGACGCTGTAGAGCACCACGGAGCCGCCGGCGAACAGCAGCAGACCGAGGACCACGTAGCTCGGCCGGCCGGTGGCAACGTACAGCAGGGCAAGGAACACGACGAAGAACAGCAGGGCTGCCCCGAGGTCCCGCTGGACGACGACGATCCCCAGCGCGATCGCCCACATCGCGACCATCGGTGCCAGGTAGGGCAGCGGGGGCACGCGGATCGGGCCGAGGCGGGTGCTCTCCTCAGCGAGCAGCGCCCGGTTCTCGGACAGGTAGGCGGCGAGGAACACGACCAGAATCACCTTGAGCAACTCGCTCGGCTGGCCCGATATCGGCCCGATCGAAAGGCTCAGGCGCGCGCCGTTGACCTCCGAGCCGAGCACGAACACGAGCAGCAGGAGCCCGATGCCGGCCGCTGCCCACGTGTACTTGTAGGTGCGGAGCCAGGCGTCGGAGCGCACGGCGAGGCCGATCGCCGCGATCACCGCCAGGGCCACCAGGAGCCAGGCAAGCTGCAGCTGGCCGAGGCCGAAGGTCGCGTCGCCGAAGGACTGAACGACCAGGGTCTGTGGCAGGCGCTGCATGAGGAGCAGACCGATCCCGCCGAGCATGCCCACTGTCGGCAGCAGGACCTGGTCCGTGCGACGGCCGGCGCCCACGAACGCCAGGTGCACCCCAAGCAGCGCGCCAAGGTAGACAACCAGACCCTGGGGATCGGGGGGCTGAAGTCGAGCGCCTCGAGCGTCGTGCCAGCCTCCGTTGCCGTACGCAACTGCTGTGTGGCCCCCAACGACGCGGCCCCGACAACAAGGGCGATCGCCGCCAGGCCAAGGAGCATCAGCTCCGTCGATCGCAAGCGTGGGTGGATCCGCAGGCTGAGCGCCGGGTGCGCCTGGGCGACTGGGCTCACGGTCGACCGCGATCCAGCCGGAACCGGATCTCGCCCACCTGGATCTCGTCCCCAAATCCGAGGGGTCCCACCCCTTCCACGGGGATCCCGTTGACGAACGTCCCGTTGGTGCTCGCGAGGTCTTCAACGAACCAGCTTCGTCCCCGGAAGGTGAGCACGGCGTGCTCCGCCGACGCGAACGGGTCGTCGAGCACGACCCCGTTGTTCACGTCCCGCCCCAGCGTGGTCACGGCATCGAGCGGGTACGAGGCACCTGGGGGCGGCTCCCCCAGCGGCGACGCCAGCACCACCAGCCGGCCGAGCTCCGATGGCCCTCGCGATGCGGACCGCAGGTCGCGTAGCAGGACCCGCACGACCGCGAACAGGAAGCCATACAGCAGGACCAGGAACAGGATGCGCACAACCCACAGCGAGATCACGAATCCGTCCATCAGTCCGGCCTCAGCCCGGGAGCTGCTCGACGAGCAGCACGGTGTCTCCGAGGACCACCCGGTCCCCGACGCCGAGCGCGCACTCGTCCACGCGGATGCCGTTCACCCGGGACCCGTTTGTGCTGTCCAGGTCCGTGAGCACCAGCGTCCCGCGGCGCGCCTGCAGCCGCGCGTGATGGCGCGAGACACGGGGATCGGCAAGGACGAGACCGTTATCCGGCGCCCGGCCGAGGGCAAGCGGCGCGCCGTCCACTTCGATGACGCGCTCGACGCCCGCCCTCGGAGCCAGGCGGAGCACCGCCCGGGTGGGGGAAGGTGCCGGCCGTCGGAACACCATCGTGCCACTGTCATCGCCGCGGATGCCACCGGACGCTACCGCGCTGGACAGGTCCCCGACGGGCGGTCGACGAGGGACGCCGGCCGGTGGGACCGTGAGGTCGGCAGCGGGCTCGAACCCGGTCGGCGGCTCCGGCTCCGGCTCCGCCTCCCTGGCAGGGGACGCCAGCACGACGTCCACCTCGATCACTCCCTTGACCACGGCCGGATCGCGGACCAGGGCAACCGTCGGGCGTGCGGGCAGGTGGTACCCGTGGGCGCGGGCAAACACGAGCGCGGCATCCGCCAGCCGGTGAGCGAGCGCGTCGGGTCCACCCGACGCGCCGGCAACCTCCGCCAGGTCGGCCGGATGAAGGCGGACACGATAGCGCTCGGGAACGGTCGTGCGGCCCCCCACCGTGGTCCGGGCACGGTCCATCGCGCGCTCCACCCGACGCTCCACCTGGACGGGCTGGGGATGAGCCCGGAACAGGCGGGCGGTCGAGCGTTCGAACACGCGTTCGAGGAGCCGTTCGAGATCGGCAAGCATTGCCATCGCTTGGCGAACCCTACCAGAGGCGGCATGAGCGGCCCGCGCCGGGACCAACGTCGCGGCAGGGCGGTACCTCGGGGCGGGCCCGGGTCGCACGACGGGCCTATACTCTGGGCTCCGTCCGGCCAGAACCGGATGTGGCGTCCTGTCCTTCGGGGGCACCATGACCGAAATCCTCACCGAATCGTTCTGCGAGCGGTGCGGCACGCGTTACACATTCGAGACGGCCGCGCCCCGCAAATCGCGCATCGGGCGCGTCAAGGTGATGTCCAGGGGCCTGCGGAACTACGTCCTGCAGGATGAGAGCACCCTGAGCGAGGCCATGGCCGACGCGCGCTCCGAGGAGGAGCGTGCCGCGACGTCGCATCAGCTTGATGCCTTCCACCAGACCTTCAACTTCTGCATGACCTGCCGGCAGTACACGTGCGGCAACTGCTGGAACGACGTCGAGAGCCGCTGCCTCACGTGCTCGCCGTTGCCGGAGGCCGAGGCGGAGGTCACCCCGCCGGCATCGATCGCCCAAGCGGCAGCGAACCAGCCAGCGCCGCCGATCGTCGTGGTTGGCGCCCCGGAGGCCGATGCTGCACCGGAGAGCTGGCCCGAGGCCGACCTCTCGCCTGACCGGCCGGTGCGGGATGCGGGCGCATCCGAGGCAGCGTCCGCCCCCTCCTCGCAGCCGCACGCACACGGGCTCGCCCCCGGGCAGACCCTCGAGGATGCCGTCGCGGAGTACGAAGCCCAGCTCGCGGCCGAAGAGGACGCCGTGCTCGAGGCGATTGCGGCGGCGGCGGAGCCCGAGCCCGAGCCCGAGCCGGTGGCGGCGGCGGAGCCCGAGCCCGAGCCGGTCGCGGCGGCGGAGCCCGAGCCCGAGCCCGAGCCGGTGGCGGCGGCGGAGCCCGAGCCCGAGCCGGTGGCGGCGGCGGAGCCCGAGCCCGAGCCGGTGGCGGCGGCGGAGCCCGAGCCCGAGCCGGTGGCGGCGGCGGAGCCCGAGCCGGTCGCGGCGGCGGCGGAGCCCGAGCCCGAGCCCGAGCCGGTCGCGGCGGCGGAGCCCGAGCCCGAGCCCGAGCCGGTCGCGGCGGCGCGAGACGACATCATCGTGCAGCCGACCTGGCCGATGGAGCCACCGAACGCCCCAGAGCCCGAGCCTGCTCGCCAGCCCGAACCCGCTGCCCCGGGTGCGAACCCCTGGCTCACCGTCGCGCCCGACGACGGCTCGGCCGAACCGCAGTGGCCGATTGCCCCCACCTGGGCACGCTCCGCCCGATCCGACACGCCGTCGACGCTCGCCGGCCATCAACTCCTGCCGCGGGACGATGCTGCCGCGCTCTGGGCGGCCTCGGCGCGCGAGGTCCTCGGCGGAGGACTCGGTGGCCCGCTTGCCCCAACCGCCGACCCGACGCCGGCCACGCCTCAGCCCTGCGTGCAGTGTGGGCTGTCGCTGTCGGCCAACGCCCGGTTCTGCCGCCGCTGCGGCACCCGCCAGGGCAGACCCTAGTCCGCGCCTCCCGCGTCCTGACCGGTCCTCCACCGGACACGAGTCCACGATGCGCCCAGCAGGAGGAGGTTCAGGCTGATCGACAGCCAGGCGAGGAGCGCGAACAGCGCGACGAAGGTGCCGTAGATGGCCGCGACGCCTGTGAGCCGTGGCGCGATCCACGTGAACAGCTGTGCGAAGGCCGCCAGGATCAGCCCGACCAGGACTGCCGGCGGGACCATGGCGCCACGCGGCGGCGGCTCGCCGGGCACAAAGCGGTAGACGACGATCGTCCCACCGCCGAACACGACCAGCGACCCCAGGGGCGTCGCGAGCTGCCACAGGGTGCGGGCGACCCCCTGGATCTCCGACCCGCCGGGCGCAAGGTCGAGGACCCAGCTGACGAGCGATCCGAGGACCAGCGCCACGAGCGGCATGGCGACCAGGATGACAGTCAGGAGCACGCCGCGGACCGTCCGTTCGAGCTCGTTGCGCGTGGGAGCGCTCCGGAAGATCCGGCTGAAGGCGTTGTCCATGGCCGAGTAGAACCGGCTTGACCCCCACAGCAGGCCGACGATGCCGATGATGCTCGAGGGCAGGGCGTCCCGCGAGACCTGCTCGAAGGCAACCTGTGCCACGTCCTCGAGCGGGGGCACGGCTTGTCCGATCGCGCCCACGATGAAGTCCCGCTGCTCTGGGTCGTGAACCCAGAACCCGACAGCCGACACGAGCAGGAGGAGGCCGGGGAGCAGGGCCAGCAGCGACGTGTAGGCCAGGCCTGCGGACAACAGCCCGCCACCCGCGCGACTGTAGGTGTCCAGCGTGGCCACGAGGACCCGGACCGCCGGGATCTGACCCACCAGCGCGGCGAGCCTGGCTCCACGTGCGCGCAACTGCGCCACCGGCCCGCTGATCCCCGAGAACCGGCTCACGGCGTCAGCTGTCCAGGTCCCCGAACAGGCCGGGCTGCAGCTCCTCGGCGGCGATGCGGCGGGGCGCCATGATCAGCGCCTTCACCTCGCCGCGACGGACATAGCGTCGGCCGCCGAGCTTGATGCTCGACAGGCGGCCGGTCCGCGCCCAGCTGCCAATCGTCTCGGGGCGGAAATGGATGTTGGCCGCGGCGAGAATCTCCTGCCGCTTCCGTCAGCGTGATCCAGTCGGCGGCAGATGGCATGCTCGGTGCCTCATTCAGTCGTGTTCGGGTTGCCGGAGCTGGTCGAAACCGCCGGCGGCGATTCGCGCGATGACGAACCGTCCCGGGTGCCGCCCTTGACCGCATCCCGGGGGCCTTTGCCGGCTTCGTCGCGTGCGCGCTCGCTCGCTCCGTCACGCGTGTGCTCGCTCGCTCCGTCACGGGCTTGGTCGCTCGTCGCGTTGCTGTCCCCGTCCCCCGAGGACGACCTGGCGGTTGCGCGGGTCATCGTGGAGCTGCCACGGTCCTTCTTGGCCCACCCGGAGCCCTTGAAGTGAACCGCGGGGGCCGCGAACTGCTTGCGCATGGTCCCCTCGGCCCCACAGGAGGGGCAGAAGTTCGGGCCGGGATCGTTGATCCCGTGGAGGATGTCCGCGCGGTGGTCGCACGCAGAGCAGAGGTAGTCGTAGACAGGCATCGATGGTCTCTCCGAGGGCCGAGGCGCCGCTCCCGCGAGACACCGGCCTGAGGATTTAGCCGCGGAGCAGCCGCATCCCGCACTTGGGACAGTAGAACGCACGCTCGTGACCGGACGCGAAGCCACAGTGCGCACAGACCAGGCCCCCGCGACCCGCCGCCGGCACCGGCCGGTCGACAGTAGTGATCCCCATCGCGTACTGGCTGGCAAGGATGTTGGTCAGGATGCCGCCCAGAATGCGCGAGGCGGTCCGGTCCGTGTCACCGCGAACCCCCTTGCCACCCCAGCCGACGACACCCCGGACGACCATGTCGCCGGTCGCCTCGTCCCAGTGGGAGGCGAGCCCGCCGACAACAGCGCTGTAGTCGGGGTAGCCGGAGGTGTCGGTCTCACCGTCAAGCAGCGAGCACACCAACGTGTCAAAAGCCAGGTCAACCGCGTCGATCGACTCGAGGACCACGAGCGCGTGCCGGGTGACGGGGCTCAGCTCGTGATGGGCATTGAGCCATTGCATCGCCTCGGACGGGCGCGCGATCACGGGCACGGCCTGCGCGAACTCGAGCGGGAGCGGCTCGACGACCTCGACCGGGTGGCGGGTCAGCCCCTCGAGCATCTGCGGAAGCTCGTCCATCGCATGTCCGCCGCCCGCTCGCAGCCGGACGCCCTCCGTGCTCTTGCCCGCGTAATAGAGCTTGAGCAGGTAGTCCTGGGCAACGACCTCCTCCGGCAGCCCGACCGGCTGGGCCGGCTTGCGGGCAGCGTTTGGCTTGTCGGAATCGCCCTTTCGCTTCAGGAACTCGAGGGGCACGGCGTCCTCCGGGCGACGGCATGGCGGTGATCAGGGTCATCCTAGCAGCGCCCGCTCGTCCCCTCAGCCGTCTGCGGTCATCCGCCGTTCCCGGGTCACCGTGGTGGCGTCGGTGGAGACCAGCCAGCGCACGCCGCGGGCCGGGATCCCGATCGGAGCCCCGGCATGGTGGACCGATCGGTCGAGCAGATCGATGACCCGGCCGGAAGGCGACGCCGGGAGCAGGGCGGCCGGGACCACCCTCGCTTCGTCGGCAACGTTGCTGATCGCCACGAGCGGCCCGACCGGATGCTCGCGCCGGAACGCGAACACGGCCGCATCCCCGGGCTCCAGGACATCGAGCGGCACCGCGGCATGGAGCTGCGGGGCCGAATGCCGGACGGCGATCAGGTGGCGCACGTCTCGATAGATCCGCGCCTCGACGGTCCCACCCCGAAGGCGGCGCCGCGCGATTTGCCAATCCATCCGCGGCCGATGGAGCCACCGGTTGTCGCCACGATGGTCCGGATCGTCGAGGTACCCGTGGTCGTTGCGAATGCCCAGCTCGTCGCCCATGTACAGGAGTGGCAGGCCGTCCCAGGCCAGGATGAGCGCGTGCCCGAGGTGGATCCGCTCGATCGCCGCGTCGATGAGCTCCGGGTCACGGGCTTCGATCGCGGCCTCGAGGCCGGCGAGGCTGGCGAACGTGCCGCTGATCCGGCTGTCTCCGGTGGACGGCACGTACTGGAACACCGCCCCGCGGGCAAAGCTCGCGGGATAGCGGCCAGCGTAGAAGTCGGACAGGAAGCTCCGGTGCGAGGGTCCGGCCCATCCGACCGCCTCCGCAGCCTCGTCGACGACCGCCCAGCCGATGTCGTCGTGGCATCGGACGTAGGTGGCCCAGGCCGTGTTCGAAGGCTTGCGTGGCAGGGCGCCAAGGACGAGCGTGGCAAGACGGGCGTCACGCGTTGCCAGGGCGGACCAGAACTGGACCATGAGGCTGTTGTGATAGGCCATGTCCGAGACCCGGCCGTGGTGACGCCCCTCGCCCAGGTAACGCGCCAGGTCGCCAGGGCCGACGATGGCCTCGGCCTTGAAGATGATCGCAGGGGCCACGATGCGCGCGCACGCCCGCAGGGCCTGGAGCAGGTCGTGGACCTCGGGCTCGTTCTGGCAGTTGGTGCCGAGGCGCTTCCACATGAACGCCACCGCGTCGAGACGGAACGCATCCACCCCTCGTGCGGCCAGCGCCAGGAGCACATCGAGCATCTCGAGGAAGACCCTCGGGTTCGACCAGTTCAGGTCCCACTGGAAGGCGTTGAAGGTCGTCCACACCCACCGGCCATCGGGCAGCCGGGTGAAGTTGCCGGGCGCCGTCTCCGGAAAGGTCTCGGGCAGCGTCCGCTCCCACCGGTCCGGCTCGGTCCGGTCCGGGTAGACGTAGTACATCTCCGCCGCCTCGGGGTCGCCGGCCGCGGCAGCCACGGCCCACGGGTGCTCGGCGGCCGTGTGGTTGAGGACGAGGTCGATGCACAGGCTCATGCCGCGTTCGCGCAGCCGGTCGCACAGGCGTTCGAGGTCCTCCATGGTCCCGAGGGCCGGCTCCACCGCGCCATAGTCCGAGACGGCGTACCCGCCATCGGTCTCCCCCGGCCGGCAACGCAGCAGCGGCATCAGGTGGAGGTAGCGGATGTCCAGGTCGGCGAGGTAGTCGAGGTGCTCCGCCACGCCGGCGAGCGTCCCGCCGAACCGGTCCGCGTAGCAGACATACCCGATCATTGACGGCTCCTGGAACCAGTCGGGACGGACGCTGCGCTCGAGGTCCTGTGACACCAGCGCCGGTGGCCGTTCCCGGTAGCGGTCCGCCATGAGCTCGACGAGCGACGCGAGCGTGCTGGCGCCTCGCGGATGGGACCCATAGACGTTGGCCCACGGCTCCGCGAGGTCCGGCCACCAGCGCGCGAGCCTGATCAGGAACAGCTCGATGTCACGCGCCGCCATGCCTGCCAGCCGCCGGCGCACCACCGCAATGGCGGCTGGCAGGTCAGGAAACGGAACCGGCGACCCGGAGGAGGAGTTCCGGGACGCCGGGTTCCGTCTGCTGCGGGACGAAGGTCCGCGCGTCAACCCTTGACCGAGCCGGCGAGCAGCCCCCGCACGAAGTAGCGCTGCAGGCCGAGGAATACGGCCACGGGAACGACCATCGAGACGAACGCCCCGGCCGTGAGCAGCTGCCAGTCCTGGCCCTTGGTGCCGGTCATGGACACCAGGCGCTGGGTCATGACCGCCACGTCAGCGCTGGTGCCCAGGAAGGTCGCCGCCACCAGCAGGTCGTTCCAGACCCACAGGAACTGGAAGATCGCGAATGACGCGAGCGCGGGCATGGACAGGGGCAGGACCAGACGGGTGAACGTCGTGAAGTGCGAGGCCCCATCGATCGCGGCCGACTCCATGAGGTCCTTGGGAAGCTGGCTGATGTAGTTGTAGAGCAGGTAGGTGGCCAGGGCCAGACCGAACCCCGCGTGCGCCAGCCAGACCGCCAGGAAGGTGCCATTGAGATCGATCAGGAGGTAGGTCTTGAGCACGGGGATCAGCGCGATCTGGAGCGGCACCACCAGCAGGGCGACGACCGTGATGAACAGGATCCGTCGACCCGGGAACTGCATCCAGGCAAACCCGTAGGCAGCGAAAGCCGCGATGAGGATCGGGATGGCGACGGCCGGGACCGTCACCGCGAGCGTGTTGAGGAAGGCCGTCGCCAGACCGTCGCCGCCGAACAGGACCTTGTCGTAGTTGTCGAGCGTGAAGCCGCCCTGCCCAAACGCCGACCACCAGCCCGAGTTGGAGATTGCCTGCTTGTCACGGAACGAGGTGACGAACAGGCCGATGGTTGGCACCGTCCAGACCACGATCAGGAACAGCACCGTGATGTTGATGGCCACGCGCGACCAGGTGATCCTTCGCATCACATCGCCCTCAGATCGCCCGGCCACGGAATTGCCGGAGGTTGTACCAGATCACGGGGGTCACGGCGACCAGGAGGATCACCGCCAGCGCGGCGCCCCGTCCGGAGTCGAGGAAGATGAATGCCTGTTTCCACATCAGGGTCGCGATGACCTGGGTATTGAAGTTGCCGTTGGTCATCGCGGTGACGATGTCGTAGATCTTCAGGGTCAGGATCGCGATCGTCGTCGCCACCGTCACGATCGTTGGCCAGATCGTGGGCACGACGAGCTTGCGGAACGCCTGCCACTCGCTTGCACCGTCGATCCGTCCGGCCTCGAGCATCTCCTCGGGCACGCCTTTGAGGGCCGCGGAGATGATCACCATGGCGAAACCGGTCTGGCCCCAGATCAGGATCACGATCAGGAGGATCGTGTTGAGGGGCTCGCCGGTCAGCCACGAGACCGGCGAGATGCCAACCGAGCCCAGGATGGCGTTGAGCAGCCCGATCTGGGGCTGGCCCTCCGGCTGGTAGGACAGGACGAAGCGCCAGATCACGCTGGCGCCGACGAACGAGATCGCCATCGGCAGGAAGATGAGCGTCTTGGCCAGGCGATCCAGCCTCGAGCGCTCCACCAGCACGGCGACCGCCAGCCCGAGCCCGGTGCTGATCACCGTCCCGAACACCAGCCACAGCACGTTGTTGCGGATCGCCGTGACCATCTCGGGATTGCTGAACGAGTAGACGTAGTTGTCGACACCGACGAACTCCGACCCGTTGGCGTTGAACAGGCTCGACCAGGCCGTGATGGCGGCCGGAACCAGGAGGTAGAACGCGAGGATGGCCACCGCCGGCCCCACGAACACGAAAGGCAGGATCCGCCGACGCCAGGCATACGGCAGCTTCTCGGTCAGCCAGTTCGCGACGACGTAGAGCATGGCGACGCCGCCGATGCCCCACACGATCGCCACCGCGACGATGACGAGCTTCGGCGCGCCGCTGTCCCGCAGGAACAGGAAGCCGGCCCACAGGACGATGAACGCGATGACGGGGACGAAGATCGAGACGACCACCCGGCCGACGCCGGTCACAAGCACCCGGCCGATCCCGGTCGACGGCCCCGCGGCACTAGCCTGTTGCATCCCTCGGCTCCTCCTCCCGCGAGTGCACCGGCGGATCAGCAGTGGCGGAGCCGCCGGTGGGGCCCCGCCACTTGCCTACGACAGATCTACTTGGGCCAGCTGGCCGCGATGTTGCTGAGGGCCGTGTCCAGGTCCTCGCTTCCGGTCAACACCCGGATGGGCTCCGTCCAGAACGTGCCCGATCCGACGGCCTTCGGCATGGCATCGCCGCCGTCGAAGCGGACGAACGCCGCGTCGACGATCGACTGGGCGAACGCCTTGTCGAGCTCCGACGAGTAGAGCGAGACATCCTGGGTCTTGTACGGGAACAGGGCGCCACCCGCCTGCTGCCAGGCGGTGCCGGACTCGGGGTCGTGAGGAACTTGAGGAACGCCCAGATCTCGGGGCGATCCGCGAACGCGACGGCCTGGTCACCGCCGACCTCGGCGGGGGTGCCGATCGCCGGATCCGTCGCCGGGAGGGTGAACACGCCGACCCGGTTGTCGAGGTCCGCCTGCACGTCTTCCGGGAAGAACGTGGTGATGAAGTTGCCCTGGTTCGTCAGCAGGCACTTGGGCGGATCGTCGAAGGCCGCCTTGGGCGCCTCGCCGAACGCCGTCTGCACGATGTACTCCGGCCCGCCGTAGACGTAGTCCGGGTTCATCCAGATGTCCAGCACGCGCTGGAAGGCGGCCTTCACGCTGGGGTCCGTGAACGGCGTCGTGCCGGCGACCCAGGCGTCGTACCCCTCGGCACCGACGGTCCGGAGCATGACCTCCTCGACCCAGTCGGTGAACGGCCAGCCGGTGCCGGAGCCGGACTCGATGCCGACGCACCACGGCGGGGTGCCGTCCGCGACCATCGTGTCCATCAGGGTGAGCATCTCGTCCCAGGTCGTGGGCGCGGTGTACCCGTTGGCGTCCCAGACGGCCTTCGGGTAGAAGACGAGGCCCTTGAGGTTGACGCGGTGGAAGACGCCATAGACCTGGCCGTCGTCCGCCGTCCCGACCTCCTTCCAGCCGGGGCCGTAGTTGGCATCGATCGACGCGATGACGTCAGCCGGGACCGGGAACAGCTTCCCGTCGGTCGCGAAGGTCTTCATGAGGCCGGGCTGCGGGAGCAGCGCGACGTCAGGCGTGTTGCCGGCGGCCGCCTGCACGACGATCGCCTGCTCGAAGGTCTTGTCCCCGTTGTAGGTGACGGTGGCGCCGGTGGCGTCCTCGAACGGCTTCACGGCGTCCGCAAAGCGGTCGGCTTCGGCATCGACGAAGGCACCGCTCACGGTGATCGTCTTCCCGGCCAGGTCGCCGCCGCCGCCATCCGCCGAAGGGGCTGCGGTGTTGCTCGCGCCGCCGCATGCCGCGACCACGAAGATCGCCGACCACAGGCCGACCCACAATCGCTTGTTCATCTCTCCTCCTGCACAACTTCCGGCGGGTGGGCCGATGACCAGCGAATGCCGGCGCAAACCAGCGTGACTGGAACCGGTTCCACGACGCTTCTCGGCCAAGCGTACCAAGTTCGTCAAGAGGCAGCAGGCGTGTTGATGAGCTCCTTCTGGCCCGGCGGCGCCGTGGATCGCCGGACGACGAGGCTGATGTCCAGGACCTCCCGCAGCGGGTCGGTCGAGATCCCGTCGAGCAGGCGGAGGAGTCGCTCGACGGCGCGAACACCGGACTCGAACAGCGGCTGGTGGACGGTGGTCAGACCCAGGTGCTCGGCGAGATCGAGGTCATCGTACCCAGTGATGGAGAGGTCCCGGGGCACGCGCAGGCCGAGGGCGGCCGCCGCCTCGAGCGCGCCTGCCGCCTGCGTGTCGCTCGCGCAGACGATCGCGGTCGGGGGGTCTGACGACGTGAGCATGCGCGTGGCGAGCTCCGCTGCCCGGCGCCGCGAATGCTCACCGGTCCCGACGAGCGATTGGGGCAGCCGGATCCCGGCGGCCCCCAGGGCGCTGCGCACGCCTGTCAGGCGGAGCCGGCTGGAGGTGAACGCCATCGCCGTCCGGGAATAGTCTCCCATGAAGGCGATCCGGCGATGGCCAAGCAGGATCACGTGCCGTGCGGCCAGCCGGCCCCCGAGCACGTCATTGCCAACCACGCGCGGAAGGGACCGATGGTGGGCATCCACGAGGATCGTCGGCAGCCCTGATCGCTCGATCCGCGCCAGCTCCGACTCGTGGGGCGACAGGGACACGATGATCAGGCCATCGACCCGCTCCGGCCGCGGCAGGTCCCGGAACACCGCCTCGCGCCTGCCGGCCGTCTCGATGTTGAACACCAGCGGGTCGTAGTTGGCCCTCGAGAGCGCCTCCTCGATCCCCCGGAAGCGTTCGACCGCAGACGGGCGGGCCAGGAACGGGATGATCACGGCCACCGTCTGGGTCCGCCGCAGGCTCAACCGCCGGGCGGTGTGGCTGGGGACGAAGTCCAGCTCCCGGATCGCCGCCAGGACTCGCTCACGCGTGCCAGGATCGACATTGGCGCGGTCGTTGAGCACGCGACTGACGGTGCCCCGGCCGACGCCGGCCAGCCGGGCAACGTCTCCGATGGTCACGCCCACAGCAGTTTTCGCCTCCGTATGGAACCGCTTCCATTGTAGCGGTGCGTGGAAAGCGCCACCCGACGGAGGAGGCCGCCCGCCGCCCGGCAGGACGCCGCTAGCGTCCCAGGCGAGCCTGCAGGCGATCCACCTGGTCGGCCAGCTCCGCCTCTCGGGTCCGGGCGCCATTGACGACCGCGGGCGGTGCCTTCGCCATGAACGCCTCGTTCGCGAGGCGGGCCCGCGCGGCCTCGAGCAGCCGCTGGGCATCGGCGAGCTCCTTCTCGAGGCGCGCGCGATCGGCCTGCACCGTCGAGGGATCGGCCGCGGCCCCCGTGCCCACGATCGCCTCTGCCGGCCCGGCGATCACCGCGAGGCCCGCCGCCGCGCCCTCGGAGCCATGCAGCGCCTCCCGGGAGAGCCGCCGCCGGATCGGCCTGGTACGGGACAACCGCTCGATCGCGGGTCGCAGCGCCTCGAGCGCCGCTCCAAGCTCGGGTTCCACGTACACGTCGAGCGGCAGCCACGCAGCGGTGTCAAGCCTGGCATCCACCCGGGCGTTGCGGACCGCACGAACGAGATCGACCAGGGCCCCGACCTCGCTCTCAGCCGAGGCATCCCGCTCCCCCACCCCGGGCCAGCGGGCGACGATCAGCAGGTCCGGGTCCGTGACCCGGTGCGGCAGCGCCGCCCACAGCGTCTCGGTGATGAACGGCATGACCGGGTGCAGCAGGCGGAGGTAGGTGTCGAGCGCGTCGACGAGCGCCCACCAGGTGGCCTCTCGCTCCGCGTCCGTTCGCGTCGGGTCGTTGAGGCGGACCTTGGCCAGCTCGATCCCCCAGTCGCAGAACTCGTTCCAGATCGCGTCGTACAGGATCCGGGTGACCTCGCCGAAGGCGTAGTCGGCCATCGCACGGTCGACCGCGGCCGTGGTCGCCGCGGCACGCGAGAGCACCCACCGGTCGCCCGGTCCCAGCTGCTTCGCATCCGGGAGCCGGCGCTCGGCTCCCGTCGGGATCGTGGACGGCCGGGCGCCCAGGACGAACCGGGTGGCATTCCACAGCTTGTTGGCGAAGTTCCTGGCGTTCTCCACCTTGGCGGCACCGAACCGCTGGTCGTTGCCGGGCGTGGTCCCGTGGACCACGGCGAAGCGCAGCGCGTCCGCACCGAGCTCGTCGATCGTGGCCAGCGGATCGACCGTGTTGCCCTTGGTCTTTGACATCTTCTGGCCATACGGGTCGCGGATCAGGCCCGACAGGTAGACGGTGTGGAACGGCGCCTCCCCGGTCAGCTCGATGCCCAGCATCATCATCCTGGCCACCCAGAAGAAGATGATGTCGTAGCCGGTCTCCATCACGGCACCCGGGTAGAAGCGCCGCATGTCGTCCGTCGCGTCCGGCCAGCCGAGCGTCGAGAACGGCCACAGGCCGGAGCTGAACCAGGTGTCGAAGATATCGGGGTCCTGGGTGAGCTCCGTCGCTGGTCGCCCGCAGGCTTCGCAGGCGGCCGGGCCGGCGGGATCCGCGCTCACGGTCGCGTGGCCGTCGGGGCAGTACCAGGCCGGGATCCGGTGGCCCCACCACAGCTGCCGGGACACGTTCCAGTCCCGGATGTCCGTCAGCCAGTGCTCCCAGGTCTTCTCGAACCGCTCCGGCAGGATGCGGGTCCGCCCGGAACGGGTGGCCTCGAGCGCCGCTGCCGCCATGGGCCCGGTCTTCACGAACCACTGCGTCTTGAGACGCGGCTCGACGACATCCGTCGAGCGCTGGCAGCGGCCGATCACCATCTCGTGCGGCTGCTCGCCCTCGACATCGCCGAGCTCGGTGAGCCCGGCGAGGATCGCGGCGCGAGCCTCATAGCGGTCCATGCCGTCGAAGCGCGTACCCGTGTTGGCCACGCGGGCGGTGTCGTCGAGGATGGTCAGCATCGCGAGGCCGTGGCGGACGCCCGTCTCGTGGTCGTCGTGGTCGTGGGCCGGGGTGATCTTCACGGCTCCCGTGCCGAAGTCCATCTCCACCACCGGGTCGGCGATCACGGGCACGTCGCGATCAACGAACGGGATCCGCACCTGGCGACCGACGAGGTTCGCGTAGCGCGCGTCGTCGGGGTGCACCGCGACCGCCGTGTCGCCGAGGATGGTCTCGGGGCGGGTGGTGGCGACGGTGATCGTGCGCGCGGGATCCGGGAGCCCCGTCTCGGGATCGACCAGGTGATAGCGGACCCGCCACAGCGTGCCGGTCTCCGGGGTCGGGATCACCTCGAGGTCGCTCACGCTGGTACGGCAGCCGGGGCACCAGTTGACCAGAGCCTCGGCACGGTACGCGAGACCCTTGCGATGGAGGCGGACGAACGCCTCCCGCACGGCCTTGGCGGACACCTCGTCCATGGTGAACCGGAGCCGGCCCCAATCGCAGGAGCCGCCCACCCGCCGCTGCTGGCCCAGGATCACTTCCCGGGTCGCCGCGATGAACCCCTGCATCCGCTCCAGGTAGCGGTCACGGCCGAGCGACGACCGCGACTCGCCCTCCTTCGCGAGGATGCCGTCGAGCACGAACTGGGCGGCGATCGATGCATGGTCGAGACCGGGCAGGAAGAGCGTCGGCCGGCCGAGCATCCGCGCGTGGCGGATCATCAGGTCCTCCACCGTGGTCCGCTGCGCGTGGCCGAGGTGCAGGCTGCCGGTCACATTGGGCGGCGGCTGGATGATGACGAACGGCTCCAGCGCCCAGTCCGCGGTCGAGCCGGCCCCATCGGGAGCGAAGACGTCGGCGGCCAGCCAGCGCTCGTAGACGGCGTGCTCGAACTCGGCGGGCACGTAGGCCCTTGCGAGGGCCTCGGGCGGCTGCGGCTGCGTCATCGTCGTTCGCTCCTGGTCGGTCCGGTCCTGGGCCCGGAGACAACAACGCCCGCTCGTCCAGCGGACGAACGGGTCGTGGTACCACCTGCTGGTTCGGCTCCGGGGCCGGCACCGCTCATCACGGCCGGAGGGTTCCGGGGCTCTCTCGGCACTGTATCGGGCGCCAAGCGCACGGCTCGCGAGCGACCTTCGTGTCCGTCGTCCCCGCGCGGCTCGCACCATCCCGCGCTCGCTCCGAGGGCTGTCTCGGACCTACTCCTCTCGGTCGTCGCCGTGAGGCCGGGAGTGTAGCACGCGGGTCTGGCCGTCCGGTCAGGTGTGTCCGGTCAGGTGAGATCGGCGGCCGCGGCGTAGATCGCGCCCAGGAACCGGCTCGGGACGCGGCCGAGCAGCCTGGGCACGGCGTAGCCCCTCGAGGGTGCGAGGCGCTGCCAACGGGCGAAGGAGATGGGAAACGGCACCCACAGGTTGCCGTGGTCGGCGTCGTACTCCACCAGGACCAGCCGCCCACCGGGAGCGAGCCGCCCGCGAGCCGCCTCCAGCACCGGTCGCGGGTCGCGAACGAAATGAAGGCTGTTGGCGGCAAGCACGCCCTCGAAGGGTCCGCGCGGCATGGCCGAGCTGAAGTCCGCGACGACCGTTTCCAGCGCGACCTGGGGGAACGCCGATCGCACCCGGCCCTCGAGTCGGCGGAGCGCCCGCTCGTCGCGGTCGAGCGCCACGATCGCCCCGCCGGGTCCGAGGAGATCGGCGAGCGCGAGCGTGAACTCGCCGTCGCCCGACCCGAGCTCCAGCCAACGACCCGGCCGGTCGACCCCCGCCCGGAGCAGCCCGACGTGGTCTCGATGGTCCATCGCCGCCCATCATCGCCCGCGGCGACCGGGCGGCCAGCGCGCAACGTCGGGACGGGTGGCCCTCCCGGCCGGTGTCGTGCGCGGCCGATCATCAGCCGATGACGACCGCCGCCATCGTGTACTGCAGCGCCACCTGGACCACCGCCGGCCTGGCCGACGACATCGCTGACCACCTTCGGGGTCGCGGGATCGAGACGAGGGTCGCCGCCTTCGGCGAGATCGAGACAGCCGGCCTCGCGGACGTGGACTACCTGTTCCTCGGCTGCTGGACCCACGGCTGGTTCATCGTGAACCAGCACCCCGAGCAGGCATGGGTCGACTGGACCCGGGAGCTCCCGCAGCTGGGCAGACCGCGGGTAGCCCTGTTCACGACGTACAAGCTGCGGACGGGATCGATGTTCCCCCGGATGCGGAAGGCGCTGCGTCCAACCGGGGCGCGGATCGGCGCGGAGCTCAAGTCCCGGGACAAGCGGCTGACGGACGAGGGGCGCCGGAGGCTGGATGCGTTCATCGACGGCTGAGACCGGCGAGGCGTGTTGGCACGTCGTGATCTTCGTGCCATGGAAGTCGGCCGCTACCCGTCACCAGGCTGCCATGAACACCCACGTCGAGTGGGCCGGTTGCTCCGGATCCGCAACTCAGCTGGCGAGTCAGGTCGGGCAACGCCAAGCGTGGCCCAGGGCCCCAACCATCGCTTGGCTGCCTCGGCCCTGCGTGCGGACCCTCGATCCGATGCACGGTGTGAGTAGCGGACGAACCTCGACGGCCTCATCGACCACGACCAGCCACCATGCGCTGCCGGTCCCATGGGCGGGCGAAGGCGCGGCGATCGGCCGGGCGGAACCGGAACCCTAGGCGGTCTCGCCCCGCTCCGCGAGCCACTCCTCGTAGTTGGTCTCGTCGACGCCCTTGTCGACGTCCGACTTGGTCAGAAGCAGCGGCAGGCGACCGCTCCGGATCGTCTCCTCGGTGATGATGCATTTGCGGACGTCGGTGCGCTCCGGGATGTCGAACATCACCTCGAGCAGCGACTCCTCCACGATGGAGCGCAGGGCACGAGCGCCCGTCTTGCGGTCGATGGCAACTTCGGCGGCGGCCTGGAGGGCGGCCTTGGTGAACACGAGCTCCACCTTGTCCAGCTGCAGGAACTTCTGGAACTGGCGGGTGACGGCGTTCTTGGGCTCGATCAGCACCCGGACGAGATCCTCGACCGTCAGTGGCGAGAGCGTCACGATGACCGGCAGCCGCCCGATGAACTCTGGGATCAGGCCGAACTTGAGCAGATCCTCCGGCATCAGCTTCTCGATCATCCGGGCCCGGTCCGCCTTGGACATCTGGCCCTCGGATCCGAACCCGATCGAGCGCTTGCCGACCCGTTCCTCGACGATCTTCTCCAGCCCGTCGAACGCCCCGCCGCAGATGAACAGGATGTTCGTGGTGTCGATCTGGATGAAGTCCTGGTGGGGGTGCTTGCGCCCGCCCTGCGGCGGCACGTTGGCGACCGTTCCCTCCAGGATCTTGAGCAGCGCCTGCTGGACGCCCTCGCCGGAGACGTCGCGCGTGATCGACGGGTTGTCGGCCTTGCGGGCGATCTTGTCGATCTCGTCGATGTAGATGATCCCGCGCTGCGCCCGGGTGACGTCGAAGTCGGCCGCCTGGATCAGGCGCAGCAGGATGTTCTCCACGTCCTCGCCGACGTACCCCGCCTCGGTGAGGCTGGTGGCGTCGGCGATGCAGAACGGCACGTCGAGGATCCGCGCCAGCGTCTGGGCGAGCAGCGTCTTGCCGGAGCCCGTGGGGCCGACCAGGAGGACGTTGGACTTCTGGAGCTCGACGTCGTCCACGCTGTTGCCCGCGTTGACGCGCTTGTAGTGGTTGTAGACCGCGACCGAGAGGACCTTCTTCGCCTTCTCCTGCGAGATGACGTACTGGCCGAGGTTCTCCGTGATCTGACGCGGGTTCGGGAGCTTCTGGCTGGAGGGACGAGGCTTCGGTGCCTCCAGCATCTCCTCCTCGATGATCTCCTGGCACAGGTTGATGCACTCGTCGCAGATGTAGACGCCCTGGCCCGCGATGAGCTTCCGGACCTGCTCCTGGCTCTTGCCGCAGAACGAGCAGCGGTACGGGACCTTCGTGCCCTTGGAACCCGTCGTCGACACCGGCATGGCTCCTGCGCTACCTCCCCGTCGCGGGGCTCGGCCCGCTGTCCGAGCCGGGGTCCACGATCGAGGAACCCGCGCCACCGGAGAGCGCTGCGTCGTGCGCCTGCGCGATCAGCGAGTCACCCGGCAACGTGTAGACCGAGTCGATGATGCCATATTCCTTGGCCTCGTCGGGCGACATGAACTTGTCGCGGTTCGTGTCCTCGACGACCTTCTCGAACGGCTGGCCCGTGTGCTGCGCAAGGATCTCCGTGTTGCGCTTGACCAGGAACTCCCACTCGCGCATCTGGATCACCGCGTCCGGGGCGTTGCCGCGGAAGCCGCCCGACCCCTGGTGGATCATGATCCGGCTGTTGGGGAGGGCATATCGCTTGCCCGGTGCGCCGGCGGCGAGCAGCACGGCCGCCATCGAGGCCGCCATCCCGATGCAGATCGTGCTCACCGGCGCCCGCAGGTACTGCATGGTGTCGTAGATCGCGAGGCCGGAGTTGACGACGCCGCCGGGCGAGTTGATGTAGAGGCTGATGTCCTTCTCGGGATCCTCGGATTCGAGGAACAGCAGCTGGGCGATGACGAGGTTGGCGAGGTGATCCTCGATCGCGTCGCCGAGGAAGATGATCCGCTCGCGGAGCAGGCGCGAGTAGATGTCGTACGCGCGTTCCCCGCGACTGGTGGATTCGATGACCATCGGGACGAGCATCGCGGGTCTCCCCTGCATTGGGTCGGACATCGCCGGCGTGGGTTGGGCTAGTCGATGGCAGCCGGGAGGGCACCCGGATCGGTGGCGTCCACGGACGCGTTGGCCTCTGCCTGGGGGGCGTCGACGGCCGAGGGCTCGTCGTCCTCCAGGTGCGGCAGCGGCGGATGCTCGGGGTGGGCGGCCAGCCAGCGATCCACGAGAATCTCCACGAGCCGCGTCCGCCGGAGCGTGCTGCGGATGAAGTTGCGGCCGCGCTCGGACTCGAAGTACCGGGCGGTCTTGGGGTCCTCGTAGCGAGCCCGGGCGAGCTCGACCTGGGCCTCGACCTCCGCGTCCGGGATCTCGACACCCTCGGCGTCGGCGATCTTGCTGAGCACCAGCAGCACCTTGGTCCGGTGCTCGGCGCGCGGCCGGAAGTCGGCATGGAGCTCGGTCTCGCCCTTGCCCGTCGCCTTGAGGTAGGCGGCCTCGCCGATCCCCTGGCGGGCCAGCTGCGAGCGGAACTCGTCGTGCATCACCTCGACCTCCTGGTCGACCAGGATCTCGGGGAGCTCGATCGTGCTGTTGGCGACGGCGTATTCGATGATCTTGTCGGCGAACTCGTGGCGGGCGCGGTCGAGCGCGTTGCGCCGCAGCCGCTGGTCGACATCTGCCTTGAGCGCGGCAAGGTCCGCGTACTCGCCCATGTTCCGGGCGAAGTCGTCGTCCGCGGGTGGCATGACCTTCTCGCGCAGCTCCTTGAGGTCCACGTGGAAGCGGACCGGCTGGCCGGCCAGGCCCTCCTCCGGGTAATCCTCGGGAAAGCTGATGTCGAAATCCGCTGACTCGCCCGGCCGAAGGCCGACGATGTTGGCCTCGAAGCCGGGGATCAGGCGGTCCTCGCCGAGGATGAGCGGCATCCGCTCGGACGTGCCGCCGTCGAACGGAACCCCGTCCTTCGTGCCGGCGAAGCCGATGACCGCCCAGTCGCCGTTCTGGGCGCCGCGATCCTCGACGGCGGCAAGGGTCGCGTTCTGGTCCCGCAGCTCATCGACGACCTTGTCCACCTTGTCGGGCGTGACATCGTCGATCTCGGGCGCGAAGTTGAAGCCGGCATAGTCGCCCAGCTCGACCTCGGGCCGGACCTGGACGGTCGCCTTGAACTTGAGCGGCTTCCCCTCCTCGGCCTCGACGACCTCCACGTCGGCGTTCGTGAGCGGGATGATGCCCTGCTCGACGATCGCGTCGCGGTAGGCGAGCTGGACGAGCTGCTCGACCGCCTCGTCGAGCACGGCGGTGGGTCCGAGGACGCGCTCGAGGATCGGCCGCGGAGCCTTGCCGGGGCGGAAGCCCGCGACTCGCGTCTTGCGCGACAGGCGCTGCGTGGCGTCGCGCATGGCGCGGTCCAGCCGGTCGGCGGGAACCTCGATCTCGAGGAGGATGGAGCTCTTGGGCGCAGGGGTGGCGGTCACATTCATCGCCGGGCGAGTATAGGGTGGGTCGGCCGTCCGGGCGGCGGGCGCCGACGGGCGCGGGCGTGGCGCGGGGTGCCGCAGTGGGCGAGCGCGGGCAAGGAGCGCGCTAGACTCGGCTGCACGGGCGAGTGGCGAAATGGCAGACGCGCCGGCCTTAGGAGCCGGTGTCCCGAGAGGGACGTGTCGGTTCGACCCCGACCTCGCCTACCAGCCCCCGCTGGGCGTCAGGACGTCTTGTCGATCCCCGACGCGGCCCGCCTGGCGCGGACCTTGTCCAGCTGCTGGCGCAGCTGCTCCGGGTCGGCGGTCGTGAGCTGGTCGACGATCTGCTTCCCGTAGCGCGAGATGAGCGGCTTGCCGGCGGACATCAGCAGGGACGAGATCGTGCCGGACAGGTCCCGGCTCTTGCGCTCGGGCGCCTTCTCCTCGAGATAGGCCGCGAACTCGCGCTCGATGGTCCCGCGGACCCTGGCGCCGTCGCCGCCCAGCTTCCCGAGCGCCGCGTCGATCTCCTTGGGCAGCATCGACTTGGGCAGCGGGTCAGGTGTGCCGAAGACGGCGTTGCGGGCCCGCCGGAACAGCCGCTGGGGGCCACCAAGGGCCACGAACCCCGCACCGGCAGCCACGCCGGCGGCCTTGACCGGGTTGCGCCTGATCTTGGCCCGGATGTCGACGGCCGCGCGCGCCGAAGCCTCGAGCCGGACGATCTGCTCGTCCAGGCTCGTCCGAGAGGCCAGCAGCGCCTCTCGGGCCGCTACGACCTCGGGCTGCGGGGCACTCGTGCCTTCGCCCACTCGATGCTCTCCTTCGTAGTGTCGATGGTGGTCGCCGGGTAGAAGCGGCGCTTGAGCGCCTCGGTGTCGATGCCCTGGCGCTGGGTTCGGATCCCGTTGAGGACCGGCCAGGCGAAGAGGAACGTGGCGGCGCCCAACGCCGCGCCGACGCGCAGCCCGAACGTGATCGAGAGGAACGCGCCTGCCAGCACCCCGACGATCAGGCCCCCGACCAGCCCGCCGATCGCCCCCGATCCACCGCCTGCCCTGGCCCCCACGAGGAGTCCGAGGACGGCCCCGAGGATGCCGACGATGATGATCCCGAGCACGAGCGGCCGAACCGCCGGATCGACGCCCAGGCCTGACGCATCCCCGATCGACCGGAACAGCGCATTCGGCAGGTCGAACCCGAGCACGATGCCCACGACCACACCCACGATCAACGCGATGAAGACGTCGACCGCCAGCCCGGGGATGCGCAGCGCCGACAGGACCGCCATCGCCGCGACCGCGATCAGCAACTCCGAGCCGAGCAGGAGGCCCCAGCCGATCGACCCGAACACCCACTCCCCGACGAACAGCATGCCGCCGATCGAGAGCAGGAGCGTGAGCAGGATGCCGCTTGCGATGGCGACCCCGCCCAGCGCGGCGGCCCGGGCAACCTCGCCCTTGATCGCATCGAGCTCCGTCCTGGCCAACTCGAGATGGGCCCGGACGAAGGCGATCGCGGCCTCGCGGGTGGCGGTCAGCTGCGCTCGGAGGCCGGGCGCGTCGGCAGGAGACGCGGGTTCCATGGGAGGTCGTTCGGGGTCCAGAGGTCGTCCTCCGCGGCGTTGATGGGCGGTCATCGGGGGGCGCGTGCCCATGATACCAGCGTGGTCCTCGCCCTCCCCAAGGGGGCCCATGAGCCCCCCCTCCGGCCGACCTCCCCCGGGACGGCCCGTCGGGATACGCTCCGTCTGGCCATGACCGACACCATCCGTTCTTCCCTGTCACCGCGCCCGCTGCTCGCCGCGGAGCTCCTTGCCATCGGCTCGGAGCTGACCGTCGGCGAGACGACCGACACCAACAGTGGTGAGCTGGCCCGTTCGCTGGTTGCCCACGGCGTCCACGTGACGCGCATCGCCGATCTCCCCGACGACCTCCCCGCGGTGGTCGACGCCCTGCGGACCGCGCTCACCCGCGCCGACCTCGTGGTCACGACCGGCGGACTTGGCCCCACACCGGATGACCTCACCCGGGAGGCGGTCGCCGAAACCTGCGGGGAGTCGGTCTCCGTCGATGAGGGGGTGCTCGACTGGCTCAAGGGACTATGGGCGAAACGGGGCCATCCGTTCCCGTCTGTCAACGTCAAGCAGGCCTGGACGATCCCGTCCGCGACGAGCCTCCCCAACCCCAACGGGACGGCCCCCGGCTGGCTTGTCGACCGCCCGGACGGCCGCGTCATCGTCACGTTGCCCGGTCCGCCGCGCGAGATGCGTCCGATGTGGACCGAGCAGGTCCTGCCCCGCCTGGCGGCTCGCGGCGTCGGCGGCGACCTCGTCGTGCGCACCCTCCGTCTGCATGGGATCGGCGAGTCCCAGGTGGCGGAGGCGCTGGGCGAGGCGATCCTGCGGGCCACGAACCCCGTGGTGGCAACCTACGCGCGGGCCGAGGCGGTGGACGTGCGGATCAGCGCCAGGCCGGGAAACGGTCGGGGTGCCGACGACCTCGCGGATGAGGCCGAGGCGGCGATCACGGTGGTGCTGGGCAGGTACGTGTGGGCGCGGGATTCGATGACCTGGGCCGGCGCGATCGACGCGGCGCTCCAGGTCCGCGGCTGGACGCTCGCCACAACTGAGCGAGGGTCCGCGGGTGCGCTGGTGGCGCTCCTCCGCGGGCTGCCGGGCCTGGCCCACGCCGAGGTTGACAACGATCGATCGGCGGTGGTCGACGCCGTGTCTGTCGCGGGCGACGCCGAACGCATCCGGGAAGCGACGGGCACCGACGTGGGGTTCGCGATGGCCACCATCGACCGTGAGGCTGACGCCCGGGTCCTGGTCGCGGTGGCGACGCCATCCGGAACCCTGAGCGACGAGCGACTCGCCTTCCAGCGCGGCGCGCTGGGTGCGGATCGCGCGGCGATCGCCGCGGCAGCGGTGCTGCTGACAGCCCTCCGCGCCTAGCGAGGCGCCGCCCCGGGTGAGAGCACCGCCTGGACGGCGCGGACGAACGGACGGTGCCTGGCCACGCGCGGCCACGCCACCCGGCCAAGCCCGCCGAACGCCATGTGGGCCCGCACCGCGTCGGCCACCGCAGCGACGAACCCCGGGTGCGCACCGCCGTCGAGCGGATCGAAGCCCTCCTCCCACCAGAGCCCGAGGACCCGGAGCGTGCCGGTCCGCCGATCGATGCGCGGCTCGATCCTGCCCACGAGGCGGTCCCCGTACAACAGCGGCAGCACGTAGTAGCCCCAGCGCCGCCTTGCGGCCGGGACATACACCTCCCAGACGTAGTCGAACCCGAACAGCCGGCGGACAAGGTCCCGGTCCCACATCAGCGGATCGAGCGGCGCCAGGAACGTGACGGCCGCCGGCGAACCTCCGGGCCCGGGCAGCGGACCAGGGTGCCCTTCCGCCGCCACCTCGCGCTCGGCCAGCTCGAGTCGCGCCAGGTCGTCGGCCACGACGTAGCGCAGCGCCTTGAAGCCCTCGACCTCCACCGGCACGAGGTTCCCCGCTTCCACCAGCTCCGCGTGGAGCGCCCGGCGGCCCGCCGCCTGGAGCGGGACCCCGTCCTCGACCCCGAGCACCGAGCTGGGTGACGTGCCGTACCACAGCTCCGCGCTGCCGCTGAGGCCCAGCAGTCCATGAGCGCGATACCGGGACAGCAGCCGGTGCCGGAACTGGTCCCGCACGAGCGGCCGGTGAGCCAGGGCGTCCGCCGGGAACAGGCGCTCGGCGAGGTCGTACACGCGGCGGTTCCCCTCCCGGCGGGCGATGCCGAGCACCCCGGCCTCGCCAAGGGCTTCGAGCACCGCACGCACCTGGTTGGTGGGCCGCCAGTACCAGTCGATGGCCGCCCGCGGTTCGAAGTCCGTGGACGAGAGCGGCCCAGCTGCCCGGATCCGGTCGAGCAGCTCCGCCACCAGCGGTGCGTGCTCGTCGAAGGCACCGCGCTCGTGCCGGACGCGTGCCCGATCCCACGTCACCCGGTGCCATGGGAGCTCCCCCGCGGGCAGCAAGCTCAAGCCCTTGTTGTCCGCCTCGAACAGCGCTCGGCGCTCATAGAGGAGCGCGTCGGTCATGTCCCGTCGATACCCGGCCACGCGCGCGAGCAGGACGAGGTCGTGGTTCCTGCCCGCCACCTCGAGCGGGTCGAACTGGATGCTGCCCAGGCGCTCGAACACCTCGAGCACGCTTGCCTCGCCCGGGGGCAGGGACCGGGGCGGAGCCAGCAGGTGCCGCGCCACGAGGAACCGGCGCGCAACCGCCGCCGGGACGCGATACGGGGTCACGGGAGGGCGACGGTCAACGGCGGGCGGCGAGCTGCAGCCCAGGCAGGTCGAGCACGACGATCGCGTCGCGATCCTGCCGGATGAGCCCATCCTCGGCCAGGTAGCCCAGGAGCTTGTTGACGCTCTGGCGGGTGCTGCCGACCATCGCTGCCAGCTCACCCTGCGTGATCGGCCCCTCGAGCCGGATGTCGCCGCTGGTCCCATCGCTCCCCTGCTCCTCCGCCATCCGTGCGAGGCGGGCCGCGAGGCGCCCGGCGATGTCGAGGAAGTGGAGCTCCTCCACGTGGTAGGTCAGCCGCCGCAGCTCGCGAGCGAGCTCGGCGAACACGTGATCGCGGATCTCGGGCGAGTCGTTGACCAGCCGGCGGAACGTGTCCCGAGGCAGGATGAGCGTCTCGGTCACCTCGACAGCGGTTGCGGATGCGGAACGGGGCGCCCCGTCCAGCAGCGCCAGCGAGCCGAAGAACTCGCCCGGGCGAAGCGTCGTCAGGATCGCCTCCACTCCCGACTCGGACGGGCTCGAGATCTTCACCCGCCCGGAGATGATGATGTGGAGCGAGTCGCCCGGGTCCCCCTGGTGGAAGATCACCTCGCCACGCCGGTAGCGCCGCGTCCGAAGACTGGCCGCCAGCGTCCCGAGGTCCTGCCGGGACAGGTCCCGAAACAGGGGCACGCTCTCCAGCATGGCGTGCAGGGCGGCGGGGTCAGACGGGGGGCGGACCTGGCTCATGGAGCGGCAATCCTACTCGGCGGCAACCGGCGGGACGGTGGCCCGACCGGCGCGCACCGGCCGACCGACGCGGGTGGGAACGCTCAGGAGACCGAGAGGACTGGCGCCTGGGCGGTCGCGGCCCGGATGCTCATCCGCGCTGCCACCAGCTTGGCCACGGTCTCCATTGCCTGCGCGGCGGGGCCGGGTTCCCGTTGGGCGACAGCCGGCACGCCCGCGTCGCCGCCCTGGCGGACGGTGATGTCCAGCGGCACCTTGCCCAGGAACTCCACGCCGTGCTGCTCGGCGAAGCGTTCGCCGCCACCGTGCCCGAAGATCTCGGTCGTCTCGCCGCAGTGAGGGCACACGAACGCGCTCATGTTCTCGACCAGCCCGATGATCGGGACGTTGAGCCGGCGAAGCATGGACAGGGCCTTCGCCACGTCCGACAGCGCGACCTCCTGGGGGGTGGTCACCAAGACGGTCCCGCTGATCGGAACCGCCTGCGCGAGGGTCAGCTGGGCATCGGACGTGCCCGGCGGCAGGTCCACGACGAGGTAGTCCAGCTCGCCCCATTCGACATCGCGCAGGAACTGGCTGATCGCCCCGCCGATGAGTGGGCCGCGCCAGACGATGGGCTGGCCCTCGGGCACGAAGAACTGGATGGAGATGGCCTTCACGCCGTGGCGCTCGAGCGGCACGATCTTGTTGTTCTCGCTCGCCTGGGGCTGCCCGTCGAGCCCGAGCATCATCGGGATGTTGGGTCCGGTGATGTCGGCGTCGAGGAGGCCGACCGAGGCTCCGGCCTTGGCGAGCGCGACGGCGAGATTGACGGACACGGTGCTCTTGCCCACGCCACCCTTGCCCGACGCAACGGCGATCACGTTCTTGACGCCCGGCACCAGCTGCTCCGCGGTGCGCGGCGTGGCGCGCCGGACCGTGGCACCCCAGGCGACGCCCAGCTCCTCCACCCCGAGCGGCATCAGCGCCCGGCGGACTTCGGCCTCGATCTGGTCCTTGAGCGGACAGGCGGGCGTGGTCAGCTCGATGGTGAACGCCACCTTGGCGCCGTTGATCACGAGATCCCGGATCATGTTCCGGCTCACCAGGTCGCCGCCGAGCTCGGGTTCCTGGACGGTGCTCAGGGCGGCGAGGACGTCGGACTCGGTGATGGCGCTCATGAGAATTCGGCTGGCTCCTTGCGGACGGGTCGCCCGGGGATTATCGGCGCGCGGGCTGCCGATATCGTACCCGCGTGGCGCCCGGGATGCCTCCGGCGCCATCGTGCGGCTCGCGGGCACACGCCACGCCGGGTGACCCGCACCGATCCGGCTCCCCGCGAGGTGAGTCGGCACGGAACCTGCGATTCGGTCACAAGCCCGAACCCGGAGGGTGCGAGATTCGAAGCCTCCGCGCTGCCGTGTCCCATCTCTTCGCGGATTTGACACCACCTTTCCCCGCTTCTATCGTTCGGGCGCCGACGTGCTGCGCGTGCACCGTCCACACGCACCCCAGGTCCGCCTGGGACAGCCGTCCCGTAGCCGAGGAGGAGCAGGCTGCGCCCGTGACTGACGTTGACGTTCGTCTCGTCGATGTCGCCAAGCTGTATGGCGACGTCGCCGCCGTGGATCACATCGACCTCGAGGTGGCCAACGGCGAGTTCTTCAGCCTCCTTGGCCCATCCGGCTGCGGGAAGACCACGACGCTGCGGATGATCGGCGGGTTCGAGCAGCCCACGTCCGGACTGATCGAGCTCCAGGGCCAGGACGTCACGTGGCTCCCGCCGTACCGGCGGAACGTCAACACCGTCTTCCAGAGCTACGCCCTGTTCCCTCATCTCACGATCTACGAGAACGTGGCCTTCGGGCTGCGCCGGACGCACGTCAAGGACTCGGAGATCCGGTCGCGGGTCACCCAGATGCTGGAGCTGGTCGAGCTGCCGGGCTTCGAGAAGCGCAGGCCCACCCAGATCTCGGGTGGGCAGGCACAGCGCGTGGCGCTGGCGCGGGCCCTGATCAACCGGCCGGCCGTGCTCCTCCTGGACGAACCCCTTGGCGCCCTGGACCTCAAGTTGCGCAAGCAGATGCAGGTGGAGCTCAAGCGGATCCAGCAGGAGGTCGGGATCACGTTCATCTACGTGACCCATGACCAGGAGGAGGCGATGACGATGTCCAATCGAATCGCCGTGATGAACAAGGGACGGTACGAGCAGCTGGGCGACCCGGAGACGCTGTACGAGCATCCCGAGACGCGATTCGTGGCCGGGTTCCTGGGCGTGAGCAACCTGCTCGGAGGCGAGTGCCAGGGGACCGACGACGGCCAGGGGATCATCCGCCTCAAGGACGACACCGTCGTCCGGGCTCCCGCCGCAGCGGTCTACGGCCGCACGACGGTCGACGTGGGCGTGCGACCGGAGAAGATCCGGCTGCACAAGCATGGCGATCCGACACCGGCCGGTCACAACCACCTCGACGGACGGGTCGTCGACACCTCGTACCTGGGCGTCAGCACCCAGTACATCGTCCAGACGCGCGGCGGGGCCCGGGTCATGGTCTACGAGCAGAACATCGAGCACGCGACCAAGGACGAGCTCTGGGCTCGCGGCGACGAGGTCCACATCACGTGGACGCCGGAGCACACCTTTGTCGTAGAAGCCAGCGGTGGGTCGGCCGGGGACGCCGCCGACGACGCCGCCTGACCGGGGACCACTGGAGGAGCCACCCATGGACCGAACATCCGTTGCTACGACCCTCGTCAGCCGCCGGCACGTGCTCGCCGGCTCCGCGCTGGGCGGGTTCGCCGTGTTCCTGGCGGCGTGCGGCACCAAGCCGGCGGCCACCCCGGAGCCGACCACCGCGCCGCCCGCCAGCACGGGCCCCGTTGCCACGCTGGAGCCAGGGGCCAGCCCCACCGAGGCACCGCCCGCGACCCCCGCGCCGCAGCCGGATGCCGAGGTCAACTGGGCGAACTGGACCTACTACATCGACGTCGACGACGACGATCCGAACCTGCACCCGACGCTGGAGGCGTTCACCGACCAGTACGGCACGGTCGTCAACTACAGCGAGATCGTCGACGACAACGAGGACTTCTTCGGCAAGATCCAGCCCGCGCTTCAGGGCGGCGCCGACACCGGCTGGGACATCATCACCCTGACCGACTGGATGGCCGCCAAGCTGATCCGCCTGGGCTGGGTCGAGACGATGGACCTCGGCAACATGCCGAACTTCACCGCCAACCTGGTGGACACCTACAAGGGCGTCAACTGGGATCCCGATGGGAACAAGCATGTTCCCTGGCAGTCGGGCATGACCGGC
This sequence comes from uncultured Chloroflexia bacterium, assembly GCA_963716025.1. Lineage (GTDB taxonomy): Bacteria > Chloroflexota > Limnocylindria > Limnocylindrales > CSP1-4 > CAIXZV01. Next base: position 161,996 of record CAVQSY010000050.1, read on the forward strand.
ATGGGCTTCGACCCCAAGAAGACCGGCGACCTGACCAGCCTGGCCGCCCTGTTCACGGTCGACTCCCGCTGGAAGGGCAAGGTGGACTACCTGACCGAGATGCGGGATGCCGTCGGCCTGGCCATGCTTCACCTCGGCCTCGACCCCGCGAATCCCACCCGCGAGGCCTGCGACCAGGCCGTTGCCGTGCTCCAGCAGGCGCGCGACAAGGGCATCCTCCGGGCCTTCCGCGGCAACGCCTACGCGCAGGACCTCGCACGGGGCAACGTCGTGCTGTCCATGGCGTGGTCGGGTGACATGATCCAGCTCCTGATCGACAAGCCGGGCCTCAAGTTCGTCATCGCGGACGAGGGCGGTACGCTCTGGACGGACAACAGCATGATCCCCAAGGGGGCTGTCCACAAGTACACCGCCGAGCTCCTCCTCGACTGGTACTACCAGCCCGACATCGCCGCCGAGGTCACGGCCTACGTCAACTACATCTGTCCCGTGAAGGGCACCGCCGAGATCCTGATGGCCGAGGACCCCGACATCGCGGGCAACCCGCTCATCTTCCCGACCCCCGATATGCAGGCGCGCCTGCACATCTTCGGCGGCCTGTCCGAAGAGGACGAGCAGTACTTCAACCAGCAGTTCGCCAAGGTGACCGGCAAGGGCTGAGCCCGGGCCCGCCACCGCCTCGAAGTCCGGAGGACCTGGCCGCTCGATGGGGACCCTGCTCAAGCGCCGCCCCTGGATCGCGCCCGTCGCGCTGCTGGCGCCCGGCATCCTGTGGCTGCTCATCTTCTACGTGTACCCAGCCCTCCAGATGTTCCAGTCGAGCCTGTGGAGCGGCTCGCTTGAGAAGGGCTTCGAGTTCTCGTTCGACAACTACACCAACTACACCCAGGCGCTCGAGGACTACGCGCCGATCTACCTGCGCTCGATCATGTATGCGGCGGCGGCCACGGTGCTCACGGCGCTGATCGCCTACCCGCTCGCGTTCACCATGGCCTTCAAGGCCGGCCGCTGGAAGTACCTGCTGCTGTTCCTGGTGGTCGCCCCGTTCTTCACCAGCTTCCTGCTGCGCACCATCAGTTGGACGATCCTGCTGGCCGACGACTCGCCGATCCTGCAGGTGATCCACCTGATCCCCGGCGTCCCGGAGGAGTTCCGGCTGCTCGCGACACCGATCGCCGTCATCTCGGGAATCACCTACGCGTTCCTCCCGTTCATGACGCTGCCCATCTACGTCGCGCTCGAGAAGGTGGACGTCCGGCTGGTCGAGGCGGCCCGAGACCTGTACGCCGGACCCTGGCGGCCTGGTGGGGCGATCGCGGGCTTCATCGTGGGCGGTGGCCTGGCACTGGTGCTGGGGGTGGCCTTCGGGTGGGACTGGCTGCTGACGGGGCTGGCCGGCGGGGTCGGCGGCGCGGTGGTGGGCTGGCTGTTCATCTCCGAGGCGTTCGTCAGGGTCGTCTTCCCCCTGTCGCTGCCCGGGGTGTTCGCTGGCTCGCTGCTCACAGCCATCCCGGCCATCGGTGACTACGTCAACGCCGAGCTGCTGGGCAACCCGGACACGAACATGATCGGCAACGTCATCCAGAACAAGTTCCTCACCCAGAACGACTACCCGGCGGCTGCGGCCCTGTCGTTCATGCTCATGGCGGGCGTCCTGGTGGTGGTCGCGGTCTACGCCCGGATCCTGGGCACCGAGGAGCTCTCGGCCAGCGCGGGCCGGATCTGATGGCCGTCGCCACCGCCACGCCTGGCGCCCAGACCACCCGCCCTCGCCGCCAACTGCTGGGCCGGCTCGTCGACCGGTACCTGCTGGTCGTCTACACGCTGCTGGCGATCATCTACCTGATGATGCCCGTCGCGGTCATCATCCTGTTCAGCTTCAACGATCCGACCGGGCGCACCAACTACACCTGGGTCGGCTTCACGCTCAAGTACTGGCTGAACCCGTTCGGCGTCGCGGGCCTGTTCGAGGCCGTCGGCCTGAGCATCCTGATCGCGACGTTGTCCACGCTGATCTCGACCGCGCTCGGCACGCTGGTGGCCATCGCGCTCGAGCGCTACCGGTTCCGCGGCCGCGCCCCGATCAACTCGCTGATCTTCCTGCCGATGGCGACACCCGAGATCATCATGGGCGCCTCGCTGCTGACGCTGTTCGTGTCCCTCGGCACCGAGCCGTTCTTCCCGCTCAACTTCACGACGATCCTGATCGCCCACGTCATGTTCAACATCAGCTTCGTGGTCGTGACCGTGCGCGCCCGGCTGGCCGGGTTCCCGCGCCACCTCGAGGAGGCGGCCGCCGACCTGTACGCCAACGAATGGCACACGTTCTGGAAGGTGACCTTCCCGCTGATCCTGCCGGGCATCGTCGCGGCCGCCATGCTCGCGTTCAGCCTCTCGATCGACGACTTCGTGATCACCAACTTCACGGCCGGCAAGACGCAGACCTTCCCGATGTATATCTACGCCAAGTCCCGGATCGGCATCCCGGTCCAGGTCAACGTCATCGGCACCGCGATCTTCCTGATCGCCGTGGGTGCCGTGCTGCTCACCACGCTGTCGGGACGCCGCCGCCGCTGAGGACCCCAATGACCACGACCATTCCGCCCACGGACCGTACCGCCACCCTCCCCGACCGGTCCGTGATCCCCCCGGTGTGGGGTCGGATCACCAACCTCGTCGTCGACCACGGCGAGGGATCGTGGCTGGTGACCCCCGAGGGCGATCGCTACCTCGACTACACGTCGGGCATCGGGGTCACCAACACGGGTCACGCCCATCCGCGCGTCGTGGCGGCGATCCAGGCGCAGGCGTCGAAGCTCATCCACGGCCAGCAGAACATCGTCTACCACGAGGCCGGCCTGCGGCTCTACGAGCGACTCTCGCGCCTGCTGCCGGGCGGGCCGTGGAGCGCGTTCCTGTCCAACTCCGGCGCGGAGGCCGTCGAAGCCGCGGTCAAGCTCGCCCGGGTGGCCACCGGCCGGCCGGTCATCATCGGGTTCCGGTACGCCTTCCACGGCCGGATCGGCAATGCGATGGCGCTCACGGCCGCCAAAGACGTGTACCGGGCTGCCTTCGAACCGCTGCCAGGGTCGATCTACCACACCGCCTACCCGTACTGCTACCGGGCGGCGGGCGGGGCCCACGACCCGTCGGCATGCACCTGCGACTGGGAGGAGCAGCTCGACCTGCTGTTCCACCAGATGGTCTACCCCGAGCGGGTGGCGGCGATCATCGTGGAGCCGGTGATCGGCGAGGGCGGCTACCTCGTGCCGCCCCCCGACTTCCTGCCGCGGCTCCGGGAGCTGACCCGCCGGCACGGGATCCTGCTCATCGCCGACGAGGTCCAGACGGGGTTCGGGCGCACGGGCGAGCTGTTCGCCGTCCGCCACTGGGACGTGGAGCCAGACATCCTGGTGATGGCCAAGGGCATTGCCTCCGGGCTGCCCCTGTCGGGGATCCTTGCGCGCACGGAGCTGATGGACCGGTTCGCGCCCGGGACGCACGGCGGCACCTATGGCGGCAATGTCGTCTCCTGCGCGGCCGCCCTGGCCACGCTCGATGTCATCGAGGAGGAGGGGCTGGTCGCCAACGCGCGTGCGCGGGGAGCCCAGTTCCTGGCCGGGTTGCAGGCGCTCGTCGCGACGCACCCGGCCATCGGCGAGGTGCGAGGCCTGGGCCTGATGCTCGCGATGGAGTTCGTCAGGCCGGGCGAGGGCGATGGCCGGGTCCCGGATGCCGCGCTGACCAAGCGCGTGCAGCAAGAGTGCTTCGCGCGCCGGCTGCTGGTGCTGACGGCCGGGACGTCAGTGAACGTGGTCAGGATCATCCCGCCGCTGGTCACCACCGCCGACGAGGTGGACCTCGCGCTGGGCATCATCGGCGAGGCGCTGGACGCCGCCGGCGCGTAGGCGCCTCAGGGGTGGCAGACGCCGGCCTCGAAGAGGGCGGCCAATGCATCGGCCGCCTGCTCCGCGTCCACGCCCTCGGCGTGGATCCGCAGCCGTGTTCCCGGTGGGATGGCCGCGCTGATCAGGGCGAGCATGCTGCCGGCATCCACGGTGCGGCCGCTCGCCGGATCCTCGATCGTGACGCGCGCGTCGCGGCCGGCCAGCGCCTCCTGGATACGGTGCGCGGATCTGGGATGGAGACCATAGCGGTCACGGAAGGTCGCGTCCCGGGTGATCAACTGGGCCACCTCCGGCTCCTTGAACGGGGGCGGCCGGCCCGAGGGGCCGGCCGCCGTGAAGGCCTGTTGGGATTCGATCGCCGCTACTTGGCGGCCGGCTCGGTCGCCCCGGACCCTCCGGGAACCCAGTCGGTCTCGACGTAGCGCCGCTGGAACCAGCTGGCGAAGACGATGAGCGCCGCGCACAGGACGACGACGCCCAGGGCCGCGACGTTGCCCTCGATCCGGGCGATGTTCCCGACGAGGAAGCCGAACCACTGGAAGTCGGCGTCGCCGAACGTGGTGTTCTGGAAGCCGATCGCGCTCATGACCGGCACCAGGAACGCCGCGAACAGGGTGATCATCAGCCCGTTCACGAGGCCACCTGCCACCGCGCCGCGCCGGCCGCCGGTGGCGTTGCCGAACACGCCGGCGGTGCCGCCGGTGAAGAAGTGCGGGATCATCCCCGGCAGGATCAGCGGGATGGCAAGCGCCGCCCCGAGCCCGATCGCGAGGATGCCGAAGCCGAGCAGGCCGCCAACCACCGACGCGAGGAACCCGATGAGGACCGCGTTCGGCGCGTAGGGGAAGGCAACCGGGCAATCGAGCGCAGGGACCGCGCCCGGGATCACGCGCTCGGCGATGCCGGCGAACGCCGGCACGATCTCGCCGAGGATGGTGCGGACGCCGAGCAGGATCACGGCAACGCCGCCACCGAAGATCAGCGCCTGGTTGAACATCACGGTCGCGAGACCGAGGAAGCCGCCGGAGGCGCCGGCCGCACCGCCGCCCATCGCCGCGTCCACGGCTCCGATGGCGGTGGACTCACCGGCCCGGAGAATGAACACGATGGCGAGCAGCAGGTAGATGAAGATCATCGCGACCGCGGTCCCCACCATCGGGTCACGCAGGAACCGGAGGCCCTGCGGGAACTCCATCTCCTCCGTGCTGCGGCTGCCACGTCCGACGAGCTGGCCGGCGATACCGCCGGCGATGTAGCCGAGGGTCCCGAAATGGCCCATGGCCACCTTCTGGCCGCCGGTGACGCGCTTCATCCACGGCATGGACAGGGCGGGCATGACCACCATCATGGTCGCGAGCCCGATCGCGGCGACGAGGATCTGGACGACCTGGTCGACCTTGGCGTTGTAGAGGACCACCGTCAGCACCGTCGCCATGAACAGCATGTGGTGCCCGGTGAGGAAGACATAGCGCAGCGGCGTCAGACGCGCAAGCACCAGCGACAGCAGGACGCCGATGAACATCGCGAACGCGACGTTCTGGCTGACGTCGGGGATGTCGGCGACGATCGCGGTGATCGCCTCGTTGGTCGGGACCACGCCCGCGACGTCGAACGCGCCCGTGATGAGCGCGCCCAGCGGGTTCAGGGCGCCGATCACCGCACCGGCGCCGATCCCGAGGATGATGAAGCCAAGCGTTGCCTTGAGCGCCCCGCCGACAACATCGCCGACCGGCTTGCGCGAGGCGATGAGCGCGATCAGCGTCATCAGCCCCACGAGGTACGCCGGCACGCCGAAGATGTCGCGTGCGATCCAGTTGACGACGTAGTTCAGTTGATCCACGAACCACCCTCCCAGGTCGCCGCCGCGTGGGCACGCGGTCGCGGCCGATCACCCCTGTGATGCCCGGGGCCGGCTGAGCGGCCGTCAGGCGAGCGCGGCGCGCAGCTTCTCGACCATCTCCTTGAGGTCGATGAAGTTCGTGATCGTCACGATCTTCGGCTTCACGGCACCCAACTGCTGGGCAAGCTCATCCGACGTGAGGATGAGGTCCGCCGACGAGGCGAGCGCCCGTGCGGTGCCGATGTCCGCGACCTCGACGTCTGCCTGGACGCCGAGCTCGCGAAGCGCCTTCTCCGCCTGCATGCGCAGCAGGAGCCCACTCCCAAGCCCCATGCCGCAGACCGCCAGGATCTTCACTGGACCAACCACCATCTCCTTTCCCTCGTGGGCACGCAGGTGCCCCGTGTCTAATCGCCCCCGGACCGTGCTTCGTGGGCGCGGATGAGCTCCGCCACGGCGCCCGCATCGGGAGCCTCGACGAGGGCAATCCGCCGGTCCTCATCGGCCAGGAACTCCGCCAGCGTCGCGAGGGCGACCACGTGGCCCTCCTCGTCGGGCGCCGCGAGGCCCACGACCAGCGTCACCGGATCGTTCTGCCGGTGGCCGAACTCGACCGGCGTCGCCAGGGTCACCAGGCTCATCCCGGCTCGGTGGACCGCTGGCGAGGGGCGCGAGTGCGCAAGCGCGATGCCCGGGGCGATCACGATGTACGGGCCGAGCTCCTCGACCGTGGCGATCATCTCGTCGGTGTACGCCGCGGATGTCGCGCCGCTCGCGACGAGCGCATCGCCCGCGAGGCGCACCGCCGCCCGCCAGTCGACCGCCGACTGCCCGACCCGGACACTCCGAGCGTCGAGCAGGCGCGACAGAGCGGGACCCATGGACGCCTGACGAGCCTCGGTCATCGTGCCTCCTGACGACCCCTGACGTGCGCCAAGTATCTCAGCGGGCACAAGCCATCCGGTGAGGGCCGATCGGCCCCTCCGGAGCGCGCCGGCACCGGCCGTCAAGGGGCCGACGGGAGCACAATGAGGCCATGGACCGGGTGCAGGGAATCGCCGCCGCTCCGGGCGTCGCCATCGGCGCGTGGACGCGCCCGCGCGTCGCGCCGGCGGTCGTCGGCGGCAGGATCGACGCCGGACTGACAGACAGTGAGATCGCGCGTCTCGTCGGCGCCACCGAGGACGCGGCCCGGGCGCTCGAAGCGATCGCCGACCAGGTCGCGGCGGAGGGTCACCCCGACGAGGCCGCGATCTTCGGAGCGCAGGCAGCCATCTCGCGAGACCCGGCGCTCGCGGCGCTGGCGGCGGAGCGGATCCGGGACGAGCAGGAGGATGCGATCGCCGCCGTGCGGGCCGCGGGCGCCTCGTTCGCGGACCAGCTGCGAGCCCTCGGCGACGAGCTCCTTGCGGCCCGTGCCGCCGATGTGCTCGATGTCGCGGACCGGATCGCCCGGCACCTTGCCGGCGTGGCGGATGTCGCGACCACCACCCTGGACCAGCCCTCGATCGTCGTGGCCGAGGATCTGCCCCCGTCGGTCACGGCGACCCTGCCGCGCGACCGGCTGCTCGGTCTGGCGCTGGAGGGATCCTCCCCGACGGCACACGCGGCGATCCTGGCCCGGGCGTACGGGATCCCGGCCGTCGTCGGCGCCCGTGGCCTGATCGCGGCGCTCGAGGCCCTCGTCCCCGTGGGCGACGACGCGGTGGACATCGCCATCGACGGCTCCACCGGGGAGATCGTCATCGCCCCAGACGCGGCGACCCACAAGCGGTTCGAGGCCGGCGCGGTCGCCCAGAGAGCCGGGCGGGCCGAGGACGTGCGCGAGGCCGCCCTGCCCGCAGCCACCCTGGACGGCACGGAGCTGACGCTGCTCGCGAACATCGGGACCCCGGACGAGGCCGGCCCCGCCATGGAGCTCGGAGCCCAGGGGGTCGGGCTGTTCCGGACGGAGTTCCTGTTCCTCGAGCGCACCTCGCCGCCGTCCGAGGACGAGCAGGCCGAGGCGTACGGCCGGGCGGTCGAGGCCAGCGCCCCGCACCCGGTCACGATCCGCCTGCTCGACGTGGGCGGGGACAAGCAGATCCCGTACCTGCCGATCGCCCCGGAGGACAACCCGTTCCTGGGCGTGCGGGCCCTCCGGCTCGCCCACGATGACCCCGGCCTGTTCGTCACCCAGCTTCGGGCGTGCCTGCGCGCGGCCGCGCGCGGCCCCGTCAAGGTCATGGCGCCGATGGTCGCCGACGCCGGTGACGTGCGGCTGCTGCTCGAGCTCGCGGAGCAGGCGCGGGCGGGCCTGGTGGCGGGCGGGATCACAGCCGGCGAGATCGGTCTCGGCGTGATGCTGGAGATCCCCGGGGCGATCCTCGTTGCCGACAGCTACTTCGGCCGGCTGTCGTTCGCGAGCCTGGGCACCAACGACCTGCTCCAGTACACCCTGGCCGTGGATCGCGGCAACGCCGCCCTCGAGCGCTACCGGGACGCGCTCCACCCGGCCCTGCTGCGTCTTGTCAGCACCGCCGTTGACCGAGCGGATGCCGCCGGGATCGACCTCTCGGTCTGCGGCGAGATGGCGGGCGACCCGGTCGCGGCGCTGGCGCTCGCCGGCCTCGGGATCCGGGTCCTGAGCATGGCCGCCCCCAGCCTCCCCGCCGTGCGGCGGGCGCTCCGGGCGACGCGGATGCCAGACCTCCAGGCGGCGGCGAAGGCTGCGCTGGACGACCCCGACGCGGCGGCGGTTCGTGCCCGCTTCGAGGAGCTGGTCACGCCGAGGAGCCAGGCCCAGTAGCCTCGGGCGGGCTGTCTAGCCGTCGACCGCCTCGCCCGTGCCCGACTCCACGAGGGCCACGAGCGACTCGACCGCGGCGTCCTCGTCCGGCCCGTCCGCGGTGACGCGGATCCGGTGCCCGCTCGAAACGCCAAGGGTGAGCAGGAGCAGCAGCGACTTTGCGTCCACCGGTCCCTTGCCCCGGTCGAGGTTCTCGACGAGGATCCGCGACGCAAACCCCGCCGCAGCGCCCGTGAACAGGGTGGCCGGACGGGCATGCAGCCCGCTCGGGTTGCGGACGACGAGCTCGATCTCACGCATGACGCCAGCGTAGCGCAGCCCGCCAGTGCCGTTGCGCATGTGGCGCCGCGGGGCGCCGGAGGTCAGGCGTCGCGCAACCGCCGCAGGATGAGCTCGTGGAGCAGGCCGTTGGAGCCCACGAATGACGGGGCGTCGATCCGCCGCTCGCCGAGCACGTCGGTGACCTTGCCGCCGGCCTCTTCGATCACGACCACGGGCCCGGCGAGGTCCCACGGCTTCATCCCCGTCTCGAACATCGCCTCGGCCGCGCCCTCCGCGACGAGGGCGTAGCCCCAGAAGTCACCGAATCCGCGCTCCCGCCAGGCGTCCGCGAGCAGCCGGTCGAAGCCGGGCATCAGGCCGCTGGCCGCGGTATCGCGGGCGGACCCGTACAGGAGCTGGGCATCTCCCAGGGCCGCAACCCGCGACACCCGGATCCGCCGCTCCGTCCCCTCCGCGCCGCGGTTCCACGCCCCGCCGCCGCGGTGGGCATACCAGCGCTCGCGCATCGCGGGAGCGGAGATCACCCCGACCTGGAGCTCGCCGTCATGCTCGATGCCGAGCAACGTCCCGAACAGCGGCACCCCCCGGATGAAGTTGTGGGTGCCGTCGATGGGGTCGATGAACCAGCGCGTCCGGGCGTCGGCGGCCTCGGTGCCGTACTCCTCCCCCACCAGCCCATGATCCGGGTACCGGCTGCGGATCCGCTCCCGGATCAACCGCTCGATCCCCTGGTCGGCGACGGTCACGAACGTTCGGTCGGGCTTGCGCTCGATCTCGAGGTCGCGCCGGAAGTGACGAAGCGCGATCTCGTCGGCGGCGTCGCACAGCTCCAAGGCGAACTCGAGCCAATCGCGGAGGACGGCTTCGGGGGCACGAGCGAGGGAAGCGGACCAGTCCGGTCCGAAGTCGGGCGATGTCATGGCCCCATGATGCCGTCAGTGGCAGATGCCCGCGCCCTCGTCGGTGCTCCCCGGGACCGTGGCCCGGAACCAGCAGCGCACCGAGCCGTCGAGCGGCCGATCAGGCCAGCGGCTCGAACGCCTCGGGGTAGCGGACCGTCCCGCGCATGTCATCGGTCCAGGCGGGCAGGAGCCGAGCCATCCACGCCTCGTCCGGCCATGCCGCCGCGGGGGGCTGGAGGCCGGCGTCGCGGGCGCTCGAGAACCCGAACCGCAGGTAGTACGTCTGGTGCCCAAGCAGCACCAGGGCCGGCACGCCACGCGCGATCGCGAGGCTGATCGCCGCGCCCATCAGGGAGGCTCCAATGCCCCGGAACTGGAGCTCCGGCAGCACGGCGACCGGGCCGACCGCGAGGACCGTGGCCACGAGACCACCCACCTCGTCCTCCACACGGCATGGCGACAGCAGCAGGTGACCCACGACCTGCCCGTCGGTGGACATGGCGGGCACACCAACCGCCACCACGGAATGCCACCCGTCGGGTGCCTCCCGTCGGATCCGGTCCACGATGTCCGCCTCCTCGGGGCCTGTGAAGGCCGCGAGGTTCACGTGACGGACCCCCGGCTCGTCACCGGGGGTCTCGAGGCGGATTCGGACCGGGAAGGGTTCCGGCCCCGGGGTCGCGGACGGCGTGCCGGGATCGGGCGTCAACGGGTCAGGCGGCCGCGGCCTTGAGCGCTTCGGGGATCGGGCGCGAGACCGAAACCGGCTTCACGTACCGGTTGACCATCTCGAGCGAGCCGTTGACCCGCAGCTGGGTGAACAGGTACGCCACCTTGGCACCCTGGCTGGCGAGGATCTCGTCCCGGGTGGCGAGGTCCCACAGCTGGCGCTTGAACGGGCCGATCGCCTTCTTGCGGGTGGTGTAGAGGAACTGCTCCTCGGTCTGGCCCGCCTTGCGCTCATCGGCGGCGTTCGCGCCGCACCAGGCGTAGATCTCCTCGATCAGCTCGGCCGGGAACGCCGGGTGCTCGTAGAGCGCGTTCTGGAATCCCGTCGCGAGGTGGATCTCGGCGGCCTCGACCTCCGGGAACCGGTGGAACAGCTCGTCAGGGAGCGTGGAGGCCCCGTGCTGAACGGCTCCGGCGAGACCACGCGAGCGGGCGTGCTCGCCGAGCTTGGCGAGGACGTCGAAGTCGAGCTTGACCTCGGCCACGCCACCGCCGGGCAGCGGCACACCACCGTGGCTGGTGCCGGTCTGGACGGAGACCTTGGAGACGCCCTTCGCGCCGGGGGCCAGCTTCGCGAGCACCGCGTCGTACCCGTCGAGGTAGGCCTTGAGCTCGTCGACCGTCGAGTTGTCCTTGCCCACCTCGCCGATCTCGCCGCCGACGCTGACGGTCACGCCGTCGGTCTCGATCGAGCGGATCAGCGCCGTCAACTCGGCGGCACGGGTGTAGTTCTCGCGCTGCTCGAGGTCGAGGTTGGGCTGCGAGAGATCCACCAGCGTGGAGCTGTCGATGTCGATGTTGCGATAGCCGGCCTCGATGGCCAGGCGACAGGCTCGACGGATCTCCTCGGTCATGGCCTCGGGGTCCGCGGCGTACTTCTTGGCGTTGAACTGGTAGTGGTCGCCCTGGAGGAAGACCGGACCGCTCCAGCCCGCGGCGATGGCGCCGGCGTAGACCGAGGTCGCAAAGTCCATCGGCCGCTGGTAGGTGTAGGTCTGCTCCGAGCGGGCGATCTCGAGGAGGAGCGCGCCGACGTCGGCCTTCATGGCCGTCTCGTAGATCGTGCGCGCCATCTCGAACGTCTGCGCCCGCAGGTTGATCGCGGGAACCGTGAAGCCGGAGATCTCGCCCCGACCGCGGGCCATGTACAGCTCCTGGATCGAGGCAGACTGGGCGCCAAGAGCCTGGCTCGCCTCCCAGACCAGCCAGCGTGCGGCCTCGGCCGTGGCGTCGTCCGTGGTGAACGCCGCCGTCCAGGCGAGGTCCGCCGCCGCCTCGCTCCGGAAGCGCGCCGCGTCATCGATGACGAGCTTGTCGTCGGCCACATGCGCGATCCCGGACAGGTGCGCGAGCAGGTCAGCGGGTGAGGTGGCAACGTAGGGCATCGGGATCTGGCTCTCCTGTGACGTGTCCCGTCGATGGTACCGGCGACGGGTGCGAAGGGGCATGGAGTCGGGGGCGCCAACGCTCGACGCCTCGACCAGCATGGCCGATCCAGCTGCCTGCGAGGAGGGCAGAACGGCGTGCGTCACCCGGGCACGTCACTCCCACCTGGGGGCCCAGTGGACCTGCTTCGGGGGCCACGTGGACGGATCGTCCGCCGGCCGGGCGGGCGGCCAGCGGGCGATCCCGGGACCGTGTCTGGACCCGGCAGCACGCGATCGGCGCGTGGTCAGCGCGTGGTCGGTACGCGCTCGGCGCGCGGCCGGCACGTCACCCGTGAGCGGCTCAACGGTCCGCTGCGGCTGATATTCGTGCCGGACAGCGGGTCATTCGTTCGGTGGAGTCCCCGCCTGTCGGACGAACGCGTCGCCGGGCGACGCACACGTCGCCGCCAGCCGACCGTTGGGCCGGTGGGCGGCGCGTGCCGGTCCTCGCCGGCCAGGGCAACCCGCTAGAAGGGCTTCGCCACCATCAGGTAGGTGATGACGACGACGAGCACGGACAGGGCGGTCCCCGTCAGGCGGATCCGCCGGGCCGTGGCCGGGAGCTCCGGCGACGGCGGCTGGCCGGGTTCCGGCGGCTGCGCCGTGAGCGCCACCATGCGACGGGACGCGGGCGCCATCACCGCCATCGCGAGGACCAGCGCGACGACGTAGAGCAGGATCCCGGCCTCCAGCCAGTGCCTGCCGCCGACGAAGTCGGACGGGCCTCGGACCAGGATCATCCCGACGCCGGTGACCGCCATCGAGATCGAGACCGGGGTGATCACGGCTCGGGCGGCCAGGGCCTGGCTCCTGGCGAAGAAGTTGGCGTGCTGCGGCTCCTTGGCCACCATCGGCCCCACGACCAGGGACACGAACCCGGGCCCGAAGGCCACGATCGCGCCGATCACGTGCAGGAACAGCAGGATGACGAACAGGTCCACGATGCGTGCCTCCCCAGCATTGCGGCGCCCTCCCGGCGCACCGGCCGGATGCTAGCAGGGAGTCGACGGCTCGGCGGGTGCAGATCAGCAGCAGGCGAGATCCTCGCCGTGCATCGCCCCGACCTCGCGGTCCCGCCTCACCCCGGAGGCGCGGCCTCCAGCAGCGCCGCGGCGCGGCGAGCCTGCTCGCGCTCGAGCTCGAGCGGGGTCACGCCGAGCCGGCCGGCCAAGTCCGAGATCACGCCCCATTCGAAGTGGTCCCAGGCTCCGAGGCTCGGGTTCCACGTCGCCAGCACCGCCGGGGGCAGGCGTTGGACGTGGCCATGCGTATCGAGCGCGAGCGGGCGGACGTAGTGCGCCGCCTCCACCGAGAGGTTCGCCCGCCACGTTGGCGACCGCGATCACCACGCCCAGGCGCGACCGCTCATCCTGGTCCGCACCGACCGGCGCCGCCTGCAAGGCGTTGATGACATCGTCGAGCCCGATACCGTCCATCGTCGCCAGCAGCCCGAAGCCGAGGGCCAGCGCTCGCACGACGACCCGCGCCCGTTCCCCGGTCACGCCACCATCGCTCGCCAGCCCACGGACCTCGAGAACCCCGTTCGACGACGTGAGGCGGGCTTCGCCGGACGTCGCCCCCGTCCGATCACGGCGCCATCCGAGCTCCGTCGCCTCCGGGAGCCACGCGAAGTCGTCGTCGGGCGCCACCGCCCGGATCCGGGTCCCGGGCGCCAGGAGCCTGGCCAGCCCATCGAGCACCCGCGCGTTCGCCAGAGGTGTGCGGCCGACGACTACGAGGGGAATCCGCGCCTCAAGAAGGATCGAGAGCAGCGCCAGGAGCTCCCGATCCACGGCGCCGGCTCGGAGCAGGTCGCGGGGTCCGCGTGGGTCACGCATCGTGTCACCATAGGACACCCACAAGGAGTCAGCCGTGAGCATCGCCCGCATCGACCCCGGTCGCCGATTCTGCGAGGCCGTCGTCCACAGGGACACCGTCTACCTGGCCGGTCACGTTGGGTCGATGTCGTCCGACGGCGTGTACGAGCAGACCCGGGACATCCTCGCCCAGCTCGACGCCCACCTCGCCGCGGCGGGGTCCGACAAGTCGAAGCTGCTGATGGTCAACGTCTGGCTGTCGGACATCGCCACGTTCGACGAGATGAACCGGGCCTGGGACGAATGGGTCGACCCCGACAGCATGCCGGCGCGCGCGACCGTCGAGGCCCGCCTCGCATCGCCTGACTACAAGGTGGAGATCGCCGGGATCGCCGCCCGCTGACGCGCCCTCGGGGCGGCTACTGCCAGAAGCCCGCTGCTGAGTACGCGTACTTGATGCCGTACAGCTTCTTGACCGACGAGCCGTTGATCCGGTCGATCCTGATCCAGTCGGCGCCACCCGTGCCGCACGTGACGGCCTCGTAGGGATCGCCGGTCACCGTGCCGGCCACGCGGACCTTGGTCAGCTTCACCGCCCTGACAAGCACCTCGTCCGTCATCGTGGGGCCCGTCCGTATGGCCACGCCCGCGCAGATCGCGAGCATCTTGAGCGCCACCGCGGGGGTTGGCTCGGGGGCGACCGTTGGAGCGTCAGTCGGGACGGGGGCCGTGGTTGCGGCAGGCGGATCCGTGGGCGATGTGGCCGACGCCGATGGCGACGCCTCGGGGCCGCCGCAACCCGCAAGCACGGCGAGGGCGAGCGTCGCGGCCAGACCGCCAGCGATGATCCGACGCAGCATTCCCGGTCCCTCCTGGTGCGGTGCGGTGTTGTCGATCAGGATAGGCGCCCCGCGCGAATTGCACGAGTCGACGCCGCGAGCATGCCCACAATGGGCGGCATGGAGATCCTCCCCGCGTCCCGGGACCGCTGGCCCGCGATTGCCACGCTGTTCGCCGCGGGCGGCGACCCGAAGTGGTGCTGGTGCCAGTTCTGGCGCAAGGCCGGGTCCAACTGGACGAACACGCGCCCCGGACGACAACCGCGTCGTCGCTGCGAGGCGCTGGTGGGACAGGAGCCGCGCCGGGTCTCGTTGCCGATGCAGGACGGCGCCGCCATCGGCTGGGTCGGCCTGGGGCCACGGGAGGACTTCCCGCGGCTGGCTCGCTCGCGGACGCTCCCGCAGCTGCCCGGGGACGACGTCTGGTCGATCAACTGCTTCGTCGTGGCCCGCCGGCAGCGTGGCCGTGGCGTCGGGGATGCGCTGCTGGCGGCTGCCGTTGACTACGCCCGGGTCCACGGTGCTCGTCTCGTCGAGGGCTTTCCGGTCGAGACGGGTGGTGAACGCATGCCGTCGGCCGGCGCCTACACGGGCACGCGCGGGATGTTCGAGCGCAACGGGTTCGCCGTTGCGGCCCCCACGACATCGAAGGCGCACGGCGGGCGGCCGCGGGTGGTGATGCGGCGCGAGCCGTGATGCGGCCCGGCCGGCGGTGCTAGAACCCGAACACCTCTGCGCACGGGTTCTCGCCGGCGACGATCGGCCGGACGGTCAGCCCGAACGTCGCGCTGGTCGCCGGGTCCTGCGTCCACTGCGTCAACTGGTTCGCGGCCTCGAGCGCCGGTCGGAGGACCGCTGCATCCTCACCGTCGACCAGTCCGCAGCGGTCGCTCCCGTCCAGGACGGGCCCTCCGAACGTGGCGAGTGGGGTCTCGAGCGGCCAGTCGGCGATCGACCCCGGGAGACCGGCCTGCGGATCGGGGGCGGGCCGATGAGGATGGCGTAGGCGGTTGGCGTGTAGGGCTGCTCCGGCCCCAGCTCGGCAGGGAGCGTCGCCGGGAGCGATGTGATCCTCCGCCAGAGCTCGGAGAAGGCAACGGGGGTGCCTGGCTCGAGGACCCCATCCACCTCCGGGACGCCGGTCAGCGTGACCTGCTGCCCGTCGACGGTCAGCTCGATCCGCCCGGTCATGCCGCCGGCGAGCCCGAGATCGCCCACGAAGTCGGTCTTGCCCGACAGCAGGCCCAGCTCGCGGGCCCAGCCGATGATCGCCTCCTGGCCGGCAGCACTGACCTCGCGCGCGGCAAGCGGCGTGACCAGCGGTCCCGGGAAGATCGCGGGCACGGCGCCCGGGACCAGGAACCGGCCGTCACCGGTGATCACGGCGGCCGGCGTGAAGGCGAACAGGTTCTGTGGCGGGATCGCCTGCCAGGACGTCATGCGGAGCCAGTAGGTGGCGCCGGTCGGGCCGGGCGTCGGCGTGGCGATGACCGGGGTTGGCGGGGCCGATGTCGAGCCGGGGACCGGCGTGGGCGTCGCACCACTGCAGGCGGCGGCGACGAGCGAGACGGCGATGGCGGAGAGAAAGGCACTGGGCGGTCGCATCACACGGTCCTCGGGATCTGGAGATCGTTCAGGGAGCCGACGGCGCCGGCGCGCGGCGGGTTCCACGAGCATCCGCCGGCTCCGGCGCGAAAGTCGACACCCCGCGAACATTGGGTTGACGTGATCCCCGAGACCGTCGTAGACTCCGCGCCGGTCGAGCAGGTCGCTCGGCACGTCCTGTACCGGAGGCGGAAGCCAGATGGTGAAGAACGCAGTCTCCTACCCGCGAATGGCGGATGCCCTCGGCACCGTCTGCGGGAGAGGTGTGCCCACCACAAGGTAGGACGCGGGGCGTGACGCCCAGGAGCGACCAGCCGAGCCGTGGGCCACCGGGCCCCCGGCTCTTTCGTTTATCTGGGCATGTGCAGGCCCGGATGAACCCCGAGCCGCGAGGCCCCGAACGCCGGGCCCGCGGCTCGTCCCATGTCCGGGACCCCGCGATCCGGCTCGCACCCGAGTCAACGAGCCACCAGTCAGCTACCACAGGAGGGTCCCGTGACCACCACCCTCGCACCCGAACCGAAGACGAACACTCCGACGTCGAGCCCGCTGCCGGCCTCCAACGCCGACATCGAGCCCGCCGCGCGGATCCCGGACGGTCCGGACGCCGAGGGCAGCTCCCTCCGGCCCCCGGTCCCGGCCGGCCCGCCGGCCCTCCTCGTCGAGCACGTCACCAAGCGCTTCAACGTCGGCCGGCGCAAGCCCCCGGTCCTCGCGATCGACGACGTCTCGCTCCGCCTGGAGCGGGGCGCGATCCACGGGATCCTGGGTGCCAACGGCTCCGGCAAGTCGACCCTCATCCGTCTCGTCTCGGGGTTGCTGACCCTGGACGAGGGCCGCGTTGAGGTATTCGGCCTCGACATCGAGCGCGACGAGCTCGCCGTGAAGCGGCTGATCAACCGGGTGAGCGTCGATGCGGCCTTCTTCAAGAAGCTGAGCCCGATGGAGAACCTGCTGTTCGCCGCCCGCCTCTACGGCCTCGATGCCCGTGGGGCGAAGCGCCGGGCCACGGAGATCCTCGGCCGGCTCGGCATCGCGCAGAGCCGCCTCGGACGCCCGGTGGAGCAGATGAGCCGGGGGATGCAGCAGAAGGTCGCCATCGCGCGAGCCCTGCTGACGAGCCCGACCCTGCTGCTCCTCGATGAGCCCACCACGGGCCTCGACCCGCGGAGCAAGCTCGACGTCCAAGCGTTCGTCGAGGAGGTCAACGCCTCACACGAGGCCACGATCGTCCTCACCACGCACGACCTGGAGGAGGCGGAGCGGCTGTCCGACCGGATCACGATCCTCGATGGAGGACGCGTGGTCGCCGAGGACACGCCCGACGGCCTCAAGCGACTGGTCGCGGAGCGCCACGGGCAGCTGCCCACGCTCCACGCCGTGTTCATGACCTACACCGGCCGCTCCCTGGACGAGGACGTCGAGGAGGACGGCGACACCGATGAATGACCCGAAAGGAACCATCCCGATGCAAGAGCTCGAATACCGGATAGCGGTGTTCCGGGAGCGCGAAGCGCACCTGCGATCGATCCGCCACCACGAACGAGCGGCCAACGCGCGCGCCCGCTCGGTCCGGCTGCTGCTGGGCGAGTCGATCATCCGACTCGGCCGCCGCGTGGCCGGGCACCAGCCCGCCTCCCCCGCCTCCCCCGCCTGGACCGGCTGATGCCGGCCGAGGCGGGGGTCCCGACCCCGGCATGGGGCGGCTCCTCACCCGGAGTCGCCCCGGACGGGCTCCCGAAAGGAACCACCCTTGGCTCTCATCGCGCATGAGCTGAAGGCCTCGTACGCCTTCGTCGAGCGCAACTTCTTCCTCACCCGCCGGTACTGGGGGTGGGAGCTCGCGTTCCTCGTCTACTCCGTCGCCGGCGCGCTCTCGATCAGCCTGATCGGCGCCGCGGCGGGCGACGATCGCCTGCTCCTCACGCTCATCGTCGGCGCGGTGTTCTGGAACTACCTGTCCGTCGTCTTCTCCTGGATCGCCGAGACGATCGCGGTGGAGCGCTGGGAGGGCACGCTCGAGTACACGTTCATGGCCCCGGTCCGGCGCTGGACCCAGCTGCTGGGCTCATGCCTGTACGCGATGGCGTACGGGCTGATCCACACCGCGGCCATCCTCGTCGTGCTGGTGCTGTTCTTCCCGCAGCTCAACGTGTCGGGCATGAACCTCGCCACCGCGGGGGTGTTCATGCTGCTCGGGTCGTTCAGCTTCGTGGGCATCGGCATGATGGCCGCGATGCTGCCACTCCTGTACGTGGAGCGCGGGGCGCAGATGACGTTCGTGATCCAGTCGTGCCTGCTTCTCGTGTCCGGCGTGTACTACCCGGTCGAGGTGCTGCCGGGCTGGATGCAGATCCTCTCGCACCTCTCGCCGGCCACCTACGTCCTCTCGGGCGTCCGGGCCGGGCTGCTGGACGGGACACCCGCCTGGCAGCTTTGGGGCGACATCCTGCCCCTGATCGTGATGGGCATCGTGCTCATCCCGGCGGGGCTGTGGGCCTTCGGCCGCGCGGAGCGATACGCCAAGCGCACCGGCAAGCTCAAGCGGGTCGGGTGATGACGATGTCGAACCCGAACCCGAACCCAACCACGCCGCTGGCCGATCTCGGCTGGGACCCGGGCTGGGCGACTGCCTTCGCGCCGTTCGAGGCGTCAGGGTGGCGACCCGCCCGGGTCGTGGCCGCACACCGCGACGCCTGGATGCTGGCCACGACCAATGGGGACCGCAACGCTGTGATCTCCGGGCGGCTCCGACACGAGGCGCTGGGCCCGGGCGACCTGCCCGCCGTGGGCGACTGGGTTGCGGTCGCCGGCGGGATCGGCGATGCCGGCAGCACCGGCAGGACCGGCGGCGGGGCAGGCGGCGGGGCAGGCGGGGCCGGTGGCGCTGCCCCGGAGGCCGCCGTCATCCATGCGGTGCTCCCCCGCCGCAGCTCGTTCCGCCGCAGCACCGGTGACGAGAACCGCAGTCCGACGCTCGCCAACGAGCAGGTGTTCGCCGCCAACGTCGACATCGCCTTCGTGGTGGCGGGGCTGGACGGCGACTTCAACCTCCGTCGCCTGGAGCGCTACCTCGCGGTGGCCTGGAGCGGCGGGGCCACGCCCGTGATCCTGCTCAACAAGTCCGACCTGGCGGACGACGTCGACGGCCAGCGCGCGGCCGCGGAAGCCGTGGCCCCGGGGGTCGAGATCCGGGCGATGTCGGCGCTGAACGGCGATGGGGTCGGGACACTGGCTTCCGACCACCTGGCTCCGGGCCGAACCGCTGTCGTCCTGGGCTCATCGGGCGTTGGCAAGTCCACGCTGGTGAATGCCCTCCTCGGCCACGAGCGGATGCGAACCTCCGCGGTTCGCGACGACGACTCCCGCGGCCGCCACACGACCACCCACCGCGAGCTCGTCCGCCTTCCGGGCGGCGCGCTCCTGATCGACACGCCGGGAATCCGGTCCCTCGGCGTGGCCGGCGCCGCCGACGGCCTCGAACGCGCGTTCGCGGACATCGCGGCCCTTGCGGCCCGGTGCCGGTTCTCGGACTGCAGTCACGGGTCCGAGCCCGGCTGCGCCGTCCAGGCCGCCCTCGCCGATGGCACGCTGGCGTCGGAGCGATACGCCAGTCACCGCAAGCTGGAGCGCGAGGCGGCCCATGTCGCCCGCTCCGGAGACCCCCTCCAGCGCGCCGCCGAGCGGCGGCGATGGCGGATGATTCACACCTCGGTCAACCGGCGCATGCAGCAGAAGTACGGGAGCGAGCGATGACCATCACCAGGGTCCACGTGCCGGGAGCGCCGGCCATCCCCGGGCTCTCGTTCCGAAACGCCACCGCGGAGGACTGGGACGCGATCGCGGGCCTCGTCAACGAGGGGAAGAAGGCCGACGGCGTCGACGAGGTGCGGACGGGCGCGAGCCTCGCGGCCGAGTACCCGGAGTCGGAGACCTTCGTCGTCGCCCGCGATGTCCTCCTCGCCGAGGTTGACGGGCGCCTCGTCGGGGTACGCGAGCGGCCACCGGGTCATCCGCGATGGCAGCCTGGTGGGCCAGACGGAAGGTGCGGTCCATCCCGCATACCGGCGGATGCGGCTCGGCACCGCCATCCACCAGGCCACCGTCGAGCGTCTGCAGACCGAGTTCGCCGCTGACCCGCGCCCCGGCCCGCGGCAGCTGCGCTCGTGGGGGCTCGAGCTGGAGGTCGGCAACCGGGCCCTGCTCGACGAGCAGGGCTATGTCCCCGTCCGCTACGGGTTCGTCATGCGGCGGTCGCTCACCGGGATCCTGCCCGAGCGTCCGATGCCTGACGGCCTGGAGCTGCGTCCGGTGACCGATGACCAGTACCGGGCCATCTTCGACGCCAACAACGAGGCGTTCGAGGACCACTGGGGCCATCGTCAGCCGACGGAGGCCGACTTCACCGCGCACTTCCAGGGTCCGGACACAAACCCGACGATCTGGTGTGTCGCCTGGGCCGATGACGAGGTCGCGGGGGTCGTGATGAACACGATCTTCGCCAGCGAGAACGAGGCACTCGGCATCCGCCGCGGCTGGCTCGACCAGGTCTCGGTCCGCCGTCCCTGGCGTGGCCGGGGCCTCGGCAAGGCGTTGTGCACCGCGTCGTTTCGGGTCCTGCGCGACCTGGGCATGGACGAGGCGTGGCTGGGCGTGGACGGGACCAACCCGACCGGCGCGCTCCAGCTGTACGAGGGCCTCGGCTTCCTCTCGCATCACCGGTGGAGCGCGTTCGGCCGCCCGCTCGATGGGCCCGCCCCTGCCGGCTGGATGCCGTGGGAGGGGCGGCTCTAGGCAGCTCCGATGTGACGAGCCGTGATGAATGCACGCATTCGGAGCAACCGACTGGTCGCGCCCCGGGCAGTACGGGCGGAAAGATGGCGGCGGTGATCAGACGCGACGATTCCCGCCCCAATTCGGGCCCTGATGGGGGATCAGGCTCTCGCGGACTTGCGATGGCGCAGTTGATCACCGCCCTGATATTCGGCCACGGAGGGGGCGCGTGGCCGGCGGCATTGCCACGTTCGATAGGGCCCCAACCGTCCCGAGTCCCGCACCAGCTTCATACGCCCGCTCGCGACCGATCGTCGTCGCCTCGCCGTGACCGGCAGGACGCGCAACCGGTCCTCGAGCGTCGACAAGCGCGCGATCGACGCGACCATCGCGTCCGGGTCCCCGCCGGAAGTCGACCCGGCCCCAGCCGCCGGGGGCAGCGTGTCACCGCTGAACAGCTCGCCGGTGTCGGCCGACAACAGGCACACGGACCCCTCCGTGTGGCCGGGCGTGTGCAGGACCCGG
>CAVQSY010000051.1:0-18129 GCA_963716025.1 uncultured Chloroflexia bacterium
CGCCTCCTCGGCGACCTCGAGCGGGCCATCGTCGACCTCGATCACCACGCGGCCGTCCTCGACCCGACCGCGTAGACCGCGGGCGGGAACTCCGCCGGCGGGTCGAGCGGCTCGCCGTCGGTCAGGTCGAAGCGTGACAGGTGCAGGGCGCACGTGTCGGTGCCGGCGGTCAGGACGCCGCGGTCGAGCTCGAAGTACTCGTGCGAGCAGGTGCCCTGAAGGCGCGTGGAAATCGCCGTTGACGTGGATCACGAGCACGGGGTCGGTGGTTCCACCCACACCATCCGCATCTCGCCCTCGTCGAGCTCGTCGACGCCGATGAGGTCGATACCCGGCTCACGCCGCCGTCGCGGGGATCGGCCGCCGCGAGCCCGGCGGCCCACTTCGCCTCCAGGGCCTGGCGCAGGCGGTCCTGCGCCTCCGGCAGCGGGATACGCGCCACGACCGGCTCCAGGAAGCCCATGACGATGAACTTGCGGGCCTCGTCCCGGGCGATGGCCGCGGCTCTGGAGGTAGAACAGCTGGCCCTCGTCGATGGGCCCGACGGACGAGGTGCGCGGCGCGCTTGCAGTCCGGCTGGTCGATCTCGAGCCACGGGATGGTCACCGCGCGCGCCGCCTTCGAGAGGTTCATGCCGAACTCGCCCAGGAAGGAGTCGGTGCCCGATCGCGGTCCTCTCGATCTCGATGAGGCCCTTGATGTAGCTCCGTGCCCGGTCGATCAGCACGCCCTTGCTGAGCAGGTGGCCGGTGGTGTCCCGGCCGATATGGCGGGTGTAGGAGGTCAGGTCGTGGAGCTGGTCCTCGGCCCCGAACACGATCTCGACCTGGTCGACGAGGCTCCGCTCGCCGATGAGCAGGTTGTCGACGCGGGACCGGACGAGCCGGCCGCCCAGCTGGGCGAGGGCCCAGCGGAGGTCGGCGCCCGCGCCGATGGCGCGGCGCTGCCGGCAACACCACGTGGTCGCGGGTCCTGCTCCGCAGCGAGGCCAGCGAGCGCGCCCTCCGCGCGGAGCGATCTCGGTGGTGCCCCACCACAGGGCCTGGGCGCCCTCGCCTCGCCGAGTCCGCGTCGCCCAGCTCCTCCACGATCGAGGCGTCGGCGCCGTCGGGACCAGGAACGTGCGCGAGACGGGGCCACGGGGCGCCCAGGGCCCAGCGCACCACGATGGGCGCGTCGAGGGAGACGCCCTCCGGCACGTGGACGAGGACGCCCGTGGCCAGGCGGCGCGCGCCACCTGGCCGAGCCTCGTCGGCGGGCAGGAGCGGCGCTCCCTCGAGGAGCCCCGCGCAGCGCCTCGTCGGACGCCACCTCGAGGGTCAGAAGATGCACGCCGTCGGCGCGGCCCGGGCGTCGATCGCACGCTCCATGACGCCTTCCTCGCACAGCTCGGTAGCCCGGCGACCGTCTCCGGGCAGCGCCTTCGCTGCCCCGTCCGGCCGGCGCCGTGAACGGCAGCGCCCCGTCGAGCGACGCGGCGCGCAGGTCCAGGTACGGCGTGTACAGCCGGTTGCTCTCCACCGGGAGCGCCTCGCACGCGCGCGGCGGCGACGCGGTCGTCGCGCAGCCAGGCGGGCTCGCGCGGTCGTCCGAGATCGCGTCGACCAGCGCCCGGTCGACGAAGCTGAACGGGAGGTCCGCGGCGGCGCGGCGCGGCGCGCGCGCCGGGCGCGCGGCGGGCGACGAGGGGTCGGCGACCTCGTCACCCGAGCGAGCCCTCCATCTCCAGCTTGACCAGCCGGTTGAACTCGATCGCGTACTCCATCGGCAGCTCCTTGGTGAACACCTCGAGGAAGCCCTGGATGATGAGGTTCTGCGCCTCGTTCTCGGTCAGCCCGCGGCTCATGAGGTAGAAGATCTGGTCGGCCGAGATCTTGCCCACGGTGGCCTCGTGGGTCATCGTGGTGTCGTCTTCCTGGATGTCGATGTAGGGGTACGTGTCGCTGCGCGACTCTGGTCGTCGAGCATCAGGGCGTCGCAGCGGACGCTCGCGGTGACGCCGGTCGCGCCCGGGCGCCACCTTGAGCTGGCCGCGGTAGGTGGCCCGGCCGCCGTCCTTGGACACCGACTTGGACACGATCCGCGACGTCGTGTTCGGCGCGAGGTGGACGGCCTTGGCGCCGGTGTCCTGGTGCTGGCCCTTGCCGGCGACCGCCACCGAGATGATGTCGGCGCGGGCGCCCTCGCCGCGCAGGTAGATCGCCGGGTACTTCATCGTGAGGCGGGAGCCGGTGTTCGCGTCGATCCACTCCACGCTCGAGTTCTCGTGCGCGTGGGCACGCTTGGTGACCAGGTTGTAGACGTCGTTCGACCAGTTCTGGATGGTCGTGTAGCGCACCTTGGAGCCCGCCAGCGCCACGACCTCGACGACGGCCGCGTGGAGCGAGTCGGTCGCGTAGATCGGCGCCGTGCAGCCCTCGATGTAGTGGACGTTGGCGCCCTCGTCGACCACGATCAGCGTCCGCTCGAACTGGCCCGTGTTCTCGCCGTTGATGCGGAAGTAGGCCTGGAGCGGGAGCGGCACCTCGACGCCCTTGGGCACGTACACGAACGAGCCGCCGGACCAGACGGCGCTGTTGAGCGCCGCGAACTTGTTGTCCTCGGGCGGGACCACGGTGCCGAAGTACTGGCGGAAGATCTCCGGGTACTCCTTGAGCGCCTGGTCGGTGCCCATGAACACCACGCCGATCTTGGACAGCTCCTCGCGCACGGAGTGGTAGACCACCTCGGAGTCGTACTGGGCGCCGACGCCGGCGAGGAACTTGCGCTCGGCCTCGGGGATGCCCAGCTTCTCGAACGTCGCCTTGATCTGCTCCGGCACGTCGTCCCAGGACTTCTCCTCGCGCTCGGACGGCTTGCGGTAGTAGACGATCTTGTCGAAGTCGATGGCCGAGGTCGCCGCCCCAGTTGGGCATGGGCCGCTTGAGGAAGTGCTCGAAGGCGCGCAGGCGGTACTGGAGCATCCACGCCGGCTCGTTCTTGAACGGGCTGATCTCCTCCACCGTGTCGCGGGTGAGACCGCGCTTGGTCTCGCGCAGGTACACGATGTCGTCGTGGAACGCGAACTCGTCGCGCTCGTCCTTGACGAGGTCACGGGTCGAGGTCATCGCAGCTCCGTTCGCGGCCACAGGGCCGACGGCTGGGGTCCGGGTGGGTGGTGGCGGGTCGAGAGGGAGGCGCCGCGACCCCGGGGACGCGGGGCCGCGGGCTAATCCCTAGTGGAATTATCGGAATTACCGGCCGATCCGTCAACGACGACCCCGGCACGCGCCCCGTGCGAGCCCGATCGTCCGCCGATCCCGCCTAGAAGTGGGTCGTGCACCAGGGCGCATCGGCGGTCCGGAACATCCCGTCGGCCTCGCCAAGCGCTCCCGGCCGGTGCTCCTCGTACCCGGTGGTCAGGGCGATGTGCGCCAGGCGCGTGCCGCCGAGGTACGCTCCTGACAGCGCCGCGACAGGCACCGTGAGGTCGGCCGTCCGGTCGGTCGGGCGGCAGGTTGCGCCGTCGGGTCCGGCCTCGAGGAAGAGCCTCGACGTGCCTCCCCACATCGGCTCGTCGACCACCTCGAGGACGATGCTGCCGGACCGCTCATAGGTACGCGCCTCGAGGGCTCGCGGCACATCGAACAGGCGGACCCAGAGCCCGTCGCTGCAGTCCGTCACCCGGGCTGCACGGGCGTTGGTGAGCAGCCACGGGAACCGCTCCGACTCGCGGCGGTCGGGAAGCCGCACGGTGGCCAGCAGATCCAGGTCGAGCAGGAAGCGGAGCAGGTTGTCAGCGGCGACGTCGGTGCCGGCATGCAGCTCGTTGACCTCGACCACGCCCATCGGCAGGTTCCGCTCCCACTTCGGCTCCGCCTTCCAGCGGACGTAGCCGTCGACCGTGCCCGACGGGTCGTGGTGAAGGGCGACGAACCCGTTCCAGCGATCGCCCCACGGTTCCTCGCGCAGGCCGAACGCCCGGTCCCAGCTCGACTCGCGGCGCCGGATCTCGCCGGGCTGGCGGAGCCGCCACGCGTCGAAGACAGCCGCCGGCGTCGCGGCTCGCGGGGCCGGCCGGGACGAGCTCGACGATGCGGGGGGGAGCCTCGGCGCGGGAGCCGTCGGCCGCGGCCGCGGGCTCGCCACGGAAACGCGTCGCGCGCGCGTCGATCGTGTACTCCACCTGCCGCGTCCCGGGCGCGTAGCCGAGCCGTCCGTAGATGCCGTACTCGGCCGCGTACAGCAGCGCGACAGGCTCTGCGCGGTCGCGCAGGGCGCCGTGCTCGCGGGCGGCGAGGCCGGTCATGATCCCGCGCCGGCGGTGCGTCGGGAGCACGGTGACGGCCGACACGGCGGATGCGGGCAGGCGTTGCCCGCCGGGCACCGTCAGCTCGGTTGGGAAGGAGCGAAACGTCCCGACCACCCGATCACCATCGAAGGCGAGCCAGACGCGATCCGGCTCCCAGTTGGAGCGCACGCTCTCGGCGACGGCGCGGTTGTCGGGCCGCTCCATGAACGCGGTAGTCATGACGTCGACCGCCGCCTCGTAGTCCTCCGGCGAGGCGTTCCGGATCTCGATGGGCATGGCAGCGACTCTAGCACCGGGCGGCCCCGCGCTAGACTGGCGCGACCAGCGGAGGATGAGGAGAGTGCGCGCGTGACCGACGAGAGCCCGAAGTCCGACGACCTCCGGGTGCCGGACGGCCGGGTGCTCATGCACATCGGGCCGCACAAGACCGGGACGACGGCACTCCAGGCCGCCCTGTTCACCGCACGGCCCTCACTCCGAGAGCAGGGTGTTCACCATGCCGGCTGGGCCCGCAACCCCGCGCGCGCCGTCCAGGCCGCCACCGGCCAGGCCTCAGCGTACGGTGACCGGCCGCCGCCGATGCGCGAGTGGCGCAGCCTGGTCAGGGATGTCCGGCAGGCCTCCCTCGCCCGGGTGATCCTCTCGAGCGAGTTCCTTGCGCACGCGGGGCCGGACGCCGTTCGCCGGATCATCGACGACCTCGGTCGTGATCGGGTCCACGTGGTCACGACGCTCCGCCCGCTCGCCCGGCTGATCCCGTCGATGTGGCAGCAGAACATCAAGGCGGGCCGGCGGGTTGCGTTCGACGCCTGGCTCGGACGGCTGTTCCCCGCACCCGGCGAGCAGGCCGCGGATGGCTTCTGGACCCTCCATCGCCACGACGAGCTCGTCAACCGGTGGGCCGCCGAGGTGGGGATCGACCGGGTCACGGCCGTCGTCGTTGACGAGACAGACCGGGAGATGATCCTGCGCACGTTCGAGCAGCTGCTCGGCCTCCGGGAGGGCACCCTCCAGCCGGTGGTCGGGCTGGCGAACCGCTCGATCACCGCCGACGAGGCCGAGGCGATCCGCGCCTACAACATCGCCCATCGGCGAGCGGGCCTGGACAAGGCCACCCACGCGCTTGCCATCCGCTACGGCGCGGCGCAGTACATGGCCGGCCTGGATCCGTCCCGGCGGCACCCCGGTCCGGCTGCCGGCTTGGGTGCTCGATGACGTCGCCCGCAAGGCCGACGCGATCGTATGGGCATCCGGGCGTCCGGGGTGCGCGTGGTGGGAGACCTCGACCGGCTGCTCGAGGTGCCCGGGACGCCGACCGGAGGACGAGACGCTCCCCGAGGACGTGCCGCCGGAGGTTGCCGCACGCATCGCCATGGGGATCCTGATCGCGAGCGGGCGGACGCGGCTCGACGGGGCGGTCGAAGACGAGGAGATCGCCGAGGTCGTGTCGGCGATTGCCTCACGGCAGCTCGCCGCCGCCGTGAGCCTGCGAACCCGCGCATCGCTGTGCCGAAAGCGAGATCGGGGCCTGCAGCTCCTGACGGGCGGGCTCGAGCGCGCCGGCCGGGTGATCCGGCCGCCCGCAGGACAGGATGCCTCGCCCGCGGCAACAGCACCGGCGGGAGCCGGTGCGGCGCACCACCCGGACGCGCTTCCGGCGGGCACGATCCTCGTCCACATCGGGCCGCCCAAGACCGGGACGACCGCGGTCCAGGCGGCGTTCGACGAGGCCCGTGCGCGGACCGCGGCGCAGGGCGTGCACTATGCGGGCCGGCGACGGCACTCGATCTCCGCGGTCCAGGCCGTGCTCCTCCGGCGCGGGATCAAGTCCGAGACCGTCCCGCCGATGGGTGCCTGGAACCGGCTGCTCGACGAGATCCGCCACACCGCCGCGGGCCGGGTGGTCCTGAGCAGTGAGTTCTTCGCCGACGCGACGCCCGACCGGATCCGGGCCGTGGTCGATGCGCTGGGGCCGGACCGCGTGCAGGTCGTGGTGACCCTGCGGCCGCTTGCGAGGGTCATCCCAAGTCAATGGCAGCAGTACGTCCAGAGCGGACTCAAGACGAGCTACGCCTCCTGGCTGGATGCCATGCTCAACCGGCCGCCCGGCAAGCTGTCGCCGTCCTTCTGGCATCGCCATCGCCACGACGAGCTGATCGCCCGCTGGGCTGCAGTGGTTGGCCCCGATCGAGTGACCGCCATCGTCGTCGACGAGGGTTCCCGCGAGTCGATCCTGCGCCAGTTCGAGCAGCTCGCCGGACTGGAGGAGGGCACCCTCCGCCTCCAGGAATCGCTCCAGAACCGGTCGCTGACGTTCGAGGAGGTTGAGGCCGTCCGCGCGCTGAACGTGGCCTTCGCCGCCGCCGGACTCCGGCGACCGCTGCATGCCGAGATCGTCAACTTCGGCGCGACGGAGCACCTCAAGATCGTTCCGCCCGAGTCCGGGACGACACGCATGGAGCTGCCCGCGTGGGCGGCCGCACGGGTGAGCGAGATCTCGCAGGAGGTGGCGGCCGGCATCACTGCCTCGGGGGTGCGGGTGATCGGGGACCTGGACCACCTGCGTGAGGTCGTGGCCGGTGGGGGCACCGGACCCGGGGCGGAGCCTGTTCGCATTCCAGTCTCGGTGGCGGCGCGCCTGATGCTGGGGGTCCTGCTCGCGACCGGCCTCGTTCCCGACGGGCTCAGGACCCTGGAGCGGATCGCGACACCGGCGCCCGCGGCCGGGCGTGGAGGCCGGGGCGGCCGCAGGGATCGCGTCCCGACACCGCGCACGATCGGTCCCCGGATGGCCGAGCCGATCGAGATCGCTCGCGTCCCCACCCGGCGCCTCGTCGGCATCCTCGCCAGGCGGGGCCGCACGTCGCTGACCGCCCGACTTCGGAAGCATGGCGCCTGACGCCCTGCCCCCGGTCACGGTCGGCGCGAGCGCGCCGCCGCGCATCGAGCCTTTCCCGGTCGGGACCCGCCTCCTGCACATCGGGCCTCCCAAGACGGGAACGACGTCCCTCCAAGCCGCGTTCTGGGCCGCCCGCGAAGACGCCCTTTCGCAGGGCGTGCGCTACGCAGGCTCGAGCCGCCACTCCTCGAGGGCGGTCCTCGCGGTCACCGGACGGATGTCCTTCGCCGAGGACCGGGCGACCCCGGACATCGGGCACTGGGAGCGCCTGCTCGCCGAGATCCGTGGGGCGCCCGAGCCTCGTGTCGTCCTCAGCAGCGAGGGCTTCTCGTACGCGAGCGAAGCGGCGCGGGACCGCGTCATCACGGACCTCGATCCCGGTCGTGTCCACGTGGTCGTGACGCTGCGGCCGATCCCAAGGCTGCTGGCATCGGAATGGCAGGAGCACACGCAGAGCGGCCTGCGAGTGCCGTTCGACGACTGGCTCGACCAGCTGTTCAATCGGCCCGACACGAGGATCGCGCGGGCATTCTGGTGGCGGCAGCGCCACGACCGACTGGTCGAGCGGTGGGGATCCCCGGTGGGGATGGACCGGGTGACCGCGGTGGTGGCCGACGATCGGGACCCCGAGCGCCTGTACCGGGTGTTCGAGGCGTTGACCGGGCTGCGGCAGGGGACGCTCGTCCCCGACCCCAGCCTCGCGAACCGGTCGCTCACGCTCGAGGAGATCGTCGCGATCCGCGCCCTCGCGGAGCGGTTCGACGCCGAAGGCTTGAGCATGGCCGCCTTCCACCGGGTGGCCCGCATGAAGATTGCCGCCTACATGAAGCGGCGCCAGCCGGCCGTCGGCGAGGCGCGGATCGAGACGCCGCAATGGGCGCTCGACCGTGCCGGGGAGGTCGCCCGGGAGGTCGTGGCCGGCGTTGCCGCGTCCGGGGCCCGCGTCGTCGGCGATCTCGAGCTCCTGACATCGCCGCCCGGGAGCGGAGCGGACGGCGAGCGGCTGCCGGAGGTGCCCGTCTCGCCCGAGGTCGCCGCCTGGATGGCCATGGGCGCGGTGATGGCGGGCGACCTGGCGGAGCCCGGCGGACGCAGGCGGGCCGGAGCGTCGGTGGACCTGGCCTCGGTGCCGACGCGCCGCCTTGCCCGGACCCTCGCGGGAAGGGCGAGGCGCTTCGTCACCCGGCGCCTCGGACGCCGGCCGGCCTGACCGTCACGACGCTCAGGCGCCCAGCCGGTCGTCCAGTTGCTCCCGGATGCGGGCGACGGCCACCTCGACCGTCGTGATGGTCGTGTCCACCACGACGTCCGCGTCGTCTGGCGCCTCGTAGGGCGACGAGATGCCGGTGAAGTCCGCGACCTCGCCGGCCCTGGCCCTCGCGTAGAGGCCCTTCCGGTCGCGGGCCTCGCACACCTCGAGCGGGGTGCTCACCCAGACCAGCAGGAACGCGCCATTCGCCTCGGCCATGGCCCGCACCCGGGCCCGCGAGGACGCGAACGGGGCGATGGGTGCCGCGACGGCAATCCCGCCGTGGCGGGCGAGCTGCGCAGCCACCCAGCCGATGCGTTCCACGTTGCGCTCCCGGGACGCCCCGTCGAAGCCCAGCTCCGCCGACAAGTGCTGGCGGATCTCGTCGCCATCGAGGAGTGTCACGGGACGGGCACCCCCATCGAGCAGGTCCTCGACCAGGGCCCGGGCGATCGTGGACTTTCCCGAACCGGACAGGCCGCTGAACAGCACGACGGCCCCGCCTGGCGGGGTCCCCGATCCAGCGCGCAGGATCTCGGCGGCCGACGCCTCCGGGTAGATGGCCCGCACCGCCCGCCCCCAGGCGCCCGCGAGCGACGAGATCCGGTCGAGCTCCTCGGCGGTTCGCAGCGCGGACAGGGCAATGGTGCGCGTCGCTCCGTATGCCTCGAGGACCTCGGGGAGGGATGGTGACCGCCAGCCGGCCGGCACCGGACCGGAGGGAAACGGAACGACCACGGGGACGACCGGCGTCCCGGGCAATCGCTCACCGAGGGCCTGGGCCGCCGCCACCGCGGCCCGGGTCAGGCCGGCCCAACTCACCGACCCCGCGGGCCGGTGCCGTCGCGCCACCGGGATCGCGAGCAGGACGGCCCCCGGCCGGGCTCCCTCGAGGATGCCGGCCGCCCGGTCGAGATCGGCCAGCGTGGGCACGTCGTCCACGACGAGCGCCGTGATCGGCTCCGCCGAGGCCACCGTCCCGATTCGGGCCTGGACGGCGGCGACCGACAACCGCAGCGCCGGATCCCAGTGCGGCCCTCCATGGGGAGCGAACGGACGTACTGGCTCGAGGATCCTCCTGCCGGCGACCGTCGACAGGCGGGCCAGGTGCGTGTTCTCCGCGTCGGTGAGCACGACGCCGTCCTCACCCGGATCGATCCCGGCGGGGGCGTCGGGTGCCGGCACCGCGCCACCGAGGGCGAGCTCGAGGAGATCCAGGCCCACGTCGTCGAGGACGATCTTCGTCACCCCGCGGCCTCCTCGGGGGACGCTTCGGACAGGCGCGCCCTTGCCTCGGCCCGGGCGGCCTTCGCCGCCGCCGTCGCCCGGGCGCGAGATGCCCGGGCCCGATTGCGGATCAGGATCCAGATCAGGCTGCCGAGCCCGAGCGCAGCCACGGCGGCGAGCAGGACGATCTCATTGCTGAACCCCAGCAGCTTGAGCGACGACGAGAGCAGCAGCACCGCGAGCACGCGCCGGATGATGCCGCCGGGGGCGCGGGTGGAGACCTGGGCCCCGAACCAGGCGCCGGGGATCGCCCCGAACAGCAGCGAGAACGCGACGGCGAACGAGAAGCTGCCGAACAGCATGTGGCCGGCAGCTGCCGAGCCCACCAGCGGGATCGCCTGGACGAGGTCGGTACCGACCAGTGCCGACGCCTGCAGGGCGGGGTGCATCATCAGCAGCCCGACCACGATGATCGATCCCGCGCCGACCGAGGTCAGGCCCACCATGAACCCGGCAACCGCCCCCAGGAGGACGGTCCGGATCGGCTTGAGGACCACGGCCGGCTTCTTGGGCACGCCCGCGATGCCCTCGCCCAGGGGCAGCTGCCGGCTCCACATCTGGATCAGCGCGCGGCTGATCAACCCGATGGTCGCCAGCATCAGGGCGAGCCCGAGACCACGCTTGAGCCACAGATCGAGGTCGACGTCGGGGGGCACCTGGCTGATCAGCCAGGCCCCGGAGAACGCTGCCGGCACGGAGCCCACGCACAGCCAGGCCACCAGCTTGAGGTTGACCGTTCCACGCCGGAGGTGGACCCATGCCCCCACCGGCTTCATGAACAGGCTCACCACGATGTCGCTCGAGATCGCCGTCAGCGGGTCAACGCCGAACAGGAACACGAGCATTGGCGTCATCAGCGCCCCGCCACCCATCCCCGTGAGGCCGACGACGGTGCCCACCAGGAGCCCCCCGATGGCCAGCGGCAGATCGAACGTCATGGGCGCGCGCGACCGCGCTGCCGGGCGTGGAGGGTGCAGGACATGCGCGGATGATAACTTCGGTCCGGCCACGCGGGACCGGCGACAGTCAGCCGCGTGCGCGGATGAGCACGGTGAAGGAGAACGCGGCGGATGATGGCAGGCAGGCCGTGGTGACGAGCGAGCGCGTGAACCCTCGCCCGTCGCGAACCGCCGACCTCGGCAACGACACCCGCCTCGCGGCTGCCCTCGCCGATGGCGCCGGACGGGTCCTGGTGGCGCTGCGCGAGCGCGCGGGGACCGACGGCGTGCCCCTCGACGGCAAGGCACTCGGCGCCGCCGGAGATGCGGCAGCGCAGGCGTGGCTCGCCGCCGCCCTGGCGGAGCATCGCCCGGCGGACGCCGTGTTGTCCGAGGAGGCGAAGGACGACCCGGCCCGCCTCGACGCCGGCCGCGTCTGGATCATCGATCCGCTCGACGGCACCCGGGAGTACGCAGAGATCGACCCGGACGGTACCCGGCGCATGGACTTCGCGGTCCACGTCGCCCTCTGGCAGCGTGGCCGCGGACTGGTCGCTGGCGCGGTCGCGCTCCCCGGCCGCGGCCGGGTCTTCGACAGCGCCAGCGTCACGCCCATCACGGACGCCGGTGCGCGGGCAGTCATCGCCGGAGAGCGGCCACTGCGCATCGCGGCATCCCGGACGCGTCCGCCCGCGGTCGTCGGGAGACTCGCCGAGCGCGATGATGTCGAGCTCGTGACCATGGGCTCCACCGGCGTCAAGGTGATCGCGGCGGTCGAGGGCGAGGTGGACGTCTACCTCCACGCCGGCGGCCAGTACGAGTGGGATTCCGCCGCACCCGTCGCCGTGGCCCAGGCCGCGGGCCTGACCGCCACCCGCCTCGACGGCTCACCCATCGAGTACAACGGGCCGAACCCGTGGTCGCCCGACCTGCGGGTCTGCCACCCGTCGCTCGTCGCCCACGTGCGCCGCCTGCTGGCGGAGGCCGGGCCGGACGACGCCCCAGGAGCACCCGAGTGACCACCCATTCCCTGAGCCAGCTGCGCGCCCTGGAGGCCGAGAGCATCCACATCTTCCGCGAGGTCGCCGCGGAGATGCAGCGCCCCTGCCTCCTGTTCTCGGGTGGCAAGGACTCGATCGTCATGCTCCACCTGGCGCGCAAGGCGTTCGCACCGGCACGCATCCCGTTCCCCGTGATGCACGTGGACACCGGGCTCAACTTCCCGGAGATCCTCGCCTACCGCGATCGCTGGATCGAGAAGCTGGGTCTCACGCTCGTGGTCGCCTCGGTGCCCGATGCCATCGCCCGCGGCGTGGTCCGGGAGGAGCCGAATGGATCCCGCAACCGGATCCAGACGCCGGTCCTGCTCGAGGCCGCCGAGCGGCATGGGTTTGACGCCCTGTTCGGGGGCGCCCGGCGCGACGAGGAGAAGGCCCGCGCCAAGGAGCGGGTGTTCTCGTTCCGCGACGAGTTCGGGCAGTGGGATCCCAAGAACCAGCGGCCCGAGATCTGGAGCCTCTACAACGGCAAGGTCCACCTGGGCCAGAGCATCCGCGTGTTCCCGCTCTCGAACTGGACCGAGCTCGACATCTGGACCTACATCGGCGAGGAGCGGATCGAGATCCCGGAGCTGTACCTGGCCAAGGAGCGCGAGGTCGTGGAACGGGGCGGGATGCTGTATGCCGTGAACGAGTTCACGCCGCTGCGCGAGGGCGACGCCCCCCGCCGGCTCCTGTGCCGCTACCGGACCGTGGGCGACGCGAACCTGACCGCCGCGGTCGAGTCGCACGCGGACACCATCGAACGGATCATCGACGAGATCGCGGCCGTCAGGATCACCGAGCGCGGGGCCACGCGCGGCGATGACAAGACCAGCGAGACCAGCATGGAAGACCGCAAGAAGGAAGGCTACTTCTGATGCCGATGGACCTTCTCCGGTTCGCGACCGCCGGGTCCGTCGATGACGGCAAGAGCACGCTGATCGGCCGCCTCCTGTACGACAGCAAGTCCCTGTTCTGCGGACCAGCTGGACGCGGTCGAGCGGGTCTCGCGCGATCGCGGCAACGACTACACCGACCTCGCGCTGCTGACCGACGGCCTGCGCGCCGAGCGGGAGCAGGGCATCACGATCGATGTCGCGTACCGGTACTTCGCGACGCCGCGCCGCAAGTTCATCATCGCCGACACCCCGGGGCACGTGCAGTACACCCGGAACATGGTCACCGGCGCCTCGAGCGCGGACGTCGCCCTCATCCTGCTCGACGCCCGCAAGGGGATCACCGAGCAGAGCCGGCGGCACGCGTTCCTGGCCACCCTCCTCGGGGTGCCCCACGTGGTGGTCTGCATCAACAAGATGGACCTCGTGGACTACTCGGAGTCGACCTTCGAGGCAATCCGCGACGAGTTCGGCGAGTTCGCGACCCGGCTCCGCGTCCGGGACATGACGTTCATCCCGGTGTCGGCGCTGGTCGGCGACAACGTGGTCACCCGTTCCGAGAAGATGCCCTGGTACGACGGGTCTCCCCTCCTCTCGCACCTCGAACGGCTGCACGTCGCGTCCGACCGGAACTTCGTGGACGTGCGGTTCCCGGTCCAGTACGTGGTCCGGCCGCAGAGCCTCGAGGTCATCGACTACCGGGGCTACGCAGGCACCGTCGCGTCCGGGGTCCTCAAGCCGGGCGACGACGTCGTGGCCCTGCCGTCCGGCCTCCAGACGACGATCGCGTCCATCAACACGGCCGACGGCCCCGTGGCCGAGGCCTACCCGCCGATGGCGGTGACGGTGGTCCTGGCCGACGAGCTCGACATCTCGCGCGGCGACATGATCTGCCGCCCCAACAACATGCCGATCGTGTCCCAGGACATCGATGCCCAGGTGTGCTGGATGGACGAGAGCGCGCCCCTGGTCCCGGGGCGCAAGTACGGCATCAAGCACACGACCCGCTGGGCGAAGGCGCTCGTCCGGGAGCTGAGCTACAAGATCGACATCAACACGCTCCATCGCGACGAGACCGCGACCGAGCTCGCGCTCAACGAGATCGGGCGGATCCAGCTGCGGGTCACCCAGCCGCTGTTCGTGGATCCCGTACCTCCAGAACCGCCAGACGGGCTCGTTCATCCTGGTCGACGAGGCGACGAACAAGACGGTCGCCGCGGGGATCATCGGCCGGACGCACATCGGGGGCTGATCGTCCAGGGGCAGAGCCTCTGCTCGCTTCAGGCTCTCAACCGGCCCGCAGCTCGATCCCCGCCGCCCGAGCCGTCCGCCCGCGGGGCCAACGGTCCGCCCGGGCCGACACCAACGAGCAATCCGTCCTATCGTTTCGGTCGAATGGTTCGGTGCGACCGAAGCATCAGCCTCGACCGAAGGGATATCACGATCAACCCGACCAACCGGTCCGTCGTCGTCGACGAGGTCATCGCCGGCTACGAGGCGCTCATGCAGCGCCTCGCCGACAGCCATGCCCCCGAGTTCCTCGAGATCGACGTCACGATGCCCCAGGCCAAGGTCCTCTACCTGCTTGGCGCCCTGGGCGACCTCCACATGTCCACCCTGGTCGCCCGCCTCGGGGTGTCGCTCTCCACCGTGAGCGGCCTCGTGGACCGGCTGGTGGACCACGGCCTGGCCACCCGCCACGACGACCCGGCTGACCGCCGCCAGGTGGTGGTCGGCATGACCCCCGCCGGCAGCCAGTTCATCGACCGCTTCCGGGAGCTCAACGCGCGCCAGATGCGCGAGCTCCTGGCCGTCCTCGACGACCACGAGCTATCGCTCCTGCGTGACGCTCTCGCCGCGCTGGAGCGGGCCGCGTCCCGCCTCGCTCCCCGAAAGGATCCTGCATGAGCCGCCTCTCCGAGTTCGCCGTCGCCAAGCGGAGCGTCACGCTGCTGTTGGCTGCCGCCCTGTTCGTCGCCGGCATCCTCGCCTGGGGCAACCTCAAGCAGGAGCTGCTGCCGGACATCGAGTTCCCGGTCATCACCGTCATCGCCCCGCTGCCCGGGGCCGGCGCCGCGGATGTCGCGGAGCAGGTGACCAAGCCGATCGAGCGGGCGATCTCGGGCGTGCCGCGGCTGGAGGGGATGCAGTCCACGTCCGCCAACTCGCTCGCCCTGGTGGTCGCCCAGTTCTCGTTCGGGTCGGACGTCAAGGAGATCCGCGCGGCGATCGAGCAGAACCTGCAGGACGCGGGCCTGCCGGCCACGGTCAACCCGCAGGTGAGCGCCCTCAACATCAACGCCTCACCGGTGATCATCGCGTCGATCGCGGCGATCACGGACGACGGGCTGGCCGATGCCGCGCGCATCACGAGGGACGCGATCGAGCCCGCGCTGCTCGGCCTCGAGGGCGTCGGCAGCGTCGACGTCACCGGCGGCGAGGTGCAGCGGGTGCTGATCACGCTTGACCCGGACACGCTCGCCGAGAAGGGCGTCAGCCTCAGCCAGATCACGGGCGTGCTGGCGGCCAACAACCTGACCTTCCCGTCGGGCCAGATCACGACCGAGGGCTCCAAGATCCCGGTCTCCACCATCGGCCGGATCGACAGCGTCGAGCAGGTGGAGTCCCTGGTCATCGGGGTCGCAGCCCCTGCCCCGCCCATCGGGGACGAGGCGCCGGCCGCGCCGACCCCGATCACGATCGGCGACCTGGGCACCGTCGAGCTCGCCGGTGTGGCCACGACGGGCTACGCGCGCACCGACGGCAAGCCGGCCCTCTCGCTGTCCGTCTCCAAGACCTCCAACGCCAACACCGTCGCGGTCGCGGACGACGTCACGGCGAAGCTCGTGGAGCTCGGCGAGGAGAACGCCGGCCTGGTGTCCATCACGGTGATCTCGGACCTGTCGAGCTTCATCAAGGAGTCCCGCGACGGCCTGCTCAAGGAAGGCGGCCTGGGTGCCGCGTTCGCGGTCCTGACCATCTTCCTGTTCCTGTTCAGCATCCGCAGCACGGTCGTGGCGGCCGTGAGCATCCCGCTCTCGATCCTGACCGCCCTCGTGATCATGCAGCTCACCGAGGTCAGCCTCAACATCATGACCCTGGGCGGCCTGGCGGTTGCCGTGGGCCGCGTGGTCGACGACGCGATCGTGGTGCTCGAGAACATCTATCGCCACCGCGCCCTCGGCGACGACCGCCTGACGGCCGTCATCCAGGGACCGCGGGAGGTCGCCGGAGCGATCACCGCCGCCACCGTCACCACCGTCGGCGTGTTCCTGCCGCTCGGGTTCGTGGGCGGTCTCGTGTCCCAGTTCTTCCTGCCCTTCGCCCTCACCGTCACCTTCGCGCTGCTCGCGTCGCTGGTGTGCGCCCTGACCGTGGTGCCGGTGCTCGCGTACCTGCTGATCGACCGGGTCAAGCTCAACGTGGACGAGGACGGGGAGCCGAAGAACTCGCTCTGGATCCGCGCCTACACGCCCACGATCAAGTTCGCCCTTCGCAGCCGGACGACCAAGGTCGGCGTCGTCGCCGGGTCGCTGGTCCTGTTCCTGGTGACCGGCGTGCTCGCGCCGCTGCTGCCAACGGCGTTCATCAACGCGGGCTCCGAGAAGCTGCTGTCGGTCACGGTCGCGCCGCCGCCGGGCACCAGCTCGGCCGTGGTCCTCGAGCGCACCAGCCAGGCCGAGGCGATCCTCGCCGCGGACCCCGAGGTGCTGCTCGTCCAGACGTCCATCCCGGGCGAGGGGGACTCCGGGTTCCAGACCATCGTCGCTGCCCAGAGCGGGAGGCCCGCGAACAGCGCCCGGATCACCGTCCGGCTGGCGGACGACGTCGACCTCACCGAGCACGCCAAGGTGCTGTCCGACTCGCTGGCCCCGGTCAAGAGCGACGGCTTCGACGTCGCGGTCGCCCAGCTGGCCGGGTTCTCGTCCAACGGCCTCAACGTGATCGTCTCTGGGGCCGACGCCGACCGGGTCGCCGCCGCCACCGATGTCGTGGTCGAGGCCCTCTCGGACAACCCCGAGCTGCTCAACCTCAAGTCCGACCTCTCGAAGGCCACGCCCGAGATCCTGGTGATCCCCGACCCCAACGAGTCGATCATGGTCGGGCTGACGGCCGCCCAGGTCGCGCAGGAGGTCCGGGCCGCGCTCGTCGGCAGCGTGGCCACGCGGGTCACGATCGGCGGTGACGCGACCGACGTGTTCGTCCAGGTCGACCCCGACGCGCTGGCCTCCGTGGAGGCGCTGCGGACCTTGCCGGTCGGCACCGTCACCAAGGTCCCCCTCGACTCGGTGGCCACGGTCGACCAGGTCGACACCCAGGGCTCCATCACGCGGATCGACGAGTCGCCCGCCGCCTCGATCTCCGCCGAGATCGCCAGCGACGACACGGGCCCGGTCAGCATGGCCGTGCAGGCCGAGATCGACGCGCTCGTGGCGGCCGGCAAGATCCCGGACGGGGTCGACGTCCGCCTCGCGGGCGTCACGCAGCAGCAGAACGAGGCGTTCGGCGGGCTGTTCGTGTCGATGGCCGTGGCGATCCTGCTGGTCTACGTGATGATGGTGCTCACCTTCAACTCGCTGATCACGCCGTTCATCATCCTGTTCAGCCTGCCGCTCGCGACGATCGGCGCCTTCCCGGCGCTGTTCTCACGGGGCGGCCGTTGGGCGTCAGCGCGCTGATCGGCTTCCTGATGCTGATCGGAATCGTGGTCACCAACGCGATCGTCCTGCTCGACCTCGTCGAGCGGCTGCGGCGCGAGGGGCTGTCGACCCCGATGCGCTGATCGAGGGTGGCCGCACGCGCGTCCGGCCGATCCTGATGACCGCGATCGCCACGATCCTCGCGCTGGTCCCGCTCGCCGCGGGCTTCAACGAGGGCTCGATCATCGCGGCGGAGCTCGGCACGGTCGTCATCGGCGGGCTGTTCAGCTCGACGTTCCTCACGCTGCTGGTCGTGCCGGTGGTCTACTCGCTGGTCGACGGCGCCGAACCGGGCGCCGCGGCTCGTCGCCGGAGCCGGTCGGTCTATGCCGTCGTCACCAGCCACGGCAGAGGAGCACTCCATGGCCATCACGCGGTATGCCGACGTCACCTGGGCGGGTGACCTCGTCAGCGGCGACGGGACGATCAACTACGTGTCGTCGGGCGCCTTCTCGCCGCCTGCCGGTCACCTGGGCGTCCCGCACCGACGACCACAACGGCCGCACGAGCCCCGAGGAGCTCGATCGCGGCCTCCCATGCCTCGTGCTTCTCGATGGCCTTCTCCTCGCGGGCTCGCCAAGAACGGCACCCCGGCCGCCAAGCTGGACGTGAAGGCCGTCGTCACCTTCGACAAGGCGGACGCCGGCTGGAAGATCGCCAGGAGCGAGAGCTGACGGTGCGAGGCGCCCGTCGAGGGTAGTCGACGCGGCCAAGTTCGCCGAGCTGGCGAACGCGGCCAAGGACGGCTGTCCGGTCTCGCAGGCGCTCAAGGGCAACATGGCAGCTGGCGGTGGACGCGGCGCTCGTCTAGGCGGCCGACAGCCGGGGC
>CAVQSY010000052.1:0-19407 GCA_963716025.1 uncultured Chloroflexia bacterium
GGGAGCCATCGGCCGTGGCGACGACGTCTTCCACCTCGTCCGGGAGGAGGCTGGAGGATACACCATGCCCACCATGGCGGCGCCGTGGAGCAGCACCACCGATCACCGTCGCGGAGCGCCTCGTCCACCAGCAGGCGCAGCAGAGGCGATCGCGGGGCCGGCGGCGACCAGGAGCAGGTGCCGCGACCAGGAGTCCACCTCGAACGGCCGGCCCAGCGGCCCGGCGAGCTCGGCCCGATCCCCGGGTCGAAGGGCGGCCGCCCAGCGGCGGGCGGCGGGCGGCGCCGTGCCCGGAATCTCGATCGTGATCACGCCGCTCGGGCATCCGCCGTGGCGACCGGCCACGGCCGCCGGACCGGCAGGCCGCCGACTTCCAGGGTGAGCGCGTGGACGTACTGGCCGGCGCGGGCGGCCGAGGCGATCGCGGGCGCGTGCCAGGTCGCGAGGCGCGTGCCGGCGACGATCTCACGTGACGCGAGCAGCTCGGCCCCGGTCAGGCGCATGCGCGCCGATCCCGGCCGGGAAGGTGCGCGGCGAAGCCGCTAGCGCGTGCCGTCCGGCGCGACCTCGACCTCGGGCTCCCCGTCATCGTCGTCGCCGGCGTCGCCGTCGTCGCCGTCTTCCTCGTCGCCGTCTTCCTCGTCGCCGTCTTCCTCGTCGCCCTCGTCACCGTCTTCCTCGTCGCCCTCGTCGCCCTCGCCTGCCAGGGCTTCCGGCGCCACCGAGGGGAAGGACTCGGCCAGCGCGTCGGCCAGGTCGCCGAACACGTCCGTGGGGTCGTAGTACTCGACGAGGTCCTCGGGCTGGACGAGCTCGCGCCACTCGCCGGCCCCCTCCTCGGGCAGGACCTCGGCGCGGAAGCGGCCCGACGAGGTCAGCGTGAGCCGCTCGTCGTCGTCGTCCACGATGATCAGGTCGCCCAGCGTGCCCGACAGGCGGGCGACGGCGTCCTGGAACTGGTCG
The DNA here is from genome assembly GCA_963716025.1 of uncultured Chloroflexia bacterium. GTDB lineage: Bacteria > Chloroflexota > Limnocylindria > Limnocylindrales > CSP1-4 > CAIXZV01. The sequence goes on from CAVQSY010000052.1 coordinate 964, forward strand.
ATGAGGCTCGCCTCGTTGGCCTGGCTCCGCTCCTGGAAGTCGAGGGCGAGGTTGTACATGGCCGCCGCGGCGGACTCGTCGTCGCTGGCGTCCGCGACCACGGGCTGGCCAGCCGCCCACTCGTCGGCGGCGCCGGCATAGGCCGCGTCGTCGTCGAGGCCGAAGGTGTCCTCGGGCGGCACGCCGGCCGCATCCATGAGGTCGCCAGCGGCCGTCGGCTGGGCGCCCATGCCTGCGGCCTCACGCGCAGCATCGGCGAATGCCGCGTAGATCTCGACCGGGTTGTAGAGCTCCACCAGCTCCGAGGGCGTCTCCACGATCTCGGTCTCGGTGACCCACTCGCCGGTGTCGGGATCCTCGAACCGGCTGCGGACGCGGAACGTGCCGTCGGGGGCCACCGACAGGTAGTCCGGGTCCTCGTCGATGAGCGTCATGCCACCGATGTCCGCGATGCGCTCGCGGTGGCGGTCGAGGAACTTGGCGAGCTGCTCGGTCGCCTGCACCAGGAAGTCCGTCCGCTCCGAGGCGGCGTCGCTGGCGAGCTCCCCGAGCATCGAGTTGCGGCTCACGTCCATGCGATCGCCTCCTTCAGCCGTGGTACTCGAGGTCCGGTCCGAGTCGCTCCCGGAGGAACATCGAGTGATGTCGTTCGAAGATCCATTCACCCGCCCGGTGACCGAGCGCCCTGGTGGCCTCGTCTGCCTCGAGCTTGTCCAGCGTCCCGTAGTCAGGCAGGTCGAGCATGATGACGTTGTCGAAGTCCCAGCCGTGCGCCACGTTGAACCAGCCGACGAACCGGATGCCGAACTTCTCCTCGTACTCCTTCACCTGGCGCGGGAAGATCGTCTTCATGAAGAACTTGAAGAACGGATCCCGGCCGCGACGGACGGAGAAGAACGTGGCTAGGACGGGCACGTGTCGCAGTGACTCCCTGTGTTCCTTGGGTTGAGCGCGCCTATTCTCGCATGCCGGGGTGCGGCGGCAGGTTGTCCGCCGGCGGATCGTCCGCGGGGGGCAGATCGGCGGCCGGCAGCGCGGCGGCTCGGCGGCTGCCACGGCCCGACCGAGGGCGTCCACGTGCGTGGCCGAGTCCTCGAGCTGGCCCACCGTCGGGGTCGAGGAGGCGCGGGGCGCGTGCCGGACCCCCTCGCGGCGGTCCGCCGCCACCAGGCGGAGCAGGAAGATCACCGTCTGGCCCGCGAACAGCAGCAGGATCAGGGTCGCGAACAGCAGCAGGATGCTCACCTCCGCGGGCCAGCTCCAGGCAACCGTCAGCGGCGTCACCACGATCAGGACCAGCAGCAGGACGACCTGGAACCGGAAGCAGCCGAGACCCGGGCCACGCTCGGCATCGAGCGGCTCGCCCTTGTACTCGACAGGGCGGACCGGAGCGGGTCGTTCGGGGGAGGTCACGCCCCCAATGTACCGCCCGGCGCCGCTCGGGCGCGGACTTCCCGTTCGTCCCGGGCGCCGATGGCACGAACCCACCCTGAGGGCGCGTCGATCAACTCCGAGGCTGCGGATCCTGTACGGCGGGGGGTGTCCACGTCCAGTCATCCGGCTCAGTCGAGCCGTTGGACCACATGCGCGCCTCGAACCCGAGACTCCGGACCAGGCCGGCGAGCCTCTGGGCGATCGCCGCAGGGGCCACTAGCAGGAGACCCCCTCCCCGGCCATCCGTGCGGACCATGCCCTGCCGCATGAGCTCAGCGGGCTGTGGCTGGTAGCCATCGAAGCCACGATGCTTGTAGGTGTCGAACAGCAGGAGCCACCACGGACCGCTGCCGCCCATGTGCTTCCACATCCCCGCGAGACCCACGAAGTGCCCCACGCCCCAATCATCACGGGGAATGCGATCCTCCGCATCGGCGGCCCGCAGGTTGTCCGGTGTGAATGACGGATCGTTGGGGCGGAGCAGCTGGTCGGATTCGTAGTTGAAGATGGCATGCCAACGCCAATCTGCGACGTGTTCGGCGAGCGCGTCCAGCAGTGCGCTCCAGCGCGCTTCCGTCAGCTGGACGGTGCCGCCCACGGTGCGGGCCGGGATTGGGACGACCGTCAGCCGACCCGAAGATGCCAGCGTGACCGCCCGCGCCACACCGGCCGGGCTGGTTCCAGACTTCACCGGATCGCTCGAGCTCCGCACTGGAAACCGGTACCAGGCCCCTCCGGACTCCGCGAGAGCCTGCGCCTCAGTCAGCACACCGGAAGCGACGCGCCGGCCAACCTCGGCGGACGGGGCAACCTCGTAGTCTTCGATCACGACCGCCGCGAGGTGCGCGAGATAGTCCTCGGCGCCGAGATCGTGACCCTCGTGCTCGACGAGATCCAGCGCCGGAAACAGATAGGAGAGTGCGTAGGCTCCGCAGGTCGCCGGTCGCTGGTTGCCAAGGGCGTCGAACGCCGCTGCCATGCGGTCCGCGCGATCAACCAGGACCAGGCGCTCCCCCGGGAACAGCCGCTCGAAACGACCCCGAACAGGTCCGGCCATGTCAGACGGCCTCCAGGTACGTCTGCCGGTCCCACAGCGGGACCGCCGTCGGGTCGCCCTCGGCGGCCCGAGCCTGATCGCCGAGCTGATGCTCGAAGCGTTTGACCCGCGGGTAGTGTTCGAGAATCACCGGCCCGAGGGCATCACTGAGCACCGCGTCGGCTTCGAGCGAGGCGAGGGCCGGCAGCAGGTCCGACGGCAGCCGCTCGAAGCCCGCGGCCTCGGCCTCCTCATCGGCAAGGTGTCCGACGTCAACGGTCGCGGGCTCCATGAGCTCGAGTCCTCTTGCGATGCCATCCGCGATCGCGGCGAGGAGCCCGGTGGCGTGGAGGTAGGGGTTCGCGGAAGCGTCGCCGAGGCGGTACTCGAGGTGACGTCCTTCGCCGTGGCCGGGGACGCGGACGAGCGCCGCCCGGTTGCCGACCCCCCAGCACCGGTGCGCAGGGGCCCACGATCCCGGCTGAAGCCGCTGGTAGGAGTTGCGGATGGGTGCGCCGAGCGCGCACTGCCCATCGGCATGCGCGAGCAGGCCCGCGACCGCCCCACGGCCCACCGTCGAAAGCGCTCGCTGGTCCGACGGGTCCGGGATCACCTGGCGCCCGGTCGCGTCGCTGAGCGACACGTGCGTGTGCAGCCCATTTGCCGGTAGCCCGCCCCAGGGTCGGGGCATGAAGGTCGCGACCAGCCCCGCGTCACGAGCCAGCGCCTTCACGATCTGCCGCACGAGCAGGAACCGGTCCGCTGCCGTCACGGGGTCCGACGGCACGAGGCTGATCTCGTACTGGGCCGGGCCGTACTCCTTGGCCAGCTGGTGGACGGGAACCCCGGCGCGGTCAAGGACATCGAGCACCTGGGCGCACCAGGCCCATCTGGCGTCGACCTCGTCGATCACGAACATCCGTCCTCGGTCCGAGGGTCCCCAGTCGCCGTCGGGCCGCTCCACAGCCAGGACGAACTCGGCCTCGAACGTCATGGACACCGCGAGGCCACGGGCGGCGAGGGCCTCCACCTGGCCACGGAGCCGCGCCCGGGGATCTCCTTGCCATGGGCGGCCGGAGGCGTCGGCGAGCCATCCGAACGCCTGGGCGACTCCGGGCCTGTGCGCGAGGGCGACGATCGTCGCGGGGTCCGGGATCACCCGGAAGTCACCGCTGTCCGCCCCGAATCCCGGATGGGGCAACTGGTCATCGGTGATCGCAAAGTCCCAGTTCGCAAGGGCGAACGACACCCCGTCGCGTGCCACCTCTTCGAATCGATGGCGAGGGACCACCTTCGCCTGGCTCAACGACGAGTAGTTGTGGTAGGTCACCCAGAGATGCCGCGCTTCGCAGCCGTCCAGGCGTCGGAGAACCTCGGATGGATCGTTGAGATCGCCCACGTTGTCTCCACGGCTCACCGAGCGCGGAATGGTGCCCGGCCCCGCTCAGGCTAGCGTGTTTGCCGATTCGCGCCGCATCGGCTTCGGGCCGGTGTCTCGTCAGCGACCCGGGGCGTCGAACAGGTCGTTCGGCAGGTACCCCGAGACGACGTAGTTCGGGTGGTCGACGATCTCGCTGATCTTGAGGTCGAGTGCCACCGAGCAGAGCTCGTAGGCCTCGATCGGCTCGATGCCCCGCGTCCGGACAAGGCGATCGATCATGCGGCGGACCGCCCCCTTGGCGGCTTCATACAGATCCGGGCCGATCCCGGTGGTCACGTAATAGCCGGCGGCAGCCGCCGATGCGCGCTCGAGCGGCCGGCGAATCTCGTATTCTGGGGAGTCGATCTGGAGATCGCGTCGAACGGTCAGGCGGGCAGTGATCTTCATCGGCGCCTCGATCCCGGATCCGCCCACCTCGCCGTCGCCCTGCGCGGCATGTGGGTCGCCGGTCCCGAACAGGGCACCCTCAACCTCGACCGGCAGGTAGACCGTGGAGCCGACCCCGATGTGCTTGGTATCGAGGTTGCCGCCCGTGCGACTCGGCGGGATCACCGAATGGACGCCTGGCTTCGCCGGCGCGCACCCGACGATGCCGACCATCGGCTCGATCGGGACCGAGATGCCACCGACATACGGCGCCCGCGGCCCGCTGATGTCCCACACGTACAGCCAGGCGTCGGGGAAGTCCTCGGGCAGCAGCCCGGAGCCAGGGTAGTTCGCTGACCAGCCATAGGACCCCAGCTCGAGCTCGAGCAGATCGACCTGGAGGACGTCGCCCGGGCGGGCGCCCTCGACGAACACCGGGCCACCGATCGGGTCCACCTGGGCGAAGTCGATGGTCCGGATCGCCTCGGCCGTCGAGTTGGGCTGGACCTGCCCGTTCGAGCATTCGGGCGCATCGACGACGATGACGCTGCCTGAGGGGACAACGAGGGCCGGCTCATAGTCCCGGCTCCAGCCGAAGCTGAGACCTGACCGCGGCAGGTGAAACGACGTGGTCTGCATCTGCTCCTCCGTTGTCATTCGGCCACCCGGACCTCGAGACCCCGCTCGCGGAAGGCGTCGACGATCCCAGGATCGGCTGAAGCATCGGTGATGAGGAGATCGATCTCCCCGATCCCGTACAGGTGGACCAAGCTGATCTGGCCCAGCTTGGAGGCGTCGGCGACCAGGATGCGCAGCCGTGCCGCACGCATCATCAGGCGCTTGATCTCCGTTTCCGCGACATTGACGTGGGTCACGCCGGCGGCAGGATCAACACCATCACACTCGAGGATCGCGACGTGGCCGTGCACCTGCTCGAGGATGGTCGTGCCGAACGGATTCACGAGGCTGTGCTGCTGCCGCCGGAGCGTGCCGCCCGTCACCAGCACATTGATGTGCGGGATCGCAGGCTCCAGCTCCAGGGCAACCCGGAGCCCGTTGGTGAACACGGTGACGTCGTGCAAAGCGGTCCTCGCCGCCAGCAAGCGGGCGGTTGCAGCCGCGGTCGTCCCGGCATCGAGGATCACCGTCTGGCCGCTCTCCACGAGGACGCTGGCCGCCCGGGCGATCGACAGCTTCTCTGCGACAAGGCTGTCAAGGGCCTGCTCGTACGGGGCCTCGAGGCTGGAGGTGGTCCGGTGAACCGCCCCGCCGCGCACGCGGCGCAGGCGACCATCCTCGGCGAGCGTGTCCAGGTCGTTGCGGATCGTCACTTCCGAGACGCCGAATGCCACGCTGAGATCGGCCACGGACGCGAACTGCTGCCGACGAACCGTCTCGAGCACCCGTGCGCGCCGCGCGGCCGTGGGCAGACCCGCGGTCTCCGTGGCCGTCGAATCCTCGGCTCCCACCGGTTCGTCGGGGACGCGGCGTGAACGCTCCGCGGCACCGGCAGTCCGTCGTGTCTCGTACTCGACGTCCACGCTTCCCTTCCCATCTGCGGTGAGCGGCCGCGCGCAGCCGGCAGGATCGAATCCCGCGGCCTTTCATCTTGACAAGCCCGCGTACCCTGATCGTAACCTCTGGGCGCAAGGACCTTGCGATTGCCCAAGGCTGCTGAGCCCGGCGTTCCCGACCACAGCAGCGGACATGGAGCGCGATGTACACGGGAGCCACAACCGTTGGCTGACCCGGTGGCCGGTCCCGAGACCGCACCGGCGGCTGCGACTGCCTCGCTGATCGTCCGGGACGTGGACATGTCCTTCAGTGGCCTGCAGGCGCTGCGGTCCGTGGATCTCGACCTGCAGCCCGGGGTCATCCTCGGGCTGATCGGCCCGAACGGATCAGGAAAGACGACGCTGCTCAACGTGATGTCGGGCGTCCTGGCGCCAACTCGTGGCGTTGTGCGTCTCGGGGACAGGGACATCACCGGCTGGCCGGCTCACCGGATCGCCGCCCTCGGTATCGCGAGGACGTTCCAGAACATCCGGCTGTTCAACCAGCTGACCGTGCTGGAGAACGTCGAGGTCGGGGCGGCACTCCATCCGGAGCGGCCGGGTGGAGCCGCACTACGGCGCGCCGCCAGGGCGATGCTGATCGAGCTGGGCATCGCGAACATCGCGGATCGGCGCGCGGCGACGCTCCCGTACGGGATCAGGCGCCGGCTCGAGATCGCTCGGGCCCTTGCCACGCGGCCGACGTTCCTGCTGCTGGACGAGCCGGCAGCGGGCGCCAACGAAGCGGAGTCCGACGAACTCCGGGAGCTGATCGCCGAGCTTCGCCAGCGCTATGGGCTCGGGCTGCTGGTCGTCGAGCATGATCTGCGGCTGATCATGCGCGTCGCGGATCGGATCACGGTGCTGAACGAGGGACAGCGGATCGCGGATGGCACCGCTGCGGATGTCAGTGCCAACGCCGCCGTTCGAGAAGCGTACCTGGGTCGCCGCTCGGTCGAAGAGGCAGTGGTCGCCCATGGATGAGCCTCAAGCCAGGGAGTCCGCCGGGGCGCGCTGCTGGATGAGGAGCCAGCAACAACGTTGTCGGGGGCATTGAGGGTCGAGGGCGTCCAGCCACCGACCCGTACAGGCAGGAGGAGAAGCATGATCGGACGAAGAACAGTCAGCGTGGCAGCAGCTGCGATGCTGGTGGTGGCTGCTTGTGGAAGCAGCGACGGCGGGGGTGACAGCACGTATTCGATCGGCTACGACTCGTCGCAGACTGGCGGGCTGGCCTACTCGGATGTGTCCGCATCGAAGGGGGTGCAGCTCGCGATCAAGGAGATCAACGCCGCCGGTGGGATCGCCGGCAAGTGGCAGATCGAGCTCACCCTGCAGGACAACCGGAGCGAGGCAGCCCAGAGCGCGGTCGTCGCGCAGGACCTGATCTCGCAGAATGTCCACTTCCTGATCTGCACGTCGGACGCCGATCCGTGCACAGCGGCAGGCCAGATCGCCCAGACGGCCGGGGTCCCGACCATGTCCACGGCAGCAACCTCGCCCACCCTGCCGGCCTCCGTGGGTGACGTCATGTTCATGAGCGTGTTCGGCGACAACACGCAGGCGACGGCCCTGGCCACCTACGCAATCGATGCCGGCTACCGGTCGGCCTACCTGCTGTGCTCGCCGGACTCGTCCTATACCTCGAAGTCGTGCGACTACTTCGGGCAGGTGTTTGAGAACAAGGGCGGCACGATCGCCGGCCTCGGGTCGTTCACGCTCGGTGCCGCGGACTTCAGCGCCGAGGTCACCAAGATCCAGGCCATGTCTCCGGCACCCGACGTGATCATGACGCCCGCGTATCCGCCGGACGCACCGACGTTCATCAAGCAGCTGCGCGCCGCCGGTGTTGAGATCCCCGTCATCTCGATTGACGGTGTCGACTCCCAGGACACGATCAGCGCCGGCGGACCGGCCGTCGAGGGCCTCGTGTTCACGTCCCATGGCTTCCCGGTCGAGGGCACGCCCATGGCGACCTTCTGGGACGCCTACACCGCCGAGTACGGTGTGGCCCCGGACAGCGTATTCGCGGCCACCGGCTACGACCTGATCAAGGTCGTCGAGGCTGGTGTGATCGCGGCCGATTCCACCGATCCGGCCAAGGTCCGCGATGCGATCGACAACCTGGAGAACGTCCAGGGCGCAACCGGCACGATCAGCTACAAGGGCCAGAACCGCATCCCGCTCAAGACCGTGTACCTCATCACGGTCAAGAACGGTGCCTTCGAACTGCTCGACACCATCATGCCCAGCGGGGCCGACATCCCGGCCCCGTAGCCAGCGGGACCGCCAGCCTTGTCGCTTCTGTCCGTCGAAGGACTTACGGTCACGTACGGCGCGATCCGCGCCGTACGTGACTTCAGCTTCACCGTTGAACCCGGTGAGATCGTCGCCATCCTCGGCGCCAACGGCGCCGGCAAGTCGAGCACGCTCAACGCCATCATGGGACTCGTCCCCAAGGTGGAGGGGGCCGTGGAGTTCGACGGCAGGTCGATCCTGGGCGAGCGACCAGAACGAGTCGTCCGGCTGGGAATGACCTTGACGCCGGAGGGACGGCGAGTCTTCCCCGGGCTGACGGTGGCCGAGAACCTGTTGCTCGGCGGCATCCCGCTCAAGGATCGCGCGCAGGCGGGCCGGCTGCGGGACATGGCCTATACCCGCTTTCCGGTCCTCGCAAAGCGGCGAGGGCAGGCCGCTGGAACCCTGTCGGGCGGGGAGCAGCAACAGCTGGCGATCGCGCGCTCGCTGATGTCGAGCCCGCGCCTGATGTTGCTCGACGAGCCATCGCTCGGCCTCGCCCCGAGGTTCGTCGACCTCATCTTTGACCTGATCGTCGACCTCCGGAAGGACGGCACCACGATCCTGCTCGTTGAGCAGAACGTCGACCGCACGCTTTCGATCGCGGATCGTGGCTACGTGCTCGGGGCGGGGGAGCTCCAGCTGTCAGGCCCGGCGGCGGAGCTTCGCGCGTCGAGCGGGATCGAGCGAGCGTATCTGGGGATCGGGGCAGCCTGATGGAGCTGTTCATCCAGCAGCTCATCAACGCGGTCAGCCTGGGCGGCGTCTACGCGCTGCTCGCGCTGGGCCTCGCCATCGTGTTCAGCATCATGGGCATGATCAACTTCGCCCACGGCGAGATCATGACCCTCGGCGGCTACGCGATGTGGTTCGCGACGGTGCAGTTCGGGGCGCCACTTCCGGTGGTCATGGCCGCCGCGATCCTGACCGCGCTGGCGGCGGCCGTGCTGATGGAACGGATCGCGTTCCGGCCGGTCCGGGGTGCGAGCGGGGCCACCATGCTGCTCACGAGCTTCGCGGTCTCGGTCACGTTGCAGGTCACGTTCCAGAACGTCATCTCGCCCCGGCCGCGTGGAATCCAGCTGCCGCCCGAGCTGAGCCAGGTGATCCCGGTCCTGGGCGTGGGAATCGGGCTGATCCAGCTGATGGCGATCGTGATGGTGCTGGTCTCGCTCGGTCTGATCTCCCTGTTCCTGCGCCGCACGACGCTCGGGATCAGCATGCGAGCGGCGGCCCAGGACTTCTCGGTCGCGCGCCTGATGGGCATCCGTGCCGACGCCGTGATCGCCACGGCCTTCGCCATCTCGGGCCTGCTTGCCGGCGTTGCGGCATTCCTGTGGGTCGCCCAGCGAGGTTCGGTCGAGCCCGCGATGGGTCTCACGCCGGTCATCAAGGCGTTCATCGCCGCCGTTGTCGGCGGCCTCGGCAGCCTGCCCGGCGCCGTCCTGGGCGGGTTCATCCTCGGGTTCATCGAGGTGATGTTCCAGGCGTGGCTGCCGCAGGCGGCACTTCCGTTCAAGGACGCGTTCACGCTGACCATCGTGATCGCCATCCTCCTTTGGCGGCCCCAGGGGCTCCTCGGCAAGGTCACGGACCGCGTGTGACAACTACCGGACCCATCGAGCCCACGCCGACCGGATCCGTCGATACCGCGGGGCCCGAGGCCCACGTTCTTGGGCGCACGTTTTCGCTGGACAGCCCTGCCGTTCGCGCCCTCGCCGGGTCCACTACGCTTGGCCTGCCGCTGCTGGCATTCACCGCCATGGTCGCGCTCCTGTTGGGACCTGCTGAGCGGCAGGTGACCCAGAACTTCCTGATCGCGCTGGTCGCCGTCGTCGGATTCGGGATCTACAGCGGCAATACGGGGATCCTGACGTTCGGGCACGTGGCGTTCATGGGCGTGGCGGCGTATGCCGCCGGGATCCTGACGATCCCCGCGGCGATCAAGGCGACAGCCCTGCCGAACCTGATGCCGTTCCTGCGGGAGACCGAGCTGCCGCTGTTCGCGGCCGCCATCATCGCCCTGGTCGTGGTGGGTGTCGTTGCGCTCCTGTTCGGCTTCCCGCTGTCGCGCCTGTCCGCCCCGGCGACCCCGATCGCCACCCTCGCAATGCTGATCATCGTCTACGTCGTGCTGGTCGGCTCCTCGGACGTCACCCGTGGCAGCCAGACGTTCTATGGCGTGCCACCCGACGTCACCCTCCTCGTCGCGTTCGGGGCAGCGATCGGGGCGATCTTCGTCGCCCGCCTGTTCCGTGAATCGAGGATGGGCCTGCGGGTCCGGGCGAGCCGGGAGGACGAGCTCGCCGCGCGCTCGATGGGCATCGATGTCCGCAACCTGCGGCTGGTCGCCTGGATGCTGAGCGCGGTGGTGGTTGGCGTGGCGGGGATCCTCCTCGGCCACACGCTGACGGCGTTCTCCCCCAAGCAGTTCTACCTCACGTTCCAGTTCGCGCTCGTCGCCATGCTCGTCGTCGGTGGGCCGACCACCGTGACCGGGGCGGTCGGCGGTTCCTTCCTGGTATCGCTGCTGCTCGAGATCGCCCGCCGGCTCGAGGGCGTGTTCACCAACCTGTCGATCGGGGGTGTGACCGTCCGGGGCGTGTTCGGCCTCCAGGAGGTCACGCTGGGGTTGTTGATCATCCTGGTGATGTACCGCCGCCGCGACGGGCTGTTCGGGCGCCTGGAGCTGGACGAGTTCCTGACCGCGCGATGGATCCGCCGCCGGGGCTCCAGGGGTGAGGACGATGGCGCAGTGCCTCCAGGGCCAGGCGCGTCACCCGACGGGCCACCCATCGATCAGATCGCAGACCAAGAGCAGCGAGGCGCGAGTTGAACACGGGCACGGAACCGACCGCACATTACCCCGACCTTGCAGGCCGTCGCGTCGTCGTGACCGGCGGCGCCAGCGGCATCGGGCTCGCAACGGCGACCCGCTTCGTTGGCGAGGGATGCCGTGTCGTCATCCTCGACTCCGACGTCAACCGGTTCGAGGCGGTCCGGACCGAGCTCCCCGGGCTCGTGGACCTGGTCCATGCCGACGTCGCGGATCGGGCGTCCGTGGACGCTGCCTTCGCAGAGGTCGACCGCATGCTTGGCGGGGTCGACGTGCTGATCGCGAATGCCGGGATCAGCATCCGCCACTCGTTCCTCGATATCGCCCCGGAGGACTGGCGGCGGGTGCTGGCGGTCAACCTCGATGGCGTGTTCCATTGCAGCCAGGAGGCCGCACGGCGGATGACGGTCGGCGGCGGCGGGTCGATCCTGATGACCGCCTCCACGAACGGGGTCGTCGGTCACCCGTACTACGCCGACTACAACGCATCGAAGGCTGGCGTGATCCTTCTCGCCCGGTCGATGGCCCTCGAGCTGGCACCGGCGATCCGGGTCAATGCGATCTGCCCGGGCTACGTGATGACGCCGATGCAGCAGTCGGAGTACACCCCGGAGATGCTGCGGGCCACCGATGCCAAGATCCCGATCGGACGACACGCGCTGCCCGAGGAGGTCGCGGCACTGTTCGCCTTCCTGGCGTCGGACCAGAGTGCCTATCTGACCGGCGCGATCATCCCTATCGACGGTGGTGAGCTGGCCGGCGGCCTCGCGAGCCGCGACTGGATCCGGCCGGAGCTGGTCACGGGGGGATGACCCAATCCATGCGTCCCGCGTGCCGAGGCATGATCACGGAGACACGATGACTGACCACCAAGCACATCCGCATTCAACGGCCGTCCATCCGTACATCCCGAACTCCGAGCCCGGGATCAAGGCAGCCATGCTGGCGGCCGTTGGGGCCGCCGACATCGAGGAGCTGTTGGAGACGATCCCGCCGGGCCTGCGGCTGAACCGCCCGCTCGATCTGCCGGCACCGCTGGCATCCGAAGCGGAGCTCGTCCGCCACGTCGAGGCGCTGCTCAACCGGAACACCTCCACCCGGGAGACGATCAGCTTCCTGGGTGCTGGCTGCTACGACCACCACGTCCCTGCGGTCTGCGACGAGATCAACGGCCGCGCAGAGTTCCTGACCGCCTACGCCGGTGAGCCGTATGAGGACCACGGGCGGTTTCAGGCGCTGTTCGAGTACGTGTCGATGATGGGCGAGCTGCTCGAGATGGACGTCGTCAACGTCCCGGTCTACGACGGCTTCCAGGCAGCAGCCACCTCGATCCGGATGGCGGCCCGAGCCACGGGCCGGCGGCGTGTCCTCGTGGCCGAGGCCGTCAGCCGGGACAAGCTGTCGAAGATCGTTGACTACTGCACGCCCGATGTGGCGATCGAGCCGGTGCCGTACGACCGCGGAACGGGCGAGCTGGACGTACCCGCCCTGCAGGCCGCCCTCGGCGATGACGTCGCGGCCGTCTACTTTGAGCAGCCCTCGTACCTCGGCGTGGTCGAGACGCGCGGCGCCGAGATCACCAGGCTGATCCACGACCGCGGGGGCCTGGGCATCGTGTCGGTGGATCCCTCGACCCTCGGCGTGCTCGCGCCGCCGTCGGCCATGGGGGCCGACATCGCATGCGGCGACATCCAGCCGCTCGGCATGCATCAGCAGTTCGGGGGCGGGCACGCCGGGTTCATCGCCTCGGCGGACGACCCCAGGATCGTGCTGGAGTATCCATCGCGCCTGTTCGGGATCGCGCCCACGAGCGTCGAGGGCGAATATGGATTCGGTGACGTCGCGTTCGAACGGACGTCCTTCGCCGTCCGCGAGGAGGGCAAGGAGTGGGTCGGAACCGCGGCCTCGCTGTGGGGCATCACGGCCGGCGTCTATCTCGCGCTCATGGGCCCGCAGGGAATGGTCGAGCTGGGCGAGCGGATGATGGCTCGCACGCGCTATGCCATCGAGCGCCTGGTTGAGCTGCCGGGCGTGACCGTGCCGTTCAGCGCGGGTCACCACGTCCACGAGTTCGTCGCGGACTTCTCGGGGACCCGTCGGACCGTCGCCGAGATCAACCGCCATCTGCTCACCCTCGGAATTCACGGAGGCAAGGATCTCTCGACCGAATTCCCGACCCTCGGCCAGAGCGCGCTGTACGCGGTGACGGAGGTGCGCTCGCAGGCCGATATCGACCACCTCGTCGACGGAATCGGGGAGATCATCCGATGACCACACCGCCGACGGCGATCGGTCCCAAGCCGATGCCTCGCCGCTTCCATCAGGCCAGCTGGGACGAGCCGATCCTGTTCGAGCTCAGCGTGCCCGGCGCGCGCGGCGTGCTGCTCCCGGAGGTGGAGCCCGGGATCGCCGCCCGCGTCGGCAGCCCGGCGGCAAGCCTGCCGCCGGGCGTCCGCCGACCCTCCGCGCCGGCGCTCCCCGAGCTGGCCCAGTTGCACGTCGTACGTCACTACGCCCGGCTGTCCCAGGAGAACCTGGGTGTCGACTTCAACATCGACGTCGGGCAGGGCACGTGCACGATGAAGTACTCGCCGAAGGTCAACGAACAGCTGGTGCGCAACGCGCGCATCGCGGACCTGCATCCGCTGCAGGACGAGTCCACGATCCAGGGCATTCTCGAGATCATCTGGCGCCTCGAGCAGGCGCTGCGCGAGATCTCCGGGATGGACCGGGTGAGCCTGCAGCCAGGCGCGGGTTCGGCGGCGATCTGGGCCAACGTCTCGATGATCCGGGCATACCACGCCGCCCGCGGCGATGCGGCACAACGCGACGAGATCATCACCACCATGTTCAGCCACCCCTCGAATGCGGCCTGCGCGAAGACGGCGGGCTACCGGGTGATCACGCTCATGCCGGAGGCAGACACCGGCCGTCCGTCCCTCGCCGCGCTCAAGAGCGTCCTGTCGGAGCGAACGGCGGCATTGCTGATCACGAACCCCGAGGACACGGGCATCTTCAACGCCGACATCGCGGCGTTCGTCGAAGCCGTCCACGAGGTTGGTGGCCTGTGCGCCTACGACCAGGCGAATGCCAACGGTCTGCTCGGGATCACGCGGGCCCGGGACGCAGGATTCGACCTGTGCCATTTCAACCTGCACAAGACATTCTCGACGCCGCATGCCTCCGGAGGCCCGGCGGCGGGTGCCTGCGGTGTCACGGCCGAGGTGGCGCGGTTCCTGCCCTCCCCGACCGTGGAGCGTGACGGTGACCGCTTCTTCCTCGACGACGAGCGGCCCGACAGCATCGGCAAGGTGCGACCATGGTTCGGCGTCGCCGCCAACCTTGTTCGTGCGTACGCCTGGATCATGAGCCTCGGGGCCGCCGGTCTCCGGGAGGTCGCCGAGATCGCCGTGCTGAACAACAACTACCTCCAGGGCCGCGTGCTGGAGATCCGCGGCGTATCCGCTCCCTACGCGACCGGCAAGCGGCGGATCGAGCAGGTCCGCTACAGCTGGGAAGAGCTGACCCGGGACACCGGGATCCACAGCGAGCAGCTCGGCGTGCGGATGGCGGACTTCGGCACGCACTACTGGACGAGCCATCACCCGTTCGTCGTTCCCGAGCCGATGACGCTGGAGCCGACCGAGTCGTACTCACGGGCGGACCTCGACGAATACGTGGCCATGCTCCGGACCGTGGCGGATGAGGCCTACTCGACGCCCGAGGTGATCCGCTCCGCGCCGCACCGGAGCACGATCCACCAGGTCGATCACAGCTGGTTCGACGATCCCGAGCGATGGGCCGTCACGTGGCGGGCATACCGGCGCAAGCACCGTTCGTCCACGGCGGCCACCGGGCAGGAGACAGCTCCGGCCAATGGCTGACCCAGCCCGGCCGTCCCGCCGTCCGGCCATCGGCCTGGTGGTCAACCCGATTGCCGGCCTCGGGGGCCGGGTGGGACTCAAGGGAACCGACGGCACCGGTACCGCCGCGCGCGCCCGCGCGCTGGGAGCCGTGCCCATGGCACCGATCCGCGCTGCCGAGGCGCTCGTGGCCCTGAGGTCGGCCTGGCCGGCTGCTGTCGAGCTACCCCGGCTGATCACCGGCGACGGGGTCCTTGGACACCTCGCGGCCGTGGGTGCCGGGTATCCGGCGACCACGATCGGCGGCCCAGCAACCGACCCCACCACGGCCGGCGACACGCGTCGTCTCGCTGCGACGCTCGCGGAGTCGGTGGATCTCCTCCTGTTCGCCGGCGGCGATGGGACGGCGCGGGATGTCCTCGCGGCAGTGGGCGCGTCGATAGCCGCCCTGGGTGTTCCGGCCGGGGTGAAGATCCAGTCCGCGGTGTTCGCCACCAGCCCGGCCGCGGCCGGCCGGCTCGCCGCGGAGTACCTGGCGTCCGGGACGCGTCGGAGCGCGGAGCGGGAGGTCCTCGACCTCGACGAGGAGGCCTACCGACGCGGCGAGATGGCAGCGGGACTGCATGGCTACCTGCACGTTCCCGTCGGCCGCCTGTTGCAGTCGCGCAAGGCTCCGTCCCCAGCCAGCGATGCCATCGCGATGGCGGCTATCGCCACCGATGTCGTCGAGAGCCTGGTCGCGGATCGCCACTACGTTCTCGGCCCGGGTACCACGATCCGTGGCGTCGCCCTGGCGCTCGGGCTGCCCAAGACGCTTGCCGGTGTCGACGTCGTCCGCGTCACGGCACGTGGTCCCGAGGTTGAGAGCGCAGACGCGGGAGAGCGACAGATCCGCGAAGCGGCCTCGGGCGGACCCGTGACGATCCTCGTGACCCCGATCGGCGGCCAGGGCTTCCTGTTCGGACGGGGCAACCAATCGATATCGCCGGATGTCATTCGCCTTGCCGGGCGTGACGGCATCATGATCCTGGCGACCCCGGCCAAGCTCGCCGCCCTCGGCGGGCGGCCCCTGCTGGTGGATACGGGCGACCATGGTCTCGACCGCGAGCTGGCGGGATACCACACGGTCGTCACCGGGCACCACGAACGGATGGTCGTCGGGGTGGAGCCCGCGTGAGCCAGGCTCGCACCGTCCCCACCCACCCGGGCGCAGGAGCGCCTTGGGAATCTGCCCCAGCGGAGGAACCAGGATGCAGACACTGACAGGGCGCCGAGCCATCGTGACCGGGGCGGCATCGGGCATCGGCCGCGCCACGGCGCGACGCCTGGCGGAGGAAGGGGCAGCCGTGGTCGTCGGCGACCTGGATCTCGAGGGCGCCACCCGGGTTGCCGAGGAGATCCACGCAGAGGGCGGCCGGGCGATCGCGGTCCGCTGCGACGTCACGAGCAGCGACGATTGCCGGCAGCTCGTCTCGACCGCCGTAGAGCAGCTCGGCGGTCTCGACATCCTGGTGAACAGCGCCGGGATCATCCGGCGTGCGAACGTCGTGGACACGACCGAGGACGAGTGGAACCGCGTCATGGCGGTCAACGTGGGCGCGGTCTTCCTCACCGGCAAGCACGCCGTGCCGGTCATGACCGCCGGGGGTGGAGGTGCCATCGTCAACATCGGCTCAGGCTGGGGGCTGAAGGGCGGACCCGACGCCGCGAGCTACTGCGCGTCCAAAGGCGCGGTCGTGAACCTGACGAGGGCCATGGCCATCGATCACGGACCGGAGGGAGTCCGGGTCAATTGCGTCTGCCCGGGCGACACCGACACGCCAATGCTGCGCTCAGAGGCTCGCCAGCTGGGGGCAGACGAGACCGTGTTCCTCGCCGAGTCGGCGGTTCGGCCGCTCGCGCGGCTCGGAACACCCGATGACATCGCGCAAGCGGTGCTCTACCTTTCGTCCGACGCGGCCGCCTGGGTCACTGGCGCGGTCCTTGTCGTGGACGGGGGCGGCCTCGCCTGAGTGCCGCTCCTGGGGGACGGATTGAGGCCGATGGCCTGCTGGCCGTTCCAGGCCCGCACATCCTCCGCAGGACGGAAGTGATCGACGATCCCCTCGCCCCATTTCGCTGGCATCCGGAACCGGAATTGATCGGTATCCGGGATCGGAAGGCATCGCTGGCCGCGCTCCAGCGTGTGGGCGAAGAGACGTGGCGCGCAGCGTTGGACTGGTTGTACGACGAGGCGATGGTCCACGCAATGGGCACGCCGACTGGGTACACGGAGCTCCGCCGGGAGTCTTCGGTCCGACCCGGCCCCCGCCCCCGCCCCGGCTGATCCGCGTCCGTTCCGTGCGTTCCTGGACGAGTTCCGGGCAAGGATCGCTCCCCACACGCTCGCCAGCTACCACCCGCGGTCGCTGAGCTACTTCACGCCACCACCCCTGGTCGCGTCGGTCGCCGGCGAGGTGCTCGCGCAGTGGATCAACCAGCCCGTTGACGTCTGGCACGCCGGCCCGATCAGTGCCTTCGTGGAGGAGGAGGTCGTGCGCTGGCTGTGCGACCTCGTGGGCTACGGCGCGGGCTCGTTCGGGCTGTGCACGTCGGGCGGCGTCATGGCCAACTTCATCGCCATGGCGCTCGTCCGCGACGTCCACCTGCGCCGCCTCCGCTCGCTCCCCGCCCGCCCCGCGGCGCCGCGCTGGAGGGCGCGAGGATCTACACGGGCGACCAGACCCATTTCTCGATCGCCCGAGCCCTCGACGAGCTGGGCTTCCCGCCCGAGACGCTGGTGGTGCTCCCGGCCGACGACCGGTTCCGCCTCCACCCCGAGCCCGTCGCCGGGGCCATCGCCCGTGACCGGGCCGCGGGTCTGACCCCCGTCGCCATGTGCGCCGTCGCGGGCTCCACCAACACGGGCTCGGTCGACCTGGTCCCGGAGCTCGCCGCGCTGGCGGAGCGGGAGGGCCTGTGGCTCCACGTCGATGCCGCGTACGGCGGCGCCGCGCGCCTGTCCGAGCGTGACGCCCCACGCGTTCCCGGCCTCCACCTCGCGGACAGCGTCACGGTGGACCCCCACAAGTGGTTCTTCCAGGCGTACGACATCGGGGCGCTGCTCGTGCGCGATGGCGATCACCTGCGCCAGACCTTCGATCGCTCGCCCGAGTACTACCGCGGCGGCGAGGTGCCGGCAACGCCCGGCGGGGATCCTGCCGGCGAGGGTGATGCC
This sequence comes from uncultured Chloroflexia bacterium, assembly GCA_963716025.1. GTDB lineage: Bacteria > Chloroflexota > Limnocylindria > Limnocylindrales > CSP1-4 > CAIXZV01. The sequence continues at coordinate 19,008 of CAVQSY010000052.1, forward strand.
GGGCACCAGGACGCCCACGCAGGCCAGCTCAACTTCTACAAGCTGGGGTTCGAGGGCACCCGCCGGTTCCGGGCGTTGAAGCTCTGGGCCTCGTGGAAGCACCTCGGGACGAGCGGCCTCGGGCGGCTGGTCGAGATGAACGACGACGTGGCCGCCTACCTCGCGAGACGGTGCGTGGAGGCGGACGACCTCGACGCGCTGCCCGAGGAGCCGGAGCTGTCCGTGGTCTGCTTCCGCCATCTCCCCGGAGGCGCGGTCGCGGCGTCGACGATGACCCCCACGGCGCTCGACGCCCACCAGGACCGCCTCGCGGCCGCGCTCGAGGCGTGGGGCGACGGCTGGCTCTCGACCACGACCCTGCGCGGCGCCACGTACCTGCGCGCCGGCATCGTCAACTACC
>CAVQSY010000053.1:0-54539 GCA_963716025.1 uncultured Chloroflexia bacterium
AGGTCGAGCACCAGGTCCGCCACCTCGAGCAGGCGGCGACCCGCGGCAGGGTCGGGATCGGCCGACATCGACTGGTCCACCGAGGTGACGGCGATGACGCGCAGCCCTCGAGCCCTGGCCCGCCGCGGCCATCTCGACGGGCACCGCGGACAGTCCGCTTGCCGAGAAGACCATCATCACGTCGGAGGGCCCGAACCGGAAGTTGGACAGGATGACCTCGGCGAGGCCGGGCTGGCGCTCGATGTACATCGCCTGGCGCTGGCCGTTCGCGCCCACCACCTGGGTGTGGAAGGTCATCGACAGCTCGACGATGGGGTTGAACCCCGGGTAGGAGCCGTAGCGAGGGAACATCTCCTCGACGGGCATCCGGGAGTGCCCCGTGCCGAACAGGTGGACAAGCCCATCGGCGGCGATCGCCTCCGCACACCACTGGCTGGCCGTCTCGATGCCGTCCGCCTGGGTCTCCGCCACGCGGGCCAGCACGTCCGTGGCCGCCTGCAGCCACGTCGCGGCAGCCGTGTGGACCACGACGGCCGTCACGCGAGCGAGCCCGCCTCTGCGGGCTGGAGCAGCCCCTCGTCCAGGGTCACGGGCTCCCAGCGGCCCGACCGGAGCGACCGGTAGGCGGCGTCGAGGATCCCGTTGACGGCGTACCCATCACGGAACGTCTCCTGCGGCGAGCGGCCGGCGGCAAAGGCACCGACCACGTCGGCCATCATCAGATCGTGGCCGTGGACCCGAACCTCGTCCGGGACGGGGAACACCCAGCCGGTCTCGGCGTCGGCCTTCTCGACCACGTATCCCGCCGGGCGCTCGACGAATGCCTTGAGCGATCCCACGCTGATATCGGTGATCAGCCGCCCGCCGTCACCGTAGGCCTCGAACCGGCCCTCCAGGCCGCCCTTCGACGACCACGAGACGTCGACCGTCGCCGCGCGTCCGTCGGCGAAGCGCATGATCATGACCGCGTTGTCCTCGCCGCTCGTCCGCTCGCCGTGGACCAGGGTGGCGCCCCAGGCGAACACGTCGGTCACGGCGAGGTCCTTGCCGAACAGGAACCGCGCGTATTCCGCGCCGTGCGAGGCCATGTCCAGCAGCGCCCCACCACCGGCCAGCTCGGCATCCCAGAAGTGGGCGGCGTGTGGCCCGGAATGCCCCTCGCGGGCGCGGACCGTGGTCAGGCGCCCGATCGATCCGGCCTCGACCATGTCGCGCATCCGGAGCAGGTCGGGGTTGAAGATCACGTTCTCGAGGTAGGCGTTGAACACGCCCGCATCCTGGACCGCGCGCAGCATGTCGGCGGCCTCGGCGCGCGTTGCGCCCCAACGGCTTGGTGCAGGCCACCCCCTTGCCCGCGGCGGCCACCGCCAGCACGGCATCCCGGTGCAGGTGATTGGGCAGCGACACGATCACGAGGTCCACCTCGGGATCCGCGCACACCTCGTCCACGGTGGCATAGGCCCGGCCGCCGAACCGCGCCGCGTAGGCCTCGCGGCGTTCCGGGCTGGCGTCGCAGCTTGCCACCAGCTGGACATCCCGCAGGTATCGCAGTCCCTGGGCGTGGAACTCGCCGATGAACCCGCAGCCCAGCATCCCGACCCGGACCGTCATCAGTAGCCGCTCCCGTCCATGGCCGCGGCGACCGCGGGATGACCCGAACCGCCGGCCTTGCGCGCCCGGAAGTCCAGGATGATCGTCTCGGTCGCGGTTGCGCCGATCCGGGTGACGCCAAGGTCCATGACGGCGAGCAGCGCGTCCAGCGTCCGGACGCCGCCGGCGGCCTTGACCCGCACGTGCGGGCTCGTGTTGGCCCGCATCAGCCGGAGGTCCTCGTGGGTTGCGCCCGAGGGGGCGAAGCCCGTCGAGGTCTTCACGAAGTCGCCGCCAGCGGCCTCGGTGAGGTGGCATGCCCGGATCTTCTGGTCGTCGGTGAGATACGCGTTCTCGAAGATCACCTTGACGATGGCACCGGCCGCGTGGCCGACCTCGACGACCGCCCGGATGTCGTCCTCGACGTCGCGGTCGCGGCCCGACTTCAGGGCTCCGACCTGCAGGACCATGTCCAGCTCGGTGGCGCCGTCCGCGAGCGCCCGCCGCGCCTCGAGCACCTTGATCTCGGTGACATGGTTGCCGTGCGGGAAGCCGATGGTCGTGCCGACCGCGACTTCGGTGCCGCCGAGGATCGCCATCGCGCGCCGCACGTCCGCGGGCCGGACGCAGACGGAGGCGACGTCGTACTTGGCGGCCAGCCTGCAGCCGGCCTCCACGAAGGCGTCGTCAAGCTCCGGCCGCAACAGGCTGTGGTCGATGGTCTTCGCGATGTCGCGCTCGGTGAGATCGGCGATGTCGATGGTCATGACGCTCCGTGTCCGGGTCTCGGCCTGGGATGGGCCGGTCAGTGGCAGTACGGCCTGAGGACGTCGCGCGCGATCAGGAAGCCCTGCTTCACCTTCTCGTCGGTGCCCTCGAAGCGGCGGTCCTCGTGCTCGATGATGCAGTCGCCGGTGTAGCCCTGGCGGTAGAGCTCGCCGTGCACGATCCCCCAGTCGACCTCGCCCAGGCCCGGGATCCGTGGAACCTGCCAGCCCATCCCCAGGCTGAAGATGCCGCGCTCGTACAGGCCGTCCCGGTCGATCATCAGGTCCTTGGCCTGGTAGTGGAGGACGTGGGCCCCGAACTCCTTGAGGAAGCGACCGGCATCGATCATCTGGAGGACCAGGTGGCTGGGGTCGAAGTTGAGCCCGATCGTCCCTTCCCACTGCTCCAGGATCCGGCGCCACATGCGGGGCGTGGTCGCGATGTTGTGACCGCCCGGCCACTCGTCGTTGCTGAACAGCATCGGGCAGTTCTCGAGCGTGATCCTGCGCCCGTGGTCCCGGGCGTAGCTCACGATCTCCGGCCAGACGCGCAGCGCCTCTTCCCAGTTCTCGTCCTGGTTCTTCGCACCGTCGCCGCCCATGAACGTGTTGACCAGCTCGATGTCCATCTTCTCGGCGGCATCGATCACCTTCTTGAGGTGGTCGATCGCGGATGCGCGCAGCCCCGGGTCCGGGTGGAGCGGGTTGGGGTAGAAGCCGAGGCCCGAGATCGAGAGGCCCTTGCCCTCGACCTCGCCGCGGACCTCCATCGCCTGTGTCGCCGACAGCGAGGCCACGTCGATGTGGCTGGTTCCGGCGTAGCGGCGGGTGGGGCCCTCGCTCCTCGGCCAGCAGGCGATCTCGAGGACCTCGAAACCCTCGCCGGCGGCCCAGTCGGCCACCTCCATCAGCGGGGTCTCCGGGAAGGGGGCGGTCAGGAAGCCGAGCTTCATCGCGGCTGCTCCTCTGCGTGTCGGGGCATCAGGCCCGCTCGACCCGGACCCAGGCGCCGGACCGGGAGCTGGCCAGGACGGCGTCCCCGATCAGCATCTCCTCGTGCCCGGAGGCGAAGGTCGCATAGCGCGGGTCCGCCGACGGGGCACCCGCGAGAACGTCGTCGTAGACGGCGGTGAACACGGCACCGAACGTGTCGGCGAAGCCCTCCACGTGCCCGCCGGGCAGCCGTGCCGCCGCGGCGCCCGCGCCAGTCATGAGCGCCGGGTTCCGGAGCAGGAGCTCGTTGGGACGGTCACGGTGACCGATCCACAGCGAGTCCGGTTGCTCCGAATCCCACGCAACGGCGGAGGAGGTGCCGTCGATCTGGTAGGCGAGGCTGTTCTTGCGCCCAGGCGAGAGCTGGCTGATGTCCACGCTGCCCCGGGCACCACCCTCGAAGCGCAGCAGGATGGACGCGGTGTCCTCGGTGTGGATCTCCACCCCGATCGTCTCCCTGGCGCGCTCGGTCGAGAACGTGACCACCTCGCCGGCCGGCTTCTGCCGGACGGGGATGAATGTCGTGAGGTCCGCCATGACCGCCTCGATGTGGAGGCCGGTCAGGAAGCTGAGCAGGTCCAGCCAGTGGCTGCCGATGTCGCCGACCGCGCGCAGCGCCCCGCCCTGGTCCAATTCGAGGCGCCAGTTCCAGTCGGTGTCATACAGCAGCCAGTCCTGGAAGTAGCGGCCGGTCACGAGGCGAACCTCGCCCAGGGCGCCATCGCGGATCATCGAGGCCACGTGCTGGCTCAGCGGGTACCAGCGGATGTTGAAGTTGACGGCGTTCACCAGGCCGGAGGCCTGTGCCAGGGCGACCAGCTCCGCCGACTCCGCGCTGGTCATCGCGAGCGGCTTCTCGCAGACCACGTGCTTCCCCGCCGCGAGGATCGCCTTGACCTGCGGGTGATGCAGCTCGTTGGGGCTGGTGACGTGGACGACCTGCACGCCCTCATCGCCCAGGAGCTCGTCGAGGGACGCGTACGCCACCGGCAGCCCCAGCTCCTCAGCGCGCCGCGCGCCCAGCTCCGGCGAGGCATCGAGGAGTCCCAGGACGCGCGCGCCGATCCGGCGCAGCGCCTCGACATGGACCGTGCCGATGAAGCCGCTGCCGATGACGGCGGTGCCGATGTCGCTGCGTCGCGGCATGCTGCTCAGCCACCTCTTCCGCTGACCCTGGTGTTGCGGCGATCAGTCTATACAACCACGCCCGATGGTGGGGCATGCGTTCGGCCCGCTCATCCGCACGCGATGGTCGCGCACGTTCGAGAGGTCGCTCGCTCCTGGTCGCTTGCCCATGGTACTTCTGCCAGTCAAGTGCAAAAGCCCGGTGTCACGGGCGGCTCCCCGGTGTAGGATCGGTCCGTGGACGCCCCGCCGATCCCCGGGCGCGGCCCGGAGCCCGGGCCCCTGCCGGACGAGACCCTCGACGCCCTTGCCGCGGTGCTCGACACGGTCCGTCGCGGTCGTGCGCGGTCGCGGGCAGACATCGTCGAGGTCACTGGCCTGTCCCGCGGGGTCGTCGCCGGACGCGTGGCGGAGCTGCTGGATCGAGGACTGATCGCCGAGGGCGATCCCGGGCCGAGCACCGGCGGGCGGCCGCCTCGGCAGCTCTCGTTCCGCGGCGATGCCGGGCACGTCCTGGTCGCCGATCTCGGCGCCACCTCCATCGACGTGGCGGTCACGTCGCTCGACGGGCGCATCCTCGCCCACATCGGGGAGCCCGCGGACATCGCGTCGGGACCCGAGGTGGTGCTCGATCGCGTCGACGAGCTGTTCGACGAGCTGCAGGGTCCAAGTCGGCGTCTTCCCGGGCACCTGTGGGGGGTCGGGATCGGCGTGCCCGGTCCCGTGGAGTTCCGGACCGGCCGGCCGATCTCGCCCTCGATCATGCCGGGGTGGGACGGCTACCCGGCCCGGGAGCGCTATGCCGAGCGATATGGGGCGCCCGTCTGGGTGGATAACGACGTCAACGTCCTGGCCCTGGGCGAATGGCGCTCGGGTGTTGCCGCGGGCCATGAGAACGTCGTCGTCGTCAAGATCGGCACGGGCATCGGGGCCGGGGTGATCAGCGGCGGCCGGCTGCACCGGGGAGCCCAGGGGTCAGCGGGGGACGTCGGCCACATCCACGTCTCGGACGACCGGAGCGTCGTCTGCCGGTGCGGCAACACCGGCTGTCTCGAGGCCTTCGCCGGCGGCGAGGCGATCGCCCGCGACGCACAGGCAGCCGCCCGCGCGGGACGAAGCGCTCGGCTGCTCGGGGTGCTGGATACCCGCGGGACGCTGACCGCGGAGGACGTGGCCCGGGCGGCGTCATTCGGCGATCCGTTCGCCGTGGAGCTGCTGCGGGCGGCGGGCCGACGGGTCGGTCTGATGCTCGTGAACGTCGTGAACTTCTTCAACCCGTCGCTGGTCGTGATCGGTGGCGGGGTCGCCCTGAGCGGCGACGTGCTGCTGACCGCGATCCGCGAGGTCGTGTATGGGCGCGGGCTTCCGCTGGCCACCCGGGATCTCCTGGTCCAGCGATCGTCGCTGGGATCGCTGGCGGGCGTCATCGGGGCCTCGATGATGGTCGTCGACCAGCTGTTCACCCGCGACTCGCTGGCCCACTGGGTGGAGGCTGGGGAACCCGTCGGGATGCCGGAGGTCGCACTGGTGGGGGCCGGCTGAGGGCTGGTGGGGCGTCGGTCGCTCGCCTAGGCCGGTGGGGCGTCGGTCGCTCGCCTGGGCCGGTGGGGCGTCGGTCGCTCGCCTGGCGGCTCAACGGGGCGCTCCGGTCCGATTTCGGTCGCTCGCCTGGGCCGGTTTCGGTCGCTCGCCTGGCGGCTCAACGGGGCGCTCCGGTCCGATTTCGGTCGCTCGCCTGGGCCGGTTTCGGTCGCTCGCCTGGCGGCTCAACGGGGCGCTCCGGTCCGATTTCGGTCGCGGGGCGCATCGGATCGCGGGAGATCAGGGCTCCGCTCCCGCAATCCCGCTCGCCGGGCGAGTGGATGGCGAGAGGACCGCACCGTTCGACCGCGTGGTGAGCAGAGGGAGCCGCCACCCGCCATAAGCCGGAGGTAAGCGCGAGGACGCAGGATGCGCTGCCATGGGAACACGCCAGCGCGCCGGAGACCTCGGTGCGGCCGACGCCCGCCGCCAGGTCGAGTCCGTCGGCCGTGACATCCGGAGCGCGCGCCTCGCACTGGGGATGAGCATCGCGGCGGCCGGCCGTCGCGGCGGCATGTCCCCCGCACAGCACGGACGGATCGAGCGCGGCGACATCGGCCATCCAACGCTCGACCAGGTCTTCCGGGCCGCCCGCGCCGTCGGCCTGGAGGGCGTGCTCAAGGTCTATCCCGGATCGACACCTGTCCGGGACGAGGGGCAGCTGGTCGTCCTCAGGCGGTTTGAGGGGCTCCTGGCCCCGCCGCTGGTGATGTCCCGGGAGGTGACGCTCCCCGTCCCGGGTGACCAGCGTGCCTGGGACGGCCGAATCATCGGCGGCGACCGGCGAGCGTCGGTCGAGTGCGAGGTCCACCTCCACGACACCCAGGCCATGGCGAGGCGGATCGGGCTGAAGTCGCGCGACGATCCGGGAGCGGGCGTCGTCATCCTCGTCGTGGCTCGCTCGGCCCACAATCGGCGCGTCCTGGCCGAGCACCGGGAGGGGCTCCGCCTGCAGTTCCCACTTGATGGCGCCGCCATCGCCCGCGAGCTTCGGGCGGGTCGGGTTCCGAGAGCGAGCGGGATCATCATGCTGTGAGACCGGCGGGACACCCACTTGGAAGTGTGGCGGTGGGTCGCGCGGGTGACACGGCCCGCGAGGTTCGCGGCAGTCGGGTCGACGTGGTCCCGCGCCTGGTCGCTGCCGCCGTGGCTGGGCACTCCCTCCCAGCGACCTTCCCGCCTCGTCCCCCCCCGGACTGAGCGTCAGGCGCGCGTCGTCAGCCGCGACTGGGCGAAGGCGACGACCTGGGCCTGGTGGCCGGGGGACGAGAAGGCGGACGCGGGAAGGTATCCGAGCAGCACCTTGTCGCGGAACAACGCGACAGTGCGGCTGTTTGATCGGACGGTCGTCACCGACGACCAGGGGACGAACGTGGTGCCGAGTTCGCCGTCGAAGCGGGCGCCCTCGCCGTCGAACATCACGCGCGCCTCCTTCCCGAGCATCGGCCTGAACCTGACCGAGATGATCGCCCGTTGGAGCGGGTGGAAGACGCTGCCGAGGAGGGACAGCGCGGCAATGACCAGCACGATCACGCTGAGGATCGGGAAGCCGAGGGCGAACATCAGGACCGCCAGCCCGAGGCCGATCACGTCGGCCACGAGGTCGAGCCGGAGGAGGCGGGGACTCGACAGGGCGCGGGCGTCGGCAGACGCGGCAGCGGTCGTGATGAAGCGCATCTCGTGACGGTCGGTCACTTCCAACTCCCACGACCCCCTTGCGTGGCTCCTGTTGCGGCAACTCTACCCGCCGTGCGGCGCGCGGCGGCTGCCCCTGGCTCCGGGAGCGGACACCTTGCTGTCAATTGACGCCGCTGCGGGCCACTCTCTGACCGAGCGGGCTGCCGGACTCCTCATGCCGCGAGACGGGTAGGTCACATGGATGGAGGGGCATCGAGGCAGCGTCACGCGGGCAGTTGCGAGCCGCAGCCTCCCGCGGGTCGTCAGCTGCTCGCCCAGCGGTTGAACCGTGCGGCTCCATGCGACCTCGCTCGCGGGGCGAGCCAAGATCGGCCGCGTGCGACTGCCGACCCGTCGGTTGAGCTCGCAGGGTGAGTGGATCCGGCCGGGAGCGCACCGTTCAGTCGCCCGGAGAGGGGCCGGCGGGGCGCCCGGCGAGCGAGGGGCCGGCGGGGCGCCCGGCGAGCGAGGGGCCGGCGGGGCGCCCGGCGAGGGGCCCGGCGGGCGCGGAGGCCAGACAGGCCGGCCGGGTACCGACTTCAGCCCCGGCGCAGGAGCGACGCGGCCGCCTCGTCCGCGAACACGCTGAGCCGCGGGTGGCGCAGCAGGTACGAGGCGGGACACTCGGGTCCCTCGGGCTCCTCGAGGGTGCGCCGGAGGATCGCGGCCTTCCGCTCGCCGGTGACCAGGAGCCAGCACTCCCCGGCCTCGAGCAGACGTGAAAGGCCGACCGTGATCCCGGCGGTCGGCACGGAACCGGCCCCGTAGCGCGCGGTTGCGGCGTCGCGCGACGACACGGCCAGGCGGACCAGGCGCGTCCCGTCGTCCGGCCGGGACCCCGGCTCGTTGAAGCCCACGTGGCCGTTCATGCCCAGGCCCAGGACCGCCAGATCAAGCCCGGGCGCCACCTCGGCATCGTGCGCCCGCGCGGCGGTCTCCGGGTCCTGACCGTCAACGTCAATCGGCACGAACGCCGGGGGTGCGGCCAGCTGGCCGATGACCTCGTCGCGGAGCCGGGCGTCGCAACGGGCTGGGTCGTCGGGCGAGAGCCCCACCCACTCGTCCAGCAGCATGACGGTCGCGGCCGCCAGCGAGACATCGCCACGCCACTCGGCGGCGACGAGCTCCGCGTAGACGGGTGAGGGCGTGTCGCCGGTGGGCAGGCACACCCGCAGCGTGGGACGGTCAAGGAGCCGGGCGCCGAACCAGCCCGCCACGATCCCGGCCCACTCGCCCGCGGGCAGGACCTCGAGACGGTACGGGGGTGGCTCCGACGGGCTCACTCGCCGGCGATGATGCGGTCGACGTAGTTCCCCGTCGCCGTCTCCTTGAGGATCATCTTCACGCGGCCGTCCGGCAGGAGCTCGCGCTTGATGACGACGTGGCCCTCGTAGCTCCTCGCCGCTGGCCGTGATCCGCGGCGTCGTCCCGCCGCGCCAGTCGAGCTCCACCGGCTCCCAGGCGCCGCTCTTCGCGGACCGGTAGCAGGCGTCCATGACGGCGTTCACGACGTAGCCGTCGTAGAACGTCTCCTGCGGCGCACGCGCCGCTCGTCGATGGCGTTGAACATGTCGGTGAACATGTCCACGTAGCCCGAGCTCGCGAGACCTCGTCGCCGACCGGGAACAGCCAGCCGGCCGCTCGTCTCGGCCTTCTCGGCCACGTAGCCGCCCGGACCGCCGGCGCGTGAACATCTCGAAGCCGGTGCGCAGGAAGTGGTTGAGCCAGATGGTGCCGTGGGTGCCGGCGACCTCGTCGCGCAGGTCCATGCCGCCGCGGAACGTCCAGCTGACCTCGAACTGGCCGATCGCGCCGGACTCGAAGCGGATCAGCGCGATCGCGTTGTCCTCGTCGTCGATCGGGTGGACGAGCGTGTCGGTGTGGCACATGACCTCGACCGGCCGGTTCCCCTTGCCGACGAAGTTGCGGATGATCTCGATGCAGTGGCAGCCGAGGTCGATGATCGGCGCCGCCGCCGGTCAGCCGGCCGTCCCAGAACCAGGCGCAGTGCGGCCCGGGATGCGTCTCGCGCGAGCGGACCCAGGTGACGTCGCCGAGCGCGCCGTCCTGCACCGCCTTGATCGCCTTGAGCGTCTTGGGCGTGTAGCACAGGTCCTCGAGGTAGCCGCCGAAGACGCCCGCCGCCTCGACCGTCGTCGAGCATCCGCCGCGCCTCGTCGGCGGTCCGGCCGAGCGGCTTGGTGCACAGCACCGGCCTTGCCGGCCGCCGCCACCGCGCGCGACCGCCTCCTCGTGCAGGTGGTTGGGCAGCGCGACGACGACGACGTCGGTCTCCGGGTGGTCGATCGCCGCCTCGCATGTCGGTCGTGTGCTCCGGGATGTCCCACCGCTCGCTGAACGCCTGCGCCGCGCTCCTCGCTGCGCGAGTAGACGACGCGGACCCGGTCGCGGCCACGCTGGCCGTGCAGCGTCATGGTGTAGAAGTCGCCGATCAGGCCGGTGCCGAGCATCGTGAGGGCGTGCGTGTTCATGGCGGCGTCTGGCTCCCTGCGGCTGGTGCCGGGATTCTAGGATCCATGCCGCGTCCCGTGGGCCGTGGCGCGGAGGGTGGCGCGGCTCAGGCCGGTGGTGGCGTGCGCTCCCCTTCGAACGCGGGGGCAACCCTGATCGGGACGGTCTTGGCGACGCGGTCACGATTGACCAGCACCACCTCCTGCGGCACCGGGTCGGTATCCCGGTCCCGGAACCCGACAAGGGCATCCGTCATCGGCACGAACCGCTGCCAGCGGCTCAGCGACGCGAGTGGCGCCGAGCTGGGCGGGCGGTGGAGATTGCCCGTGATCAGGAACGGTCCAAGCTCGAGGGTGACCCGTTCCGCAACCGTCCGCAGCCGGCGGGCCGGGTCTCCGCGACGACCCTGGACGGCGATCACGTGGAGCTCTCCGCGACCCACCTCCAGCTCGTCGACCGCAACCTCGTGGCCATCGTCGAGCGCCTGCAGGGTCGCGTCGAAGAAGGTGACGACCTCGAGCTCGTTGACCTGATCGCTCAGGCGGCCTTCGCCGAGATCAACGGAACCCGTGACGACACAGTCCCCCGCCCAGGCCACCAGCGACTCGCGCATGCGCCCCTCCCCATGACTGCCTGCTCCGGCAGCATCACGGCCGGTGCGCGGAGCATACGTCGCGCAACCTTGCAGGTGGAATGCCAGGGTCCGGTGCGGGGATGTGTGCTGCGGTCCGGTCCGACCGGGGGCTCACGCCGGGACTGGCGGCTCCGGCCGTCGCTCACGCCGGGACTGGCGGCTCCGACCGTCGCCTCAACCGGGCAACTGGACCGTGAACTCGGTCCAGGCGCCGTCCGAGACCACTCCGACCCGGCCGCCCGCGGCCTCCACGAGCTGCTTGACGATCGCGAGCCCGATCCCGGCGCCGCCGCGCTCGCGATCCCGCGACTTCTCCACGCGGTAGAAGCGTTCCCAGACCCGTGGGAGATCCTCGGCCGGAATCCCGGGACCCGTGTTTGCGACGCGGATCCGGGCCAGGCCGCGCTCGTGGTCGGCGATCACGCGGACCCGGCCCTCGCGCGGCGTGTACCGGAGGGCGTTCTGGAGCAGGTTCGCGAGCACCTGGGTGAGCTCGTCGGGCCGCGCCCGGACGACGATCCCGCCGGGGGCGTCGAGCTGGACCGCGATGGATCGGCGAGCGAGGGCGGGTGCGACGAGATCGACAGCGGTCCTGACCGTGGCCCCGAGATCCAGCACGCGCGGCTCGATCGCAGCGCGGCTCGCCGCGTCCGGGCCTGCGCCGGCGGCCGCCAGCACGTCGAGCGAGGCGGCGAGCCGGGTGAGACGGTCGACCTCCTCACGGAGCGAGTCGAACACCTCGGGTTCAGCCGCGATCACCCCGTCCCGGAGCGCCTCGAGGTAGCCTTGGAGGTTGGTGAGCGGCGTCCGGAGCTCGTGCGACGCGTTGACGATGAACTCGCGGCGGACCGCCTCCTGCTCGGCGAGCCGACCAGCCATCCGGTTGTACGCCGCCGCCAGCGCCCGCAGCTCGACCGGACCCTCCTCGGGCACGCGTGCTTCGAGGTCGCCGTCCGCGATCCGTGCCGCACCCTGGGCGAGGCGCTCGATCGGCAGGGCCAGCCGGCGGGCCAGGACAACGGCCACCACGAGGGCCATCACCCCGGCGACGGCTCCTGCGACGAGGACCACCCCCGACACGCTGGCGTCGAACATCTCGTGCGCGTGGTCCGCGCTCTCGCCCGCGGCCAGCATCAGCGCCTCGAAGGCCTGGGCCCCCACGCGCAGCACGCCGAACGCCACGATCGCGAGCGCGAGGCCGGTCACGACCAGGGCCGCAACCAGGAACCGCGTGGAGATCCGGTCGCCGCCGATCATCGGGCGGCCATCCGCCGCTCGACCGGGCCGGTGGCCCGGTAGCCGGCGCCGCGGACCGTCGCCACGTACCGGGGCTCGGCCGGATCGTCACCGAGCTTCTCCCGCAGCCGCTTGACGTACTGGTCGATCGCGCGGTCCGTGACATCGCCTTCGCCCTCGCCGTGGATGGCGTCGAGGAGCCGGTCGCGACCGAGAACCCGGCCGCCGGCGTCCAGCAGGGCCGTCAACAGGCGAAGCTCAAGCGCGGACAGGGCCACGGCCCGGCCACCGACCGTTGCCTCGTGACGATCGGCGTCGAGCTCCAGGTCACCCAGGGTCAGCACGGTCCCTGCTGCAGGACCTCGCTCGGCGCGGCGCAGGATCGCCCCGACCCGGGTGACCAGCTCGGCCGGCGAGAACGGCTTGGGCAGGTAGTCGTCGGCGCCCTCCGAGAGGCCCAGGATCCGGTCGCCCACCGAGCCCCGGGCGGACAGGACCAGGATCGGGACGTCGCCCTGCTGCCGGACGCGGCGCATGACCGCCAGTCCGTCGAGCTCCGGGATCATCAGGTCAAGGACCACCAGGCGAGGCTCGAGCTCCTCGATCGCCCGGAGCGCAGCCAGGCCGTTGGAGGCAGTGGCGACCGGGTAGCGCTCGCGCTCGAGGTACATCCGCACGAGCGCGACGATCTTCGGGTCGTCGTCGACGACGAGGATGGGCCCCGGGGGTCTGATCGGCATGGACAGGATCATCGCCCGGTCAAGCCTCGAGGGCAACGGTGACGGCAGCGTGACGGACGCGCCGCACGGGCCTCAGCCCGCGTCAGGGTGCGCGAGCCGTGTCAGGGCAGCGCGGCCGCCGTCGCTTCGGCCAGCGCCGGATCCGCCGTGTTGATGACGAGCACGACCGCGCCCTCCACCAGGACGTAGTCCATGCGGCCACCGTCTCCGTAGTCGACCCTCGTGAACGACCGGCCGGCCAGCTCGACGGGCTCCTGGACCACGCCTGGCCCCGTCGCCGCGAGCCAGACGCCGAGAACGAGGTCCCTCGTCTGCGCGACGGGAAGCCCATCCACGGTCACGGCCAGGATCGAGAGGTCCGAGTCGCCGAACTCATCGAAGGACTGGGCGACCCGCAGGTCATCGGGCTGCTTGTCCGCCGCCCGGAGCGCGGCGAGCACGGCGCGGCTCCCCTGGTCGTCGGCGAGGAACGTGGAGCCGGTGGCGGACTCGGCGAGCATCGTCAGATCGCCGACGGATGTCGGCAGCATCGCGACGAGATCCGGAGCCGCCTGCGGTTCCGCAGGAAGCGTTTCGCTGGGCTCGAACGATTCGAGCCCGAGATCGATGCTGGCAGCGGGTGTCGAAGGAGCGATCGTTCCCCCGTCGCCGCCGAGGGCCACATCGAACGCCGACGCGAGCTGGTCAACCTCCCGTGCCGAGGTCTCCGCGGAGCTCGCGATGTAGACCACGATCCGGTCATGCCGCAGCTGGAGGAAGGTCGCGCCGCTCACGTCCACGGCGCTGAACGCCTGGTCACCGAGGTCATCGCGTTCCTGGACGGACTGGTCGGCATCCTCGGACGCCTGCCGGGAGCGGCTCAGGGCATCGGCGGCACCCTGCTCGAAGCAGGTGACGGTCGCGATGGCCTGGGCCTGGGCCGTGTACTCGTCTGCCGGCGTCGGGCCGACGAAGGACATCGTCTGGCGCGACAGGTCGTACTGGGTTGCGGCGATCGTCCAGCCCGGGGGCAGGTCATCCGTGGCCGGCCTGGCATTCCACGCCTGCTCCTGGCACGACGCCGGGGCCGTGATGAACCCCGCCGCGGCGAGGCCGATCGCGAGCAGCGACAGGACGAGCGCCACGACGGCCACGGTGCGGGTCGTGCCCGTTGTGGCAGCGAGCCGGTCCACTTCGGCGGAGCGGGCGCCGGTACGCACCCGCTCGGCGGGCAGCTGGAGGTCCCCTGGGTTCGTCACCCGGCAAGGATGCCCTGAGTGGGAGATCCGCGCCGCCGGGGCAACGGGCCCGTCAGCAGGCGCGCACCCGATTGTTCTTCGGATTGTGCTCCAGCTCCGCGAGGCCAAGGACCTCCAGGAGCGGCGGCAGGTACGCGCCAAACCGGCCGCGGTATCCCTTGCGAAGCCCGTACCAGCCACCGACCGGGTTGCCCTCGGAGCGGCCCCACGCCTCCACCGAACCCTCGGCGGCGGGCTTCTGCTCGTCGGCACCACCGAGCGGCACCCAGTCGTCCTGCGCCCGGAGCCAGGCCGCCAGGTCCTCGATCGCCCGCAGGTGGTAGCGGAGCTGCGTGCTGCCGACCTGGCACACGAGCGCCGGCGGATCGGCCGCCTCGTCGCGCCACATCTGGTAGGCGGATCCCCCGTTCGCGGTGACGAGCTGCCACGGATCCTCGCGAGTCCCGATCCCAGCCATTCGCCCAACCTCCCCGGACCATGCCTCGGCTCCGGATGCCGACGCGACCGAACCACCGTACACGGCAGGTCAACGGGACCCGGACGCCGCAGCTCGGGTAGGCTGGGAGACGCGTCCCGACCTCGTCACTCGACCGCCCGGAGGTTCCCCGATGCCCATGACGCCCCGCGAGCGAGTGCTGGCGACGCTCGCCCATGACGTGCCCGACCGGGTGCCCATCGTCCTGGGCCCGACCAACGCGACCGGCATCAAGATGGGCACGTACCGGCGGATCAAGGCCCTCATCGGGGTCGACGCGCCCGACGAGTACCTCTACGAATGGCCGGAGCTGGGCACGGCGAAGCCCGACGAGGCGACGTACGGTCGACTCCACGCCGACGTCCGCGGCGTCCTCGACCACTTTCCTGCCCATGTCCGCGAGCGGAACGCCACCCGCGAGCCGCTGAGCCCGATGATCGACGACTGGGGCAGCGGCCACGAGTACGCGGGACCCGAGGACTGGTTCCCGGGCATCCATCCGCTCGCCGAGGCGTACGAGCTCCAGGACATCGAGGCGTATCCGTGGCCGGACATGACGGACGCGACCCGGTTCGAGGGCGTCCGCGAGGAGGCCCAGCGGCTCCGCGACGAGGGACAGTACGCGGCCATCGGCTGCCCGTGGCTCGCGTTCCCCCTGGAACGGGCCACATCGATGCAGGGGACCGAGACCTTCCTCGCCAACCTCGCCGGCGAGCCGGAGTTCGCCGAGGCGTTGCTGTGGAAGACCCAGTCCCTGTGCAAGACGCTGCTGGACGGCTTCCTGCGCGAGTGCGGGGACCTGATCGACATGGTCAAGATCGGGGACGACCTCGGATCGCAGGTGGGGCTGCTCATGTCGCCGGCGATGTACCGGCGGATGCTCAAGCCGATCCATGCCGACCTGATCGCGTTCATCCGGGAGCGCACGACGGCACCCATCGTGTTCCACACCGACGGTGATGTGTTCGATCTTCTCGGCGACTTCATCGAGATCGGGGTGGATGTGCTCAACCCCGTCCAGGCATCGGCCGGTGGGATGAGCGACTTCGCGGGGCTGAAGCGGCAGTTCGGGGACAAGCTCGTGTTCTGCGGCGGCATGGACACCCACCACGTGCTGCCCAACGGGACACCCGACGAGGTTCGCGCCGAGGTACGCCGGGTGATCGAGACGCTGGGCGCCGGCGGCGGCTACATGCTGGGTGCGGTCCACACGGTGATGAACGACGTTTCGCCCGAGAACGTCCTGGCGATGGTCGACGCCGTGGAGGAATTCGGGCGGTACCCGCTCCGTCGGTAGCGGCGGGACGGTAGGATCGCGGTCATGACCTGCTGCGGGTCCGAGTGATGCACCTGTACGCCATCGCGTGCGATGTCCTCGCGCGCCCGGTCTACCTGTGCGCCGCCCGCTCCCCGCATGTCGTCGACCTGCGCCTGTTCGAGCGCGGCCTCCATGACGAGCCCAGGACCCTGCGGGATCGGCTCCAGGAGGCGATCGATGGGGCTCCGTCGAACGCCGACGCGATCGTCCTGGGATATGGACTGTGCGGTGGCGCCACGGCCGGGATCGTGGCCAGGGACCGGCCCGTGGTCCTCCCGCGTGCGCACGACTGCATCACGCTGTTCCTCGGCGCGCGCGAGCGCTACGCGGAGGAGCACGCCAAGGTCGCCACCTACTGGTACGTCGCGGACCAGCTGGAGCGCAACGACGGGTACCGGGCAAGCGTCGGCGGGCTGGCCATCGGGTCGGACACGGATGCCCAGATCGAGGAAACCCGGGCGGAGTACGTGGCCAAGTACGGTGAGGACAACGCGGACTACCTGATGGAGGTCCTGGGCGGGTGGCGGTCCCACTACGGGCGAGCGGCGTTCGTGTCCATGGGCGTCGCCGATGAGGCGGCCGCCGAGACCGATGCGCGCGACGAGGCGGAGCGGCGCGGCTGGGCCTTCGAGCGTGTCGAGGGCAGCCTGGTGCTGCTGCGCCAGCTGATCGACGGCGATTGGGGCGAGGACATGCTCGTCCTCCGGCCCGGTGAGCAGCTGGCGATGAGCTGGGACGACGGCGTGGTGAAGGCGGTCCCGGCCGGCTGAGGCGGGGCCGGCGGGCGGACGGTCGCCGCCGGTCTACTCCGCCCCGAGCCTCCCGTCGCGGAACGCGGCCACGTACTCGCCGCCGAACGGATCGCGCCCGAGCAGCATGTCCGCGGCCAGCTTGTAGCCCTCGCTCTCGCGGTCAGCGGCAAACACCCGGGGCAGGTCCGACGCGACGGGGTCGATGATCCCGCTGTCGATGCCGGCCTCGGCGCACAGGTCGATGAACGTGTCGTTGAGCAGTTTGCGGGCCGGCATCCCGAACGAGACATTGGACAGCCCACCGGTCAGGTGGATGGTGTCCCCGTACTCGGCGCGCAGGGCCTTCGCGGCCTCGATCACGTACACGGGCGCCTCGGGCGCGACGGCGACCGGCAGCACCAGCGGGTCCACGTACAGCAGCTCGCCGGGGATCGCCTTGGCGAGGGCCAGCTCGACCAGCTTGACCGCATTCGCGACGCGTTCCTCGGCATTGGCCGGCATGCCTCCGGGACTGCTGGCCGCGAGGATCACGGCACACGCCGTCTCGGCCGCGATGTCGAGGACCTCGGGCCGCTCGATCGAGGCGGAGTTCAGCAGCAGCCGGCCGCACGGCTGGCCGGACGCAGCCACGCCGGCGGCGAGCACCGCGACGTCCGAGGAGTCGATGGACACGGGCACGGTCGCGGTCTGCTCGACGGTGCCCACCAGCCAGGCGATCGCCCCGGCGCGGAACCCGGAGTCGGCGGACACCTCGTCCACGTTGAGGTCCAACCAGTCGGCGCCGGTGACCTCCTGGCGATGGGCGAGGGTGCGGACGTAGGCCGCGGCCGTGTCGGCCCAGGCTCCCCCGTCAAGACCGTGGCGTACCGCGCTCTGGACGTGCTTGATCTTGCCGTTGGCGAAGTCCCGAGCTGCGGCGAGGTCGGGGTGGACCGGCAGCACGAGCCGCTCGCCGTCGGGCGTCTCGAAGCCGATCCCCACCGAGCCGTCCTCGAGCTCTGCGGCATGTTTTCCGGTCCGCTTCAGGACCCGGGTGGCATGGATATTCTCGCCAACGATCTGGAACGGGCTGCCGGCGCGATCGAGCTTCACGAGTGCGGTCCTTTCTCGGGCTGGGGCGGGGATGCGGGAGTGGATGCGGCCGGGGAGGCGGCAGTGGATGCGGCTGGGGCCGGGAGTGCCTCGGCGGCGGTCCGGCGCGCGAAATGGTCGCGTCCGAGGAATGTGTTCCCCCAGGCGCTGGTCCGCCGCAGGTTGTTGTCCTGGATCACGATCGGGCGCTCGAGCATCGCCCGCTCCTCGCCGTAGGGCTTGAGGCGCCTGTACGCGTCCGCCCAGACGCACGTGTGGCCGGGCACCTCGCACTGCCCGTCGTGGGCGCCGCCGCAGGGCCCGTTGCGCTGGTTCTTCTGGCAGTGGCTCTCCGGACACAGGTACGCGATATCCGGCAGCGAGCAGTCGCCGCAGTCCCGGCAGTCGAACATCGGCACCTTCACTGCCTGCTCGAGGACGTGCACGGGCTTGTCGAGGTGGAGGGCCTCGACCTTCTCGTACACCTTGCCCCACAGCGCGAACCCGGGCGAGCCCGGCTCGAACGCCCGCTCGTGGAGCAGGCGGTTGAGCTTGTAGACCGGCGGCACCGTCGCGCGGGCGCGGCCGCGGGCCGCCGGCGTGAGCGACGCGGCATAGGCGCGGCTGTACTCGTCGGTGGACAGCCCCTTTCCGTCGCTCCCGAACGGCTCGAAGGAGCCCGGCAGCCCGTACGAGACCTCCCGGACCAGCGAGCGCCAGTCATCGGCCGGGTGGGCGTCGGCCATGTCCAGCACCTTCTGGACCTCGGCGGCGTCACGGTGCCCGCTGATGTAGATGCCCCGCATGCCCACGCCGCGCGACACCACCAGCTGCTTGGCCGCGAACTCGAGGAAGAACGCCCGGCCCTTGTCGGGACCGGTGGCGGCCTTCTCGGCGATGGTCAGCAGCTCGTCGGTGACCACGCAGCCAGGCACCTTGCCCGCGTTGAATGCCCGCGCGACGCCCGCGGACAGGATGTAGGCGTTGCCGACGACCGGCAGGTCCATCCCCTCGCGGCGCATCCAGCGCAGCAGCACGTCCTGGCGGTGCGCGTCGTAGCCCACCTGGGTGATCGCGTAGTCCGCCCCGGCCCGCTGCTTGAGCGCCAGCTTGAGGAATTGCGGGACGAGGTCGCGCTCGAGGCGCTTGAACGGATCGATGGCGCAGCCCGTGTAGAAGCGGTGGCGGCCCGGATCCTCGTCACCGTCGACCTCAGCCTTCGCGACGGCATCGGCGGACAGGTGGCGCAGGAGATCGATCAGCGAGACCGAGTCGAGGTCGAATACCGGCCGCGGCAGACCCTCGTAGCCGTCCACCGGGTAGTCGCCGGTCAGCGCCAGGACCGTGGTCAGGTCGCGGGACAGCAGCTGCCAGCCCAGGCTCTGCATCGCGCTCCGGTTCCGGTCGCGGCACGCGATGTGGACGATCACGTCGTGGCCCTTGGCGCGGGCCTGCTCGCCGAGGGCGTCCGGCGACAGCTTCGCGTGGCCGCCGGCGTTGTCGGTGATCGACAGCGCGGTGATCCGCGGGTTGCCCGCGAGGTCGTGAGCCATCTTCAGCGGCTTCGTGCCGCGCGCATCCGCGAGCTGTCCGGCCCACGGCACCAGCTCCACGATCGTGGCGAAGCCGTCGATCGTCGTGAGCATGCGGCTGAGGGCTCCCTGCCCGGTCAGGGCGCCGGGACCAGGATCGACGGAACGTGCGCTGGGACTCATGGACGGAACCTCTTAGACGGAGATCGGCTCGAACAGGCAGCCATCGGTGAACAGGTCGAAGAAGTCGGACTCGGATTCGAGCTCCACATGCTCGATGCGCCGGACGAGGGCGTCGAGCTGGGCGCGGCGGGCCAGGGAGAGGAGGAGGACGCGGGCGCCCCTGATCGAGGCGTTGCCGGCCCGTGTCACGAGGTCCTCGGGGACAGGGACGAGCAGCCCGATCGCGAACGCGGATGCGGTATCGATCGCGTTGGCGAAGCCGCCGGCGAGGTAGACGTGCTCGAGATCGTCGGGCCGCAGGCCGAGGCGCCGGAGCAGGACCCGCTGGCCGACGGCCGTCGCCGCCTTGGCGATCGAGAGGTGACTGACATCCGCGCGCGAGAAGGTGATCGGACGGGTGGGCTCGATCACCAGCTCCGGGACCTTGTCCGCGAACGTGCCGCGGTTCGTCATCCAGTCAGCCCGGCGAAGCTCCGCGAGGAGATCCACCAGCCCGGAGCCGCAGATGCCCTCCGGCGGCACGTCGCCGATGGTCCGGGTCTGGAACCGGTCGCCCGCGAGGCTGACCTTCTCGATGGCGCCATCGGCGCCGGGCATGCCGTAGCGCACGCCGCCGCCTTCGAACGCCGGACCGGCCGGGCTGGACGCCGCAACCAGTCGCTCGCCGTCGGAGACGATGATCTCGCTGTTGGTCCCGATGTCCACCAGCAGGAACGAGCCACCCCGGGCCATCGCGTCGACGGCCATCAGGTCCGCAGCGGCGTCCGCCCCGACGTGGCTGGCGATGAGCGGACCCCCAGTGACCCGCGCCTGGGGGTTCATCAGCAGGCCGATCTCGTGGGCCCGGCGGATGACCGTCGTGCTCTCCGCCACGCCGTCCCGGACCGCCGTCTCGGTCACCGAGCGGTACGGGATGCAGCCGATCGGCCTGACGTCGAGGCCGAAGAACAGGTCACGCATGGTGGGGTTGCCGACGACATAGGCGTCGACGACCTGGCGCCGGTCGATCCCGAGATCGGTCATCAGGCGCCGCAGCTCGTGGTTGAGCGCACGGCGGAGGGCCTGGCGAAGCTCGCCCGGCACCTCGCTGTCGTACGAGATCCGGGTCATCACATCCGAGCCGCCGAACCGTTGCGGGTTCTCGAGCGCCGCGACCGCGAGCACCCCGCCCGTGTCCAGGCTGACCAGCTCGAGGACCACGGTCGTGGTCCCGACGTCGATCGCGAGACCGATCGGCCGGCCGCGGGCCACGCCCAGGTCGGCGCCATCCACGCCTCGATACCGGCCATCGACGATCCGGACGGCCGGATCGGGCTGCGGTGCCTCACCGACCGTCTCGGGCGCAAGCAGGATCCGTAGCCGGCGACGGAGGATCGCGAACTCGACGTCGTGATCGGCATGCTCGATCGTCGTCTGGCATGCGAGCCGGAACGTGGGCCCCAGGAACGACTCCTCGGCGGTGCGCGCCGAGAGCTGGTCCATGCCCGTCCGCACCTCGACCACGCACTCGTGGCAACGACCGGTGCGCTGGCACGAGGCGGGGACGACGACCGAGAGCTGGTCGGCCTCGTCGTACAGGAGGCGTCCGGGGACAAGCGGGCGACGCTCGCTCCCGTGGATCACGCTGGGCATGCCGACAAGTGTCGCGTGCACATGCAAGTGATCGGACGGTCGCTCGGGCACCTTTCCTCGGGACCTTACGCCCTGTCCTCCCGGACATGCCGGGCTGGACGCTCTTCCTGCCCACTCCGTCGCGTGAGGTGTCCGTGGAACAGCCTGCCCTGAATCCGCCGGTCGAACGGCGGATGGCGCGCTCGCCGCGGTATGACCGCCTGACCCCCGATGCCTGCCGGCGCCTGCACGAAGCCAGCCTGGCGATCCTCGAACGCACGGGCGTTGTCGTCCATGATCCCGGGGCGGTCGAGCGGCTCCGTGGTGCCGGCGCGCGGGTGAGCGACGATGGCCGGGTCCATGTGCCGGCGTCGCTCGTGGAGTGGGCGCTGCGCGTCGCCAACCGGTCCGTGGTGCTCCACGACAGGACCGGCGAGCCTCGCCTGTTCCTCGAGGGTGACAACGTCTACTTCGGTCCCGGGTCGGACTGCCTCTCGATCATCGACCACCGGACCGGCGAGCGACGGTCCGCGTTCCTCCAGGACGTCCGGGACGGGCTGACGGTGGTCGATGCCCTGCCCAACATGTCGTTTGCGATGTCGATGTTCCTGCCGTCCGACGTCTCCGCGGACATGGCGGACCGGGAGCAGATGGCGGTGATGCTCCGCCACACCACGAAGCCGCTCGTGGTGGTGACCTACGACGTGGATGCCATGGTTGATGCGATCGCCATGGCCGAGGCGGTTGCCGGCGGGGCCGACGCCCTCCGCGAGCGCCCGCTGGTGGCGTTCTACATCAACGTCACCAGCGGCCTCGTCCACAACGGCGACTCGGTGCGCAAGCTCATGCTCCTTGCCGAGCGCGGCCTGCCGGCGCTCTGGATCCCGGTCACCTCCGGGGGGACCACCGGTCCGGTGACCCTGGCCGGCAACGTGGCCGTGAACAATGCCGGCGTGCTGGTCGGCCTGGTGCTCGCGAACCTCGTCCGCGAGGGGACACCCGTGGTGATCCCCGGCATGGGCGGCGAGTTCCTCGACCTGCGCACGATGGTGGACCCCTATGCGGAACCCGATCACGTCGGGGTGGTGCCCTCGCTGGCGCACTTCTACGACCTGCCGATGTTCTCACTCGCTGGCGGTTCGGACAGCAAGGCGGTGGACGGCCAGGCGGCGACCGACGCGTCGCTCACGATGCTGTGGCACGCCCTCGCCGGCGGACACCTGGTCCACGACAGCGGGTACCTCGAGTCCGGGCTGTGCGGCTCGCTCGCCCAGCTCGCGATCTGCGACGAGATTGCCGCCTGGATCAAGGCCTCGATGACGCCCGTTTCGCTCGACGACGAGGCGCTTGCCCTCGACCTCGTGGACGCCGTGGGGCCCGAGGGGTCGTTTCTGGAGGCGCAACACACCCTCGACCACTACCGCGAGCACTGGTATCCATCGCTGATCGACCGGTCGAGCCGGTCCCAATGGCTGGCTCGTGGCGGCAGGACCCTCGGGGAACGGGCCGCCATTCGCGTGGACCAGGTCCTCGCATCGCACCAGGCGCCGCCGCTCCCCGAGGCGGCGGAACAGGCGATCACATCGATCCTCGAGCGGGCCGCCGCCGTCCCTCGTCCGGCCCCCATCCCGTGAAGCCGTTCCCTGCCCACAGCCACGTCACGCAGGCACTCGAGCACAAGGAGCAACCATGAGCGACGAGCTCTACGCGGCGCTTCGCCAGGCCGTGATCGACGGCGACGCGGGAGCGTCGGCCACCCTCGCGCAGCAGGTCCTCGACCAGGGCGTCGCCCCCCTCGCAGCGATCGACAACGGGCTGGTCCCGGGCCTGTCGTGGGTGGGTGAGCAGTTCGGCCTCGGCGAGCTGTTCCTGCCGGACATGATGCTCGCGGCTCGCGCGATGCAGAAGGCGATGGACATCCTCGAGCCGGAACTCCAGGCGCAGGCGGCGGTCCGGCACGTCGTGGGCCGCGTCGTCATCGGCACGGTCAAGGGCGACATCCACGAGATCGGCAAGAACCTGGTCGGGATGATGCTGTCCACCAGCGGGTTCGAGGTCCACGACCTCGGCGTCGACGTGGCGCCGGAGGCGTTCGTCGAGGCCGCGAAGGCGCACAACGCGGACCTGATCGGCGTGTCGGCGCTCCTGACGACCACGATGGCCGGGCAGCGGACGGTCGTCCAGGCGATGACCGACGCCGGCATCCGCGACACGGTCAAGGTGATCGTCGGCGGCGCCCCGGCCAGCGAGAGCTGGGCCACCGAGATTGGTGCCGACGGGTACAGCGAGGACGCCATCGGCGCCGTTGCGCTGGCACGCAGGCTCCTCGGAGCGGAGGCGGCCGCCGCCTCCTGATCACGGCGCGGCGCGGCGTCCTCCACCGCCCCAGATCGTCATCGGTGCCGGCTCCCGATCCTGAGCCCGAACCACGCGTGGCCGGGGCACGGGGCGCCCGGCTGGAGGCACACATGAGCACCACCCCTGACGGCCGCCCGCGGCTGGAGGTCCTGTCAGCGGCCGCGATCGGCCGCATCCACGAGGCCACCCTCGACATCATCGAGCGGGTCGGCGTCCGCTTTCCCTCGGCCCGAGCCCAGGCGATCTGGGCTGAGCACGGCGCGACGGTGGATCGGACCACGGGCATCGTCAAGGCGTCGCGTGCGCTGATCGAGGGTGCCCTGCGGACGGCGCCGCGGGCCTACACGCTTGGGGCCCGCGATCCGAGGCTCGACCTGCCGCTCGACGGCGAGCACGTCTACGTCGGCACGGATGGCTGCGGGATCGAGGTCCTCGACCCATGGTCCCTCGAGGTCCGCCGGTCGTCCCTCGCGGACGTCGGGGACATCGCCCGGGTCGCCGACGCGCTGCCCGAGATCGCGTTCCACTGGGTCGCGGTATCCGCCCAGGACGTCGAGCCGTCCACGCGATCGCTCGAGGAGGTCGCCGCGATCTGGCGCAACTCGACCAAGCACGTGCAGACCGAGTCGATCGTCACGCCGGTAGAGGCCGAGACGGCGATCGCCATGGCCGAGGTGCTCAACGGATCGGCCGAGTCCCTGCGCGCGCGCCCGGTCCTCTCGTTCATGCAGTGCACGATCAGCCCTCTCGCCCACGACGGCGGCGCCATCGACGCCTCGCTGGTGGCGGCCAGCCACGGGGTTCCCGTGGGCTTCATGACCATGGCCTCGTGTGCCTTCTCGGGTCCGGCAACCGTCGCGGGCTCCCTCGTCACCGGCAACGCCGAGGTCGTGACGGCCATGGCGCTGATGCAGCTCGCGCATCCCGGCGCGCCCGTCTACTACGCCGCGGCCCAGACGGCGATGGACCTGCGATCCGGCGCGTACACGGGCGGTGGCCCCGAGGACTTCCTGTTCGGTGCCGCCACCAACCAGCTGGCGGACTTCTACGACGTCCCGCTGTCGATGGGCGCCTATGCCACGGGGGCCAAGCGCTCCAACTGGCAGGCGGGCCTGGAGAACGGGCTGTCGGCGTTCATGGCGACGGTCGTGGGCTCGGACATGCTGCTGGGTGCCGGCCTGCTTCACGGGTCCCGGATCTGGTCCTACGAGCAGATGATCCTCGACACCGAGATCGCGTCGATCGTGGACAAGGTGTGCGAGGGGTTCGCGGTCGATGACGAGGCGCTCGCCCTCGACGCCATCGCCGAGGTCGGACCCGGGGGCGACTTCCTGACCTCGCCGCACACGCGGACCGCGATGCGCGGGATGTGGAAGGCGCGCTATCTCGATCGCCGGCCGTACGGCGCCTGGGAGGCGGATCCGGACAAGTACCACCGCGAGGCGCTGGAACGGGCCCGGACCCTGCTCCGCGAGCACCGGCCCGAGCCGCTGGACCCGGCGCAGGATGCCGAGCTCGGCGGCTCATCGCGGCCCACCGTGCCGCCGCCGGCGACCAGCCCGGCCGGCGTGGGCTGACCCGATGCGACCCCGGTTCGAGCTCCTCGAGCCTGCCCTCATCGACCGCGTGGTCAGCGAGGCCCTGGCGCTGCTCTCCAGCCCCGGCACCAGGGTCGAGGAGCCGGAGGCGATCGCCCTGCTCGTCGCCAATGGCGCCACCGCCGACGGCGACCGGGTGCGCATCCCCGAGGCGATGGTCCGGCGCGCCCTGGACACCGTCCCGCGGTGCGTTCAGCCTGTTCGACCGGGCCGGCAACCCCGCCGCCCGGTACGGGCAGGGCGTCGTCAACTTCGATCCGGGCTCGTCCGGGGTGGCGATGCTCGACCCGGAGACGCTCGAGGTGCACCGGTCCCAGGCGGCGGACCTGGCCCGGCTGCTGCGCGTGGCCGATGCGCTGCCCGCGTACAACGCTGTGTCCACGTCCATCGTCGCGCACGACGTCCCCACCGAGATCGGCGACCTGTACCGCCTGTTCCTGTGCCTGGTGCACAGCTCCAAGCCGGTGGTCACCGGGGCGTTCACGCCACGCGGGTCCGCGCTCATGATCGACCTGCTCGCGATCGACGCGGGCGGGCGGGAGGCCCTCGCCGAGAAGCCTCGGGCGGTGTTCGACGTGTGCCCGTCGCCGCCGCTGACCTGGTCCGAGTTCGCCTGCCGGAACGTGATGGACCTCGCCCGGGCCCACGTCCCGGCCGAGCTGATCTCGATGCCGCTGGCGGGGGTGGCGGCACCGGTCACCCTGATCGGGGCGATCGTCCAGCACGCCGCCGAGACCCTGGCCGGGATCGTCCTGCACCAGCTGGCCGAGGCCGGGTCACCCATCGTCTGGGGCGGCGCCCCGTCGATCATCGACATGCGCTCGGGCGCGACGCCGATGGGCGCGATCGAGACCGCGATGATCGACGCGGGATACGCCGCGGTGGGCAAGTCGCTGGGGCTGCCGGTCCATGCGTACCTCGGCGCGACGGACGCCAAGATCGTGGATGCCCAGGCCGGCTACGAGAGCGGCATGACCGCGCTGGTCGGCGGCCTTGCCGGGATCGACATGATCTCCGGTGCGGGGATGCTCGACTTCCTGCTCGTCCAGAGCGCGGAGAAGCTGGTCCTCGATGCCGAGATGATCGGCATGGTCCAGCGGCTGCTGCGAGGCATCGCGACGCCGACGGAGACGCTGGCCACCGCTTTCTTCGAGCAGGCCGGGCCGGAGGGCCGGTTCCTGGAGCTCGAGGACACGCGCCGGTTGTTCAAGTCCGAGCAGTTCCTGCCGTCACGGGTCATCGACCGCAGCTCGCGGCGGGCCTGGCAGGACGCCGGCGGGCTGGACGCGTTCGGGCGAGCCCGGGAGCGGGTCGAGGAGCTCCTCGCGTCACACGTGGTCGCGGGGCCGGCGCCCGAGGTCGCCTCCGCGCTGCGCGGGTGCGTGCGAGAGGCGGGGGCGCCGTTCGGACTGGGCGACGCGTTGCCGGGGGTCCCGGAGGGCGTGCCGGCCGCCTGACGCGGTCCCGGTCGCCGGCTGACGCGGTCCCTGTAGCCTGACGCGGGTCCCTGCTGCCGTCGCGAGTCGCGTCTGACTACGGGGCGCGACCACTGATCGGAGGTCGCCGCTGGCGCGTGCGTGGGCCGGTGGCGAGCCCCTCGTGGTGGTCGCGCCCGGCAGTCAGCGGTGACTTGGCGCCGAGCCGCAGCGCGAGCGTTGCGCGGGACGCCACGCCGGCGGGCATCGGCGGGCCGCCGGGGGCCGGATTGGCGCGAGCGTGGCGCGGGACGCCACGTCGGCGAGCATCGGCGAACGCGCAGCCTCGATCAGAGCGGGCGGAACCGCGCCTGGAAGAAGCGCAGGTACTTCGGCTCGTAGACCATCTCCAGACCGCGGGCCTCCTCGCGGGCGTCGTAGCAAGCCTTGACCGACTCGGCCACGACGTCCATGTGCGCCTGCGTGTAGACGCGCCGCGGGATCGTGAGCCGGGTGAGCTCGAGCTTGGGGCGCTTGTGGTCGCCGGTCACAGGGTCACGCCCGGCCGACACGATCCCCCGCTCCATCGACCGGATGCCCGAGTCGAGGTAGAGCTGCGCCGCCAGCGTCTGGCCCGGGAACACGTCCTGCGAGAGGTGCGGGTAGAACGCCTTCGCGTCGAGGAACACCGCGTGGCCGCCGATCGGGCGCACGATCGGGATGGCCCACTGCTCCAGCAGCTCGCCGAGGTACCGCACCTGGCCCACCCGGCTGCGGACGTGCTCGTCCTGGACCGCCTCCTCGATGCCGATCGCGAGGGCCTCCATGTCGCGCCCGGCGAGGCCGCCGTAGGTGTGCAGGCCCTCGAACACGACGACGAGGTTGCGCAGCTCCTCGAAGGTGTCCCAGTCGTTCACGGCGAGCCAGCCGCCGATGTTGACGAGGTTGTCCTTCTTGGCGCGACATCCAGGCGCCGTCGGTGTACGAGCAGAACTCGAGCAGGATCTCCGCGATGGACTTCTCCGCGTAGCCTTCCTCGCGCTCCTGGATGAACAGGGCGTTCTCGACCATGCGGGTCGCGTCGAGCATGACCTTGATGCCCAGCGGCTCGCACAGCGCGCGGATGGCCTTCACGTTGGCCATCGACACCGGCTGGCCGCCGGCCATGTTCACGGTGCCGGCAAGGCTCACGTACGGGATCTTCTCCGCGCCGACCTCGTCGATCAGGGCCTGGAGCTTGGCCAGGTCCACGTTGCCCTTGAACGGCAGGATGGCCTGCGGGTCGTGGGCCTCGTCGATGATGACGTCGTGGAAGGTGCCGCCCGCCTTCTCCTGGTGCTCGCGGGTGGTCGTGAAGTACATGTTCCCCGGGATGTGGTCGCCGGGCTCGATCAGCACCTGGCTGATCAGGTGCTCGGCCCCGCGCCCCTGGTGGGTGGGCACGATGTGCTTGTACCCGTAGAACTTCTGGATCGCCGCCTCGAGGTGGTAGAAGTTCCGGCTCCCCGCGTAGGCCTCGTCGCCGAGCATCATCCCCGCCCACTGGCGGTCGCTCATCGCCGAGGTCCCGGAGTCCGTGAGGAGGTCGATATAGACGTCGTCCGAGCGGATCAGGAAGGTGTTCCAGCCCGCCTCGTCGAGCGCGGCCACGCGCTGGTCCCGGGTCGTCACCTTGAGCGGCTCGACCATCTTGATCTTCCAGGGCTCCGCCCAGGATCGACGGCCGTGCTGTTGGCCCATGGTGTGGAGCGATTCACCGGACATGGCACTCCTCGAGACTGGTCGCGCGCGCGACGAGACGCTGGGGGCGGGGTGCGGGCGTCGTGCCGGCAGGTCTGGCGGCGCATCGGCACCCCGGCCGCCCGGGAATTGGCGTCTACGCTACAGGACCGGCAGCCGCGGCGAGAGCCACGGCGAGATCCGGGGCGCATCCGGGGCGTGATCCGGTCCGAGCACCCGATCCGCAACCCGAGCAGGACGGCCGAACCCGCCCACCTCTGGCCGACTCACGCAGGAGTCAGGTTCGGGGACGGCGCGCGAAGCTGGGGCACGGAACCGACGGAACCTGAGCGGAGGTCTGCAGGTGGGGCGTCTCCGTGACTCCGACGTGAGTCATCGATGAAGGCCCGATCGCCGGCAGGTTATCGATCAGCGTCCGTGGAGGGGTCCCATGGCGATCCTCGACGAGCCCGGCTTCGTCGCCGAGATGAAGGAACATGCGGCCGACCCCGGCTTCCACGTGCACGACGAGCGCCGATCTTCACGGAGACTTGCCGCTGCGTCGGACCCGGGAGGTCGAACCTCCATCCCAAGCAAGCGTGCGGAGGGCCACTCGACCTGCACTTCGCCGTCGAGATCGACCCGCGGCCGATGCTCGGGTTCGAGGACCAAGATGACCTGGCTCGAGGTCAGCGAGTGGGCGCTCGACCGCTCCCCGATCTGGCTCGACGAGGTCAGAGCCCTTCCGGCTCGAGCCCTCACCCCAGCTTGTCGATGGTCCCGGAGTAGAGCTCGATCCGAGCCCCGGTGAACGTGCCGGCAGCAGCTCGAGCGCGATCGCTGAAGAAGTCCACCATCACCACTTTGCCGAGGACATCGCTCGGGAACGGTTCGTCCGGCGTGCCGCCGATGAGCACGGCGCCGGGCAGCCGATGCCAGCCGGCCAATTCGTAGAACGGCTGCAGATCGGGATCACAGGTGAAGATGCCGAGATCGGCCCCGCCGGCCCGCATCATCTCGCGGGCGGCCGCGGCCAGCGTCCGACCGTAGCCGGCTCCACGTCGTCGCCGGTCGGTCACCATGGTCGAGATTCCCTTCCCCGAGTAGGTCGCTCCTCCGTGACGGACCTGCTTCGACAGGATATCGAGCGCAGTCACGACGGCGTCGTGGTCGTCGATCAGCAACACCGACTGCGGGTGGAGGGCCGGATCGTGCGATGGAGCGGGTGACGGTTCCCCCTCGACGGGCCACGCCTGGATCTGCAACTCGACCAACTGTCGACGCAGTGGAGCCGGGACTTCGTGCTCGGCAAAGGTTCGAATCCGCACCTCAGAAGGATATCCGGCTGTCCAGGCTCGTCCCCTGCTCGTCGTCCGCCTGGGTCGGGCGAATGCCCGAGAATCCCTGAACCGGGGGCTGCTCGACCAGCTGTTCGATCCAGTCCGGAGGGACCAGGCCAACGAGCGACCCCAATGCCGACGAGAGCAGACGTCACTCCGCCGGTCGGTCGGTGCCCACACGAGGGATGTACCGGCTGCATGCCGAACTCCACCCCCAAGTTGGAAGCTCGAGTCTTCACGGCAATCGGGGTAGAAGTCGATGCACTGGTTGCTGCCGGCAACGATCCCGAGGTCGACGCCCGCAACGGGGCGCTGGCGGACCGGGCTCGAGGTGGTACTTGCGGGCTCTGGCGGGCCTGCCCGCGTGGACCTAGTGGATCGGACCGGACGTCGCCTCGGCGTCCGTGTCCCCGGGGTTGCCGGATGCGCCCACGGTCACCGTCCGCTCCTCGGTGCCACGGACGAGCGTCACCTCGAGCGGGAAGCCCGCCTCGCGGAGGGCGTCGTGCAGCGCGTCCACGTCGTCGACCAGCCGGCCACCGGCCGCCACGAGGAGGTCCCCTTCGGCGATCCCCGCCACGGCCGCCGGGGATCCGTCCTCCACGCCTCGGACGAGGACGCCGTCCCGCTCGGGCAGGCCGACGGACCGGCGGAGGCGGCGGGCCACACGCGCGGGTGCGACGGCGATTCCCAGGTGGGGCCGTTCGGGTGACTCGCCGCGGGCGAGGGCGTCCACCCGGGCCCGCAACGACGCATCGGCCGGAAGCGCGAGGTAGAACCCCTCGCCCACGCGGTTGGTGTTGATGGCGATGAGCGCGCCATCTGCGTCCAGGAGCGGCGAGCCGGACGAGCCCTGCGCGAGCGGCGCCGTGTGCTCGACCGAGCCGGAGATCCGCCGCCCGCCCGGGCCTCGGAACGCGCGCTCCACGGACGACACGAAGCCGAACGACACGCGTGCCCCGCCGGCCGGCGTCGCCGCGGCCGCGAAGACCGCGGACCCGATCGTCGCAGCACCCGGGGCCCAGGCGATGGGCGGCGCACCCGAGGTATCGACCTCGATGACCGCGAGGTCGCCGTCCCAGTCGACGCCGGTCGCCGTGCCGCGCCCGATGCGACCGTCGGCGTACCGGACCGTCACGCCGGGTCCCCGGAGGTTGTGCGCATTGGTGAGGATGCGACCCTCGGCGATGACGACGCCTGAACCGCGGAGCCGGGAACCGATCCCGACGACGGACGGGCCGGCGGCGACCGCGACGGCCGCGACGGCTTCCTGGAGCTCTGTGAGAACGGACATCGGTCTGGCGCCTCGGTGAGATGAACTTGCGGATCGGAGTAACTTGTGAGTTGCAATCTACTACTCACCAGCCTGGCTGGCAAGCCCTCGCCTACCATGAGGCCCACCATGACCACACCGGCCAATTCCATCCGGCCGATCGGGGCCCTCGGCGCGGCCCTCGATCGCGTCGGCGACCGGTGGAGCCTGCTCCTCGTGGAGGCGCTGCTCCCCGCCCCGCTGCGATTCAACGAGCTCGCTGAGGCCATGAACGGGATCGCGCCCAACATCCTCTCGGACCGCCTCCGACGACTGGAGCGTGCCCGGATCGTGGTCGCGACGCCCTACAGTCGCCGCCCGATCCGGATGGAATACGCGCTCACCGTTGATGGCCGGGAGCTCGCGGGCGCCCTTCGGCTACTGGCCGACTGGGGCTCCCGCCGTGGCGGTGTCGGTGAGCCGCTACGGCACCAGCTCTGCGGGACGCCGCTCGTGGCCGCCTGGCACTGCCCCACCTGTGAGCGGCTGGTCACGGACGACGAGAGCGACGGTCTGACCCGCCTCTAGCGTCCGACGGGGAGGCGCGGGCGCCGGTGGAAGGCGCGGGCGCCGGTGGGAGGCGCGGGCGCCGATCAGACGCCCGTCGACGCCTCGACCGACAACGGGTCGAACGATTCCGTCCGCTCGGCCACCGCTCCCGCTCCGAGCCCCACCGATCCGACGGAAAGCGGCTGGTCCACCACGGCACCCCATCCGGACCCATCGAGCGCCGCCAGCGTCTCCGCGGCGACGGCCAGGCATCGGGCGGCATGGACGGCCGCCGGCCCGCCGAGGTCGGGCATCGACCGGCTCCCGCGCAGGCCCGCCGCCACCGCGGCCGCCGACCGCGTCCGTTCCACGATGTCGCCGGGGTCGCCGGCCTGGCGGAGC
Organism: uncultured Chloroflexia bacterium; assembly: GCA_963716025.1. Lineage (GTDB taxonomy): Bacteria > Chloroflexota > Limnocylindria > Limnocylindrales > CSP1-4 > CAIXZV01. The sequence continues at coordinate 31,629 of CAVQSY010000053.1, forward strand.
ACGACATCCACCTCGCCCGCATCGGGGAGGAGCGCGGCCACCAGCGCGTGCCAGGTCCCGGCCTGGGCACGCGTGAGCTGGGGCTCAAGGAATGCGAGCGGGTGTTCCGGAAACAGCGCCCTCCGGAGCGCGACCTCGGCCGCCGCGCGGGCGGGGGCATCGGCCTCCTCCACCAGCCAGCCCGGGAGGGCTCCCAGTGACACGCTCCCCGGTGGCATCCCGTCACGCATGGCCAGCTCGACGGCCAGGAGCTGCATCGCCAGGGCACGGCCGGCCAGGGTCGCCGGGTCCGAGGGCAGGCCGCGCGCCAGGTCAGGCCCCACGAGGAGCGGGCCGGATGGAACGATGACCCTCGTTCCGGCCCGGCACAGCAGCCGGTGGGCGAACACATGATCGGCGAGCGCGCGGTCCGGGTCCACCCGGCCGGTGACGACCTCGCGCATCGGGTCCGCCACGACGATGTCGACCCGCTCGAACGCGGCGACCACGGCCTGCTCCGGCGCGGCGAGCGGCTGGGCGTCGGTGATGAGCCGGACGTACCCGCGGCGGCGCGCGCCCGCCTCGTCCACGAACCGCCGCAGGACCGAGAGCGCGCGCTGGGCACCGGCCGGCACGGGGGCTCCAGCCGGGTCGTGGGTTTCGAGACCGCCTCGGGATGAGGGCTCGGCACGCCACCCCTCGACGGCGCGCCCGGCGCGCATCGCGTGCTCCGCCAGCTCGCGGCTGGGCGGCACGTCGACCCGGACCAGCTCGGCGCCGGCGTCGATCGTCCTCGCCGCCTCCTCGAGGGCGTCCACGATGGCGGGCGAGGCGAGTGCCATGCCGATCCACGGCCGCCGTGGGTCCCCCAGCAGCGCGAGGAGCTCCCGGCGAGCCGTGCGGTTGGCGTCGATCCGCTCCAGGGCGCCGCGCGCGAGGGCGTGCGCGTTGGCGACCGCCACGGCCCGCCGGTCAGGCTCGGCAAGCAGCTCCGCCTCGAGGCCGAGGTCGACGTTCCCGGCCGCCACCTCCAGCGCCAGCTCCTGCGGGCGCAGATCGTACTCCGCCATGGCCATCGTGAACGGCAGGGCGATCCCGCCACCGAGTCGGCGAGGATCCGGGGTCACGTACCGGTCCACGACCTCGGCGGCGAGCGGCCGATCCTCGCGGTCGAGGCCGGTGACGCCGAACAGGCGCAGGATCGCCCGCTCCTGGCCGATGGTGGTGAACGTGGCCGCCGCGGCGCCCCACGCTGACGCGATCGCGGCGGCGTTCGCGCGCAGCTCCCCGATCCCCGTGCCGTCCCCGATCCCGTGCATGCCCGAAGTATGGGGCCCTGAACCTCGGCCGTGCTCCCGACCTTGGGGTCACCCGCCGGCTGCAGGACGAGCTATCGGGCAGTGTCCGCGGGACCCGTCCTGGCCATGTCGCCGATCCAGACATGCCCGTCGGTGAACCGCTCCGCCTTCCAGATCGGCGCCCGCGCCTTGGTCTCGTCGATCGCGTAGCGGGCAGCGTCAAAGGCGGCGTCGCGGTGGGGTGCCGCAGCCACCACCAGGATGGACACCTCGCCCAGCGGCACCTCGCCGGTCCGATGGACGATCGCGATGCGCCGCACGCCAAAGCGAGCCCCGATCTCGTCGGCGATCTCGCCCAGGACATCGAGGGTCATCGGCTCGAACGCCTCGTACGCCAGGCCCCGGACCTCGCGGCCGGCGTGCGCCTCGGCCTCGGCTTCCTGCCCGGGGGCCGGCGTGCCGGGGGTGATCCGGGTGCGGCCGATGAACACGACGACGCCGCCGTCCTCGACCGTGGCCAGCCGGTCCGACAGCTCGGCGGCGAGGTTCGCGGGAAACGGCGCCTCGCGGATCTCGATGATGCGGCGGGCGCCGTCCCCGCCGGATGCCGCAGCGACGCCGGCTGGCCCCTCCTCATCCCCTCCGGATCCGCCGCTGACCGGGGGGATGCAGGCGATCTCGTCGCCATCGGCGAGCGGCCGTGCCGGATCGGCGTAGTCACCGTTGACCGCGAACCGCAACGAAGGACGGCCAGGGGCCAGCGCCGGGGCGAACTCCACGACTGCGGCCCAGGCATCCTCCACGGTCGAGCCCAGCGGCAGCTCGAGGCGAAGCTCCTTCGTGCCGGCCTTCTCACGCTGCATGGCGAACAGGCGGACCCGGACCCGGAGTGGCGGCAGGACGCTCATTTGACCTCCACGGAACCTCGCTAGACCAGCAGCCCGGCGCCGAAGTAGAGCCCGGCCGCGAGGATGGTGCCGGCCGCGATCGTGCCGACGTTGATGTACAGGAGCCCGGTGGCGCTCTCCATCGACCGCGTGCGCGCCGTCTGGACGGCCGCCCACGAGACGACGAGCGGGAAGACGAGCCCCACGAGCAGCCGCAACCACACGAACAGGGCGTATGGACCCACGAGCGCCCCGAGTGGACCTGGTGACCCGGGTCCCACCCCGACACCCACCCACACCGCGAACAGGACGACCTGGAATGCGACCACCCACTGGAGCCGCCGCGCGACCATCACCAGGGGACGCTCGGGCAGCTTCGGGGTCACGAGATACCAGTGGCCGAGGATCATCGCCGCGAACACCCCACCCGTTGCAAGGGCGAGGGCCACGAGCTGCACGAGGAGCAGGAGCGCACCGCCAGCAGAACCGCCCCACGAGAGACTGCCCAGCGCCAGGGCCGCGAGTCCGGCGCCCAGCCCGGCAAGACCCGGCCACGCCGCCCGGCCGCCACGGGCGATCACGACCATCGAGACCAGCGCGAGCACGGTGAAGGCCAGCAACGCCGCGCGGCGCGGCGCCTCGAACGCCGGGTCGGTCACGACCGGCGAGCCACCCGTTGTCAGCACCGCCGCCGCCAGCGGCGCCGGCAGCGCCGTGTCCGAGAGATAGGCGAGAACGCCGAACGCGGCGGCGCACACGGCCGTGAACGCGAGGTACCCCCTGGTGGCCTCGGTCCGGAGACGGCCGAACACGACGACGGCAAACGAACCGACCGCGAGACTGGTCAGGACGGTCCAGTTGATCAGGGCGAGGTTCTGGGCGATCTGCTCGGCGGCCACGAGCGCGAGTGTAGCCGCCCCTCGCCGTGAGACCGGGTCGGGGCGATACTTCCCCCGGAGCGCCCGCTCATCGAGCCCGGCCGCCGGCGGGCAGGAGGATCCATCGATGGCGATCGATCGAGACACCTCGTTCACCTGGCTGGGCCATGCGGCCGTCGAGGTCCGGACACCCGGCGGCAAGGTCATCCTGTTCGACCCCTGGCTGGGCAACCCCATGAGCCCGCGATCGGCCGACACGGTCGACCGGTGCGATCTGCTCCTCGTGACCCATGGGCACGGCGACCACATGGGCGACGCGATCGCCATCGCCTCCCGGCTTCGGCCGGCCTGGCCGTGCATCCACGAGATGAGCCTCTGGCTGTCGCGGCGACTCCCCGGCGGCTCCGACCAGGTCACCGGGATGAACAAGGGCGGCACCCTCGAGGCGGCGGGGCTGCGGGTCTCGATGACCGGTGCGGACCACTCGGCCGGCGACTGGAACCCGGGCGGCGAGACGACGCTGTACCTCGGGGAGCCGGCCGGCTTCGTCGTCGAGCTGGAGAACGGGTTCCGGATCTACCACGCAGGCGACACGGCCGTGTTCGGCGACATGACGCTGATCCGTGACCTCTTCCGTCCCGATCTCGCGATGCTCCCGATCGGGGGGCACTTCACGATGGACCCGGTGGGCGCGGCACTGGCGGCGGAGCTGCTCGGGGTCAGCCACGTGCTGCCGATCCACTGGGGCACCTTCCCGCTCCTCGCCGGCACGCCGGCGGAGCTCAGGGATGCGATCGCCGCCCGCGGTGGCACGGCGGCGGTGGCCGACTGGCGGCCGGGCGACACGATCAGCTGAGCGGCGCGGGGGCCCGCCAGCGCGAGTACAGGCTTCGCCCGATCGCCCCGATCGCGAGGCCGATCGCGAGCCCCGCCGTGTTGTCGAACACGTCGCCGCCCTGGCATGCCCGCCCGAGCGGCACCACCACGGCCTGCGTGATCTCGATCCCGACCGGGAGCAGGGTGGCCGCCACGGCCAGCCCAAGGCGGTGCCGGTGGGGACCCAGCTGCCCGATCACCATCCCCAGCGGGATCAGCATCAGCACGTTCAGGACCGGGTCATCGCGGCGCAGATACACCGCCATCGATGCGGGGCCGATCCTCGACAGGTCGCAGGTGATCGTCCCGGTCACGCCGATGCTGAGGGCCTCGCGACTCGGGGTCAGGGTCACCGAGAGGATGGCACCAACGGTGGCCAGGAGCAGCCAGGCGGTGACCCGTCCGGTCCCGAGCCGGCGGGCGACCAGGGTGCACAGGACGGTTGCCAGCACCAGGGCAAGCGCAACACCGGGGAGGATCGGCGGGTAGCCGCCGCTGAACGGGTCCAGGTCTCCGGCGAAGCTCACCGGCGCGGCCCCCGACGGTCCTTGCGCGACCCGGAGCGGATCGGTTCAGACGGCAATGCTGGCGTGCTAGCGGGGAGCGGCGGTCGCCACGGACGACAGCCGCCAGCCGGCCTCCACCTCGACCGGGTCGGCTTCGGCGGGCGGTCCATCGTGCGCCCGGACATAGTCGAGCATCACGTCGCGCAGCTGGGTCTCGTCGCCGCCCGTCGCCAGCGACAGCAGGCGGCGCACCTGGTCGCGCACGTCCTCGGGCGGTGGAGCGGACATGGTGCGCAGGACGCTCGGGCTCTTGGTCGGCTCCACGGACTCGCCGTCGTAGAACAGCTCCTCGTGCAGCTTCTCCCCCGGCCGCAGGCCGATGGTCTCGATCGGGTGGCTGTTCGGGTCGCGGCCCGCGAGGCGGACGAGGTCGCGCGCGAGGTCCATCACTCGAATGGGCTTGCCCATGTCGAGCACGAACAGGTCCCCGTTTCGACCCAGGGCGGCGGCATCGAGGATCAGCCAGGCGGCCTCGGGGATCGTCATGAAGAACCGCGTCATGTCCGGGTGGGTGATGGTCAGCGGTTCCCCGTTCTCCAGCTGCTCCTTGAAGATCGGCACCACGCTGCCGGTCGAGCCCAGCACGTTGCCGAACCGGACGGAGACGTACGCTCGTCCCGTGCGGCGGGCGGCGTCCGCGACCAGCATCTCGCCGATCCGCTTGCTCGCTCCCATGACGCTCGACGGCCGGACGGCCTTGTCGGTCGAGACGAACACGAAGCGATCCACGCCCGCGGCGGCGGCGGCGTCGAGCATCACCATCGTGCCACCCATGTTGACGTAGGCGGCATCCGATGGGTGCTCCTCCATCATGGGCACGTGCTTGTACGCGGCCGCGTGGAAGATGACGTCCGGCGCCTCGTGGGTGACCATCCGGTCCATCGCCGCCCGGCTTGCCACGTTCGCGAGGTGGATCCGCAGCTCGCCGGATCCGCGCCCCTGCCGGCGCCTGGCCTCCAGCTCGCGCTGGAGGAGGTACAGCGGGCTCTCGGCTCGGTCCACGAGGACGAGCCGGCGCGGTCCGATGGCAAAGACCTGGCGCGCGAGCTCCGATCCGATCGAGCCCGCACCACCCGTGATCACCACCGTGCGGTCCCGGATGATCTCGTCGACATTGACCGCGTGTTCCGTCACCCGCGGGCGACGGAGCAGATCCTCCACCCGGACGCGCCGGACCCGGTAGGCATCGACGCTGCCGTCGATGAGATCCGAGACGGGAGGAACGGTGCGGACATCCAGCCCAAGCGCCATCCCGCCCTCGACGGCCTGCCGGATGGCGATGCCCGAGGCGCTGGGCATGGTGATGAGCAGGCTCGTTGCGCCCGTGGTCGTGACGGCCCGCTCCATCGCCGCCAGTCCGCCAAACACGGGCAGCCCCGCGACGATGCCGCCTGCGAGCGCTGGGTCGTCGTCGATGAACCCGACGGGACGCACACCGGAGCCCGAATCCCGCGTGGCGGAGCGGGCGACGAGGACGCCGGCGTTGCCGGCCCCGTACAGCAGCGTCGCCTGGCGGTCGGCAGCGGCCGGCCCCGCCTGCCCCAGCACGCTGTCCGCAGCCGCCCGGATCCCGAGCCGCACACCCCCCAGGATCGCGACGCTCAGCAGGAGCTCGATCGGCCAGAACGAGCGCGGAAAGCCGTCCGTCCACGAGCCACCTTCGATCACGGACGTCCCGTAGAAGATGACCATCGCGACCGCGGAACCCAGCGTCGCCGCGCCGATGATGCGCATGAGCTCCGGCACGCTTGCGAACCGCCAGCGGCGACGGTACATGCCGAGGTAGCTGTTGACCGCCGTTCGAACAGCCAGCAGCAGGACCACGATCAGCGGGAAGGCCGGAAGGGCAAGGGGGGCGCTGATCCGGTCAAGGCGAAGGGCGACGGCGAGGTAGGCCGCCACCACGATGCCGAGCAGGTCGATCGCGACGAGGTACCGCCCCCGGACATCCCGTGCCACCCGGAGAGCCGCCTGCACGGCGGACCGGCTGGCCAAGCCCCGCCTGCCCACGGGTACCGTGGAGCGGAGGGCTATCGGAAGACCGATGGTTCGGCGGACTGCCAATTCTCCCCTCGCACTGCGCTGGAATGAGTCGATGATCAGGCGTCGCCCAGCGAGCGACGGGCCCCCCGGCTGACCTCTCGGACTGGGCTCGCTGCGTGGCACCACGCCGGCCCACGGTGGCGAGCCCTGGAGCTCTCCCTGGTGCCCAACAGTAGGCCAGATGTCGTATTCGCACCAGTACTCAGGGGTGGCGATTCGGGACGAATCGCAGACAGCGGTGCGCGCTGGCAACAACCGGCCACCCCAGGGCGCGGGCCGCGGGGAGTCGGAGGTGCCGTCGTGCAGACCGTGTATCGTGCCTTGGGGCGGCGAGCCCGCGTGCCGGCTGCCCCAGTCCCGCCGCCGAGCCCAACCTGCGAGGTCGTTGACGATGCGCGCCCTGGTGACTGGAGGTGCAGGCTTCATCGGACATCACCTCGTCCGAGGCCTGCTGGAGCACGGACACGAGGTGACCGTCCTGGACGACCTCTCCAGCGGGGTCCCGGCCCGGCTGGCCGCGCACCGTGACCAGGTCCGCCTGATCGAGGGAACCATCCTCGATCCCGCAGCCGTCGATGCGGCCATGGCCGGGCGCGATGTCGTCTTCCACCTGGCAGCCATCGCGTCCGTCCGACGATCGGTCGAGGCGCCCCTGGAGGTCGACGCAGTCAACGTGCGCGGGACCATGGAGGTCGTGCTCGGCGCCGCCCGACATGACGTGTCGCGAGTGGTATTCGCCGGGTCATCCGCCGTGTACGGCGTGCCGGAGCGCCTGCCGCTGGGCGAATCGCAGCTGCCGGCTCCTGTCTCACCGTACGGGGTGGCCAAGCTCGCGGCCGAGCACTACCTGCACGTCCTCGGCGCGTTGCATGGGGTGGACACCGTCGCCCTGCGCTACTTCAACGTGTACGGGCCCGGCCAGGACCCGCGCTCGGAGTACGCGGCGGTGGTTCCCGCATTCGTGTCGGCAGCCCTTGAGGGCCGCCGCCCTACGATCAACGGGTCCGGTGAGATCAGCCGTGACTTCGTGTACGTCGACGACGTGGTCGCGGCCAACCTGTCGGCCGCCAGGCCGTCGTCGCCCAGCGGCCTCACGTGCAACATCGCGAGCGGATCACGGACCAGCCTCCTCGAGCTGCTCACCGCCATCAGCACGGCGGCCAACCGTGTCGTGGACCCCGAGTTCGGACCTCCGCGGGAGGGCGACGTGCAGGACTCGCACGCCGACATCTCCCTGGCTCGGCGGTCGCTCGGCTTCGACGTGCAGGTGCCCTTCGCCGAGGGGATCCGTCGGACGGTGGAGGCGTACCGGGCCGGCTCCGGTCTGGGGGAGCCGGGCTAGCCGGCACCCCAATGGCCGACGGGGCGCTGGTGCACTCCGGCACCGGGGTTGGGTCCTCCCGGTTGTCGGCAGCGGTATGGTCCGTCGTCCCCTGCTATCGTCAGGTTGCGGCGCACCGGTGGTTGACCCGCCGCAGGGGAGCCAAGTCCGTCATGATCGATCCGTCTGCCCGCGTGCACGCGTCCGCGGACCTTGAGCCCGATGTGGCCATCGGCCCCGGGACCAGCGTCTGGCATCGTGCCCAGATCCGGACAGGGGCGCGCATCGGGGCCGACTGCGTCATCGGCCGTGACGCGTTCGTCGACGAGCGGGTCGTGCTCGGCGACCGGGTCAAGGTCCAGAACGCAGCGCTCATCTACCACGGCGTGACCGTCGAGGACGGGGTGTTCATCGGACCCAACGCGATCCTGACCAACGACCGGTTTCCTCGCGCCATCACCGCGGCCGGCAAGCTTGCCCGGTCCGACGACTGGCAGGTCAGCCCGATCACCCTGCGGACGGGCGCCTCGATCGGTGCCGGCGCCATCGTGGTCGCGGGCCACGACGTGGGCCGGTTCGCGACGGTCGGGGCAGGGGCGGTGGTCACCCGGGACGTCCCGGACCACGCCCTCGTCGCCGGCAATCCCGGGAGGATCCTTGGCTGGGTCTGCGCATGCGGGCAGCGCCTGGCCGACGGAGGCGGCCGACCGGTGCCGGGGGACCACTCCGGTCCGGCGATTTGCGCGTCCTGTGGCCTCGGATACGAGGTCGCGTCGGGACGCTGCACGAGAAGCGAAGTCGAGGGCCGCTCACGATGATCCCGATCTCCAGACCTGACATCGGGCCGGCGGAGGAGCAGGCCGTGCTCGACGTCCTCCGCTCGGGAATGCTCGCCATGGGCAAGCGGACAGCCGAGTTCGAGGAAGCCTGGGCTGCCTACTGCGGGGTCCGCCACGCGGTCATGATGAGCAACGGGACGGTCGCCCTCGAGGCGGTGCTGCGCGCCCTCGGGATCGGGCCCGGCGACGAGGTCATCACGGTCAGCTTCACGTTCAACGCGACGGTGAGCGCGATCCTGCGCGTCGGCGCGACACCGGTCTTCGTTGATGTCCGCGAGGACGACTTCTGCATGGACCCGGCGCTGGTGGAGCCCGCCATCACGCCCCGCACGAAGGTGATCATGCCGGTGCACCTGTACGGGCTGATGGCCGACATGGACCCGCTGGTCGACATCGCCGATCGGCACGGACTCCGGATCGTCGAGGATGCCGCGCAGGCCCACGGCGCCACCTATCGCGGCCGCCGGGCGGGCCAGTTCGGTCCGGCCATGTTCAGCCTGTACGCGACCAAGAACCTGATGACGGGCGAGGGTGGCTTCGCCACCACGGACGACGACGACGTCGCGGATCGCCTCCGGCTGCACCGCAACCACGGGATGCGCGTCCGCTACCACCACGAATCGCTGGGCACCAACGACAAGCCGACCGACCTCGCGGCGGCGATCGGGCTCGCGCAGCTGGCCAGGCTCGACGAGCGAACGCAGCAGCGCCGGCGCAACGCCGCGCGCCTGGGCGAGGGGCTCGGCGGCTTGCTCGTGCCGGGTGTCCCGGAAGGCCGCGAGCACGTGTGGCACCAGTTCACGATGCGGTTTCCGGGGCAGCGCCAGCAGGTGATCGACGGCCTCACGGAACGAGGGGTCGGCACGCTCATCTACTACCCCGTCCCCGTCCACCGGCAGGACTACCTCCAGGCCCTCGTGCCCGGCGCCACGGAGCTCGATCTGCCGGTCACCAACCGCCTGGCCGACGAGGTGCTCTCGATCCCGGTACGGCCGAACCTGTCGCCCGACGAGGTTGAGGCCGTGATCGCGGCGGTCCGCGAGGTCGCGGCGCCCGCGCCCGCCGGCGGCGCGGGGTGAGCGGGGCCGCGCCCCTCCGCATCGGCCTGGCAGGGCTTGGGTCGATGGGCCGCAATCACCTGCGCCACCTGACCTCACGGCCGGACTGCACGCTCGCGGCGATCGGTGATCCGGATCCGGCAACGCTCGCGGACGCGGCGGCCCGGTCGGGTGCCGCGGGGTTTGCAGACCCCATCGCGATGATCCACGAGGCGGCCCTGGATGCCGTCGTCATCGCGGCACCCACGATGGCGCATGCATCGCTGGCCGCCGCGGCGATCGAACGCGGGCTTCCCGTACTGGTGGAGAAGCCCCTGGCCGCCACGGTGGGCGAGGGACTCGAGCTCGTCGCGGCGGCCCGGCGCGGTGGGGTGCCGCTCCAGGTCGGGCACGTGGAGCGGTTCAACCCCGCGGTCGTGGAGCTCGGCCGTCGGGTGGCCGACGGATGGCTCGGGCCGATCTACTCGATGACGAGCCGCCGCGCGGGTCCGTACCCCGCCCGGATCCGGGACGTGGGGGTCACCATCGACCTCGCGACCCACGATGCCGACATCCTCAGCTGGATCGCCGGCGAGCGCCCCAGCCGGGTGTACGCGGAGCTCGCTCGGCGGGTCAACGCCGCTCACGAGGACCTCCTGTTCGGGCTGCTCCACTTCCCGTCCGGCGCCACGGGCATGCTCGACGTGAACTGGCTCACCCCCAGCAAACGGCGACAGCTCTCCGTCGTCGGGGAGGCCGGCATGTTCGAGCTCGACTACCTCACCCAGCGGCTTGCGTTCACCCGGTCCGACCTGGCCAATCCGAAGGCGATCCACGGGTACGCGACCACCTTCGAGGGCGAGGTCGCCATCCTCCCGGTCGCCGACAGGGAGCCCCTTGGTGCCGAGCTCGACGCCTTCCTGGCCGTCGCGCGCGACGGCGGGCAGCCTGTCGTGGACGGCGTCGACGGCCTGTGGGCCCTGGCCATCGCGACCAGCCTGCTCCGTGCGGCGGCCGACACGGCACCCGTCGACATGGCCCACCTGGCTGCCCGGCTGGGGACAGAATGACGATCACGAGTCGGCCTTCCCGAACGGCCTCGGTCATTGGCGGGACCATCTCGCTCCCGGAGCAGCCGTGCACCCACCCGGCACCCCGTCCCGCCTCGCCCTGGCGGGGTGAGCCCGGGACGACCGGCACCGTGACGGTGGTGGGGGCCGGCAAGATGGGGCTGCCGCTGGCGGCCCAGTTTGCGACCCACGGCTGGTCCGTGATCGCGGTGGACGTGAACGAGGCAGTGGTGGATGCGATCAACGCCGGCCAGGCCCATGTCGCCGGGGAACCGGGACTGGCCGAGCGTGTCGCCGAGGCGCACGCCGCCGGTCGCCTGCGGGCGACTCGTGATGCCGCCGGAGCCGCCGCCGAGTCCGATGTCGTCGTCCTCATCGTGCCCGTCATGCTCGACGAGGCCAGGCAGCCCGACTACCGGTTCATGGATGCCGCAGCCGATGCCGTCGCGCCCGGGATCCGGGCTGGCGCCACGGTCATCTTCGAGACGACGCTGCCGGTGGGCGACACCCGCAACCGATACGTGCCGGCGCTCGAGACCGCGTCCGGCCTCGTCACGGAGCGGAACCTGTACGTGGCCTTCTCGCCCGAGCGGCTGTTCACCGGGGCGGTGTTCGCCAACCTGGCGACGTATCCCAAGCTGGTCGGCGGGATCGGACCCGCGAGCACGGAGATGGCCGCACGCTTCTATGCCTCGGTGCTGGACGCCGAAGTGGTGGCCATGAGCAGCGCCGAGGCCGCGGAGCTGAGCAAGCTCGCGGACACGACCTATCGCGACGTCAACATCGCGTTCGCCAACGAGCTGGCCGGGTATGCCAGCCGGGTGGGCGTGGATGTGCTCGAGGTCATCCGGGCCGCGAACAGCCAGCCCTACAGCCACATCCACCAGCCCGGCCTCGGCGTGGGTGGGCACTGCATCCCGGTCTACCCGCATTTCCTCCTGTCACGCGCACCCGAGATGGGGCTGGTGGAGCGATCTCGAGCGGTCAACGACGGCCAGGTTGCTGTCGCGGTGCGGATGCTCGAGGAAGAGCTTGGCTCCCTTGGGGAGGTACCCGTCCTCGTCCTCGGCCTGACCTACCGCGAGGGTGTCCACGAGCTCGCCTACTCGCGAGCCATCCCGCTGATCGCACGCCTGGCGGCCGCGGGGGCCCGCGTCTCGGCGTGGGACCCGCTGCTGACCCCAGCGGAGATCGAGGCCTGCGGCGCGGAGCCCTGGACATGGGGGTCGCCGGGCACGGCGCGCGCCATCGTGGTCCAGACCGGGGACAAGGCCTTTCGGGCGATCGACCCGGCGTGGTGGCCGGACCTCGAGGTGCTGCTCGACGGACGCAACGCCCTGCTCGACCTGGAGGTCCCCGATGGCGTCCGCCTCCTGGGAATCGGGGTCCCGCCCCGCGGCAGCGGACGGCGATCGGCCCACGGCTGAGCAAGCGCCCTCCCGTGAGGCGTGCCGCGAGGGTTGCGACACCGCCGACGCGGGGCCCGTTGCCGGGAGGCAACGAAACGTCCCACGACCCGGTGGCAGGCAATGCGGGTGTCGGCGAAACTAGAGCCGTTCGGGCACGCTGGAGGTGCCGCCCACCACCATGGTCGGGCGGTTCCCGGCCTGGCGGAGCCGAACACGTGTGCACGTCCGGAGCAGCGCCGATACGGATCCGGACGCGGAGGTAGGTCATCAATCCGCTTGTTGCCCTGGTTGGCATTCTCGCCGTCATCTGGGTCGTGGGCTATGGCTTCGAGGCATTCCGGCTGGCCCGCGATCGGCGGCGATCACCCGTCCGCTGGCTCATCTACGGCAGCGTGCTCGGACCGTTGGGCGTCCGGATCCTGAGATGGGCTCCGCCGGGACGCTGCAACACCTGCCTCCACTCGATTCGTGGCTGGTCGATCTGGTGCTCGTACTGCGGCTGTGACGCGCGTGAGAACTGGGATATGCCGGGGTTCGCCCGGCGACCGGCCCCCGGGGCCGATCCGGTCCACCTCGCCACCGCCGGCCGTCCCGGGCACCACCCGGCCACGACGAGCGCCACCCCCACGGGGACAGCCACGGCCGCCAGGGCGTCCTCGTCGCGCACGGCCGCCAGGGCGTCCTCGTCGCGCACGGCCGCCAGGGCGTCCGCGTCGCGCACAGCCGCCAGGGCGTCCTCGTCGCGCACAGCGGCAGCGGGTCATTCCCCAGCCGTCGCGACACCCTCCGGGGCCCGGACGTCGGCGGGCAGAAAGACGTCGCCGTCCCAGGGTCGGAAGCCAGCGGGCGGCAGGACGGCGTCGACCCCGTCGCGGAAGCCGGCGGGCAGGAAGCCGGTATCGTCCCGCACCGAGAGCGCGAGACCTGAGCGCCCCCGGTACATGGCCTCGGCCGTCTTTGTCGAGGGCTCGGAGCCGCTCGAGCGCGGCACCCGCTACGAGCTCGCGGTCCACGGCGACGACCTCCGGATCACGGGCCTGGCCAGGTCCCTGCCGGGCGGCCGGATCCTCTCGCGCCGCCTTCGGGAGGTCCAGGTGGCATCGACCGCCGAGCGCCTCGTCATTGCCGGCGTCTCGGAGCGCCTCGCGGCCTTCCGCCTCGTGTTCGACAGCGTCCGGAACGAGGCGCGGGAGCTCCCCCAGGAGCTCGCCGCCCTGTCGCCGGGGCAGGACGTCGACACCCCGGGTGTCAACCGGTGAGGCTCAGGCTCCGCAGGCTCAGGCGGCGGCTGGTTCGACGCATCGGTCCGGACGAGGTTGCCGCTACCCTGACGGCCGCCGTCCTGGTGATCGTGTCGGTGGGCCTCCTGGCGTTCGCCGGCCTGAGATCCTGAGCGACGCCGACCCCAGACCGAAAACCGATCCAACCTGCAGGGGTCGATGGCGGATCGCCGGTCATGGACCCCCGGTTGAGCCGGTGCCGGTGCCCAGCAACCGGGCCGACGGCTCAGCGGCGGGCGGCGCCGTCCAGCACCACCAGCGCGTCGACCGCAACGGCTCCATCCGGGCCGGCAATCACCGGGTTGAGGTCGATCTCCGCGATCGAGGCGTCTGCCACCAGCAGCCGGCCCACGGCACCCACCAGGCCGGCAAGGGCGTCGAGGTCGACACCCGGCCGGCCGCGAACGCCGCGCAGGAGGGCCGCCCCCCGCAGTCGCTCGAGCCGACGACGGATCACGGCATCCGGTGCCGGGGCCAGGAGCAGGGCGACGTCGTCGAGCACCTCGGCGAGGATGCCGCCGAACCCGACCAGCACCGCGGGCCCGAAGATCGCGTCCCGACGCCCGCCGACGATCATCTCCACCCCGGCTGGGGCCATCGGCTCCAGGAGGTAGCCACGCAAGTGGGCGCCGGCCCGGGCGGCGGCACCGGCCAGCGTGGAGACGCCGTCCCGCACGGCAGCCTCATCGCCCAGCCCGAGCAGGACCGCCCCGGCCTCCGTCTTGTGGGTCAGGCCCGCCGCGTCGAGCTTGAGTGCGACAGGTCCGCCGCCCAGGTCCGCCCAGGCCGAAACCGCCGCGTCCGCGGCCGTGTCGCCTGCGGCCAGGAAGCGCCAGGGGGTGACCGGGATCCCGGCCCCCGCCAGGCGCTCCAGGCTCTCGCGCTCCGAGACCGGGGCACGCGGCGGCGCGGCGGCGATCGACCGCGAGAGTGGGTCAACGGTGGCATCCGCACCCCACGGGACGTGGCCCTTGGCAAGTGCCGGCCACTCCGGCCGCCTCGGGCCGGACGCCAGGCGCTCGGCCCGCATCCGCTCCCACCAGGCGAGGCGCGAGATCGCGAACAACGACTCGGTGGCGCCGCGGAGCATCGGCATCCCGCCGGCGGCGGCGAGGGTCGACTTGACCTGCTCGCTGACGTCGCCCGAGGTCAGCGAGATGTAGACGGGGAGGATCTCGGGGCGGTCGCGGGTCGCGTCGGCGAGGGCGGTGCTCACGGTCCGGGCCACGTCCACCTCGCTGGGCAGGTCTCGGAACGGGCTGTCGTGGACCACCGCGAGGACGTCGTAGGCGCCGGCGGCGGCAAATGCCTCGAACGCCACCCGGTATGCGTGCGCCTCATCCGCGGCGCCCCACGGATCGAGCGGGTTGCCGATGTAGCCCATGGTCGGCAGCCCTTCGAGGATCGCCGCCCGTGCCGTCCCGGGCACCGGCGGCAGCTCGAGGCCGGTGCGCTCGGCCAGGTCGGCGACCAGCGAAGCCTCGCCCGTGGACACGGTCACGACGCCCGTCCTCCCCGTGCCGACAGACCGGTGGAGGCGCCCGGCGCCGGCGATCAGCTCGGCCTGTTCGAGGAGCTCGTCGAGGTCCGCGCAGCGGATGACCCCTGCCGCCTCGAACGCCGCGTCCGTGACCCGGTCCTCGCCCGCGAGGCTGCCGGAGTGCGCGATGGCCGCCGCCTGCGCCTGCGCCGATCGCCCCACCTTGACGGCGAGGATCGGCTTGCCCATCGCCAGCGCCCGGTCCGCCAGGGCCAGGAACCGCTCGGGTCGCTTGAAGCCCTCCACGAACAGCATGACCGCGTGCGTCTCCGGGTCGTCCAGGCAGTCGGCGAGGTAGTCGGCACAGGTCCAGCACCGCCTCGGTCCCGATCGACACGATCCGGCTGTAGCCGATCCGGCTGCCGGGTCCGTGGATAAAGGCGTCGGTCACGCTCCCCGACTGGGCGAGGCCGGCGATGTGTCCACGCGGCAGCCACGGGTTCACGTCGCCGATGTAGTTGGTGCTGTTGGTGGTCCAGTCCACCGAGCCCATGCAGTTGGGCCCGAGCAGCGCGATGCCGTGCCGGATGCAGATGTCGCGCACGACCCGCTGCATCTCCGCCGCGGCCTCGCCGCCCTCGACCACCCCGCCGCCGGGGATCACGATCGCCGGGATCCCGGCGTCGGCGGCATCCTGCGTGAACTGCGCCGCCCGGAGCGGGTTGACGGCGAGGATCACCGTGTCCGGCCGCTCGGGCAGCGACTCCAGGGTGGGCCAGCAGCGGGTGCCGTGGATTTCCTCGTACCTGGGGTTCACGAAATGGATCCGGGTCTCGCTGTGCATGACGGCGAGGTTGTCGCGCACCGTCGGCCCCAGCCAGCCACGCGGGCTCGCGCCCACCACGGCGATCGAGCGCGGGGCGAACAGCGGACGGAGGTCGATCTCCGCGGGCGAGGGGGACGCGCCCGCCGCGGGTCCGTCACCCGACGACCGCTGGCACGCCGCGCTTCTCGAGGGCCCTCGCGATGACCAGCCGCTGGATCTCGCTCGTCCCCTCCCAGAGGCGATCGACCCGCAGTTCGCGCAGGTACCGCTCGGCGGGAAACTCGCGCATGTAGCCGCGGCCGCCGAAGACCTGGACCACGCGGTCGGCGCACCGGTACGCCGCCTCGGACGCGAACAGCTTGGCGAGCGACGCCTTGGCATGGACGACCTTGGCGCTGGCGCCGGCATCCATCAGGGTGGCGGCCTCCCGGGTCAGGAGCCGCGCGGCCGAGGCATCGGCGGCGGAATCGGCGATCGGGAAGGACACGCCCTGGAAGTCGTAGATCCGCTCGCCGAACTGGATCCGCCCGGTCGCCCACTCGACGGCGAGCGTCAACAGCCGCTCCATCGCCCCGGAGCAGCGCGCGCCGATGTGCAGCCGCTCCTCCACGAACCACTCGTTGGTCATGATGTCGGCCTGTCCGATGCCGCCGAGGATCGCGTCCGCCGGCACCCGGACGTCGGTCAGCACGAATTGCGGGTGACGATCCGCGAACGTGTGCGTGTAGTCCGGGTCGTGGCTCATGGCCAGCCCCCGCGCGTCGTAGTCCACCAGGAACAGCGTCGGCAGTCGCTGCTCACCATCGAGCAGGTGGCAGTGGAAGATCATGAAGTCGGTATCGGACGGGCCGGTCACGAACCACTTCTCGCCGTTGAGGACGTACTCAGCGGTGGCCGGGTCGCGGACGGCGGTGGCCGCCAGCGTGCGCGCGTCCGAGCCCTGGCCGGGTTCCGTGATCGCGTACGAGCCATTGCGCTCGCCGCGCAGGCGACGGGTCCAGGTAGCGGCGTCGCGCTGCTCGGCCGAGGCGTGGACCAGCGCGTTGTAGGCGCCGGGGATGAACGACCACAGGCCGCCCGTCGCCTGGCCGAGCTGCTCGTGGACCAGGATCTGCTCGAGGCTGGTCCAGCCCTGGCCGCCGACCTCGCGGGGCAGGCTGCCGCCGTGGAGCCGGGCGTCGATCGCGAGCCGCTTGAGGTCCGCGATCGTGCTCGCATCGAGGGTGTGCCGGCGCTCGAACTCCGCCTCGAGCGGCTGGAGATGCTCGGTGACGTAGGCGCGTGCGCGGTCGCGGAGGTCCGCCTGGGCAGGGGTCAGGGTCAGGTCCATGGCGCGCAGTCTCGCGGACACGGGCGGCGGAGCGGGGCGCCGAGTCGCGGTGCCCGGGACAGCCGGTCCGCCGAATCAGCGGGCGACGGAACGCAGGATCGCCTCCACCTGGGCGACGTCGGGCAGCCGCGGGCTGTTGGCAATGGCCGGGTCATCGATGGCATCCCGCGCGATGATGGGGATCAGCTCCTCGCCGACACCGAGCGCCGCGAGCGTCGGCCGCAGGCCGACCCGGCGCAGGAACGTGTCGAGCCCGTCGATCCCCGACCGGGCCGCCTCGGGCCAGGCGTCGGCAGGTGACGCAGCCCCGATACCCACCGCCGCGAGGGCCAGCTCCCGGTCGCGCAGCCCGGCGTGCTCGGCGTAGAAGGCGAGGACCTCCGGCAGCACCGCGGCGAGCGCGGTCCCGTGCGGCAGCCGTCCGCGCGTCCCCAGCGCGTGCCCGATCGCGTGCACGAGGCCCACGCCCGTGCCGCTGGCCTGGCCCAGGCCCGCGAGGTGCGAGGCGAGCAGCAGCTGGCCGCGCGCCTCCATGTGCGTCCCGTCCGCGACCGCCACGGGCAGCCAGGCGGCGACGGTCCGGATCACCTGGAGCGCCATCGCCTCGGCAAAGGGGTTGGGATTGCGCGACAGCAGGGACTCGAGCGAGTGCGTCATCGCGTCCACGCCGGTGGCTGCGGTGGCGGCGGGCGGCAGCCCGACGGTGAGCTCCGGGTCCAGGATCGCCATGACGGGCCGCACGCTCGGGTGCCCGACGTAGCCCTTTCGCCCGGCGACCTCGTCGGTGATGACGCCGTACGTGTTGGTCTCGGCTCCGGTGCCGGCGGTGGTCGGCACCGCCACGACTGGCAGCCCGGGGACGAGCTCCTCCCGGTGGTAGCCGAGCGCGAGGACGTCGCCACCGTTGACGGCGTGGAGGCTGATGGCCTTCGCCGAGTCCATGGACGAGCCGCCGCCGACCGCCACGACGACGGTCGCGCTGGTGCCGAACAGCGCCAGGGCCCCTGAGCCGCGGACGATGCCCGCGGTGCCGGGGTTCGGCTCGACCTGGGCGTAGACGTGGACGGTGAGTCCGGCGCCGGCGAGGATGGCCCGCACCCGCTCCGCCACGCCGGCCGTCGCGAGGCCCGGGTCCGTGACCACGAACGCGCGCCGGCCACCGGCCGCGCGGACGAGGCCAGGCAGCTCCGAGATCCGGCCGCGGCCATAGAGGATCCGGTCGTGGATCGGGATATCCAGGGCGTGGTGCGCGAGGCTCACCGCGGACGACGCGCCTCGCCGCCGGAATCTCCGGGCTCGCGGGACCCGCCGAGCCGCAGCTTGATCCCGGCCGCCTCCTCCGCCATGCGGACGCTCGAGAGCTCGCCCGCCTTGTCGCCGTACAGCGCCCGCGCCCGGCGGTGGAGCTGCTCCACCATCGCCGACAGCTCGAGCGGCACGCCCAGGTCCCGGCCGAGGTCGACCGCGAGCCCGAGGTCCTTGGTCACGAGGTCCAGCGTGAAGCTCTCGTCATAGTCGCCCTCGAACACGCCGTCGATATCCCTCTCCAGGAGCACGGAGCCCGCAGGGCCATCCACGAGCGCCCGCCGCAACACCCCGACCTCGACCCCCGCCTTCGCGCCCAGCACGAGAACCTCGGCACTCGCGGCGGCGTGGATGAACCACAGCAGGTTGAGACACAGCTTCACCGCGTAGCCCGTGCCGCCCGGTCCAACGTGGACGACCGTTCGCGGGTCGCCCATCGCCTCGAGGATCGGTCGCACGCGCGCTACGTCCTTCGTGGCACCGCCCGCGAAGACCTGGAGCGTCCCGGCGACGGCGCCCTTGACCATGCCGGCGACCGGGGCATCCACGACCGCGACCCCGCGACGCTCACCGTCGCGCGCCAGCGTCCGCGCCAGGGCCGGCGTCGAGGTGCTCATGTCCACCCAGATCGCACCCTCGCGCATCGCCTGGAAGGCGCCCGCATGACCGGCCATCACGGCCTCGACCTGTGGCGGGCCGGGGAGCATCGTGACCAGGACGTCGCACGAGGCGGCGGTCCCCGGCGCGGATTCCGCGGCCGCGGCACCGGCGCGCAGGAGCGGCTCGACGGCCTCGGCCCGGGCGTCGAAGGCGACGACCTCGAACCCGGCGCGGCGGACGTTGAGCGCCATCGGCGCGCCCATGCGTCCGAGGCCGATGAACCCCACCACGGGGCGCGCGGCGCCCGACGGCCAGCCGGTCACGACCCCTCCCTCAACGGCGGGGCGGCATCGAGGGCCCCCTGGGCCTCGGTTGACAGCTCGATCCCGAGCCCGGGCGTGCTCGGGACGGGGAGCCGGCCCTCCCCATCGATGCCGAGCGGGGTCGCGAGCATGAAGTCGCGGCGTTCCGGCGTCCATCCCGGCGGATCATGGGGGAGCTCGAGGTACGGGCCACCACCCACGCCCGCGGCCACGTGCAGGTTCGCCAGCAGGCCGATGCCATTGGTCCAGGTGTGGGGCGTGAACCAGCGGTTCCTCGCGATCGCCAGCTCGGCAATCGTCCGCGCGCGCAGCATGCCCACCGCCAGCACGACGTCGGGCTGGTGGACGTCGTAGGCGTCCGCGTCGAGGGCTGCGAGGGCCTCCGGGAACGAGCGCGTCATCTCGCCGCCGGCGATCCGGATCCGCGAGGTGGCCCGGAGGGCCGCGAGCCCCCGGAGGTCCGCGCCGTCGAGGGGCTCCTCCAGCCACAGCACGCCCAGCTCGGCCAGCTCGTCAGCTACGCGCAGGGCGCTGACGGGGTCGAGGGAGGGGCTCGTGTCGCCGGGCATCCGCCACGCGGCGTTGAGGTCCACCATCAGGTCCAGGGCGTCGCCCACGGCCTCGCGGGTCGCGCGCACGGCGGCCAGCCCCTCGTCGATGGCGTGGCGATCGATGCGGAGCTTCATGGCACGGAACCCGGCCTCGCGGATGGCGAGCGCCGACTCGGCGCGGGCCTCGGGGCTCCGCCGCTCGCCGGTCGACGCGTAGGCCGGGATCGCGTCGAGCGACCCGCCGAACAGGGTGGCGACGGGCTGTCCGGTGACCTTGCCGATGACGTCCCAGAGCGCGGCCTCGAGCGGCCAGTACCGCCCGGCATGGAAGCTGATCGTCTCGAGCGCCCGCACGTGGCGCGTGATCCGCAGCGGGTCCTGTCCCACGAACAGGTGTGCATACACCGCGAACCCGTCCATCGTGTCGCCGGAGCCGATTCCGGTCGCACCTTCGTCGGTCTCCACGCGCACCAGCGTGGCGGCGAAGGACCGGCGCGGCGCCGGATCCCAGGCCGCGAGGAACGGCGGGTCGAGCGGGTGCTCGAGGCGCGCGACGCGGATGGCGGTGATGCGCACGGATTGGACTCGCTCAGTTCCGGTGGCGGTGGTAGTACGCGTTCCAGGGGTGGGCAGCCTCGGCCGTCACCTCCCCCGCCGCCGGCGTACGCTCCACGGCGGCCCGGATGGCGTCGAAGGTGGCGGCCTGGTTGTTCGAGAACACCACGTCGGCGTCGTCCGCCGCGGGATTGACCCAGACCGCGGCGATCACCAGCAGGTCGTCGGCCTCGACAGCCGGGAGCATGCCCTCGGCGACAGCCCTGGCGACGCCGGCTGCGACCCCGGCCTGTGCCGCGCCCCAGGTGAGGGTCTCGTGAGCCTCGCCGCGGACCTCCGCCTTGTTGACGAACAGCGTCATCGGCTTGACGGGTAGGTTCGGGCGGAGCGTGACCAGGAACGGCACGTGACCCTGGCGCGGCGTGGCGAGGCTCGTGACCCAGGCCGTCTCCACCGGGCCGCCCTTGCGCCCGATCACGACGTTGAGGTGGGCGGCGTTGGGTCCCTCGCCCGAGAAGGACTCCCCGATGAGGGTGGACGCGGCGAAGGGGGTCGTCGGGTCGGTCATGGTGGAGCGCAGCCTACTCGATCGGCTGGAGGCGGTCTGTGCGGCGGGCCCTGCCCGGCCGGGTGCGGCCTGGGAGGCCGTGAATCCGAACCCGGGGCGTCGCTCCGTGGCCTCCGGAGCCGCGCAACGACCGTCACGAGGCCGTTCGGGCGCCGAGTGGTGTCGCTGCACGGCCTACGGAGCCACGTAGCGACGGCGGTGCGACGCCGGTGACGCCTCGGAAGCCACGGCGGCGCCGCTGCGGCCTAGACTAGTCGCAGACCAGTCGGTAATATTGCGCCCATGCGGACCATCGGTGCCTACGAGGCCAAGACCCACCTCCCCCGCCTCCTCGACGAGGTGGCGGCCGGCGACGAGATCGTGATCACCAAGCACGGGGTCCCGGTCGCCGTCCTCATCCCGGCCCGGCCGAGCGCCGGGTCCATCGAGGACGCCATCGCGTCGCTGCGCGCCTTCCGCGCGCGCCATCCCCTGGGCGATGTCACCATCCGCGAGCTCATCGACGAGGGCCGCCGGTGACGTTCGTGATCGACGCGTCCGTCGCCCTGGCCTGGTGCTTCGCGGACGAGCGATCCGACCTCGCGGACGGCTGGCTGTCGCGCCTCGCCTCCGGCCACGCGGTGGCCCCGGCGATCTGGCCGCTCGAGGTCGCCAACGGGCTCCGGAACGCCGAGCGGCGGGGGCGGCTCGGGCCGGGGGAGTTCTCCGAGGCGTCGACGCTGCTGCTCTCGCTCCCCGTGCGCGTGGAGGCCGTCAGCACGGTCGATGCCCTGGGCGACGTGGCGGACCTGGCCCGGCGTCTTGACCTCAGCGCGTACGACGCGGCGTACGTCGCCCTCGCGAGCCGGCGAGGGCTGCAGCTCGCGACGCTCGATGCCCGGCTGCGCGACGCCGCCGCCCGTGCCGGCGTGGAGCTGCTCGGATAGATCAGGCGCGGCGGCGCGTGCGGCGGAGCACGAGCCAGGCGCCCGGGATGCCGGCCAGCAACGCAAGGCCCCAGGGCGGCTCGGGCCCCGGCTGCGGCCCGGCGAGGGCGTCCGTGGCCGGTGCGTTGGGGGCGACGATCGCGAGGACGTCGGCGAGGGTGTCCGCCTCGGCGAACCCGGGCCAGAGCTCGTCCCGCCAATCGCGGTAGTACATTTCGTCCTGGAGTCGGGCGACGTCGCCGTACAACTCCCAGGCCACTGTCATGCTGGCGAAGATGAACCCCGTTCCGGGCCGATCGCCGGGTTCCAAGATCGCCCGAGTGCTCACGAGGTACCGCCCGCCTCGCTGCAGGCCAAGGTCGCGATGCCCATCGCACGAGCCGGCGCGCAGGGTGATGACGTCGGCACCACCGATCCGGACGGTGCCCGGGCCCATCCGCGGCGCGTCACGAACGACCTGCTCGATGCGGAAGGTGATCGCCGCCCAGTCGTAGCGCGCTGGGTTGCGGGGTTCGTGCCGCTCGATGTCGACCACGACGCCGATCCACGCCTGGCCCCGGATGGCGCCAGGATTGGCGGGCGCCGACGGCCCGCAGATGTCCTCGGCCGCGACCGGCGCCGGCGCCCCGAGCGCGAGGACCGCCCCGCCCAGCAGCCCGGCCACCCCCAGCCACGCGCGCGCCAGGTGCCGCATCGATCGTCCTCCGTCGTGGATGTGCGGTCGGGGGACGCCCGGCCACAGGCGCCTGTGGCGCGGCGCGACGCCTACCGCTTGCCCCCGCCGAAGATCGTGTCGAACACGCCGCGCAGCAGCGACTGCGTCCCGCGCGACCCGATGACCTTGCCCACCGTGTTCACCGTGGCGCGCATCGTCCGCTCGCGCTCGCGGGCCATCGCCGCCGCCTCCTTCTCGCGAGCCTTGCGCTCGCGCTCGGCGGCCTTTCGCGCCGTCTCCAGCTCGCGA
>CAVQSY010000054.1:0-59171 GCA_963716025.1 uncultured Chloroflexia bacterium
ATAATTTTTCCTCCTCGACTGTCTCGCATGTATCGAGCATATATTGAACCCAAAGTCCGTCTTGAAGAGGTGGTCTTTCATCGGGAGGAGGGCCGACTATTTCTGGGATGCCCATCATGCTGATAACCAGACCTTTTTCGTTCATTCCTGTCCAGACGTGCCCCACGTTAACAAACGAGAAATTGACGCTTGCATAACGAGAGACCCAGCGAGCTCTCGCCCCCGTAGTGCTGACATATGGAGCTGTTCTTTCCACTCCTCTTTTATTGATGAGAATGAGGCCCTCGGTGGTGTACCTGTTGTCGAGGTTTTTCCCGAAAACAGAGTAACCGTGGTTGACCAGGTTGATAGAGGAACATGTCGTCCTCGGATGTTCAAATTCTTGAGTGCGGTCGACCGCTTTCTTGGTGTATCCACAGCCCACCGCGAAGAGGAGACAGGTAACCAGAGAAATTGTCGAACTGTTTCTGTGGTGCTTTCCCATCGTCCGACCACCTTTCAACCGGCGGGAGCCGCCGACATGCCTTTGAGTCTCAAGGTATGTTGTGTGTGCGCGTTTGTCATGAGCTCCAACGCTCGCCGCCTGAGAAAGAATTGACGAGAACTCTTTTCAGTAAGGAACGCGAAAAAAATCCCGCGTGAAGTGCAATGAGGCGGCATACACGAAATCTATCCACAGCGAGGACTGGCAGTCCCGAGTGCACTGGCCGTCGATTTGGAGGCCGACGGTGACCGTTGAAAGCGGGACACTCGGCGTGCTCGAAGACGAGGCTCCGGAGTTCCTGCGGCGCCTCGGGAAAGAGGTGGAGTTCGCCGAGGGCGACACGCATCCTCCGGGAATGTGCAACGGGACGGCGAGAAAGTCAGGTGTCAGGATTCGCACAGCCGGCTGGACCCTCCTGATCGTGGTGTGCACCATCTCAACCTTTGGCGCTCTTTGGTTGGTTGCGGGCTCAGCAACCAGGGTTCTCAAACCCGATCGTCGGTGAATCGTATCTCAGGGACGAGGGAGGAGGCTATCAACACATGAAGGACCAGACTGCCATTTCGATGGTGGCATTGTTGATCGGTGTGTCGGCGATCGCGGAGGCGGGTGACGGCGTCGGTCGTGGCGATGGTCCCTACCTCGGACAGAAACCGCCCGGCACCACTGCCGAGCTTTTCGCGCCAGGGCTGATTCTCGAGGACGAGTCGGTGGGCTGCTCCGGTTTTCTGAATGACGGTACAGTCTTCGTTTTTAGCTCGATGAAGGCTGGCACCGACTGGCGATTCAAACCGACGTACGTGATGGAACTCGATGACGGGACATGGACAGAACCCGAGGTGGCCCCATTCAGCGCATACATGCCCTACAACTTCACTGTTGGGCCGGGGGCAAAACGATCTACTTCACGACCTTGAAGTCGCCGGACAAATCGTCGTCGATACTTCTCGAGCAGGCGAACATCTGGGCGGTGACCCTGGCCGAGGATGGATGGACCGAGCCGGTCATGCTCGGGTCCTCTATCAATACCGAAGAGCACTACGAGAATTACCCGACCGTGGCGCGGGACGGCACCATCTACTACATGAGCCGTCGCGAAGACACGGTGGGCAAGACCGATATTTACAGGTCCAGAAATCGGGATGGTCAGTACGCCGAGGCCGAAAATCTCGGTCCGCCGGTCAACAGCGTCGAGTCGGACCAGGACCCTTTATCGCTCCGGACGGCAGCTATCTGATTGTTTGCCTCACCGGGCGGCAGGACTTTTCGGCCGATACGATCTCTACGTCAGTTTCCCCGGACGACGGCTCTTTGTCGGAGCCCGTCAACCTCGGGGAGGGTGTGAATACGGCCGGATCCGATTCAGACCCTATGTCACACCCGATGGAAAGTTCCTGTTCTTCACCAGCCCCGATCCAAATGCTGACGATCTCGGGAGGATTTTCTGGGTCGACGCTCGAATCCTCGACCGATTCCGGCCAGCTGACAACGAACCGGCGGGTTAGCTGCCGGGGAATTCGGTTCTGACCTCCATCAGCGAGGTTGGCCGGACACTTCGTCCGAAACCTCAGCGATCGCGAGAAAGGTCGCTTTTGCCATCTCGATGATGGACTCCTGCTGATCGGCGTTCAAGGAGGCCTCATCCATGTCACGTCTGAACGTCGCCCACTTCTGAGGCTGCTCGTCGCCGTAGGGATCGAAGTAGGCGAGACCGTCACCTTCGAGGTTCCAGCTCTTGCGCAGAGCGCGGGCGAGGAATCGACCGCCGTTTGTACTGCCCTCGAGGACATAGAGGGCGCCCAGCAGCGCAACCGGATCTGCATCTCTGGTCTCGTTGATCCGCTGAGCAAATTTCTTGGCGGCATCGCCTGCCAGGAATTGGTCGGGATTGGCGCCGTAGAACGCCAGGTCACGATCGAGGTCCGGGATCCGCATTCGATCCGCAGATGCAAGAGCCGCGATCGCGGCGTGTTTGCCGCGGCTGGTCTCGAGGGCTGACTCCAGAGGTTGGTGAATCTGGTAAAGCTGGCCGAGGTAGGCGCTGAATGTTTCTCGGTCCACCTGGCCGGAGGCGATCGCGCGTTGCAGCGTACGCGATTCGGCATGCGAGTGGAGATCGCTGGTCTCGGCTTTGAGCCGTTGCATGATGGAGGTATTCGGTTCAGACATGATGTCTCCTTTGTCGAGTTCGATTCTGGATGATACTCATCGAAAAAATAGCGTTGCCACGCCGGCAGCTGCCAGCCAGACCAGCCCCTTGGCGAGGAAGAAGAGGAAGCCGATCACGCCGATCTTCTCGATCCAGGTTTCTAG
Source organism: uncultured Chloroflexia bacterium (assembly GCA_963716025.1). Classification (GTDB taxonomy): domain Bacteria; phylum Chloroflexota; class Limnocylindria; order Limnocylindrales; family CSP1-4; genus CAIXZV01. The sequence continues at coordinate 2,798 of CAVQSY010000054.1, forward strand.
TTTTTTCTCGGTCATCCAAAACCCGCCCCGGGGTGAGATTCGTTCTCAGCAATGCCACGATAGCGAGGCCGGTGGTTGAGTGTCAAGGTACGCAACAAGGAAAATCGGTCAAATCAATCGCACACAAGCTCTCTATTTCGAGATATTTGTGTGGTTTTGAGTTTCCGTTCTGTAACCGCCACGAAGTGTGGTGACGACGGGCAATGCCTCAGCGGCGTAGGAATGCCAGAGCCTCGACCTGCCGGGTCTGGGGCATCATGTCGATGGCCTGTATTGTGACCAGCTGGAAGCCGCCGCCGATCAGTGCCGCCAGATCGAGTCGACGATGCGGGCGAGTTCGAGCGGTGCGTCACCCTGCACGCTGTGCCCGGCGTCCACCTCGACCACCCTCGCGTCGGGTCGGCGGTGAACGAGCTCGGCGACGTCGGCGTCGTCGACGACCGATTGTTCGTGGATGCCCGTGCACGTAGGGCGAGCGGAGCCGTCGACGCCGCGAGGTCGTCCCACAGCGACGAGATGTCCGGGCGCTCGTCCGAGTCGTCGGTGTCGCCCATGGCGGTGTAGTCGTCGCGGCGGTGCCGCCAGACCCAGCTCCCGTCGTCGCGGAGCGTGTTGTGCAAGATGCCGCGCCTCAGCGAGCTCTCGGACCTGGTCGGGTTGAACTCGATCGTGCGGCTGCCAGCAGGTCGTCGAAGCTCGGGAACGTGGCCGGCCCACGGACGAAGTCGTGGATGGCTTTCGCCTTGTCGCCCGTGACGCCCGGTCGCCTCGACGGCGGCCTTGCTCGCGACGTAGCCGAACCGGCCGTGCGGCGGGCGGCCGACGACGGTGGACCCGAGGTTGACGACCGCGCCCCGGCTGCGCCGCAGCTCGCCGAGCGCGGCGCGCGTGCACCAGGAACACGCTGACCACGTTCGAGCGGAGCATGCCCTCGAGATCGGCCAGGGCGAGCGCGTCCAGGCCGCCCTGGACCTCGGCGCCCGCGTTGTTGAGCAGGACGTCGATCCCGCCGAGCTCCGCCACGGCGGTCGCGACCAGCCGCTCCACGTCCGGCTCGGAGGTGACGTCGGCGACGCACGGGACGACCCGGCCCGGAGCGTCCACCAGCTCCGCGGCGAGCGCCTCCAACCGCTCGCGCCGGCGGCCGGCGGCCACGGCCTGCGGCACCACGACCGACGAGCAGGCGCACCGTGTGCGCCCCCAGCCCGGCGGACGCCCCGGTGACCAGGATCCGGCGACCATCCACGTTCATGCGATCGCTCCTTCCGCCCGCTCAGGCACGACCCGCCGCAACCTCGTCGGCGCGCGTGCGCCCGGCCAGCAGGATCAGGTCTTCGTGGAGCTCGAACCACACCCCGTGGTAGCTGTCCACCCGCGGTGACGCGATGAACTTGCCGTCGCCGGCAGCTGCGGCCGCTGCAGCGGCCGAGAGTCGCTCCCCGTACCGTCCGAGCCGCGGCAGGCCGGCGACGAGCGGCCCCAGCCAGGCCTCGACATCGGCGTGGAGCTCGCCCAGTCGGGCCAGTACCGCCGCGTCATAGTCGGCATCGGCGTGGTCGTTGAGCGTGTCGGGATCCTTCATCTGCCAGGCGGTGACGATCTCCTTCATGCGATGGTCAAGCGCGATGAACGCATCGAGCGCAGCGGTGGCCGTCTCGGCGCCCCAGGCGGCCGCATCCGCTGCGATGAGGGTCGCGGCCGCTGTCTTGCCATCGGCGGTCAGCCGGAACGAGCCCGCGCCGGGTTCGGCCTGACCGGAGGCGACCAGGCTCTCGACGAGCGCTTGCGCCTCGTCCGGCGCGCAGCCGATGGCCGTCGCGAACCCGGACGGCTGGCAGTAGCCCTTGATGAGCAGCACCCGCAGGGCATCATCGGAACCCGCCGCAACCGGACCGTGACCCGGTGCGCCCGCGGTACCGGGGCCGGGATCACCGTCCTCATCCGCTCGCGGGATCTCGATCCCCAGCTCCCGGGCCCAGGCGAGGAGCGTCTTCGCCTCGAGTACCACGGCCTCCACGCCGGCCTTGATGCCCTCGTAGATCTCGCCGCTGGAGCCGTCGATCGTGATCACCGATCCGGCCGTGAGCGAGCGCCCACCGATGGTGACCACGCCGTCGGAGATCACCACCTCGGTCGCCCCGACCACCGCTGGGATCCCCCAACCGCGGGCGACGACCGCCGCGTGGCTGGCAAAGCCGCCGGTGGAGGTCAGGATCCCGCAGCTCCGCTGCATGCCGTGGACGTCATCGGGCGAGGTCTCCGCCCGGACGAGGATCACGTCGCGACCCGCGTCGGCGGCCGTCACCGCGTCTTCGGGCGTGAGCCGGATCTCGCCGGACACGAGCCCGGGAGAGGCGCCGAGCCCGCGTGCCAGCGCGGTGGCCGAATCGCCGCGCTCGATGACGGCCCGGGGCGGGTCGGCGAGGTGGCCAAGGACGCGCCGTACGGCCTCCCCGCGAGTGAGCGGGAAGTCGGGATCCTCGGCCATCTCGACGGCCATCCGCACGGCGGCCTGCGGCGTCCGCTTGCCGACCCGGACCTGGAGCATCCACAGCCGGCCCTGCTCGATGGTGAACTCGATGTCGCAGCAGTCGCGGTAGTGGCGCTCGAGCGTGTCCGCGTAGCGGTGCAGCTCGGCCGCCACGGCCGGCATCCGCTCGTCGAGGCACGAGACGGGGTTGGTCGCATGCGTGCCCGCGACCACGTCCTCGCCCTGGGCGTTGAACATCACGTCGCCGTAGAGCGCGTGCTCGCCGGTCGCGGGGTTGCGCGTGAACAGCACGCCGGTCCCCGAGTCGGAGCCGCGGTTGCCGAACACCATGGCCTGGACGGTCACGCCGGTACCCAGGTCGTCGCTGAATTCCCTCGTGCTCGCGATAGGCCCTGGCCCGGGGCGAGTTCCACGATCGGAACACGGCCTCGATCGCGCCGCGGAGCTGCGCCCAGGGATCGGCCGGGACGTCCTCGACGCCGACCACGTCGCGGTAGATGGCGCGGAAGCGCTGGTGGCAGTTGCGGGCAAAGCCCGCGTCGCCCGACACGGTCGCGAGGCCCGCCTCCGCCTCGTCGTTGAGGCCGAGGTTGAGGATCGTGTCCATCATCCCGGGCATCGAACGCGGAGCGCCGCTCCGGACCGACACCAGCAGTGGATCGGCAGGATCGCCGAAGCGCCGCCCGACCGCCGCCTCGAGGTTGGTCATCGCCGTCCGGATCTCGTCGTCGAGGCCGGCCAGCCAGCCGGAGGCGAGATACGCCTTGCATGTCTCGGTGGTGATGGTGAAGGCGGGCGGGACCGGCAGCCCCAGGTCCACGGCCATCGTCGCGATGTTCGCGGCCTTGCCGCCCAGGAGCAGCGTGGTCGCTGCCGGGTCGAGGTCGTGGCGGTGGTCGAAGGCGTAGACGTAGGACACTGGACCTGAACTCTCCTGGTGCAAGGGTTCGGTCGGCCGGTCAGGGCTCGACGATGATCTTGATGGCTCCGCTGGCAGGGTCGTTGAAGGTCGCGAGGGCGGCGGGGTACTCGGACAGCGGGAAGTGGTGGGTGGTCACGTCGTCGACGCGGATCCGGCCCTGCTCCACGAGCGGCATCACGCGTCGCATCTCGCCGGCGGTCGCGCGGCAGCCCACCAGCTCCAGCTCGTCGAGCACCAGCCGCTGCATGGCGATCTCCACCCCGACGGTGGGGATTCCGACGGCTGCGCACCGGCCGCCCCGACGGAGCATCCCGAGCGCCATCGCCACGGTCGCCGGCACGCCGGCGCACTCGAGGGCGACGTCCACGCCCAGGCCGCCGGTCATCTCGCGCACGCGGGCGACCGGGTCCCCGTCACCGGCGTCCAACGCCTCGAAGCCCATCTCGCGCGCCTTGGCGATCCGGCCGGGGTTGGTCTCGATCAGGATCACCCGGCTTGCGCCGCGGATCCGTGCCGCGTCACCGCCGAGCAGGCCGATCGCCCCGGCCCCGGTGATGGCCACGGTGTCACCCGGGGTGATGTTGCCGCGATTGGCCACGTGGAGGGCGATCGAGGCGGGATCGATGACCGCGCCCTGGGCGAAGGACAGGCCGTCGGGCAGCGGGAAGACGCACTTGACCCCGTGGACTGCGTATGTCGCATCGACGCCCTGCACGCTGTGGCCGTACTGCTTGTGGAGCCCCTCCCGGCCGTAGTTGTCGCACAGGTTGTAGCGGCCCTCGACGCACATCTGGCACACGCCGCAGGCGTCGTGGCTGGTGCCCGCGACCCGGTCGCCCACCTGCCAGCCGAAGCGCTCGGCACCGGGTCCGAGGGCGGCGATCTCGCCCGCCCACTCGTGCCCGGGGATGAACGGGAACGCGGGCGGCCAGAAGCCCGGGTAGTCGCCCCGGATCAGGTGGGCATCGGTGCCGCAGATGGACACCGCCCGGACCCGCGCGAGGACCTCGTTGGGTCCGGGCACCGGGACCGGCACCTCCTGGATCTCGAGCACGCTGGGCTCGAGGACGACGAGGGCCTCCATGGTCGAGGGAATGGTGGGCATCGGTTCTCCTGGGCGGGACGCCAGCAGGGCTAGATGACGGCGACGGGGTCGACCATGGACCCGGTGGCGCCGCGGATCTTGACGGGAAGGGCAACGAACAGGAACTCGTAGATGCGCTCTCGCGCAAGCTCCTCGAGATCGAGGCTCTCCATGATGTAGACGCCGTTCTCGATCAGCAGCGCCGTGTGAACGGGCTGCGGATTTCCCCTCGGGTCCCGGGTCGGGAGCGGGCTGGACCTCGAAGGTCTCCGTGTCGGAGCCGGCAGCGATCACCCCGCGCTCGAGCAGCCAGCGGGCGACGGACACGTCGGGGCCGGGCGTCTTGTGGGCGGCCATGGCATCCGCATCGGGCCACAGGCCCATGTAGCCGGTGCGGATCACGACGACGTCCCACTTGCCGACGGTGACGCCCTGCGCCTCGCAGATGGCATCCATCTCGGCGGCGTCGATCGGCGATCCCTTGGGCAGGCAGTCCACGCCGCGGTACCCGGGGGCGTCGATCAGCACGCCGCGAGTGAAGAACGGAGGCATCTTGGACGCGTCGCCGTGCACGGGGCCGAAGTCCGTGAGGTGCTCGTCGGCATTGCCGCCGCCATACCAGTGCATGTCGTCCGAGACCGTCATGTGGGCGAGCGCATCCATGTGGGCCCCGGAATGGCTGGTGGCCATCACGTACTCGGCCATGTACCCGAGACCTGCGTCGTTGACGGGGCCCCACGGCTGGGCGCCAGTCGACCCGGATCCCGCGCGGCGTGCGGTAGTTGAGGACCTGGAACGGTGGATGGCCGGGAAACAGCGGCATGCCCGGGAATCGCACCGCACCGAGCGACACCATGCGTCCCTCACGGACCAGCCGGGCCGCCTTCACCACCTGCTCAGCCGGCATGTCGCCGACCGGCCCGAGCTCCTTGCCGAACCTCAGGCGCCTGCCTCCCCTCCCCCGTCCACAGGGACCGGGTGGTTGATGGCCCGCCACACGCGCTCGGGCGTGAGCGGGAGATCGCGGATGGGGACGCCGGTGACGTCGCGGACGGCGGCGGCGACGGCGGGCACCACACACAGCAGGCGCGCCCTCGCTGATCCCCTTGGCGCCGTAGGGCCCGGGCCCGTCGCCGTTCTCCACCGACTCGCTGTGCAGCTGTCGCGGCAGGTCCATGATGGTGGGGATCCGGTAGTCGATCGCGCCGAGGTTCCGGATCCGACCCGGTCGTCGAAGATGTTGTGCTCCATGAGCGTGTGGCCGAGACCCATGATGGCCGCCCCCTCGTCCTGCATCCGGCACCTGGAGCGGGTTGAGCGCCCGGCATCGCCCACCGTGACGTGGCGGACGATCGGGGTGTCGCCGGTCTCGCGATCCACCTCCACCTCGATCACCGTGCAGTTGAACTCGTAGAAGGCGGCGGGCTCCGCCAGCGGGTGGCCCGGCACGACGTCCTTGCGCGTCTCACCCATGCCCGGTCAGCTCGCCGCCGAGCGGGCCCAAGGCCGGCCGACCACGTCGGCGGGTAGCTCGCCGTTGGTCATGCGGACCACACCCCCGTCGAGCGGTGATCGCGGCCTCGTCCACCCCGTAGAGGCGGGCGGCCAGCGCCCGCAGCTTGCCCGATGTCGCGGCAGGCCGCGAGGACCGCGTTGCCCATCAGGACCGTGGAGCGAGAGGCCGAGGTCTGCTGGTCGTAGGGGACGATCGCCGTGTCGCCCATGACCACGGTCACCCAGTCCAGCGGGACGCCGAGTTCCTCGGCGACGATCTGCGCGAACACCGTCCGGGCGCCCTGACCCATGTCGGAGGTGCCGGCGAAGACGACCACGGAGCCGTCCACCAGCAGGCGGACCATGGAGTAGGAGAGGCCAGTGGTCGGACCGGACTTGACGCCCAGCGCGATGCCGCGGCCCCGGCCGACGGGCAGGGGCGTCCCCCATCCGGCCCGTTCCGCCGCGAGGCGACGGTCTGCGCCCAGTCCCCGTCGCACGGCGTGTCGACCGGGATGAACTGGTCGCCCTGTCGGCGAGGTTGCGCAGGCGCATCTCGAGCCGGTCGATGCCCAGCGCCCGCGCGCCCTCGTCGAGGGTGGACTCCCCGGCCCAGTTGATCTGCGGGTTGCCGAACCCGCGCAACGCGGTGGACGGGACGGTGTGGGACAGCACGCCGCGGGAGACGATCCGGACGGCCGGCACGTTGTACGGGCCGGCCGCCAGGTAGGCCCTTGCCCACCACCCGGTCGGCGATGTCGGCGTAGGCCCCGATCAGGTAGTCGACCTCGATGTCCTGGAACAGGATCCGGCCGTCGCGGTCGAAGCCGGTCCGGACCCGCGACTCGCACGCCGCCCGGCGCGCTGCTGGAACGTCTCGTCGAGGGTCAGGATCAGCCGGACCGGGCGGCCCACCTTGAGCGCCATGAACACCACGGCGGCTCGTACTTGGTGTGCTGCTTGCCGCCGAACCCGCCGCCGGGATCCGGGGCGATCACGCGGACCTTCGACAGCGGCATGCCGACCAGCCCCGCGATCATCTTCTGGAGCCAGTTAGGGGTGCTGGATGGTGCTCCACACGATGATGCCGTCGCCGTCGGGGGCGGCCATGAACGCGTGCGGCTCGATGGCGAAGTGGGTCACCATCGGGAAGGTGTAGCGGCCCTCGACGATCACGTGCGCCCGCGCCGCCTCCGCCTCCACGTCGCCCCAGCCCACCCGGTGCTCGGTCAGGACGTTGGTCCGCGCCCGAGCGATCCCCGGGGCGCAGCGTCCGGGTCCTGGACCAGCGGCGCTCCGGGCGCAAGGGCGCCGGCCACGGTGAACACGGCCGGGAGCTCCTCGTACTCGACCCGGACGCGCGGCCGCGCTCCTCGGCGAGATCGCGGGTCTCCGCGACGACCACCGCCACCGGGTCGCCGTGGAACTTGGTCTCGCCGATCGCGAGCACCGGCCGGTCCACGTGCTGCGGCCCGAACCGGGGCACGGGCTGGGGGAGGTCGTCTGCCGTCATCACCAGGTGCACGCCCGGCATGGCGAGGGCTGCGCTCGCGTCGATGGACACGATGCGCGCGCGGGCGCAGTCCACGGTCACCAGCTTCGCGTGCAGCGCATCGGCGACGTCGAGGTCGGCCAGATACGCCTGGGCGCCTGTCACGCGGTCGATGCCGCCGACCCGGTTGGGGGAGCCGCCGATGCGGCCGTCGGCGACGGTCACTGGTCCAGGCCCTCCGCGGTCGCCTCGATGGCCTCGAAGATCTGCTCGTAGCAGGCGCACCGGCAGAGGTTGCCGGCCAGGCCCTCCTCGATCTCGGCAAGGGTCGGGTGGGGATGCTCCTCGAGCAGCGCGTGCGCCGACATCAGCTGGCCGGGGATGCAGAAGCCGCACTGCACGGCGCCCTTGTCGAGGAACGCCTGCTGGATCGGCGCCAGCCGACCGTCCCGGGCCGCCAGCGCCCTCGACCGTGAGGATGTCGGCGCCGTCCGCCTCGACGGCGAGCACCAGGCAGGAGTCGACGGAGCGCCCGTCGACGAGCACGGTACAGGCGCCGCACTCGCCCACCAGGCAGCATTCCTTGGTGCCGGTGAGGGCGAGATCCTCGCGGAGCACCTCGAGCAGCGTGTGGTGCGGGGCGACAGCCACGGCCCGGCGGTTGCCGTTGACCGTGACCTCGATCGGGATGGTGTCCATCATGTCCCTACTCCCCCGCTGCCAGGCGCTCGAGGGCGGTGGCCAGCGCCCGTCGCCCCAGGACCCGCAGCATCGCCAGCCGGTACTCGGGGCCGGCCCGCATGGAGCGGACCGATGGGCTCGCGTCCGCGAAGATCGCCTCGAACACCGCTGCCCGTGCCTCATCCGTTGCCGTCGGGTCGGCCAGGACGCCCGATGTGTCGGTCCGGAGCAGCGGGCGCGGCCCGACGCTGCCGTACGCGATCCGGACGGCCCCCGACCGATCCACGCCGCAGGCGAGGGTCACGGACGCGAGGTCGTGACCGCGGCGGCGCGTCCGTCGCTGGTGGGCGCTGGCGATCCGGTCGTCCGGGATCGGCAGCTCGATGGCCGTGACGAGCTCGCCGCGGGCAAGGGTCGTGACCCCGGAGCGGACGAACAGGTCATCCACGGCCAGCCGTCGAGTGCCTTGGGGCCCGGCAACGACCGCGCGCGCGCCGTGGACGAGCAGGGCCGGGGCCGTGTCTGCCGCCGGTGACGCATTGCACAGGTTGCCGCCAAGGGTGGCGCGGTTGCGGATCTGGACGGAGCCCACGACCGCCGCCGCCTCGGCGAGCGCGGCCGCGTGGCGACGCACGGCGGGGTGGGCCGCGATGTCGGTCATCACGGTCGTGGCCCCGATGACCAGGGTGCCGGCGTCCTCGCGGATCCCCGGCGCCGAGCTCCCCGACGCGCTTGACGTCCACCACCAGGGACGGGGCGACGGAGCCGTCCCGGAGCCTGATGATGAGGTCCGTTGCCCCCGGCCAGGATGCGGGCATCGGGCCCGCGCTCGGCGAGGAGATCCAGCGCCTCGGCCAGGCTGGTGGGCCTGGCATAGGCGAACGAGTGCATGGTGTTCGGTCCCCGTGTGCGGGCTAGAGGAGCTTGTCGACCTCGTCCAGGAGCACCTGGGGGGTCGCCGCGCGGATGAAGTAGAACGGCCGCTCACAGAAGCGGGCCACGAACCCGGCCCGCCGCTGGCGGAGGGCGTCGTTGTCGAGCATCGGGATCACGTGTCCGGGCGCAAGCAGCTCGTTGGTCAGGAAGTAGTTCTGCAGCGAGTGCAGGAACTGGAACTGCGCCTCGAACGGGATGAGCTGGTTGGTGGCCGGGTCGAAGTTGCCGTCGATGGCGGGCACGATCACGAGATCGACGTTGGGGGTGCCTTCGAACATGCCCCACGACGGCATCTCGCCCCAGAACTTCTCGACGCCCTTGTTCGGGGCAGCCTTGTCCGAGCGCTCGGTGCCCTCGGTGCGCTTGACGAGGAATGTGTCCACCGAGCCCATGGCGGCCCGCCCGTCCTCGCTGATGACGGTGGTCTCGGAGGCCACCTGGAGGGCGCCGCGGACGCCGGCCTCGATGAGGCCCATGCTCTTCCCGTGGTTGGACTCGCCGCCCAGGAACATGAGCGTCTTGCCGCGGTAGTGGACGGCCGCGCTGTGCGACGGGTGGAGCCCGACGTCCTCCATGCGCAGCGCGAGCACGGCCACGATCACCTTCTGGATGGGTCCGGCCGGCCAGTCGCCGGTGAACGTCACGACGCGACCGTCGTAGGTGATCGACTTCTCACCGTCCTGCTTCCAGACGATATCGGGCCCGGCCAGCGTGACTGACGGCGAGATCCGGACGTCGGCGAGGCGATAGTTGAGGAACGTGAGATCGTCGAGCACGTGCTCGCGCGGGGCAGCGCCGTACACGTCCACCCGGAGGCGCGCGGCGCCGGCGGAGAACTCTTCCGTCAGTTGCAGCTGGTTGTTCATGCTGTCCTTTCGCTGGGTCGGGTCAGGCTGGGCACGGGACCCGTGGACGCCCGCCGAGGCTGTCCAGCGGCGGGCGCCCGATCGCCGGCATCCGCGTCGGCCGGCCACAGGTCGGCGAGCATCGTCCTGGCGTGATCGAAATGGTCGTGGATCGCCTGCTGCGCAAGCGCCGTGTCGCCGGACCGCAGGGCCTCGAGCACGGGGGTGTGCAGGCCGGCGATCCGGTGGCGGTCCGCCCCGGGGACGGCGAGCGTGATGTAGGTGCGTGAATAGGGCTCCAGCAGGCTCCAGACCCGCTTGAGCGTGCCGTTGCCTGCGACATCCACGAGATAGCCGTGGAAGGCCGCGTCTGCCGAGGCCTCCCCCACCGTATCCCCCGTCCGGGCCTTCGCATGCATCGCCTCGAGGAGCGTGGCCAGTCGGGCCAGGTCCTCCTCCGTGAGCCTGGGCATGGCCAGCCGGACGACGAGCGCCTCGAGCTCCGAGCGCACGACGTAGGCCTCGAGCAGCTCGTCACGCGACGGACGCCGGACGCGGGCGCCACGGAACGGGGCGATCTCCACGACGCCGAGGGCCTCGAGATCGCGCAGGGCCTCTCGAACAGGTGCCTGGCTGGTGCCGAACTCGCGTGCGGCCTTGGTCTCGATGATCCGGGAGCCGGGCGGGTAGCGGCCGTCAAGGATCGCCTCGAGGAGGCGGTCCTTGACGGTGTCGCTCAACACGGCGCGAGAGATCGCGGTGCCGGCCATCACTGGTGCCCGTCCGGGTCCTGGTCCGGATCTCGCGACGGCTACAGGATCTCGACGACGCCGGCAGAACCGTCGACGCGGATCCGGTCGCCCGTCTTGATCCGGTAGGTCCCGACCGACGTGCCAACGACGGCTGGGATCTCGTACTCGCGAGCGAGCACGGCCGGGTGGGCGACGAAATCGCCCGCGTTGGTCACGACGGCGATGATCTTCCCGTACAGCACCTGCCAGGCGGGGTTCGTCATCTCGCAGACCAGGATCTCGCCCGTCTGGAGGCTGTCGAACTCGTCGGTGGACATGACCACTCGAGCGATCCCTTCGACGACGCCCGGCGAGCCACCGATGCCGATCAGCGGTCCGTCGTCGACGCGCGGCCGGTGGAACCGGTCGGGGAAGCCCCACAGGTTGAGGTACGGGAACGCCAGCTGCGTCTCGGTGACGGTGCCGACCCAGTCCTTGGGCCGGACGTTGTCGGCCGCAGCGCGCTTGGCGCGCGCTTCGGCAACGATCGCTCGGCCGCTCTGCGGATCCGGTGCGCCGATGAACTCGCGGAGCGCGTTGTACCGGAAGTAGATGACGTCATCGGGTCGGTCCAGCACGCCCATCTCGACCAGCTTCTCGCCGATCGCGATGAGGACGAGCCGCACGTGGGCGTTGGCACCCTGGTCGATGTAGAAGTGATGGTCTGGAGTCAGGGGCGCCATCTTGAGGTTGATGTCGTTGGCGGCACGCATCTCCTCGAGCGCCTCGCCCTCGAGCCCCTCGAGGATCTCCTTCGCCGCCGCTTCGATGTCGGCCTTGAGCCCCGCGACCTTCGACGGGTAGTCGTAGTCCGAAGCGAACTGGTCGCGGACCAGCTGGATCACCGGGTTCATGTCCTCGCGGAAGCTGGGGTACACGAACTCGTGGCTCCAGACCGCGTGCCAGCCGAACTCCTTCTGGTACGGGATGACCCGCTCGTCGACGAACTTCCGGCCACGCTCGCTGGCCTTGAGCGCGGGGACGATCGCGGCGGCCGTGGCGTTGTCGAAGGCAGCGCGCAGCTCGGCGTCGCCCTTGATCTCCTCCTTCATCTCCCACAGGGCCCGGATCTTGTCCCAGTTCCGGTCGTCCGCGGAGTTCTGGAGACGCCCGAGCAGGACGTCGTCAACCTTGCCGTGCGTCTTCTGCATGACGGCCCGGAGGTTGAGCGTCGCGCTCAGCTGCGCGAAGTTCAGCATCCAGTGGATCTTCCAGTGGCGGTCGTGCATGTCGATGGCGTCCTCGAGCAGGACGGCCACCTCGGCCAGGCTCAGCTGGTCCTTCTGGTCCAGCATCCCCTCGATGTAGTCGAAGTTGCGCTGCATCTCGGGCACGAACCGGGTGCGCCACCAGGTCGTGAAGTTGGTGCCGTAGACCGGTAGGACCGCGCCCAGGTAGGCACCGATCTTGCCGGCGTACTCGTCGTCCTCGGGAACGATCGGGTTCGTCCGGTAGTTGTACTCCTGGGTATCGACCACGAGGCCCTTCTCGGCCGGGATCGCGGCGGTGTACAGGTACCCGTTGATGTTCTTGTAGATCCAGTCCGACGCGAACGGGGTGCCGAAGCGGCGGAACATGTGGTCGCAGGACAGCCACCAGCCGCCGATGTCCTCGTACATCGGGCTCAACGGCTTGGGGCAATGGAGGTCGTCGAAGACCCAGAACAGCAGCTTCTCGGTCTCTGACGTCCACTCGATCGGGAACCCTTCGTCCCCGAGGAACTGGCCCAGGACCTCTTCCTTGAGGGGCACCGCTGCTTCCTCCTTGTGCATGGTCCGGCACCGATCGGACGCCGGTCTGTGACGCTGGCTGGGCCCGGCGGCTGCCGTCCCAGATAGTCGCGACAACGCTCGGTTCCCATCTCCGCGACCGGACGGGCGGGGACGAATCCTCGGCAAGCGCGGTAGATCGATAATCGATTGTCATTACACTAGGACGGCTCCCCATGGAGCGTCAAGGTCGAACTCGCCCGTCTCTGGCGCTTGCATTGCGGCGGGTGGGGCGTCTAGTATTCTCGATTATCGATGATGCGAGTGTGTCTCACCCTCGCGTGGCAATCGAGGGCCGCCTGTGTCCCGCGGCTCCGTCATGAGGTCAGCGATGCCCATCGGAGCACCCACGGAGTCGGGTTGGCACGCGGCATCTCGCGCCAGCGAGAGTCCGCACCGCGTCCGGTCGCGGGCGGCGGGTGACGGCTGATGGACCTCATCGTCCAGGCCCTGGTCATCGGGCTCACCGAGAACGCGCCGCTCGTGCTCGCCGCGATCGGCTTCGCCCTCCTCTACCGGCTCACCGGCCTGATCAACGTCGCCTACTCGGAGACGATCACCCTGGGCGCGTACTTCGGGATGTGGTTCAACACCACGTTCGGCCTCGACTTCTACGCCGTGCTGATCCCGACCGCCCTGTTGTCGGGACTCCTGAGCGTCGCCACCTACCTGCTCCTCTTCCGCCCGGCGAGGCGGCGGGGCGTGGGCGGCCTGGAGATGATCATCATCTCGTTCGGGCTGTCGATCGTCCTGCGCCACGGCCTGCAGTTCATCTTCGGGTACCCGGAGCGGTTCTTCAGCGTTCCCCCGCCGGAGACGCTGTTCATCCTCGGCGTCGGCGTGACGTCGTTCCGCATGGTCGCGTTCGCGGCGGTCGCGCTGCTGTCGGTGCTGCTCTACGTGTTCATCCAGCGCACGAGCTACGGGCTCCAGATCCGGGCCCTGGCCAGCGACGAGGACCTGGCTCGGGTGAGCGGGATCCGGCCCCTGGCCGTGACCGTGCTGATCTGGGCCATCGCGGGCGTAGCCGGCGGGGTTGCCGGCGCCTTCTACGGGGTGGGCGCATCGGTCTCCCCGCTGCTCGGGTGGCGGCAGTTCCTGCCGGTGCTCCTGGTGGTGCTGGTCGGGAGGGCATGGGGCCTTGGCGGCGTCATCGCGGTGGCGGTCGCGACGGGAGTCGCGCTGGCGGCCATGGCGCTCCAGTTCGACCAGATCCTGTATGCGCAGGTGGTGCTGATCGTCGTGTTCATCGCCGTGCTCAAGTGGCGGGGTCGACGGCTCACCGAGATGGCGAAGGTATAGCGGCATGCTCGATTGGATGGATGCTTTCCTCATCAGCGGCCTGTTCGAGGTCGTGATGATCGCGGGCCTCGCGTTGCTGCTCCACCTCCAGCTCGGCCTCACCCGGATCGCCAACTTCGGCGTGGTGGGGTTCTGGGGCATCGGGATGTATGCCTTCGGGGTGCTGTATGCGCAACTGGACTGGCCGTTCGGCGATCCGTGGCAGTTCCTCGTCTGTGCCGGCGCGGCCACGCTCCTCGCGGGGCTGGCCGGGCTGCTGATCGGGTGGCTGATCTCGGACCTGGACACCGATGGCGTGCTCGTGATCACGCTCGGCTTCGCCACGGTGGTCCAGATCCTGGCCACGACCGAGGAGGAGATCACCGGCGGGGCCTTCGGCCTCGGTGGCCTGCGGATCCCGTTCAACATCGGCAAGGTGAAGGAGAACGAGTTCGTCTGGCTCATCGTCACGACCGTCGTCGTGGCCCTGATCCTCCTGTATGCGCGGCAGGTCCACCGCTCGCCCCAGGGGCGGCTGTTGATCGCGACCGGCGGCAACGAGCCGCTCGCCCGGAGCCTGGGCAAGTCCACGTTCCACGCGAAGCTCTGGCTGTTCGCGATCACGTCGGCCGCGATGGGCATGCTGGGCGCGATGGATGCCGCCATGGTGCGGTACCTCGATGTCGGGCATATCGGCATCGACATCACCCTGGCGGCCATCGTCGCCCTGGTGCTGGGCGGCACCGCGCGCGTGTGGGGCGGGGTCGTGGGCGCCGTCCTCACGATCGGGCTGTTCGACATCGTCGTGCGCACGTACCTGCCTCTCCCCCGCGACTGGTACTCCCAGGCGATCCCGGTCCTGCGCGAGGTCGCCTTCGGCCTGGCCCTGATCCTCGTCCTGATGTTCCGGCCGCTCGGCCTGCTCGGTGACATGCGCCGGGACCAGTTGATGGCGAAGATCCATGGGCGCTGACGTGGCCGCCACCACGACGTTGCCCCGGCCGCGGATCAGGGTCCAGGGAGCCGTCAAGAGCTTCTCCGGCCACGTGGTCGTGGACATCGACGACCTGGTCCTCGGCGATCAGCCGATCGAGGGGCTCATCGGCCCCAACGGCGCCGGCAAGACGACGCTGATGCGGATGATCATGCATTCCATCCCACTCGACCGGGGCATGGTCACCCTGATGCCGGCCGAGGGTGGGCCGCCGGTCCAGCTGACGGGCCTGTCCGCCGACTGGATGGCGCGCCACGGCGTGGTCAAGAGCAACCAGGTCATCATGGACTTCGACAGGCTGACGATCTGGGACTCGGTTTTGCTGGCCGTCGCCGAGTCGACGTACGAGCAGCCGCACCGCCTCCTCAGCGAGCGGACGGTCTTCGCTCGTCACGACCAGGAGATGCGCCACTACCTCGACTTCTTCGGGTTTGACGACCCAACCGCGTTCGCCTTGTCGGCCGGCGAGAAGAAGCTCCTCGACATCGTGCGCTGCCTGCTGCTCAAGCCGAAGTTCCTGCTGCTCGACGAGCCCACCGCCGGCCTTCCGGACGACGTGACCGAGAAGGTCATGACGGTGATCCGGGAGCTCGCTGCCGCCGGCACCGCGATCGTCATCGTGGAGCACGACCTCAACGTCATCTGGAACCTCTGCGACGAGGTCCACTTCATGGCCGAGGGCAAGGTCATCCTCCGGGGCAATCCGGCCTCGATCCGGGAGCATGCCACGGTGGTCGAGAAGTACCTGGGGGAAGGTCATGTCTGAGCTGCCCACCACGACCGCCGTCGAGGCCACGAGCCAGCCGGCGGTTGCCCAGAAGGCACCCGCAATGCTCGAGGTCGCCGGCCTGCGCAGCGGATACCACGGGGTGACCGTCCTCAAGGGCCTGGACTTCACCGTCGGCAACGAGATCTTCACCATCCTGGGCGCCAACGGTGCGGGCAAGACGACGCTGCTGGCGACGCTGGCACGGCTGATCCCGCTGATGGCCGGATCCATCCGGCTGGCAGGCATGGACGTCTCGAGGCTGCGGCCGTACGAGACCGCGCGGCGAGGGATCGGGTACGTGCCCCAGGAGAAGGGCGTGTTCGCGGATCTCACCGTCCTCGAGAACCTCACCATCGGCGGAATGATCGGTGGGCGATCCCGCGCCGAGCGGCTCGATGAGGTCTTCGAGCTGTTCCCCGATCTCAATGCGCTGCAGGCGAGCCGCGCCGGGAACCTCTCCGGCGGGGAGTCCCGGATGGTGGCCTGCGGTCGCGCCCTGATGCAGGACCCCAAGCTGCTGCTGCTCGACGAGCCCACGGCTGGTCTGTCGCCGCTCTATGTCGACCTGTTCTTCGAGAAGATCCTGGAGATCCACCGGACGCGCGGCGTCGCCATCCTCCTCGCCGAACAGAACGCCACCAAGGCGCTCCAGGTCGCCGACCGGGTGATGGTCCTGAGCCTCGGTGAAGCGTTCACCGTCTCCGACGCCGCCCGGCTAACCACCCAGGAGCTCAAGGAGGGCTACCGGATCTGACGGCGAAATTTGTTGGGCCACCACACAGGAGGAGATGCAATGAGGGTCGGTAACCACAAATCGGGCCGCATCCTGGCCGGGATCGCAGCCTTGTCGCTCGTCGTGGGCGCATGCGGGGGCGGCACGGCCACCCCCGCACCGCAGGACTCGGGCGCGGCGCCCGCCACGGCGACACCCGCAGAGTCCATGCCCGCATCGGGCGAGCCCGTGGTCGTCTGTGAGCTCGCGTACTACACCGGGGCGTTCGCCGCGTACGGGCCGTCGCTCACGAACGACATCCGCTTCCCGATCGAGGAGGTCATCAACACCGATCCGCCGCTCGGGCGCGCGTGGGAGCTCGTCTCCGAGGACATCGGCGACGACCACGAGGGACAGGCAGCCAAGATCTGCCTCGAGCAGCACAAGGCCGAGATCCTGGTCAGCATCGCGCACCAGTATCGGACCTACCGGGACTACATGATGGAGTTCTGGCAGGAGAACGACTCGCCGCTCGGGCCGTCGGTCCATGGCGGGGCCATCCCGGGCAACCTCGGCGGCAAGGTCGCCGAGCCCATCTTCCGCGCCCAGGGCCTCGACGAGGCGCTGGGGACCTACGGGTCCCTGTACGCGCAGCAGGAAGGCCTCAACAAGATCGTCATCTTCGCCACCCAGGTCGAGGGCTTCCAGCTCGCGGCCGATGCCGCCCAGGAGGCTGCCGTGGCGCTGGGTGTCGAGGTGCTGGCGCGCATCAACGTGCCGGCCACGCAGCCGTCCTACCGGGCCGAGGCCCAGAAGATCGCCGACCTCAAGCCCGATGCCGTCATCGTCCAGGCGGGCTCGACCGAATCCGCGGCGCTGATCAAGGGCGCGGCGGAGGCCGGCCTCTCCCTCACCTGGATCGGCGAGACCGGGTGGAGCGAGGCGGAGTTCATCGGGACGCTCGGCACGGAGCCCATCGCCTCCCAGAAGTCGATCGGGTTCCCGTCGTTCGCCCCCGACAAGTCCACCGCGGCCTGGGCCTTCTTCCAGCCGCTGTGGGACAGCCAGTCCGACTGCATCTCCGGCGTGGCGGCGTGCCCGCCCTACGATGCCGGCAACCAGTACGCGTTCTCGACCTATGACCTGATGGTGCAGACGGCGCTGGCCGTCGAGGCCGCCGGGTCGTACAAGGCCAGCGCCTGGGCTCCGGCCATGTTCGCGGTCGGCGAGGACGGCGAGAAGTGCTACACCTACGCGGACTGCCTCAAGCTCATCCGCGAGGGCAAGGACGTCGACTACGACGGCGTCACCGGACCCGGTCTCTACACCCCCGGTGGCGTCAACGCCGTGACGCCCGCGTACATCCCGTTCAATGCCGACGGGACGCCCGGCGAGCCCGTGCTGCTCGACGCCGCGAAAGGTCTCGAGATCCTGGACCAGATCGTGACCAAGGCGGAGTGCACGCCGCAGGACCCGCCCAACGAGTGCAAGTGGTAACCGTCGGACCCCCGGTCTGACCCAGGAGGGCCCTCCCGTCCACGACGGGAGGGCCTTTCCAATCGGCCCGCGCGGCTTGACCCGCCACCGGACCTCCACTAACATCGATAATCGATTATGAAGCTGCCGGACGCCCGTCCGTCTGCCGTTGAGGTGCTCCTGTGATCACGCGTGTGACCCGCGACGAAGCCGAGAAGGTCCCGCTCCCCGGACGCGTCTGGCATTCGTACTTCGGTCCCAGGGACGGCGTTTCGACGCTGGTCTCGCTGGGTGTCTCGGTGTACCCGCCCGGCTCGAAGCCCGAGGGCCACGTCCACCCCGCCGAGGAGGAGACCATCTACTGCGCCGCCGGTCGCGGCCGGATCGTCACGCCGGAGGGAGCCGCGGAGGTCTGGCCCGGCGTCGTGGTCCACGTTCCCCCCGGCACCGTGCATGCCACCGAATCGGACGGACCGGAGCCGCTCGAGCTGCTGTGCCTGTTCTCGCCCCCCGTGGTCTCGGGCTCGTACGAGCAGAAGGACGCCTCATGACCTCCACCCGCGTGGCCTCCCCGACCGGGATCGTGGATCTCGACCACCTCCGGGAGATGGCCCGCCGAATCCGGGTCGAGCTGGTCCGCGCGGTCTACCACGCCAAGGCAGGGCACCTGGGCGGCCCGCTGTCCGCCGCGGACGTGCTCGCGGCGCTGTACTTCTCGGAACTGCGGATCCGTCCGGACGAGCCGGGTTGGCCCGACCGGGATCGGTTCGTGCTGTCCAAGGGCCACTCGTCAATCGGCCTGTATGCGGCGATGGCGCTCCGGGGGTACTTCCCGGTCGAGGAGCTGCTGACCTTCGACGGCGCCCATTCCCGGCTCCAGGGCCACCCGGACATGACCCGGCTGCCCGGCCTCGACATGTCGACGGGGTCGCTGGGGATGGGGATCTCCGCGGCCATGGGGATGGCGCTCGGCGCCCGCCTCACGGGCCGCGACGTCCGTGCCTTCGTCATGCTCGGCGACGGCGAGTGCCAGGAGGGCGAAGTCTGGGAGGCCGCCAACGCCGCCCCCCGGTACCAGCTGGACAACCTGATCGCGATCATCGACCACAACAAGCTCCAGCAGTACGGCTGGCCGGGCGATGGGCCGGACGGCCGGATCCCGCCCCAGGACCCGGGCGAGCTGGCCGGCAAGTGGGCCGCGTTCGGCTGGCGCGTGCTGGAGGTGGACGGCCATGACATGGCCGCCATCGCGGATGTCCTCGCGCAAGCGCGCGTGGGTGACGGGCGGCCCGTGGCGATCATCGCCAACACCGTGAAGGGCAAGGGCGTGTCCTACATGGAGGGCCGCTACTTCTGGCATACCCGGGCGATCAAGCCCGAGGAGCTTGCGACGGCCATGCGTGACCTCGGCGAGCCTGATCCGATCGAGGAAGGAGCCAACCGATGACCACCGTGATGGGTCGCCCCCAGCGGGAGATCTTCGGCGAGACGGTCGCCGCCCTCGCGGACACCGACCCGCGAATCTACGTCCTCGATGGCGACGTCGGCTCGTCGACGAAGGCAGACATCGTCGAGAAGTCCCACCCCGACCGCTACCTGCAGATGGGGATCGCCGAGCAGAACATGCTGGGCGTGGCGGCCGGCATGGCCACCATGGGCCTCGTGCCGTTCATCAGCACGTTCGTGTCGTTCGCGGTCGTGCGGCCGCTGGACCAGGTGCGGGTGCTGATCGCGCAGACGGGCGCCAACGTGAAGATCACGCCCAGCTACGGCGGGCTGTTCACGGGCCAGACCGGGATGAGCCACATCATCGTGGACGACTACGCGATCATGCGTGCGATGCCGGGCATGGTCACCGTGTCTCCGTGCGACGACACCGAGGCCGCGGAGGCGCTGCGCTGGGCCGCCGCGTTCGAGGGGCCGTGCTACATCCGGCTCGGGCGCGACGCCACGCCGCGGGTGTTCGACGACGGGCACGAGTTCGCGTTCGGGCGGGCCGAGGTGGTACGCGATGGCGGTGACGTCACGCTCATCTCCACCGGCGCCCAGACGGCCCGGACGCTCGAGGCGGCCGAGATCCTCGGCTCGGAGGGCATCGAGGCCCACGTGCTGCACGTGGCGACGCTCAAGCCGCTCGACGTGGCGGGGATCGTCGCCGCGGCGGACCGGACGGGTCGCGTGGTCACGGTCGAGGAGCACACGGTGATCGGTGGTCTCGGTGGCGCCGTCGCGGAAGCCCTGGCCGAGCACCGGCCGACACGGGTCAACCGGATCGGCCTCCAGGACTGCTATGTCCAGTCCGGACCCAACGACGCGTTGCTGGACATCTACGGGCTGTCCGGATCACGGGTCGCCGAGCAGGTGCGGGAGATCCTGCGGGTGCCCTGAACGCCCGCCTAGCGGGACGTCGAGGTCGCTGACCACCGGTCCAGGAGTCGGGCCGAGACGTCGCGGAAGTGGGCTCGCAACGCCACCTCGACGACCGCCGGATCGCGGGTCTTGACCGCCTCGAGGATGTCCCTGTGCAGCGCCGCGGTCCAGCCCGAGTCCGCGCCCGGCGCCAGCAGCGTGATGTAGGTGCGGGAGAACGGCTCCAGGGCGCGCCAGACACGCTCCAGCGTCGCGTTCCCGGCGAGGTGGAGGATGCGGAAGTGGAACGCGGCATCGCGGAACGCCACGTCGTGCCGGTCATCGCGGGTTGCCGCCTCCAGCAGGGACGCGTGCAGCGCATCGATCTCGGCAAGATCCGTATCCGTCATGACGGGGACGCCCAGCCGGGCCCCGAGACACTCGAGTTCGGCCCGGACAGCGTACGCTTCCAGGAGCTCGGTGTCGGTTGGCCGCCGGACCCGGGCACCCTTGAACGGCAGATGATCCACGACACCCAGGGCCTCGAGACCGCGGAGCGCCTCCCGCACCGGGGCCTGGCTCGTCCCCAGCTCGCGCGCCACCCGGGTCTCGATGATCCGGTCGTCGGGCTGGTACTGGCCGGACAGGATTGCCCGCAGCAGGTGCTCCTTGACCTGTTCGGACAAGGAGCTGCGGTAGACGGCGGCTTCGTCGGTCATCGGGGCCCCCTGGTGCTGCGGGACGCTTCCCTAGTGTGGGGCATCAGGGGCCCTTCTCGTGGAGGCGATCCGCGAGCGCCTCGGCAAGGTGGCGCGCCCGCCGCCCGTCGAGGAACGTGACCTGGGTTCGGCACGAGAAGCCGTCGGCGAGGATCGTCGTCCCCTCGCCCGTCGCGCGCAGGGCGGGCAGCAGCGCGAGCTCCGCGACATCGCGTGAGATCCGCTCGTGGCCGGCCTCGGCGCCGAAGTTCCCTGCCAGCCCGCAGCAGCCCTTCAGCACCGCGGTCGGCTCGATGCCGGCCGCGGCCATCAGGCGCCGGTCCGCGTCGGTCCCGAGCACCGCCTGCTGATGGCAGTGCGGCTGGACCAGCGCCTTGAGCGGCTCGCCCGCCGGCGGGGCCCAGCCCGCGGCATCCAGCAGCTCGGCGAGGGTGGTGACGCGACGCGCCAGCGCGGTGGCCGCCGGATCATCGGGCAGCAGCTCGCGGAGGTCGACGCGAAGCGTGGTCGCGCACGACGGCTCCAGGACCAGGACCGGCTCATCACCGGCGAGGTCGGGGGCGGCGAGGGTGCGGCGAAGCTCGGCTCGTGCCCGGTCCAGCTGGCCCGTGGTGATGGCGGTGAGGCCGCAGCACACGGGGCTCGCCGGGACCACGGCCTCGAAGCCCGCGGCGGCAAGGACCCGGAGCGCCGCGTGGCCCACCTCGGGCGCGAGGTGGTTGGTGAACGTGTCGGGCCACACGACGACCCGCCGGGTGCCGGCGCCGGGGGTCTTGGCGGTCCGCGGCGCGGCGGCGGGAGTGCGCGGGACCGCCGACGAGACGAACGTCCGGGCGGCGATGCGCGGGATGCCCCGCTCCCCCGAGATCCCGGCGAGGAGCGCGACGGCACGGCGCGTCGGGCCGACGCCCATCACCGCGTTGGCGATCCGCGGACCCCATGGCACGCGCCGCACGAGCCGGAGCCACGATGGCAGTCGGCCGAGCGTGTAGTGGGAGCGGGGACGGAGCCGTCCCCGGAAGTGGTGGTCGAGAAACTCCGCCTTGTAGGCCGCCATGTCCACGCCCGTGGGGCACTCGGTCACGCACGCACGGCAGGAGAGGCACAGGTCCAGGGCGTCGCGGATCTCGGCTGATCGCCAGCCGTCCGCCGAGAGCGACCCGGCGGCCATCTCCTGCAGCAGCCGCGCGCGGCCCCGGGTGGAGTGCCGCTCCTCGCCCGTGGCCCGATAGCTGGGGCACATCGCCGCCCCGTCCTGGCGCGAGACGCACTTGCCCACCCCGATGCACCGCTCGACCGCCTGCCGGAGGTCGCCACCGTCGGCTTCGTGGGCAAGCCTCGGCGCCAGGTCGATCAGCGTCGGGCGGGGCCGACGGAGATCCTGGGTGAGCGGGAGCGGGTCGACGAGGATCCCCGGGTTCATGGCGTTGCCGGGGTCCCAGGCCGTCTTCCAGGCGCGGAACGCGTCGAGCATGGCGGGCGAGAACTGGCGGGCCAGGAGCTCGCCGCGAGCACGACCGTCCCCGTGCTCGCCCGAGAGCGATCCGCCGTGCCGCACGACCAGGTCCGCCGCATCGCGCATGAACGCCGCGAGCCGCTCGATGCCGCCGGTCCGGTCGAGCCCGAACCCCACCCGCAGGTGGATGCACCCCTCGCCGAAGTGCCCGTAGGTCACGCCCTGGAGCCCGCTGTCGCGGAGCAGGCCACGGAGCTCGCCGAGATACCCGGCCAATCGCGCGGGCGGAACGACGCCATCCTCGAAGCCCGGCCACGCGGGCGAGCCATCCGGCAGACGGGCGGCGCGGCCGGCACCGTCCTCGCGGACCCGCCACAGCGCTCCCTGCGAGGCCGGATCCTCGAGCAGCGTGGCATCGGTGGCGCCCACTCGCCGGCCGATCGTCGCGGCCAGGCGCACGGCATGGTCGTGGAGCTCGCCCGCGGCGGCACCGCCAGCCTCGACCAGCAGCCAGGCGCCTCCTTGCGGGAGCAGCCCCGGATCACGCCAGCCCGTGAGCAGCTCGGGAGTCAGGCTCTCGACGGTGAACGGTTCCTCCGGGAGCAGCGCGGTGACCGCCGCCGCCGCCGCGATCTCGTCGGGAAACGCGAGGACGAGCAGGCCGCGCACGGCGGGCGGGCGGACCAGCCGGATCGTCGCCTCGGAGATGACCGCGCAGGTGCCCTCGCTGCCGACGAGCGCCCTGGACACGTCCCCACCGTGCTCGGGGAGCAGCCAGTCCAGGGCGTAGCCGGAGACCCGCCTCGGCCAGGCCGGCAGCTCGCGCCGGATCGTCTCGCCGTGGGTCGCGAGCAACGCCGCCAGGCGTCCGTCCATGACCGGCCCGAGCGCACCCATGCGTCGGCGGGCGCCATCCGGCGTGATGACCTCGAGGTCCATCGTGTTCTCGGCCGTGGTCCCCCACCGGACGCTGCGGGCGCCACAGGCGTTGTTGCCCAGCATGCCGCCGACGGTGCACCGGCTGTGGGTGGAGGGGTCCGGTCCGACTCGCAGCCCGTGGACAGCCGCGGCCCGGTTCAGGTCGTCGAGGACGGTCCCCGGGAGCACCGTGGCGGTCAGCGCCTCCGGATCCATGGCCAGCACCCCCGCCAGGTGACGCGACAGGTCCACCACCAGGCCAGAGCCGATCGCGTTGCCCGCGATGCTGGTCCCGGCACCACGCATCGTGAGCGGAACGCCGGCCTCGGCGGCAAGGGCCACCACCGCAGCCAGGTCGTCACGATCCCGCGGGGCGACCACGGCCGCCGGGAGCACGCGGTAGTTGGATGCGTCGGAGCTGTACAGCGCCCGTGTCCCGCTGTCGTCCGCCACGGCGCCACGCATGACCCCGCGCAGCCGCGGGAGCAGCGCCGTCAGGGCTTCGGGGCGAGACGGATCGGCGAGGGCGGTGATGGCGGGCTCCGGGGCTACGAGATCACGGACGCTCGAGCTTCCAAGGGTACGTGGCCGGGCGCGCCTCCGGGGCCGCCCGGGAATCCCTCCGGAACCGCAAATCCCACCGCTACCATCGGACCACGTCAAGCCTGCCGATCACCCCGCCGATGGAGGGCGTCTTGCTGCCCAACCGGGATCGCCTGGAAGCCGACCTCGCCGCGTTCTACGACCAGCAGGCCCCGCGCCGTCTCGCGCGCGGCGGCGGTGGGTCCAGCCGCGAGGCCGCGCGTGACGCCTTCGTCGCGCAGCTGCGCGCCGAGACTCGGACTAGGCTCGTCGAGATCGGCACCGGCGCCGGCCACGATGCCGCTGCGTTCCAGGACGCCGGCTGCACCGTCGCCGGCATCGACCTCTCGCCCGAGCACATCCGCATCTGCCGCGGGCGCGGCATCGACGCCCGCCTCGCGTCGGTCGTCGAACTCCCGTTCGAGGACGCAGCGTTCGAGGCGGGCTGGACGATGAGCACCCTGCTCCACGTTCCCAACGACCGGATCGACGCCGCCCTCGACGAGATCGTGCGCGTCCTGGCGCCCGGAGCCCCGCTCGCGATCGGCCTCTGGAGCGGCCCGGACGAGGAGGCGATCGACGAGGAGGACGAGATCGAGCCGAAGCGCTTCTTCAGCCGCCGCAGCGACCGGCGCCTGCGCGAGATCCTCGGGAGACACGGCGCCATCGAGCGGTACGAGACCTGGGACGTTCCGGACAACGACTGGCCCTACCAGTTCGCCGTGGTGCGCATCCCGGAGCACCGCGCCGATGCAGATGCCGATGGTCGTGGGGCCCGCCGACGATGCACGCAGCCATTCGTCACCGATTGACAGGCGGTTCGCTGCATGAAATAGTTGTACGTGCAACGATCCTGCCCGGGATCGGCCAGGGAACCTGAACCATGCCGGCTGTCACCGTCGACGACATCACCGTCCTCCCCCGCCTCCCCCTCCCGGACCCGGTGGTCGCCCGCCAGCGTCCGGTCCGCACCCTGACCACCGCGCCACGCGGATTCGAGGGCGAGGGGTTCCCGGTGCGCCGCGCGTTCGCCGGGGCCCTCCTCGAGGACCTGGACCCGTTCATCCACCTCGACCAGATGGGCGAGGTGGAATACGCACCCGGCGAGGCGAAGGGCACGCCGTGGCACCCGCACCGCGGGTTCGAGACGGTCACCTACATGCTCGACGGTGTGTTCGAGCATGCCGACAGCAACGGCGGCGGCGGCGTGATCACCAACGGCGACACCCAGTGGATGACCGCCGGTGCCGGGATCCTCCACATCGAGAAGCCACCCGAGTGGCTGGTCGCCCAGGGCGGCCTGTTCCACGGCTTCCAGCTGTGGGTCAACCTGCCGCGCGCCCAGAAGCTCGCCCCGCCGCGCTACCAGGACATCCGCGCGAGCGAGGTCGCCCTGCTTGCCTCGCACGACGGCGGGACGTTGATCCGCGTGATCGCGGGCGACATGGGCGGCCACGCGGGTCCGGGCTCCACCTACACGCCGATGACCCTGGTCCACCTGACGCTTGCCCCGGGCGCGTCGGTGACCCTGCCCTGGCGATCGGACTACAACGCGCTGGGCTACGTCCTGGCCGGCCGGGGCACGGTGGGCGCGGAAGGTCGTCCGGCGCAGCTCGGTCAGCTCGCGGTGTTCGGACCCGGCGACACGATGACGTTCGCGGCCGACCCGGTCCAGGAGCGCCGCGCGCCGAACCTCGACGTGCTCGTCCTCGGGGGTCGCCCGATCCGGGAACCGGTGGCGTGGGCGGGCCCGTTCGTGATGAACACGCGCGAGGAGGTCATGGAGGCGTTCGAGGACTACCAGGCGGGCCGCCTGGGCCAGGTCCCGGCGGTCCACAACGCACCGAGCACCATCGAGGAGACCACACCGCCGGGGCCTGCCGGCGTCTGAGCGGGCACCAGGGCGCTGGGTCGTCAGCGGCGCCGCGTCGTCAGCTGCGCCGGCCCTCGGGGTCTGCTCGGCCTACCCCGCGAGATTGAGCCGGCGGTGGTGATAGCGCTCCATGAGCGCCTCCACCGCCTCGCGCGCCGCACGCCACTCCTCCTGGTCGCCCATCACCTGGGCACCGGGGCCCCAGCGCTGGACCTGGGTCATGGCGGTCACGATCGAGTTGTGCAGCGCGAGGCGGTTGCGTCCGGCATCCACGATCCCCGTCACCAGGTAGCGGCGCACGAGGTCGAACGGCGCCTGCCACCGCCCGATGCGGATCCGGTCGTGGCTGCGGAGCGTCTCCAGCCAGGCGTCGTCGCCCACGGGGAAGCGATCGTGCTCGGCCGTGTGGGCATTGATGTCGAGGCGGCGGTCGTTCCGTGCCAGCGAGGCGAATCGCCCGTCCGGGTCGGATTCCCGGTAGCAGATCGGGCACTCGGGGAGCCGGGCGTGGGCCGGCGGCGCCTCACCGAACGGCAGGCCGCAGCGCCGGCACATGCGGGCGCCGGGATGGGTGGCCACCGCGCCGCACTGCAGACAGGTGGACATGGCGGTGGGCGACAACGACACGAGGAGCTCCAGCGGGCGCCGCACGGACCGCGGCGATGCCCTCATGGTCCCAGAGGCACCATCACCGGGGGTACAGGCAACAGGTCCCGGTCCCGGTAGCCGATGGGGGCACCACCGCGTGCGAGCGGCCGGCTCGGCGCGTCCGGTCCGCGGCATGACTGGCCGGCGACGAATCCTGTCTCAGGGATCACTCGGGCGGCGCTCCGCGCGACAACGCGACCCGCGGTCACGATCCAGGCCCGGCGGGTGGTCCACGGGCGGATTGCGGTCGATCGGGCGGGGAATCCTTGACGCCCGGCCAGGGTCGGGGAACCACCGAAACTGGCGGTCGGGGCACCGGGCGGAGCAGATCCCGGTCGTGCGCTCTCAGACGGCGGCCTCCACGATCGCGCGGGCCTCGTCCAGGATCTGGCCCAGGTGCTCCTCGCCCCGGAACGACTCCGCGTACAGCTTGGTGACGTTCTCGGTCCCTGACGGGCGCGCGGCGAACCACCCGTGGTCGGTGAGCACCTTGAGGCCGCCGATGGACGCCCCGTTGCCGGGGGCCGTCGTGAGCCTGGCCGTGATGGGGTCGCCGGCGAGCGTGGTCGCGGTCACCGCGTCCGGGGAGAGGCGCCCGAGCGCCGTCTTGGCCTCGGGGGTTGCCGGGGCATCGATGCGCCGGTACGCGGGCGCCCCGAACCGCTCCGTCAACCCGGCGTAGACCTGCGACGGGTTCTTCCCGGTCTTCGCGGTCAGCTCAGCTGCGAGCAGACAGGCGATGAGGCCGTCCTTGTCCGTCGTCCAGACGGTTCCGTCGCGGCGCAGGAACGAGGCCCCAGCGCTCTCCTCACCGCCAAAGCCCACCGACCCGTCCACCAGCCCCTCGACGAACCACTTGAACCCCACGGGCACCTCGAGCAGCCGCCGGCCGAGCGACGCGGTCACCCGGTCGATGATCGACGACGACACGAGCGTCTTGCCCACGGCCACATCGGCGCCCCACGAGCGTCCGCCACCGAACAGGTACGAGACCATCGCCGCCAGGACATGATTGGGGTTCATGAGCCCGGCGCCCGGCACCACCACCCCGTGACGGTCGGCGTCCGCGTCGTTGCCGAGGGCGAGATCGAACCGGTCGCGAAGCTCCACCAGCCGGGCCATCGCGAACGGCGACGACGGGTCCATCCGGATCCTGCCGTCCCAGTCGAGGGTCATGAACGCGAACGCCGGGTCCACGATCTCGTTGGTGACCACGAGGTCCAGCCCGTACCGCTCGCCGATCAGCCCCCAGTACGCGACGGCCGCCCCGCCCAGCGGATCCACGCCCAGCCGCAGGCCGGATGCCCGGATGGCGTCGAGGTCGATGACCCCGCGAGATCGGCGACGTAGATGCCCCGGAAGTCGTACTCGCCCGCCTCGGAGTCGGGCACGCTCGAACGGGACACGCCGGATCCCGTCGAGCCCATCGGTGCCCGCCGCCTCGAGGATCCGGTTCGCCTCGTCCTGGATCTCGCGAGTGACGTCGGTGTCGGCCGGACCACCGCTGGGCGGGTTGTACTTGAAGCCGCCGTCGTCGGGTGGGTTGTGCGAGGGCGTGACCACGATCCCATCGGCGAGCCCGGCCGAGCGACCCCGGTTGGCGGCGAGGATCGCGTGAGAGACCGCCGGCGTCGGGGTGTACCCGTCCTCGGCGTCCACGCGGACGTCCACGCCGTTCGCCACCAGCACCTCGAGGGCCGTCCGCCAGGCGGGTTCCGAGAGGGCGTGCGTGTCGCGCCCGATGAACAGGGGTCCGGTGTATCCCTTCGATGTCCGGTACCGGCAGATGGCCTCGGTGGTCGCCAGGATGTGCGCCTCGTTGAACGCGGCGCGAAACGCCGACCCACGGTGTCCGGACGTGCCGAAGGCCACGCGCTGGGCCGCGACCGCCGGGTCGGGCCGGATCTCGGCGTAGGCGCGGAGGAGGGCAGGGATGTCGATGAGGTCAGCGGCGAGGGCGGGCTGGCCGGCGCGCGGGTGCGGGCTCATGGAGCACCTCTGGGTGGGGCGGTGCGGGGCGCGTCCACGATACCCGCCCGCGCGCTAGGCACGACGCGGCCTTCCCGAGGGGACCCGGGTCGGTTACCATGCCCGCAGCCTGAGCCAGCACCTCGCACGGGGCTCGTCCGAGTCCACCAATCCTGATGGCCGGATGCATGAGCCCGCGATGACCTGGACGGGAGGAGGTCTCAGCATGGCGACCGTGTCGTTTGAGCACGTGTACAAGCGCTATGGCGAAGTCACCGCCGTAAGCGACCTCAACCTCGAGATCCAGGATGGCGAGTTCATGGTGCTCGTCGGTCCCTCGGGCTGTGGCAAGACGACCAGCCTGCGGATGATCGCCGGTCTCGAGGAGATCAGCGACGGCGAGCTCCGGATCGGCGACAAGGTCGTCAACGACGTTGCTCCCAAGGACCGCGACATCGCGATGGTCTTCCAGAGCTACGCCCTGTACCCGCACATGTCGGTGCGCGACAACCTCGCGTTCGGCCTCAAGCTGCGCAAGGTCGCCAAGGCGGACATCGAGAAGCGGATCAACGAGGCCGCGGGCATCCTCCAGCTCGAGACGCTGCTGGATCGCAAGCCCAAGGAGCTCTCCGGCGGCCAGCGGCAGCGCGTGGCCCTGGGCCGGGCGATCGTGCGCGAGCCCGCCGTGTTCCTCATGGACGAGCCGCTGTCCAACCTCGATGCCAAGCTCCGCGTCCAGACGCGCGCCGAGATCGCCCGCCTCCACCAGCGCCTCGGGACCACGATGGTCTACGTGACCCACGACCAGGTCGAGGCCATGACGATGGGCCAGCGGATCGCGGTGATGAGCGACCGGCCTGCTCCAGCAGGTGGGACACGCCCCAGGAGCTCTACGACCACCCCGAGGAACCGGTTCGTCGCCGGGTTCATCGGCAGCCCGTCGATGAACTTCGTCGAGATGCCGGTGCTTAGCGGCGGTACCGACCTCACCCGCGGCGACGTCAGCTTCCCGCTGCCCGAGAGCTATCGGCGATCGGTCGCTGCCGCGGGCAATGCGGTGATCGCCGGCTTCCGCCCCGAGCACCTCGACCTCGGTGAGGTCAGCGGGTCGTTCGGGACCGTCAAGGGCACGGCCGACGTCGTCGAGTACCTCGGCAACGAGGAGCTGCTGCACGTCTCGGTGGACGGCGACGACATCGTGGCCATCGTCGACTCCTCGTACCGGGTCCGCCCGGGCGACGTCGTGTCGCTCAAGGTGCCGCTGCCCAAGCTCCAGCTCTTCGCCCCGGGCGAGAACGGCGACAGCCTTGTCCGCGCGGCTGAGGCGGTGCCGGTCTGACCGCCTTCCTCGCACCCACCCTGCCGGCCGGCTGCACCCTCCGGGTGGGCCGGCCGTTCCGTGTCCAGGGTCCGGCATGACCGATGACCGGTCGTCACGGCCGGCCCCGCACGTGTTCGGCGACGATCCCCTCGAGGAGCAGGTCGTCGAGCGGGAGCTGATCCACCAGGGGCGGTACCTCGAGTTCCGCGTGGAGACGATCCGCCGCGCCGACGGCTCGGGTGGGACGCGCGACGTCGTGGGCCATCCCGGGGCGGTCGCGGTCCTCGCGGTGGACGACGATCGTCGTGTCCTGCTCGTCCGCCAGTGGCGGATCCCGGCCGCGCGGGCGATGCTCGAGATCCCGGCCGGCACGCTCGACGTCCACGATGGAGTGGTGGAGGATCCGGATCTGGCGGCGCGTCGCGAGCTGGAGGAGGAGACCGGGCATCGGGCCTCGCGCTGGCGCAAGCTGGCCGAGTTCTGGACGGCCCGGGGTTCGCGTCGGAGCTGATGCACCTGTACCTCGCGACGGGCATCGCCGGCGCCGCCGGCGATGACCGGCTGGTCCCGGACGAGGATGAGCGCCTCGAGCTCCGGCACGTCACGATCGACGAGGCGGTGGCCATGGTCGAGCGCGGCGAGGTCGCCGACGCGAAATCGATCGTCGGGATCCTGTGGCTGGACCGCCTGGCCCGGATGGGCGAGCTCCCGGTCCCGGTCCCATGACGCCGTCGATCGCCAGCCAGGCCGTCACCCGGCCCGTCGTCGCCCTCCCGGATGACACGCGCCCGCTCCGCGCTGCCGACGAGGCCGGGATCAGGTCGGCGGCGCGCGCCGCCCTCGAGCGCGGGGAGCTGGAGGGCGTGAGCCGCCACCTGCTCGAGGAGTCACTGGATCGCCTGGTCGCCGATCCCGACCTCGTCGTCGTGGCAGATGATGCGGGCCGGGTGGCCGGTGGGTGGCACCGCTGCAGGACGAGCTCACCGTGGACCTCCCCTTCCGTCGGCGCGGCCACGGACGGCGGCTGGTCGAGGCAGGCAGGGCCCTCGCCGGCCAGCTCGGGCTACCGAGCCTGCGGCTGCGGGTTCCGCAGCGACCGGGGGCGGAGGCGTTCGCCGCCGCGTGCGGCCTCCGGGAACGGGCCCCGATCTGGCAGCTCGTGCAGGAGTCCGCCGCGCCGTGGACCCCGCCGGCATTCCCCGGTGACGTCGTCGTGCGCCGGATCCGGCCCGGAGCCGATGACGCGGCGTTCGTGGCGCTCGTCAACGAGATCTTCCTCGACCACGCGTGGCCGCTGGTCCTCGATGAGGCGGACGTCCGCCGGGCCAACGAGGCACCCGGCTTCGACCCGACGACGATCCTGGTCCTGGCATCCGCCGCCGCTCCAGGCCGGCTGGTCGGGTTCTGTCGCGTGGGGTGCTTCGAGGACGATGACGGGGCGTCCGCCGGTGACGTCAAGCTCCTCGGGGTCCGGCGCGAGGCGCGGGGCCGAGGCCTCGGCCTCGAGCTGACGCGCTGGGGAGTGGCCGACCTTCGGCGCCGAGGCGTGGACCGCATCTACATCGTGGTGGAAGGCCGCAATCGCGGCGCCATGGCGATGTACGAGGCGGAGGGGTTCCGGCGACACGCCGAGTGGCCTCACTGGACGGTGCCGCTCCCCGACTGAGACGGGCCCAAGGGATCGCCGCCGGAGGACCGGGTCAGCCGCCCGGCGACCGACCGGCGGCCGGAAGACGGGCCAGGGCGCCACGGTACAGCTCCGAACCCGGCGCCAGCGCCACTGCGAGTCGCAGGCGCGTCCGGGCCTCGCGCGGCCGCCCGAGCCGCTTGAGGCACTGCCCCAGGGCAAAATGCCCGTACGGGGACGACGGGTCGACCTCCAGCAGCGCCTCGAACGCCTCCCGCGCCCGCTCATGTTGCGCCGAGTTGAAGTACGCGAGACCGAGCGCCTCGAGGATGGAGCCCCTCCCGGGCTCGAGGCGGGCGGCCCGCGCCAGAACCACGGCCGCCTGCGCGTGATGATGGTGGGCAAGCAGCGCCGACCCGACGCTGGAGCAGCTCATAGGCGGTGTCCGGATCGCCGGGTTCCATGCCCGGATCCTGCCACGGACGCCGCGATCTCGCCGGTACGACGGCCGCACGTCCGGACGCCCCGGATCCGTCAGCCGTCGCATCCAGCGAGAGCCCCGTGTCGATCCTCCGCCTGTCCGTCGCGCTCCTGTTCGTCCAGGCCGGCTTTCACGCATACACCGCGACGCTGCCGCTCGCGCTGGCTCGTGCGGGCACGCCGGATGCGACGGTCGGGCCGATCATGGGTCTGGCCGCGGTCGTCCAGATCCCGGTGGCGATCGGCGGCGGCCGCCTGCTCGACCGGGTTTGGCGGCGCCCGCCTGTTCACCCTCGGTGGCACCGCCTACCTCCTCGCGACCGGGTCATCCTGCTGCTGGGTGTCGATAGCTCGGCGTCGCTTGCACCGTTCATCGTCGTCCGGATCCTCCAGGGGCAGGGATCGCGCTCGCCTCGCCGGCGGCCCTGGTCGCTGGTGCCGCGGCTGGTCCCGGGCTGCGTCGCCGCGCGTT
Source organism: uncultured Chloroflexia bacterium (assembly GCA_963716025.1). GTDB lineage: Bacteria > Chloroflexota > Limnocylindria > Limnocylindrales > CSP1-4 > CAIXZV01. Next base: position 34,948 of record CAVQSY010000054.1, read on the forward strand.
GTCCCGATGTGGCCGCCGCCCAGAACCTCACGCTCGTCCTGGCGCCGCTGCTCTCGCTCTGGCGATCCTGGACGCCGCGTCACTTGATGGCGTCGCCGCTGCGGTGGTCGGGGTCCTCATCGCCGGCATCCTCCTGGGGCAGCGACCGCCCTTGCGCACGGCCGAGCCGTCGTCGACCGAGCTGGCGGGCAGCGAGCCGCCGCTACGGGATCACCTTCCGGCGGGAATGGGCGGTCCCGCTGCTGATCATCGTCACCTACGTGGCGCACTGGGGCGCCGTGACCGCGTACCTGCCGATCCGGGCCGAGCAGGCCGGCGCGGACATCGGGCTGTACTTCGCCGCCGACGGCATCGCGATCTTCGCCATGCGATTCCCGAACCGCCTGGCTGGTCGACCGGGTCTCCTCGAGGGTGCTCATCGTCACCGGCGCCGGCATGACCGTGGCGGCCGTCGGGATGCTGTTGCTGCCCCTCGACGCCGCTCCTCGTCGTGTCGGGGCTGCTCGGTGGCGCCGGCGGAGGGATCGTGATGACGCCGATCACCGTCGAGCTGTCGCGACGGTCCGCGGACGCGGACCGCGGTCGGCCTCTCGCTGTTCTCGGTGGGATCGCCACCGCGATCACGCTCGGGAGCATCGGAAGGGCGCCCATCGTGGCGGTGTTCGGGCTGTCGGCCGCGCTCGCGGCGGGCATGCTGCTGATCGTGGTCTCGATGGCCCTGGCCGATCTCCGACCGCTCCCTCGCGGGCACCGGCCGGGATCCGCGGGTGGCCGTCGCGTCCTGACCGGCGGGTCGGTCAGTCCTCCCGCCAGGCGGCCAGGTCGACAGGCCGCAGGCGCGGGCTCTCCGTCCGCCCGGGGATCCGGCCCCGCTTGGCGATCGGCACGCCGTCGATCTCCTTGATGTCGCCGGTGAAGTCGATCGGGCTCGCGCCCGAGATGTAGGTGCCCACAGCGAACGAGTCCACCGGCGCACCCTGCTCCTTGAAATGGCGGATCCGCTCCGGGTTGAGCCCGCCCGACACGGCGATCGTGACATGCCGGGAACCCCGCCTGGTCCAGGCGGGCGCGGACCTCGGTCACAAGGGCGGCGGTCACGCGGCCACGTTCGGACGGCGTGTCGAGCCGGATGCCGTAGAGCCTGTCGCCCAGGGCTCGCGCAACGCGGAGCGCCTCCTCCGCCTCGTCCTTGAACGTGTCGACGAGCACGATCCGGGGCACGTCCGGGGGCATGTCCCGGTCGAACGCCTCGGCCGCCCGGACGGTGTCCCCGAAGATCAGCACCAGCGAGTGCGGCATCGTGCCCGTCGGGTTGAGCCCCGCGAGCGCGGCGCCGGCGGGGGTGGACGCGCCCACGCAGCCGCCGATGATCGCCGCGTAGTCGAGGACATCGGTGATGTCCGGGTGGACGTGCCGGGCGCCGAAGGAGATGACCGGCTGCGGGGCCGCCGACTCCACGCACTGGCGGGATGCGGTGGCCCAGCCGGTCGACTGTGCCAGCATGCCCAGCATCGCGGTCTCGTACAGGGCGAACGCGCGATATCGCGCGTGGATCCGGAGGACGATCTCCTTGGGCGTGACGGGATCGCCGTCCGCCAGCGACTCGACCACCGCACCGGGCTCATGGGCGAGGACGTGACCGATCAGGTTCATCGCCTCGCCCATGCCGCACAGCACGGCCTCCTCGCGGCAGAAGACCTCCATGGTGACCACGGGATCGATGCCCTCGCGGTCGAGGATGCTGCTGGCGCGGGCGAAATACACGTCGGCCGTGGCACCGGAGAGGATCTCGTGCGACGGGCGCACGCGCGCCACGCCCATCAGATCGTGCCTTCGATCGAGGCGGCGTAGAAGGTCACGTTCCGTCCGCTCCCTCGTCACCTGGCGCCGGCCCGCCGGTGGGCTCGGCCGGGATATCCGTCAGGCGGGAGTGTAGCGTACGGGCCACGCGATCCCGGGAACCCGGCGACGGTCGACGCGGCGGCCGACACCGGGCGATGGCGACCTCGCCGGGCCATCGCGACGACGACCAGCAGCAGGAGCAGGGCCACCAGCACCGCGAGCAGGGCCGTGACGATGAGGTGCGAACGCCCGGCGTCCGGAGCCGCCGCGATCAGCGCGATCACATCGGCCGCGGCGGTGCGTGCCGCGTCAAGGTCGCCCGCCTCCCACGCCGCTCCCGCGGCCGCCACGCCGGTCGCCGGGTCGGCGCCGTCAAGGCCCCAGCTGGCGAGCCAGTCGCGGGGCGCCGAGGCAGCCTCCCCCGCCGTGGCGACAGCCTCGAGCGCCTCCAGCGTCCGGGCGGCCTGATCGACCATGACGTTGATCTCGGCTTCGCTGCGGGCATCCTGGTAGCCGGCCTCGAGCCGCGGTCCGGCGACCAGGCCCTCGGCCGCCGCCAGCGCGCTGATCTCGTCCCGCGAGGCGAGCACCCGCTCCGCCACGTCCATGACGTCCACCGCGTCGTCGAAGTGCCACTCGTCAAGGGCCGTCCGCACGGCGGTGGGCGGGGCCCAGCCGGCGCCGGCTCGCACGAGCGCCGAGTACCGCTCCACTGCCGCTGCCCGCGCCGGCAGGAGCGAGGCATCGCCGTCATCGAGCGCCCATTGCGCGAGCAGGTCGGAGATCGATCGCCCCGAGGTCATCGCGGAGGCGGGATCCGCGGCCTGCTCGGCGAGGTCCAGGAACCGCCGCCAGTCGCTGGGCATCCGCGAGCGCTCCGGTTCGCCCTCACCCGGGTAGGCCGTCGTCCCCGCGGCCGCCGCGGCGAACACCTCGCGCATTCCCGGCTCGCCCACCCGCGCCACGATCCGACGCATGAGCGTCCAGGAGGCCGCGTAGCCGTAGGTTTCCCGGTCGCCGGCCTCCTGGTCACGGATCGCCGCCGGCGGGGGCCAGTCGTTGAGCGCGAACGCCGCTGGATCCGCGCGAGCCACCTTGCCCGGCCCGGGATAGCCGCGGTCGTCGGCCCGCAGGGCCAGGGCGGCGTACTCGTCGGCGAGGCCCTCGGTGATCCAGCGCTCCGTGAACAGCGCGCCGTTGAACCAGGCATGCGAGGCCTCGTGGATGATCGTGAGGTCATCGAGGTCCTCGCTGATGGTGATCCGGTCCGTGTCCGGATCGTAGAAGCCGGCGTATCCCTCCAGCAGCGGCGTGTGCACCTCGGTGACGACGAGCGATCCCTCGACCGGCCAGGGCAGGCCGATCTGCTCGGCCAGCTGCGGCAGACCATCGCGCAGGAGGACGCTGACGCGCCGGCGCCACCGGGTGTCCTCGGGCCAGGCCCGGATCACGACGTTCTCTCCGTCCTCGAGGGCGAGGCGGTCCGAGGTGAGAGCCTCGTCATTGGTCGCGTTGACAAGGACGTACCAGCTCAGTGGGTCGTTCGTCGACGCTGACCACGCCTGGAGGCCGTTGCTGCCCCGCTCCGCATCCATCTCGCTGCCGGCCGTCTCCACTCGAAACCCGCTGGGGATCTCGATCCGGACCCGGCCGGCATCACCGAAGGCCCAGGCGGTGAAGGTGGCGAACGCCGGTCCCACGCGCACGTCGCTCGGAGAGCGCGGCTTGCCTGCCGGCAGCTCGAAGGACAGTCGCAGTCGCTCGGTCTCGCCGAAGTAGAGCCGCTCGCCGAACAGGACGGTGACCAGCCGATAGCCCTCGCGATCCGCGGCGCGGACGGTGAGCCCGGATCCGCCGCTGGTGGCGCTGAACCGGCGGGCGTCGGGTTGCACGCCCAGGTTGAGCCCGTCGTAGAAGTAGCGGGTCGTGGCCCGGTCGGGCTTCCGGTTGACGGCGGTGAGGTCGAGGACGACCCGCACGGTCCGGTCGTCCACGTCCACCGTGTACCGGGTCTCGGCCGTGATCTCGAGGTCGTCCGCGGCGAGCGCGACGACCGGGCTGAGGAACCCGGGCAGTGGCAGGCCCGGCGCGGCCGCGGGCAGGAGGGCGCCGGCCAGGCCGAACACCAGCGCGAGCAGCACGGCCGAGCCGGCACGTCGCCCGACGGGTGCCACGGCAGTCACCTGGCGGTGGGGCCGGTGCCGGGCGACGCCGCGCCTCCCGGGCCATGGACCGAGGCGGTGCGGGAACGCCGACGGTTCGAGACGACCGCCGAGCCGAGCACCAGCAGACTTGCCACCACCGCGAGCCCCAGGAGCGCCCGCCGCCGGCCCTCCTCCCAGGCCACGGTCCACGCGCGGTGGGCCCGGTCGGCCGAGGCGAGCGAGGCGTCCAGGTCGCCTGTCTCGAGCGCCTCGCGGGCCCGCGCCACGTCCCGGTCCGGGTCCTCGCCCAGCATCCCGATCCGGCTCAGGAGGTCGTCGTCGGGCGAGCGAGCCTCCTCCGCCCGTCGCACCGCGAGGATCGCGCTCCGCTCGGACTCGGCCCGGGCGCTCGCCTCGGCGATCAGGCCACTCTCGAACAGGTCCTGCATCACGTTGGGCACGCGCAGGCCCTCGCTGGCCGCAAGCTCGGCTCCCGCGTTCCGCTGCGCTAGCACGGTGCGGAGGTCGGCCATGAGCGTCTCAGCGGTGGCGAAGTCCCACGCCCGGAGCGCGTCCCGGACCGCTCGAGGGAGCTGCCATCCGTCCGCGAGCGCGAGGGTCCGCCGGTACGAGGCCTGCGCCTCAGCTCGCGCGTCCAGCAGGGGCGCCTCTGCCGACGTGACCACGAGATCGCGCCAGAGCGGCACCAGATCCGCGCCGGATCGCTCCTCCAGCAGGTCCAGCAGGCCACGCCAGTCGGGCGGACCAGTCACGTTCTCGACGGTGCCCTGGCTGGCGGTGGCGCCACCCGGCGGCTGATAGGCACCGATCCTCGCGGCAGCGTCCGACCAGACCGCGGTCAGCGCCCCCTCGCCCACCAGGCTCGCGACCTCGGACGCCAAGGCATACGACGCGGCGTAAGCGTACGCGTCGGCCGCGGTCCGTGCGCCGGTGCTCCCGGGCCAGGTATCCAGCGCAAGCCGGGCTCCCTTCGCTTCGGCCGTCATCTCCGGCCCATCCGCGCTCTCCCCGACCTGGGCCGACACCCGTAGCGCGTAGTGCGTCGCAAACCCCTCGTTGGCCCAGCGGTCGGCCAGGAGGGAGCCGTTGAACCACACGTGCGCGGCCTGGTGCACGACGACGCCGTGGTCGGCCCAGTAGGCAACCTCGATCCGCCGGTCGGCGGGATCGAACAGCGCGGCCACGGCGTCCACGTCCCGGCTCACGGACTCGGCGATCTCGACCGGCTCGCCGTCCGGCCACGGCAGGCCGATCTCCGTGCCGAGCGCGGGCAGCACCGCGCCGAGCAGGGCCGCCATCCGCCTGGTCCAGGCCGGGTCGTCCGCCCACCCCTGGAGTGAGAGCTCCGCCTGCTGGTCACCGACCGTGACCGTCAGCGGCTGTTCCTGGAACTCCGCGGGCCGGTGCGCGGTGACGTAGGCGAACCAGGTCAGCGGGCTGGGGATCGGCCCGCTCTCGAGCGCCACCCCGCCGGTCGCGGCGACGTCGCGTCGCACCAGCTCGCCCGACTCCACCGCGACGTCCCACCCGGCGGGAACCCTGACCGTGACGGTGCTCCCCCTGGCGCCCTCGGACGCGAAGGCCCACACGGGCAGGGTCACGAGGCTGGCGCCCACTCGCACCTGCGGGCTCGCCGCCTTGCCTGTCCCGGGCAGATCGAAGGTCAGCCGGAGCGAGGTGCTCTTGCCACTGTAGATCCGCGTCCCGAACTCCAGGCGCAGGAGCGTCGACCGGCCGGTCCGCTTCGAGACCTTGGCCCGGCTCCCCGGCGCACCGCTCAGGCGCGGGTTCGTGGCGCCGGGCTGTACGGCGAGGAACGCGTGGTCGAAGAAGAACCGCCGGGTGCGGGTCTCCGTCGTCCGGTTGCGCGCGGTGATCGCGACGGTCACAGAAACGCGGCCGTCATCCGGACGGACGGTGTAGACGGCGTCGGTGACCAGGGTCAGGTCGCCGGAGGCGGCGCGCGCCGGGCCGGCGCCGCCCAGACCCGCGGGCAACAGGGGACCAGCCGCCACGAGCAGCAGCACCGTGAGGACGAGGACGGCCGTCAGCCGCGACTGCCCGGGGATCAGCCGCCGGCGGCGAGCCGTCACCCCGCGGCACCCGGGGCGGGTTCCAGCAGCTCCGCGAGGTCGGACGCGAAGCGCGCGATCAGCTGCGCGCCGGGGCCGTCGACGTCGGCCGGGACGGGGGGATCCGTGGACCAGCCCCCGGCCTTGAGCCACTCGGAGGCGTCGCCGTGGCAACGATCCGCCACGGCCAGCTCGCGGGCGAGCGCCAGCCCCAGCGACTCGAGCGTCGCCTCCGCGATCGGGATCTCGGCAACGAGCAGCGGCCGCTCGTCGTCGGCCGTCGAGAACTTCACGAACGGCAGCTCGTCGTTCCAGCGCAGCAGCTTGCGATACGACCGGCGGAACGAATTGTTGATCGGCGGCGCGAAGTGCGCCAGGCAGATGAGCGCGAGAGACGGATCGAGGATCAAGGTCACCCGCAAGCGGGCGCGGCGCCGTCCGTCGAGGACGAGGTCCCATGACGTGGCGTTCTCGCGATCGGCGCGCTCGATGGGCGCCAGACCCAGCTGGGTCAGCCAGGCTTCGACATCCGCCGGGGCACAGGCGGACGCCCGGGGGGCGGTCGACATGGCGGGCAGTCTATCCCGAGCGGCAGGAGCGGACCCCTGGTGCAGCCGGAACGGGTGCGATGTCGAGCCGTGCGCTACTTCACCCCGCCTGAGCCGGCGCGTGCCGGCGGCACGTCGGCATCGGCGTCACGCGACGCCTTGGCCGGCCGGGCCTTGCGATCGACGGTACCGCCCGACTTCACGACCCGCGCCCCGAAGTCCGAGGACCGCACCTTCTCGCCGATCTTCACGTTGCGGCCGAGACGCGTCCCTCGAGGGATGACGGACTGCTTGCCGACCACCGTGATCCCGGTGCTCAGGCGGCCCGGCTCCTGCTTGTTGGGGGTGTCGAAATCGGGCCCGTCGCCCACGATGGCGCCCTGTCCGACCACCACCTCCTTGTCGAGGATCGCGCGGTCCACGACGGCGCCGGCCCGGATCACGGTGTCGAACATCACGATCGAGTCGCGGACCACGGCCCCGACGTCAACCCGGACCCCGGGCGAGAGCACGCTGTTGACGACGGTGCCGTTGATGACGCAGCCGTGCGAGATCATCGACCGGTGGACCTGGGCGGTCGCCCCGATCTTGGCCGGCGCCCGTTCCTCCGACCGTGTGTGGATGAGCCACTCCCGGTCGTACAGGTCCAGCTCTGGGTGGTCGACGAGGAGGGCCATGTTGGCCTCCCAGAACGACTGGATCGTGCCCACGTCCTGCCAGTAGCCGTCGAACCGGTAGCCATACACCCTGGCCCCACCCTCGAGCATCGCCGGGATGACGTCCTTCCCGAAGTCGCGCAGGCCCTCCGACAGCCAGCGCTGCAGCGCGCGCTTCGAGAACACGTAGACGCCCATCGACGCCAGGTCGCTCTTGGGCTGCTTGGGCTTCTCCTGCCACTCGGTGACCCGGTCCTGCTCATCGAGCGCGAGCACGCCCATGCGGGTCGCCTCCGCGATCGGGACCCGGCGGACGGCGATGGTGACGTCGGCCCGCCGCCGCCGATGCGCCGCCACGAACGGCTGGTAGTCCATCTTGTAGATGTGGTCGCCTGCAAGCACGAGCACGGTGTCGCCGGCACGCTCCACGACGTTGAAGTTCTGGAGCACCGCGTCCGCCGTGCCCGCGTACCACTCCGCCACGCGACCGCGCCTGATGTACGGCTGCAGCATCCGGACGCCGCCGGTGGTCCGGTCGAGGTCCCACGGCCGGCCAAGCCCGATGTGGTCGTTGAGCGAGCGGGGGTTGTACTGCGTGAGCACGACGACGTTGTCGTACCCGGAGTTGACGCAGTTGGACAGGGTGAAGTCGATGATCCGGTACTTGCCCCCGAACGGGACGGCGGGCTTCGCCCGGACTGACGACAGGATCGAGAGTCGCTCGCCCTCGCCGCCCGCGAGGATGACCGCGATGACGGGTCTTACCAAGCGTCGTCCCTCCGCTGCGTCCGGTGCTGACCTCGTGCCGATCCTAGCATCGGGCGGTGGCGATCGGGCCGTGGAAACCCCGTCGGGGGAGGCGCACTAGAGGAACAGCCGCGGGTTCACGAAGCTGCCGTTGAACTGGACCATCCAGTGGAGGTGCGCCCCGGTCGAGTGGCCGGTGTTGCCCTCGTGCCCGACCACCTCGCCCTGGCGCACGCTCGTCCCGGACCGCGCCGGGCATCCGGGGGTCATGTGGGCGTACCAGGTCGTCAGGCTGGAGCTGTGCGCGATGATCACGATCCAGGCCGGGTCGGCACCATCCGCGTAGTTCCAGCCGCAGTACAGCACGCGCCCTGCGCCCGAGGCCCGGACCGGGGTCCCGTAGGGCGCCACGATGTCGATCCCCTTGTGGAAGTGGGCGCAGCTGCCGTACGGGGGCTCCCAGGGGAACCCCGTGCAGCCGTAGTCCTGGCTGATCGTCCCGCTCATCGGCCAGATGAACGTCCCGTTGTACTGCGACGGGATGTTGCCCGAGCTGTACTGCTCAGCGACCAGCCGGTCGATCTTGCGCTGGAGCGCCTTGCGGGCAGCCGCTGCCTTCGCGATCGCGCGATGGGCGGCCTGCTTGCCCGCATCGAGCGCGGCGTACTGGCCCTCCTGCTCGCGAAGGACCGCCTCGACCGCCTTCTCCAGCTCCTTGAGCCGGGCCTTCTCCCTGCGCAGGTCTGCCATCCGCTGGTCGAGCTTCTGCTTCTGAACGCGGGTCTGCTGGCGCAGGAGGTCCGTATCGGAACGGGCGGACGCGACGGTCCGGTGCAGCTGGAGCAGCGTCTCCCGGTCGAGGGCGATCTGCTGGGCGAGGGCCCGATCCTGCTCGGCCGCGTCCAGCTGGGCGCTCATCGCTGCCAGCATGTCCGTGAACGACGCGCCGGACAGGAACGTCTCCAGCAGGGACGTCCGCTCCGCCTCGTACGCGTCGCGGATGCGGTCGGCCAGGGCGGCCTTGCGCACACCGAGCTCGTCGCGCTTGGCGGCCTCCTGGGTCTCGATGTCGACCAGCTGGGCGGTGAGGTCCGCGAGCGAGGCGACGAGCACGTCGTAGGAGGCCTGGACCTCGGTGATGTCCTGCTGGATGGCAGCGACCCGACGCCGGGTGGCCGTGAGGTCCTCCGTGATGCCCTGGAGCTGGTCCTTCGTGCTCGCGATCCGGCCCTCGAGCCGATCCTGCGACGCGTTGATCGAGGCGACGAGCTCGCGCTGCTGCTCGATCTTCCGCTGGAGGTCCTTCTGCTGGGCACGGGCGTCGGCCAACTCGTCGCCGTAGGCAGGCTCCGGGGCCACGACGGGCGCGGCCAGGACCGGCGCCAGCAACGGGATCACGAGCAGCGCGGCAAGGAGCCGGGATCCGATCCTCCGGCGGGACCTCGGGAACGACTGCGCGATCGAAGGGCGGGTCAAGAAGGTGGCGTCCTCATCTGCGGCGGGACCCGGGCCGTCGCCCCGTGCGAGGGGAGGACGGCTCGCGCTCCACCAGACTGGCGCCGCCGCGGAGGGCACTCCCGAGACGACCTGAACCGGCGTTCTCCCGTGAGTGTACCAAGCAGCCGCAATCGGGCGACCACCGGATTCTCGGGCGACCGCCTGACGGCGGACTACCGGATGACCAGCACGGCCCAGATGGCGCCGAGGATCAGGAACGGCCCGTAGGGCACGAACGTCTTGAGCGTGATCCTCCGCGCGGCCAGCAGCACCACCAGCACCACGCCGGCGACGAGCGCCCCGAAGATCGCACCGTAGACCAGCCGCAGGGGCCCCACCATCAGCCCGACCGACACCAGCAGCTTGAGATCGCCCTGGCCGATCGCGTCGGCGCCGAACGGGATCGACAGGGCGAGCAGCGCGAGCGGCACCACGATCGCCACGACAACCGCGATCGGCAGCACCCCGGGCGGCAGCAGCGGGTTGGCGCCCGACAGCGAGAAGAGGAACGCCGCCGGGATCGCCGGCAGGGTGATGAGGTCGGGCAGGAGTCGCTGGTCGAGGTCGGTCGCGAACAGCAGCACCAGCGCCACGAGGTAGGCGCCGAACACGACGCCCGGCACCGGGTTCTCGAACCGCAGCGCAACCCCGCCGAGCGCGAACGCCCCGACGACGACCACCACCGGCGTCCGCCAGTCGACCGACCGGACGGCACCGTCGTCGTGGGCGGGCCAGCGCGCCGCGATGCGGTCGGACGCGAACCCCCAGGCGCCACCGAGGAGCGCGAGGACGATGGACAGCGGCGTCAGCACGCGCGCAGTCTACGCGGCGGGGGCGTCAGCGCTCCGTGGCGCCGGCCAGGGCGAGCTCGACGAGCGTGGCATGGCTGACGCCGGTGGCCCCGCGCGTCGCGTAGGGGGTGGGCTTGCGGAAGTACGCCGTGCCGGCGATGTCGAGGTGGGCCCAGGGAACCGTCCGGAACTGCTCGAGGAACAGGCCGCTCTTGACCAGCGATCCATCCGGGGTGCCGGTGTTCTGGAAGTCCGCGTACCAGCTCTCCATCTCGGCCATGTAGTCCTGGACGAGCGGCAGCCGCCACTGGCGCTCTCCGGCGCGCTCGGCGGCAGCCTCCACCTCGGTCCACCACGGATCCGGGGTGGCGAACACGCCGGTCACGAGGTTGCCGATCGCGCGCCCGACGGCGCCGGTCAGCGTCGCCACGTCGACGATGTGGGTGGCGCCCAGCTGCTCCGCGTAGGTCATCGCGTCGCCGAGGATGAGCCGCCCCTCGGCGTCGGTGTTGATGATGTCGACCCACTTGCCGTTCATCGCCCGCACGATGTCGCCCGGTCGCGAGGCCCGGCCGCTGGGCATGTTCTCGACCGCGGGGGCAACCGCGAGCAGCGGCAGCCCGGGCGCGAGCCGGGACGCGGTGGCGATGGCCGCGATCACGGTGCAGGCACCGGTCTTGTCCATCTTCATCTCTTCCATCCGGTCGGACGGCTTGATGCTGATCCCGCCCGAATCGAAGCAGACGCCCTTGCCCACGAGCGCCAGGTGCCGCCCGAGCGCGTCCTTCGCTCCTTCGCCACCCGAGCGCATGACGATCATCCGCGGCGGATTGGCGCTCCCCTGCCCGACGGCGAGGAACATGCCCATGCCAAGCTCGGCCGCCCGCTTCTCGTCGACGACGTCGATCCACAGGCCGTGGGCCTCGGCGATGGCGCGTGCCTCGTCGGCGAGGACCTGCGGTGAGATGTCATTGGCCGAGCGGTTGGCGAGGCGGCGGGCGATGTTGGCCCCCTCGCCCATGATCATCCCCCGTTCAGCGGCTGATCCGAGGTCGACGCCCGCGCCGGCGCCCGCCACCAGGATCAGCTCGTCAAGGGACGGCGGGGCCGCGTCGCTGTCCTCCCGGTAGATCGTCTTGGGCTCGAAGCCGCCCTCGACGATGCCCCTGGCCACCAGCTCCGCGGCGAGGCCCATGTCCCCGCCCAGGCCGGCCGCGATGGGATCAATCCAGACCGCGACCGTGTGGACATTGCGGTCGATCAGGCGCCGGATCGCCGTTGATGCGACGCGGCGGGCGGTCTCGCGGTCGAAGCCGTCGGCCGGGCCTGCCGAGACGGTGAGCACGCGCCTGACCCCGACCTCTCCCGGGGCCGCCAGCGCCGTGGAGTAGCGTCCCGGCTTGAGCTCGCCGAGCGCGGCAAGGGCCCGCAGCTCGCCACCCATTCGCCGGTCGAGCTCGTCCAATACCCCGGTGAAGGCGGGCTCGCCGACCAGGGGCACGACGAGGAGGTCGGCGGCAACCGCCCACGGCTGTGCGGTGACGACGCGGATCTGCACGAAAGGACCTCCGGTGCGCTAGGCCCGCCACGACACGGCCGGCGGATCTGGGACGGGACGTTGCCCCGAGTGTAGCCCGGCCGGGCGCCGGGCCGGCGGTCCCGGGGCCGCGGTCAGCCGGGTGGTATCGGGAGGGAGCCGTCGCGAAGCTGCTCCTGGACCTCGAGCGCCGTGGCCAGCGAGCCGCGTGCCTCCTCGATCGCGATCACCGCCTGGTTGAGTCCGCCCTGGGCAACCTCGGACAGGATCACGACCAGGCCTCGCGTGTCGCCCGGAAGCTGCTCCCGAGCCTGCTGCTCACGGTCGAATGCCTCACGCACCGGATCGGTGATCCGGGCCTCCGACTTGATCAGCGCCGCGTACAGGCTCCGGAGGGCCGCGTCGTAGGCCGCGTTCCGCTCCAGCCAGGCGGACAGGGTTGAGACGTCGGTGCTCGCGAGCAGGCCGTCACGAAGCCGCCGTGCATCGGCGATCGTGGCGTCGCTCCGGTCGAGCTGGGCGATCGCCTCCCTGTACCTGCCGTCCGAGCCGATTCGTGCGGCCGCGGCGGTCTCCTCGTCATGGCGGACCAGCAGCGTCGTCAGGCGTGAGGCAGCCAGCGAGCGGCCCGTGAACGACGCCCAGTCGTCCTCGAGGCCTGCGGCCAGGGACGAGGTCCCGGCAAGCTGCGCATACCGGCGATGGACGCCCGCCGAGACGTACAGCGCCCAGTCGGCGCCGGTGTGCGGCACGTCGGCGAGGGACGCCTCGAGGGCATCGGCCAGCGCCTGGACCCTGGCCAGCTGCAGGGAGCCGTCGGCGATGGTCTGCCCCAGTGGGTCGACGTCGCCCCCGACGACCTGGCTGAGCGCCCGGCGGGCGGTCGCCCCGAGCGCATCGACCTCGCCGGAAAGCGCCCGGAGATCCTCGGTCGCCCGGTCCAGGGCCGGCTCCATGGCGGCGTCACCGTTCCACGTGAGCTCCGAACGCCCTGACGTGCCGGGAGGCTGGCTCATGGTCGCGAGGAAGCCAGCGGTCCCGAATGAGATCAGCAGCGCGACCGCGATCCAGGCCAGCCGGATCGCGAGGCCCCGGAAGCGGTCCATGGCACCCACGTGGCGGAGCGTAGCGGGTCCCCTCCCGCCGCGTGGCTCAGGTGGCGTCCGGCTCCTGATCTCCAAGCCGGCGGCGGAGATGCGTCAGGCCCCCCTCCATCGGCTGAGGGTCGAAGCCGAAGCCAGCCTGGACGCTGTCGAGCGGACCCGTGTTGTCGAGCCTGAGCTGGCGGAGCTGGTCGGTGGCCACGGGGAACGGGAGGTGGACCTTCTCGGATGCGCCCGCAACCAGGCGGATCACGGCAACCGGCATCGGCACCAGCAGCCGGCGCTTGCCCATGCCGCGCAGGACCTCCTCCATGATCTCGCGGTAGGTCCAGTAGCGCGGCCCGCCCAGCGGCAGCTCGCGGCCGATGGTGCCCGGATCGGCGAACGCGACCACGGCCGCCCGGCCGAGATCCGCGATCGCCAGCGGCTGGAAGCGTGCGTCGCCCCTGCCCGTGATGGGCACGATGCCGGGCGACATCCGGACCAGGTCGGCCAGGATGTTGAAGAACCCGTCACGTGGCCCGAACAACAGCGACGGCGAGAGGATGGTCCAGTCCAGGCCCGACTCGCGGACGAGAGCCATGCCCTTGGCCTTGGAGCTCGCGTAGTGCAGGTCCGGGTCGTCGGTCACGCCCAGCGCGCCGAGGTGGACGAACCGCCGGACGCCGGCGTCGGCGGCGGCACGCAGGAGGTTCCGGGTGCCCTCGGTGTTGACGAGCCGGAGCGTGGCGCCGCCGTCCCAGTCCCGGGGGACCGCCACGAGATGCAGGATGCCGTCCACGCCGGCCATGGCCGCAGGCAGTGTCTCCACCCTGGTGACATCGCCGTGGCGGATCTCGACCTGCGCCCGCTGTGCCGGGGTCAGGCGGCCGCGCACCTGGCCGGCGCCTTCGTCGCCCCGGACGAGCGCGATGACACGGTGGCCGGCATCGACGAGTGCGGGGGTCAGGTGGGAGCCGACGTATCCATTGGCGCCGGTGACGAGGGTGGTAGGCATGGCTGGGTGCTCCGGGTAGCCGTCGCGAGCTCGGGCGCGATCACCCATTGTTCGCCCTCCGCGCAACTGCGGATGGCCGGCCGGGCACGCGGTTCGCGCCGGGGTGGCACTCGACCTACCATCGGGTGCATGAACCAGCTCGATCCGCGGACCCTGCGCGCTCTGACCCGGGCCATGCCCAAGGCGGAGCTGCACCTCCACCTCGACGGATCCCTGCGCGTCGACACCGCCCTCGACATCGCCCATTCCCGGCACGTGGATGCCCCCATGTCCTTTGCCGGGATGCGCGGCGTCCTCGTCGCGCCGGATCGGTGCGACGACCAGGCCGCCCTGCTCCAGGCGTTCGACCTGCCCATCGCCCTGATGCAGGATGCGGAGGCCATCGAGCGGATCGCCGCCGAGCTCGTCGACGACAAGGCCGCCGACAACGTCCGGTACCTGGAGATCCGCTGGGCGCCGCTGCTCCACGTCCGGAAGGGCCTGTCCGGGCGACGCGTCGTCGATGCGGTCTGGCGCGGCGCCCATGCGGCCGCGAAACGCCAGGGCGTCCAGGTCCGGCTGATCGCCACCCTGATGCGCTCCCACGCGCCACAGGCGAACCTCGACTTCGTGCTGGACATGGTCCAGGAGGGCGTGCCGGACGGACTCGTGGCCGTGGATCTTGCCGGCCCGGAGGCGAAGTTCCCGGACCCGGAGCGTCACCGCGGAGCCATCGACATGGCGCGGGATCTCGGGCTTCACGTCACCCTCCACGCGGGCGAGTGGGGCGGCGCCGCCCAGGTGACGCGCGCGCTGGCGCTCGATCCGGAGCGGATCGCCCACGGGCCGCTCGCCATCGAGGATCCGGAGCTGGTCCAGGCGCTGGTCGACCGGGGGGTCTGGCTTGACCTGTGCCTGACCTCCAACTACCAGGCCCGGATCGTCGAGTCGTTCGAGGCCCATCCGTTCCGCCAGCTGATGCACGCCGGTGTCAATGTCACGCTCAACACCGACGACCTGACCGTGTCCGACGTCAGCCTGTCCGAGGAGTTCGCCCGGGCCGTGGAGCGACTGGGGGTCACGGTGCCGGAGCTGTGGGCGGTCAACACGGCGGCCATCGAGGCGGCGTTCTGCGGCGAGCCCACCAAGGAGGACCTGCGGGAGGCATTCCTCGCTTGGGGCTCCGGGATCCCGGAGCTGATCCACCGCTGACGGCTGCTGGCGACGTCGGGCGTCAACCCTCGGGAGTGAGCCGCTCACCGGCCCGCCACGGCAGCCGCTCACCGGCCCGCCACGGCAGCCGCTCACCGGCCCAACGGTCGGCTGCGCCGAACACGTGAACCTCCGGGCGGCACAAACGTCTGGCCGGGGTGCTCGTCACCGAACGACCGGGCCCCGGGACGGCTCGTTTGTCGGCTCCGACCGACGGTTGGTCCGGTGCGCGGCCAGTCCCGGGATCCATGCCGCGCCGGGCACGCAGGACACGCCACGGCCGCCGCCCTGGAACCGCGCCCTGCCTCAGCCCTCGGACGCGGCAAGCTCCTCGAGCACCCTGCTGAGCTCGGTTGCGTCCGCGGCGATGCGTGTCGGCCGCTCGGCCTCCGGGAGGGCGTCGGCCGCCTCGCGTGAGGTCACGCCGGTGAGCATCAGGACCGTGCGCGCGCCCACGGCCCGCCCGGCGGCCACGTCCGTGACCGCATCTCCGATCATCACGGCGCCCCGGGTGGCCATCCCGACGGTCCTCGCCGCGATCTGCAGCAGGTGGGGTTCCGGCTTGCCGATCGTGACCCGGGCGGTCGCACGCGCGGCCGTTTCGATCGCCGCGACCACCGCACCCGCGCCGGGCCGGAACCCGTTCTCGATGGGGTACACCGGGTCACGATTGGTCACCACCAGCACCGCGCCAGCCCGGATGCAGTCGGCCGCCGCGGCGATCCGCAGGTAGGTGACCTGGGGGTCCAGGCCCACGACGACGACGTCAGGGTGCCCGGCAGCGGCCCAGCCGTCGATCCCCTCCTGGTGCATCCGGGTCGCCGCGTGGGCCACGGTGACCACATCCAGGCCCACCTCCCGCAGCTCACGCTCGAGACCGGCCGCGCCGACCGCCAGCACCCGCGTCGCCCCGGGCAGCTCGTCGCGCACGTAGCGGGCCGCCGCGCTCGCGCTGGTGACCACGCGATCGGGACCGACCGGTGCGCCGTGGCCGGCCAGCCGGGCCACGTAGTCGCCGCGGTAGAACGCCGCGTTGTTGGTGACGTAGACCACGGTGTCGCCGTGGGCCGCGCGAGCGGCCAGCGCAGGCCCGACACCGGGCACGCCCTCCGACGCGCGGTACACGACACCATCGAGATCGACGAGGAGCAGCACGCCCCGATGCTACCGTCTACCCATGCCCGCCAGCCCTCGCCAGACTCCGTTCGACGGCACCGACCGCCTGATCATCGACGGCACCAACCTCCTCTACCGGCTGGGTGCGGGTGCCGGCGGCCCCGCCCCCGCCTCGGCGATCGTCGGCCGGATCCGGGCCGCCGTACCGATGCCGATCGTCATCGACCTCGTGTTCGACGGCGTGGGCCACGGGGTCTACGGCCGCCTGGCGCAGAAGATGGCGGTCCGGTACTCCGGACGTCGAACGGGAGACGACACGATCCTGGACCTGGTGTCCGAGGCCTCGCTCCGCGGTGCGGGTCCCGCGGCAACGGACCGGGTCCTGGTCGTGACCAACGACCGCGGGCTGCGCGACCTGCTGGCCGCGAAGGGAGCCAGGACTGCCCCGCTCCAGTGGCTCATCGCCAAGCTCGACGTCCCGGCGCCGGCTCACGGTCCGTCGGCGCGGGCCGGGGGTGGCGCGCGGTCTGCCTCGATCGGGCAGGGACGGCCACCCGGCGGCCGCGCGACCGGGAGCGGGGACGATCGCCCGGGATGGAAGCCGGGCCGCGGCGCGACCGCCAAGACCGGGACGGCACGGAAGGTCGCCCGCCACAAGCGCCATCCGCGCGCCACCGGCTAGGCCAGCCTTCGGCTGCTAGCATGCGCGCGTGATCATCGAGACCCTCGAGCAGCTCTGGAACGGCCTCGTCACGTTCTCGGGCAACATCGTGACACCGGATTGGGGCGCGCTCATCGGGCTGCTGCCGGTCTTCCTGCTGGTCGGCGTGGTCGGTCCGCTGCTCACCCTGATCGTGGTGTTCTGGCTGCGATACGGGCTCGTTCGGCCGCGCCTGGGCGTCGCCTACGCGGATCCCCGCCGGGCCGCCCCGCTCGATGCCGACGGCCGGCCGGTGTTCCCGGCAGGCGAGCCGTACAGTCTCGGCGAGGGCGTCATCTACGAGCCGGGCATGACCCGTTCATCGTCGGGCGAGCCCCTCGTCGTCGCCTGTCCCAAGTGCGCGCTGGTCCGTTCGGCGGCCGACGCCACCTGCGGCAACTGCGGTCTCGCCTTCACCCTCAAGCCCACCACCCGCTCGCTGCGGCCCGCCGGGCCGCCGCCGGGAGGGCGCGCCGCCGTCTGAACAACCGAGGTGCCGGCGCCCAGCCGCACCACCGGACCCCCACGAGGCCGCGACGGGACCGTTCCGCCCGGCCGCCAGCGTCCCGGGATCGAATCCATGGCCCAGGCCTCCTCCATCCTGTTCGTGCTCGGCGTGATCGCCACCGCGATCGGCTTTGCCACGTCCATCGGCCACGCCGTCCTGCTCGCGAACGGTCGCCGCTCGGTGGTCCTGCTCCGAGCGTCCCGTCCGGCGCTCGAGACCGGTGGCGTCACGGGCTCGTTCGTGACCGCGCGAGCCATCCGGGCAGCCGCGCCGATCGAGCTCGCAGCCTCCCCCACCCCGCTGTCTCGGGCAGCGACGGCCATCGCCATCGCGGCGTTCGCCCTGCTGCTGGCGTCGCTCGTCGTGCGCGGGATCGTGGTCGGCCGCGGGCCATATGGGAACCTGTTCGAGTTCAGCATGGCCTTCGGGACCAGCATCCTGGGTGGGTACCTGATCCTGGCCCGCCGCTTCCCCATCCGCCAGATCGGGTTCATCCCCGTGGGCGTCGCATTGGCCATGCTGCTCTATGCGTCGTCGCTCCCATCCGAGATCGAGCCGCTGGTGCCAGCGCTCCAGAACGCACCCCTGCTCACGATCCACGTCGGGATGGCCGTGATCGCGTACGGGATCTTCGCGACGGCGTTCGCCGCCGGGCTGGGGTACCTGGCCCAGGGCACCGGGGACCGGTTCTCGTGGCTGCCGTCGCACCGGACGCTCGACGAAGTGGCCTACCGGGCGGTCATCATCGGCTTTCCGATCTTCGCCACGATGATCATCCTCGGCTCGTGGTGGGCCTCGATCGCGTGGTCACGCTACTGGGGATGGGATCCCAAGGAGACGGCCGCCCTCGTCACCTGGCTCGTGTACGCGATCTACCTCCATGCGCGCAACCAGCGACGGTGGGCGGGGCGGCCCGCGGCGTTGCTGCTCGTCGTCGGCTTCGGCATGGTCCTGGTGACCTACTCGGGCAGCCTGTGGTTCAGCGGGTTGCACGCGTACTCCGGGCTGTAGCCCGGCCGGTCAAGGTTGCGCCCGCGCGGCGGCGCCGCGAGGCGGCCGCGTTGCGCGGTTGTTCGTTCTGACCGATCCTCTCGATGATGCTCGACTTCATCGATCCGGATCCCGGCGGCGCCCTGCTCAAGATCGGCCTGGCCATCGGCGGGGTGGTCATGGCTGTCGTCCTGTGGTTCCAGCTGCTCCACCGGTCGCGGCGCTTTGGCGGCGGCAGCCTGGCCGCGGGCGCCATGCTGGCCGCGGTCGTGGCCCTGCTCGTCGCGATCACGCCCAACCTGCTGCCGTTCGAGATCGGCATCCTCGTGCTGATCCTGGGGCTGATGGCGATCTACCGGCCCGAGCAGGTCGTGAAGATGACCGGCGGCCCGTCGCTTCGGTACCGCGCCCTCCAGCAGGGACGGGAGCTGCAGCTCCTCGTCCGCGAGCGAGGCGGGTGGTCGGTCGCGAGCCGCAACGAGGAGGTCCAGGAGCGGGTCGAGGCATTGTCCACCCTCGCGGGCCCGGAGACGGAGCGATACCTCGGGCTGCTGCGGGAGACCCTGTTCACGGACCCGGAGGCCCCGGGCGTCGCGGCCCGGCTGGCGGAACTCGCGGAAGCCGACGCCGAGCTGCGTGCCTCGCTGCGGGCGCGGCCGATGTTCGAACGGGAGCTCGAGCGGCGGGCGGCGGCGCTGGACGGGCCGGCTACCGGCGGGGAGTGAAGTCCCAGGCGACCGGGGTACAACCCCAGGCGTCGCAGGCGAGATCCGCGGCTCCTTCGACGGGATCCCTGGCAAGGGTCACCAGCCGGGCGCCCGGAGCCGCTTCCAGGACGGCGGCTCGGATCCGCTGCGCGAGCCATGGACACGCGTCACCCAGGCCACCGTAGACGATCACCGCGGGCGCTGACCCGAGGGCCAGCCGCTCGATCTCCTCGCGAACCGCCTTCGTCACCCGGCCGCACCAGCGGTCCACGATGCGGACCGGCAGCGGGTCACCACGCTCGGCGGCGCGGGCGACGGCGGCGCCGAGGAGAGCAGCCTCCGGGCCCGGCCGGCGAGGCCGGTCGGTGAGCCACGGGAGGTCGGCGACCTTGATCTCGTTCGCGAGCTCCGTCCCCACGGCTCCCCGTCGTGCGGCACGCGCCGCGAGCGCACCCAGCACGTAGCCCCCGCCGAAGATCCCATGGCCCCGGTCCGTCACCCGCCCGTCCGGACCGCGCCCGATGACGTTGCCTCCCGTTGACACCGGGATCGCCAGGCCCACGCCGTCCGGGGTGCCAGCGCGCAGCGCGGCGAGCGTGTCGTTGACCACGATGACGCGGGTCCCCGGCAGGCGCGGGCCGAGCGCCGCCTCCAGCGCGCGAGCATGCTCGGGGCGGTCGATGCCAGCCCCAGCCACGAACACGAGCGCGGGGGTGCCGGGGGGATGCTGTGCCGTGCCGGTCACAGTCGTGACGTCAGCCGCGAGGACCGCGATCCGGTCCGCCGCGAGGTCAAGTCCGTGCCGCTTCGGGTTTGCCCCCGGTCCCTCCGAGCGCCCGAGCCTGGTGCGGTCCGTCGCCAGGGCGAGGGCCGAGGACCTGGTCGCACCGGCATCGACGCCGATCAGGATCCGTGAGATCGTGGTCACCCGGCGATGATCGCCGATGTGCGGCCCGTTGCGCGTTGCCGCCGAGGCGCAGGTAGGATCGGACGACGAACGTCGCAGCGTCGAAATCGCGCGACGAGCACAGGAGGATCACCACCGATGGCGACCGTCGGCGACATGATGACCCAGTCGGTGCTCTCGGTCAGCCCCGCGACGCCGCTCAAGGACGTGGCCCGACTCCTCGTCGAGCACCGCATCAGCGGACTGCCAGTCGTCGACGATACGGGTCGGGTGGTGGGTGTCATCTCCGAGGGCGACTTGCTTGTGAAGGAGCAGCGCCGGGACGCGATCCGACATCGGCCGCTTGCGCGGATCTTTGGCGATTCTGCCGAGACCCGCCAGCTGCTTGCCAAGGCGGAGGCGAGCACGGCCGGTGATGCCATGACCGCGCCGGCGATCACGATCGAGTCGGGCACGCCGGTCAGCGTTGCCGCAGCACAGATGATCGAGCGCAAGGTCAACCGGTTGCCCGTCACGGAGCACGGACGGCTGGTTGGCATCGTGACCCGTGCCGACATCATCCGGGCCTTCGTCCAGACCGATGACGAGCTCGCGGACGCCGTCCGGAACGAGGTCCTGCTGCGATCGATGTGGCTCGACCCTGGCCAGTTCTCGGTCGAGGTATCGAACGGCGTGGTGACGATCCACGGAGCCGTGGAGCGGCGGTCGACAGCCGCCATGGTCGAGCGCATGGTGGCAATGCTGCCGGGGATCGTCAACGTGATCGCCGACATCGAGTGGACGATGGATGACCGCGACATCCAGGCGACGGGTCCGGACTACCTCTCTCCCAAGGGCCCGTCCTGACCGACGCACCGCGGAGCGCTCACGACGACGGCCGGGCCGGCCCCGCGCGCCCAGGGCTGCATCGACGGGACCGGCTGACAATAGAACACCCGTTCTGTGGACAACCGGCCTCACGCCGTGGACAAGCCTCCCTGCCGCGGTGGACGACCCACCCATTGCTGTGGATGACGCACCCCTGAACGTGGATCACCGCACCCCCGCCGCGGATGCCAGCGTGAAACGGCTAACAACAACATGTTGCGATGCGAACCATGACCGCACCACTACATCTTGTGGTGTTGGTCTTGACCGCGACCCCTCCACGTCGTACAGTCAGGCGGTCGCTCCGCCGCCGGACGACGCCCGGAACGCAGCGTGATGCGGTCATCAGGACCGAGCGCGAAACCACCCGGGCAGAGGCGGTACGAGCGGCCCGGTGGAGGGCCCCGTAGCTACGTCACCCCATCCTCGTGACGCGGGACAACCACCCGGACGGAGTTCCCCAGCGCTCCGGCGACCCGCCTGGCATCCGGGTCCCGTGCTCGCCCGGGAACACCCATCCGGGCCATCGAGAAACGGCGAGGTCCCGCGGTCCGCGGGAGGCGAGGAGACGACACGAAATGGCCCAGGTACGCGAGGTTGTCCCGGTGATGGAGGAGAAGGCCGCACGCAAGGGCGGCGGAGGCAGGACCGGGACGAAGGCGACGGCCGCGAAGGTCCGCAAGAGCCTCGGCGGCAAGTACGGTGCCAGCTTCACCGGCGAGGGGACGCGCGGTCTCACCTTCGAGCGCCGCTGGACGCGGCCGGGCGTCCACCCCTACGACGAGATCACCTGGGAGTACCGAACCGCGGGCATCTCCAGCGAGACCGGCAAGACCGTGTTCGAGCAGAAGGATGTCGAGGTCCCCAGCTTCTGGAGCCAGCTCGCCACCAACGTCGTGGTCAGCAAGTACTTCCGCGGCCACGTCGGGACGCAGGAGCGCGAGCACAGCGTCAGGCAGCTGATCGACCGTGTCGTCCACACGATCACGGCCTGGGCCGAGACCCAGCGCTACTTCGCGACCGACGAGGACCTCGCGGCGTTCCAGGCCGAGCTGACCCACCTCCTGGTCCACCAGAAGATGAGCTTCAACTCGCCCGTCTGGTTCAACGTCGGGATCGAGGCGAAGCCGCAGTGCTCCGCCTGCTTCATCAACTCGGTCCAGGACAACATGAGCAGCATCATGGACCTGGCCAAGACCGAGGCCATGCTGTTCAAGTACGGCTCGGGCGCGGGCGTCAACCTGTCCACCATCCGCTCCAGCCACGCGAAGATGTCGGGCGGGGGCATCGCCAGCGGCCCCGTCTCCTTCATGCGCGGCTACGACGCCTTCGCGGGTGTCATCAAGTCCGGCGGCAAGACCCGCCGCGCGGCCAAGATGGTGATCCTCGATGTCACCCATCCGGACGTCGTCGACTTCATCGACAGCAAGGCGCTCGAGGAGAAGAAGGCCTGGGCCCTCATCGAACAGGGCTACGACCCCAGCTTCACCGGTGAGGCCTACGGGAGCGTCTTCTTCCAGAACGCCAACCACAGCGTCCGCGTGACCGACGACTTCATGCGCGCGGTGGAGCGGGACGGCGATTGGACGACCTACGAGGTCTCCGACGGCCAGCCGGCCGGCACGTACAAGGCGCGCGACATCTTCCGCAAGATGGCGGACGCGGCGCACCTGTGCGGCGACCCGGGCATCCAGTACGACACCACCATCAACGACTGGCACACGAGCGCCAACACGGACCGGATCTATGCGTCCAACCCGTGCTCCGAGTACATGTTCCTCAACGACACGGCGTGCAACCTCGCGTCCCTGAACCTCATGAAGTTCGTGGACGCGGACGGCGAGTTCGACGTGGACGCGTTCCGGTTCGCCGCCAAGGTGACGATCACGGCGCAGGAGATCCTGGTCGACAACGCCAGCTACCCGACGCCGAAGATCGAGGAGAACAGCCACCGCTATCGGCCGCTCGGTCTCGGCTACGCCAACCTCGGCGCGCTGCTGATGAACCGCGGCTTCGCGTACGACTCCGAGGAGGGTCGCAACTACGCCGGCGCGATCACCGCGCTGATGCACGGCGAGGCCTACCGCCAGAGCAGCGTCATCGCCCGCGACCACGGCGGCGCCTTCGTGG
Source organism: uncultured Chloroflexia bacterium (assembly GCA_963716025.1). Lineage (GTDB taxonomy): Bacteria > Chloroflexota > Limnocylindria > Limnocylindrales > CSP1-4 > CAIXZV01. The sequence goes on from CAVQSY010000054.1 coordinate 58,019, forward strand.
AGTACGACCTCAACCGGAGCTCGTTCCTGCGGGTCATCGCCAAGCACCGGGACGCGGCCTACGCCCTGCCGCCGGTGGGCGTGCCCGAGGCCATGCTGGACAACGCGCGCCAGCTCTACGACGAGGTCCTGGCCCTCGGCGAGCAGCACGGCTACCGCAACGCGCAGGTCACCGTGCTCGCGCCAACCGGGACCATTGCGTTCATGATGGATTGCGACACCACCGGCATCGAGCCCGACATCGCGCTCATCAAGTACAAGAAGCTCGTCGGCGAGGGCTACCTCAAGATCGTCAACCAGACGGTCCCGGCCGCCCTGCGCAAGCTCGGCTACACCCCGGCCCAGGTGACCGAAGTCCTCGACTACGTCAACGAGCGGGAGACCATCGAGGGGGCGCCCGGCCTGAAGCCTGAGCACCTCCCGGTCTTCGACTGCGCGTTCAAGCCGATGAACGGCGAGCGGTCCATCCACTACATGGGCCACATCCGGATGATGGGCGCCGTCCAGCCGTTCCTCTCGGGCGCCATCAGCAAGACCGTCAACATGCCCGAGGCCGCCACGGCCGAGGAGATCGAGACCGTCTACCTCGAGGGCTGGAAGCAGGGCCTCAAGGCCATCGCGATCTACCGCGACGGCTCCAAGCGCTCCCAGCCGCTGTCCACCGGCAAGAAGAAGGACGAGGGTGCCGAGGGCTCGGCCGAGGACCACGAGACCATCGAGGCCCTGCGCCGCCAGCTCGCCGCCGCCCAGGTCGAGGCCACGCGACCCCACCGCCGCCGGCTCCCTGCCGAGCGGACCGCGATCACCCACAAGTTCGACATCTCGGGGCACGAGGGCTACATCACCGTCGGCCTGTACCCGGATGGCCAGCCCGGCGAGATCTTCCTCAAGATGGCCAAGGAAGGCTCCACGATCAGCGGCCTGATGGACACGCTGGCGACCTCGGTCAGCCTCGCGCTCCAGTACGGCGTGCCGCTGCGGGACGTGGTGAACAAGTTCGCCCACGTCCGGTTCGAGCCCAGCGGCTTCACCGGCAACCCGGAGATCCCGATCGCCAAGAGCCTCGTGGACTACATCTTCCGCTGGATGGGATCCCGGTTCCTGCCGGGCGAGGAGAAGGGCGCCCTCGGGCTGATCGACCGCTCCGCGGTCGT
>CAVQSY010000055.1:0-17467 GCA_963716025.1 uncultured Chloroflexia bacterium
CATCCGGGCGCCCGCGCACGGGCTTCGGCGCCGAGCGTTATTGTCGACAACATGGAGCCGGTGGGCGCAGCCATCCCGTTCGTCCTGGCGTGTTCGCGCCCGATTCCCGGCGGTCGGTCGCAAGGCTGCGGCGCCCGCCCGGCCGGATCGCCCGCCCCATGACACCCCTCGAGCGCAGCCTCCGCATCCCCGCCGAGCTGGATCGGCTGGCCGAGGTGCGTGGGCTCGTCCGCGATGCGGCCAGGGCCGCCGGTGCGGTGCCTGACACCGTTGACGACCTCGTCCAGGCCGTGGACGAGGCGGCGACGAACACCATCGTGCACGGCCATGCGGGCCGGCCTGGCTCGGTCGAGGTCAGCGTGGCGGTCGTTGGACCCGATCTCGTCGTCACCTTGGAGGACGACGCCCCGCCCTTCGATCCCACGACGCTGCCGGATCCGGACATGGCTGTCCCGGCCCTGGTCCGGGGGCCCGGGGGCATGGGCATCCGCCTCATGCGGCTGGCGACCGACAGGCTTGCCTATCGACCGCGCGACGGTGGTGGGAACATACTCACCCTGACACGCTCAATCGCCGCCCGACCAGAGGAGGATTGACAAGATGGTGTTGCGGACGACCGTCGAGCAGGCTGAGGGCCCCGTCCCGGTCACGATCCTCGCGCTCGACGGCGAGCTGGACGCCTCCACCTACGAGCGCGTCATCGACACGGTCCGCCAGATCTACAACGCCGGCGGTCGCAAGCTGCTGATGGACCTGACCGGCCTGACGTTCATCTCGAGCTCGGGCCTCGTGGCGATGCATTCCAGCCTGCGGCTGATGCGGGGCGAGGTGCCGCCCGACCCGGAGCAGGGCTGGGCCGCCCTGCGCGCCATCGGGCAGGAGGTCGCGAACGGATCGGAGGGGGCCAACCTGCGGCTGTGCGGCACGCAGGACGCGGTCCAGAAGGTGCTCGACCGTACCGGCCTCGGTGGACTCATTCCCTCGTATCCGGATCGCGCGACCGCGCTTGTGGCCTTCTGACCGAGTCGGCCGTGCCGGAGGAGGTCGACGCCGCCCTGTCGCTGGATGGACACCGGCTGGAGCGGATCCTCGCGCCCCTGGCGGCGGATCCCCACGGTCCGGCTGTGTGGATCGTGGACGCTGCCGACGTGACGATTGCGGGGCGCGCGGTCGAGGCGGGCGGTGAGGGGTCGGATGGGAACGTCCATGCCGACATCGTCGCGGACGGGGAGCTCGTCGCCCGGATCCTCGCGACCAGGGGGTCGGTAGCCGGCCCGGCACTCCAGCCGGCCATCGACGCCCTCGCCGTCGCCGTCGGCGAGCTCGTGGTGGAGATCCGGGCTCGTATCGCCGCGGAACGTGCGCTCCGGGATCATCGGTCGCAGGACGCGGCAACCGCGCTTGGAACCGATAGCGCCGAGCTGGCCAAGGGACGGCGGCAGCAACGCAGCCTCGTCTCGCTCGTTCCGCCTGACGTGCCGGGCTACGACCTGGTCAGTCACTATGCGGCGGCACGGGAGATCGGCGGGGACTTCTTCGAGCTGTTCCGACTGCCCCGCCGCGGCCGGCCGCTCGGCATCGTGATCGCCGACGTCACCGGCAAGGGCCTCGACGCGGCCCTGCTGATGGCGTTCTCCCGGCCGGTCATGCACAGCGCGCTCAATGCGGCCCGCGGGCCGGCGGACGCCATCGAGCGGACCAATCGCGTCCTGGTCGAGGAGCATCGCGGCACGCTCTTCATCACCGCGCTCTGCGCAGTGCTCCAGCCAGGCACCGGGCGCGTGCGCATCGCCAGCGCGGGCCACGAGCCCCCATTGCTGGTGCCCGGCGACGGCGGGCCGATCAAGCCTGTCGGCGACGTGGGCGTGCTGATGGGCGCATTCGCCTCCCTCGGGCTGCCGGAGACGGAGATCGATCTGGCCCCCGGCGACATGCTCGTGTTCTACACGGATGGCGTGACCGATGCCGTCGCCCCGTCCGGCGAGCGGTTCGGCGACGAGCGGCTGGGCACGACCATCGCCGAGGCACGGACCGGCTCGGCCCATGAGGTCGTGGCGACGATCAGGGACCGGGTCCAGGCCTTCCAGGGTGCCGCCGAGCCCGCCGACGATCTGACCCTGGTCGCGATCAGGCGTCGCCCGGGTCGAGGCCGACGTCCGCGATGAGTGCGGCCGATTTCCGCTCCTGACCACGCGGCCTCAGCCCGACCCGCCGGAACCGGCGCTGCCGGCGCGGCGTCTCGCCGTGGTGACCGAAGCCCCGATCCCGATCAGCCGCTCGCCCGGTTCGAGGCGATCTTCGCGGCCCACCAGCGTGCCGTCCTGGCCTACGCGATGCGGCGCACCGAGACCCTCGCGGATGCCGAGGACGCGGCCTCCGAGACGTTCGCCGTCGCCTGGCGCAGGCTCTCCGCGATCCCCGCCGAACCCCTCCCATGGCTGTATGCGGTCGCACGGCGGGTGCTCGCCAATCAGCGCCGCGGCAACGGTCGGCGGCAGCGACTGGCGGCGTTCCTCCGCGTCGAGGACGTCCCAACCCCGCTTCGCGCGGGCGAGGATCTCGATGGGCCCGTGTTCGAGGCGCTCGCCTCCCTGCCACCCGCCGACCAGGAGATCCTGCGGCTCGTCGCGTGGGAGGAGCTGCGCAATCAGCAGATCGCCGAGGTCCTGCAGATCACGCCCAACGCGGTGGCCATCCGCCTGCATCGAGCCCGGGCCCGATTCGCCGCAGCGCTCGAGAACGCCCGAGGGGAGCACGACCTGAAAGATCCTGGTCGCAGCCGGACATTGGCTGATGTGAAGGGCACCCAGGGTGTCGCATGGAAGGGAGTGGCGGAATGAGCATGCCGAACGGGACCGGTCCGTTCGACCGGCTCCGTGATGCCGACCCGGTCCGTGCGCACGACGTGCCCGACGCGAGCCTCGCCCGCGTCTCGGCGAGGATCCAGGAGCACATCATGACCAACGTCCAGCCCACCCCCACGGACAAGCCCTCGCGCCGCCCGTTCGCCCTGCTCGGCGGCATCGGCCTCGCGGGCGCGCTGGCCCTCGCCATCGCCATCGGGCTCGGTCCCGGCCTCGCGTCCGGGCAGCCCGGCACAGTCGGCAACCTGCCGACGCCGTCCGCCGACCCCGCCGGCGGCGGCGGGATGGCCTCGTGCCTGATGTACGACCCGGCGATGCTGCCGACCTTCGATGTGGTCTTCGACGGCACCGTCACCGCCGTCGATGGCGACCAGGTCACGTTCACCGTCAATGCCGCCTGGAAGGGCGTGGACGGCACCGTCACGCTCACGAGCCCGTCGGCCAGCGTGGCGCTCATCGGACCGGTCCCCGACTTCGAGGTCGGCGGGCGCTACCTGGTGACGGCGGCCGGGACGAACATCAACGCCTGCGGCTACACGCTCGAGTTCGACGCCGGGACGGCGGCCTCCTGGGCGGCGGCATTCGCCAACTGAACCAGCCGACCCCACGCACGAGGCCCCGTCGCAAGGCGGGGCCTCGACGATTCCGGCGCCTTGGCGAGGTGGTCCACCCGTCATCAGGGCGTCACGGGTTGCGGGCAGGCTCTGTGCAACCACCGCACGGAGCCGTCCATGTCGTTCATCGGGGATCTCGGCAGCTTCATCCTGGGAACCGCGTATGCGCTGCGCGTCCCGCTCGCGATCGCGGGGATCGTCGCGCTCGTCGTCCTGGCCGCGATCGCCCGCCGACGGGGCTGGGCCGGCGTCGCACGGCGCCATCCGCTGGCGTCGGCGGTCGCGATCGGCGCCGCGGTGATCGTGGCGGTGCCGCTCGGCTGGTACCTCGTGTCACCCGTGTTCCTGTCGACGGAGCTGCAGGAGGCGCCGGTCGTCGCCGCGGCGGACCCGTCCCCGTCCCCGTCCCAGTCCCCGGTCGCGCTGGCGACGCCGGCGCCGGCCCCTTCCTCCAGTCCGCGCCCCGGCGCTTCTGCGCCGGTGGCCCCCTCCGCGTCGCCGACGCCGACGCCCGAACCCGCGACGCCCGAACCCTGGACGCCGGCACCGCCACGCCAGGGCGAGTTCGTCGGGACCGACGACTTCCACTTCGGGCGGGGCACCGCCACCCTGCGCGAGGTCGCGCCCGGGGAGTGGGTCGTGCGGTTCGACGACTTCGCCGTCCGCAACGGCCCGGATCTGTTCGTCTACCTGTCGCCCAAGGCCGACGGATATGCGGACGGCGCGATCGAGGTCGCCCGTCTCAAGGCCGACAAGGGCAGCTTCAACACCCGGGTCCCGCCCGGCACGGACGTTTCGGGCACCAGGTCCGTGCTCATCTGGTGCAAGCAGTTCTCCCACCTGTTCGCGGTGGCCACCCTCGACCGCTGAGGGAGCGGCGCGCGACGGGGCACCCCGCGCGGACGCGCTCGGTCAGCGCCCGTCAGACCCCTCGCGCGGCGGACGGCGGCTGCCTGGCAGACCCGGCGAGTAACAGGCCCGGCCACCTTCGTTCCTGCTGGTCGAACGGGCACGGCGCGATCCGGACGGAGGTCCGCCGCCGACCCGGAGGGCAGGGATGGTCAAGGCATGCTCGAAGCCGACGACATCGCCGGCCGGGTTCAGCGCACGCGTCGCGACGCTGCGACCCTCGCGGAGGCACCACGGCCAGGCACTGGTCGAGTTCGCGCTGATCCTGGTGCCGCTGATGCTGATCCTGGCGGCGATCCTGCAGTTCGCGCTCGCGCTCGGCACCCAGGTCGGAATCACGAACGCCGTCCGGGAGGCCGCTCGCAATGCCGCCGCGAGCCAGACCGACACAGCCGCGCTCGCGAGCGCCAACGGCCACGCGGTGTACGTCCAGCTGATCGGCAGCACGGGTCTCCTGGCGAAGAACGTCCAGGCCTACCGGACGAGCCAGCTGGTAGTGACCGGATCGCCGATCACGCAAGTCTGCTACCGGACCTACACGGATCCCGCCTCGACCACGCAGGTCATGGTCAGGGTCGAGGCGCACTACCGCCATCCCCTGTTCATCCCGCTCATCTCGGCGATCCTCGACGGGCTCGACGGATCGCCGGACGGGGCGATGCGGGTAGGTGCCAGCGAGGAGATCCGCGTCGAGAACCCGCCGTCAACGATCGCCCCGACCCTGTCCGGCAACCCGCAATGCGTCACCTCGTGATGCAGGCGGAGGTCCCCGCAGGGGCTGCGTGAAGGGTCCGCCGGTCAGGCGCTCGCCGAGTTCGCGCTGGTCGCGCCGCCCCTCTTCCTGGTGTTCTTCGCGATCATCCAGCTCGGGTTCCTGTTCGGTTGCCAGATCGCGCTGGTCAACGGGGTCCGCGACGCAGCCCGACACGCATCGACGTATCGGGTGGCCGATGCCACGGCCGCCGGCGCCGCATGCGCGTCGGTCAGGGCGCAGCTCGTCAACGACCTCAAGGCTGGAGTGCCGGGCTTCACATCGTCGCGACTGCAGCCGGCCATCTCCTACGCCTGGTACGCGAACCCGGACGGCACGACGTACTCGGTCAGGGTCCAGGTCTCGGCCGGATACCAGCACCCGCTCTTCGTTCCGATCGTCGGCAACATCCTCGACGGATTCGACGGGGCGAACGACGCCTCGTTCACGCTCGGGGCGAGTGAGCAGATGCGGGTGGAGAACCCGGCGCTGACCACCAACGGAGGCACTGTCGCGTGCTCGTAGCCCAGGGCAGCTCGCAGCATCGCCGGCCAGGCGAGCGAGGCCAGACGCTCGTCCTGTTCACCATCTTCCTGGTCGTGCTGCTGGGCGCGGCGGCACTGACCGTCGACTACGGCACGTGGCTGCTCTCCCGGCGTGGCTACCAGAACGTCAGCGACGCGGCCGCGCTCGCCGGAGCCGCCCAGCTGAGTCGCCCGCGAAGTGATCCCTGCACGACCGGCAAGACGAAGGCGGCGTGTGCGCGCGAGGCCGCCTGGATGTCCGTCAGGGAGCAGCTCGGCCTCTCGGCGCTGAGCGCGGCCGCTGAGTCGCTCGCGAATACCCCGGAGGGCGACCCCTACCGGGAAGCGGGCTATCGGATCTGGATCGACACGCCGCCAACCGCGGCTGGAGCCAAGTACGGAGGAGCCATCTCGAGTGACGGGGCAATCCTTGTCCGGGTCGAGCGCGACAACCCGTCGTACCTCGGTCGGGTCCTCGGCTCGGGCGATCCGACGATCAGCGCCTGGGCGACCGCGGGGTTGTTCCCCAACCGCTTCGCGATCCTCGGGCTCTGTCCCAAGAGCGCCAAGACGGTCGACTGCCCGGATGCCCAGGACATCACGCTGGCCGGCACGAACACGAGCGTGCGGGTGATCGACGGTGACGTTGGCAGCAACTGGGGCTTCACGGTCACCAGCGGCGCCGGACCGGGTCTCGTGCTGCCGGGGGACTCGCAGGCCTACTTCATCGACTACGACAAGTGCAGCAGCTCGACGTGGCTCTGTCCGCCGTCGATCACGGGCGGCATCCAGGACGGCGGCTGGCCTCCGGCGGCAAAGCCCGCCCTGCGCCTGGCCGTCCCGGTCGCGGACCCTGCCTACCCGCTGCCTTCGTGGATCGACGACGCCACGATCGTGCCGAACCGGACGTTCTACGGCGATTCGACGGGCGATCCGGTGGATCCGACCGCCGCCAACGTCAGCTGCGAGGCCGGGTCGACCGTGCTCGGGCCGGGTTCGTACGACAGGATCTACCTCAAGAAGGGCTGCGTCATCCTTGACCCCAGGTATGGCCTGACGGCCGGCCAGGCGCCGGGGATCTTCCGGATCCGCGACCAGCTCTACATCGGCTCGGGCGCGTTCATCATCGGTGACGGGGTCTCGATCTTCTTCGACGCGGCAGCTCGCCCGCTGTCCGTCGGCCTTGGCGGCGGGATCGTCATCAACAACGGGAATATCAACGCGGGCCAGCACAAGGGCGCCTGGACCACGAGCGGCGTCGCAACCTGGACCCGCTCCCTCACGCCCACCTACGACGCCTCGGCCGGGGGGATCGGAATGGCGTTCTACGTGCGGCCCAAGGCGACCGGCGTGACGTCGATCTTCAACATGTCCGGCGGGAGCGGTCTGGCATTCCGGGGAGCGCTGTATGGGCCGAAGGACGCCATCGGGGTGGGTGGCAACGGGTCCCAGGCGAGTGCCGGCCAGATCATCGGCTACACCATCAAGTACAACGGCACGACGACGCTCACCCAGATCTATGAGGGTCCGGCCGATGAGCGCCCGTACCTCCTGGAGCCGACGCTGGGGCAGTGACGGCCGACGCCGACACGTCACGCATCCCGGGCCGGCGCGAGCGCAGCCGACAAGGGTCCGAACCGCGGGACATGCCATCCGATGACCGGACCCGCCCGAATTGAGGGCGTGAAGCAGCCACGCATCGTCAGCGCCCCGGCGATCACCATCGGAGTCCTGCCGTGACCCGAATAGCGCTCATCTACCTGGCGAGCCTTGCCGTCTTCCTGCTGATCGACCTTGTCTGGCTCGGCCTGGTCGCGCGGGACTTCTACCGGAACCAGCTGGGCAGCCTGATGGCCGACTCCATCGTGTGGGGCGCGGCCATCCTGTTCTACCTGCTGTTCGTGGCTGGCCTGGTGGTGTTCGCCGTGCTGCCGGCCCTCGACGGTGGCGGGTGGGTCCGGGCGCTCGCGGCGGGTGCGGCCCTTGGCTTCTTCGCCTACATGACGTACGACCTCACCAACCTGGCCACCCTCCGTGACTGGCCCCTGGCGCTGACCGCCGTGGACATTGCCTGGGGCACGATCCTGGGCGCGACCGTCGCCTCGGTTGGCTATCTCATCGGGACGAGGCTCCCGCCGGCCTGACGACCGCGCTCGCTCAGCTTGGCCAGGGCTATCTGCCGGCGTAGGCTGGGTGACGGACGCCGACGCATCCGGTGGCCCCCACCGAGTGGAGGCAGCGGTGACCGGTCGGGATCGGATCCTCGCGGCGATGGATGGCGACGAGCCCGATGTCATCCCCCTCGCGCTCGCGTTCTACCGCGTCGATGGCGCCCAGCTCGCACCGCCCGGAGCCTGGCGCGACGACCTCGTCGACATCGAGTTCGTCGAGTTCCCCGGTGTCGGACGAGGAGGCAGAGCTGCGCAGGATCGCCTCGCCGTACGAGGGCAACACCCGGGTCGGCAACACGTCGCAGGTCGCGCGCTATGCGAGCTGGCGATACCAGCCCGGGATGCCCGAGGCCCGCAATCCCCTCGAGGCGGCGACGACGCTCGATGACCTCGAGCAATTCCCGTTCCCGGCCGTGGCCGGACCGATGGCGGTGGATGGCCTTGCGCGCGCGGTCGATGACGTGCACCGGCGCGGCCTTGCAGCGGGTGGCAACACGCCGCATCTCGGTGGGGAGCTGTTCGAGGCAGCGTGGCGGCTGCGGGGGCTCGAGGCCTTCCTCATCGACCTGCTCGAACGCCAGGACATGGCCCACTTCCTGCTGGACCGGCTGGCCGAGCTCGCGCGTCGCAACGCGACGACCCTCGCCGCCGCCGGCGTCGACGTCCTCTCGCTCGACGACGACGTCGGCATGCCCGGCACCATGGTCATGAGCCCCGCCACCTGGCGGGCGTTCTTCAAGCCGCGCCTGGCGGGCATGATCGAGGCGGCGCGGGCGATCAATCCCGCGATCCGGGTGCTGTACCACTCGGACGGGACGACGGAGCCGATCCTGGACGACCTGGTCGAGATCGGCGTGGCCGCGATCAACCCCGTCCAGCCGGAGCACATGGACGCCGCGCGGATCCGGCGCCGGTTCGGCCGGCGCCTCGCGCTCTGGGGCTGCGTCGGCCGGCAGACGTCGTTCTCGTACGAGCGCCCGGAGACGATCGCCGAGGAGGTTCGGGCGCGCGTCGCCGCCCTCGGCCGCGCCGGGCTGATCCTGTGTCCCGCCTACGACATCGACGAGCCGGACGTGGCGTGGACCAACGTCGCGGCGTTCCTGAGGCCGGCCGCCGCTGGGGTGCACGCCGGTCGTGAGCCGACGATCTCCTGGGTCCGCGCCAGGCGAGATGGGCGGTTCGGGCCTTGTCCCCGCCGGCGACGAGCTCCGCATCACCGGTGCGCCCGATGGAGGTGACCACCGTGATCGATCACCCGCACCGTTCACCGCTCATGCTGCTGCTGCCATCGACCACCCCCGGCCGGTGGGCGATCGTCCTGGTGGTCACCAGCCTCGCTGCCCTCGGCGTGTTCTTCCTGATGGTCGGAACCGGTCAGAGGGGCGGCGAGACCCTGTTCGACAACTGGCTCCTGACCGGCCCGAGTTGGTGGTCGCGATCGCGGCCCTCGCGGGGCTCGTCGCAGCCGTTGTCGCCCTTGCCCGCCGGAGTTCGTGCCTGGCGCCGCCGGGACGTATTCGTGCTGCTGGCCGTCCCCATCCTGTGGGGGCTGGTGGTGCTGACCTTCATCCGGGGCGACGCGGCGGTCGGCGGGCGGTGGTGTCGCCGCACTGAGGGACGGGGCCGGCCCGCCTCGCCGCTGGAAATCGGGCAATTCGACCCTCGACGACGGCGCGATCGTGCGCTGGAGTTCGCGCGAGCGGTCGGCGGCGGTCGGTTTGTCCCGCCCGGTGCCGACCGTCCGAGGATGTGAGGCTGATGTCCCAGCGCGGCCTGGCCGCGGGCACCACCACGATCGAGGCCGTCGCGATCGCCCTGATCGTCGTGGCGAAGTTCGGGCTCCCGCTGCTGATCATCCCCTTCCCCTTCGCGGCAGGGTGGGCGAACTTCTTCCTCGATGGCGTCGACGGGGATCTTCTGATCCCCCTGGGCCTGCCGGATGCGATCTACCAGCCCGTCGACAAGATCGCCGACTGGGTCACCTACGTCGCCATCGTCGTCGTCGCGTACCGGAACGACTGGCCGACCAGGCGACTGATGCTTGGCTTGTTCCTGTTCCGAACGGTCGGCCAGGTGAGCTTCCTGCTCACGGGCAACGAGCTGCTGCTCGCGGTCTTCCCGAACTTCCTCGAGCCGGTGTTCCTGGTGACCGCCACGATCCTGGCCTGGGAGCGCGCCATCCGCCGGCTCCCCAACTGGCGGGAGCGCGCGTTCGCTGTCCTGGGCCGATACCGGTGGCTGATCGGGACGCTCATCGTGGTCTACAAGCTCCAGGACGAGTACTTCACGCACGTCGCCAACATCGACCGCAGCGACTTCTTCCGGCAACTCATCGGCGGGTAGACCGGGCGCCTCGCGTGGCCGGGCGCAGTCGTGCCCGTGCGCTAGCGCTAGCCGGCCGCGACCGCCATCATCCAGGCCACACCCAGCTCGACCGCGGTCGCAGCCGGGAGCCCCTCCGTCACGACCAGGGAACGGAACGTGGGAAGGCTGGTCAGGTGGCCAGCCACGGCCCGCAACGCGGCCCGCCGGTGGTCAGGCAAGTCGACGTCGCCCACGACCGCGTTCGCAATCGCATCGCTGTCGGCCATCATCCGCGCCTGCGTGGAGGCCGGCATCACGGTGAAGTCACGGTAGATCGGCGCGAGCTCCTCCCCCACGTCGAGGTACCACGCGTAGACCTCGGTGAGGGCACGCCGGACCCTCTTCGGCAGGTCCGGGATCGCGGCCCACGCCGCCGGGTCCGGTCCGGGGTGCTGGTTCGCCCAGTGGCCCGCGCAGGCGGCGAACAGCTCGTCCTGGTCGGCGAAGTGGCGGTACACGGTCAGCCGCGTGACGCCGGCGACCTCCGCGATGGCCGCGATCGATGTGTTCGCCGGCCCCACGGTCGTGTGGAGCCGGACCGCCGCCTCCGTGATCCGGAGCCGCGTGCCGTCCACGAGGTCGGCGCGCCGGCGCATCCGGTACGGGCGCCGTTCACCAGCGTTCGTAGTACGCACCTGTTTATTCAATCTTGACACGCGCCTCCTGCTCGTTCACTATACAGCACTGTTCATCGTATTCATCTTGGAGGCCGTCCCGCGATGTCGATCCAGGTCCCCGTCACTTCGGTCACTCCGGCCGCCGCCGACACCCAAGGCGTTTCCGCGCTGGCCAAGGGGCCCAGCCTCAAGGTCGTGCAGCCGGGCGACGGCGACACCGGCGGGCTCGCACCCGGCGTCGGCGTCCAGTTCAAGATCGATGGCGCCGACTCCCTGGGCCGGCTCGCAATCGTCGAGCATCCGTTCGCGGTCGGCGCGCTCGTCCCTCCCCACATCCACACCCGCGAGGACGAGTTCTCGATCGTCACCGAAGGGCGGATCGGCTTCCGGTCCAACGACCAGGAGGTCGTGCTCGAGGCCGGCGGCTACATCGTCAAGCCGCGGGGCGAGGTGCACGCGATGTGGAACGCCGGCCGGACGCCGGCCCGCATGATCGAGGTGATCGCGCCGGCCGGCTTCGACCGGTTCTTCCGCGAGATGGCGGCGATGACCGCCAAGGGCGCGATCGACTGGGAAATCCTGGGCCGCCTGTCCGAGGAGTACGGGCTGCCGTTCGTCGCGCCCGACTGGCTCGGCGACGTCATCGCCCGGTATGACCTGATCCCGCCGCCGGCTCCGCCGATGCCCGCATAGACCCAGCCGTCCGGCCGGGCGGCGCATTGGCACCGCCCGGTCCCGCACCGGGAAGGCCGACGCAGGCAGGGAGCGCGGCGCACGTCACCGGCGCGGAAGCGATCAGGCAGGCTGATCCTCGGCGGCATCCAGGTCGCCCGACTCCGCATCGCCGGGCGAGGCAGCCTCCTCCCGGCTCAGGTGGCTGACCTCCACGATCGTCGGGCTGCCCGCCCGGTCCTTCCAACGGGTCTGGATGCGGACCTCCTCGGTCTCGCCCACGAGCCGCAGCACCGCAGCGAACCCCGATGCCCCGCTGCGCTCGACGGACTCGACGGTCGCCTCGGTCGCCGGCAGCGGAAGCAGCGCCAGCACCTCCCCCAGCTTCGGCATCAGCTCCGCGCTGAGGTCCTCGGTCATCCGCTCGATGTCGCCGTCCACGATCGCGTCACACACGGCCTCGGCGCGCTCGCGGACTTGCTGCTCATCCATCACTCGCCTCTCCTCGTGGACCCGGACGCCGTCCCCCGAGGGGTCAACTGTACGACCCTGGCGCCAGCGAATCGGCGAGCGGGGCCGGCGCCGGCGTCAGCAGCGGTACCCGAGCGGGGATGGCTCGCCTCGCAGTAGCGAACGTGGATGTGGTCGTCGTGGCCCGGGTACCACGTGGTCAGGCCGGCGCGGATCAGGACCGGATCGTTGAAGTAGATGACCTTGACGTGGCCGGGAGCCGACGGCCCGGATGGCCTTGATCAGGACCCGCGTGGCCTTCCGGTCGTAGCTGGACCACCGCCAGGTCGTCCCCCAGCTGCACTGGTCGCCGGTCGTCCGCATCATGCGGAGATCGACGTCGAGCCCGACCTCGTGCGTCTGGTGGAGCGGGATGTTTCCGCCCTCCTCGACGCTCAGGTCGCCCACGGACACGCGGCCGTACCCCTTGGCGGCCACGATCTGGGCGGCCGCCTCGAGCTGACCGACGGCCGCCGCCGTGCCCCCAGTTCGCCGCCCCGTTGCCGACGCTGTAGTCGCACAGGGACGTCCGGCTTGAAGCTGGGGAGCTCGAAGTGCGCGATCAGCCGCCGCCAGGTGGAGCGTGTGGCCTCGCCCGTCGCCGGGCGACCGACGTGTCGCTGGAACGCGCGGACCGCGGCCCGCGTGGATGCCCCGAAGACCCCGTCGACGGCGACGTCGAGGCGACGCTTGGCACGGAGCTCGCGCTGGAGGGCCTTGACGGCCGGACCGGTGTCGCCGATGCGCAGCGGGCGGATGAGGGCCTTCCAGGTGCCCTGCCCGACGATCCCGTTCGCGCGCAAGCGGCACCGTGGTCTTGAAGGCGTTCACGGCATCGGCCGTCGTCGCATCGAAGATCCCATCGACCGCCACGGGGAAGCCGCGATCGCCGAGCAGCAGCTGGATCGCCTTCACGTCCGTGCCCTGGTTTCCGACGCTCTGGACCGGGAACCGTGCAGATGCGGCGGGGGCGGCGGACACGGCGGGGGCGGCCATTCCCAGCAGGAGGGCCCCGAGGGTCAGGAGCAGGAGTGGGCGAAGCAGGCGCGACATTCCGCGCAGGGTAGCGGAGCGGGGTCGGCTGCGCGCTCGACCGGGTGAGCGACGGCTGGCTCGCTCTCGTTGGCGGACGATCGACGGTGCCTGCCGCTCAGGATCGGCTGGCGCAGCGCATCGGTCGCGACGCGATCAGCCAGCGACGTGCTGGCGATATCGATAGGAAGTGCCTCGATTTACCAGTCGCCCAGGTGATCATGCCGCCGCGATGAGGATGGGCAGGCCGATGGCGGCCCGAATGCGATCTGGTGCCATGCCGCGGATCCGCTCCGCGAGGCCTGGCCGGGCCGCGTCCGGCGGCAGGACGACGACGGCACCGCCGAAGCGGCGGGCAGCATCGGCCAGGCCTTCCGGACCCGCGTCGGTCGGGAACCAGCCGCCGACCGTGACGCCGGCGAGCTGCGCCGCCTCCAGGTACTCGGCGAGCGTCCCCCGGCCTTCGCGACGGGCGAAGGCCGCGTCAAACAGGCGGTCCGGTGACGGCCGATCGGCGTCATCGCCGCGCAGGTCGTGGTACGGACTCTGGAAGCCCTCGGCAGACCGATCGATCAGGACGAGGTTGCGTCGCTCTCGGCGCGCGATTGAAAGGGCAGTCACGAACGCGCTCCGGTCGGCCCCACGACCAACCGCGACCAGGACGGAACCGTCCTGTGCGCCCTGGCTCCGCTCGCTGTTCGCGTCGCTGGCCTCGATGAGCGCGAGCGCGGCTGCGGAGGGCGGCCTCGGCGCAGTCGGCGCGGCTGGCGCAGCGATGGGCAGGAGCGTGCGGACGAGCAGCTCGACCACCTCCGGGTCGTCCGAGACGAACCCCACGAACCGCTTGCCCGGGCTGGCGGCGCCGCCGACTCCGAAGGTCGCGGGGTCGCCAAGCTCGTACGACACGAAGGCGAGCCGCTCGGGGCGGTCGGTCACGAGGAACCACTGGTTCTCGAGTCGGTGGGTGTCCGCGGGGAGCGCCCGGTAGTCGAGGCCATCAAGACCGTCCGGTCGGTCACCCGTGGCCCAGATGACGACGTCCGTCCCGGCCTCGGCGATGTCCCGGTATCGCTCGACCTCGACCGCGACCTTGGCCGCGACCTGGAAACCGACGAGCAATCGCCCGCCGCGAGATGCCTGCTCGATCTCGCGCGTGGTCCGCAACATGGCTCGGGGGTCGTACGTGAACCGGGTGGCATCGGGAGCGCGGCCCAACGCCTCCGCGAGCCGGCGCCCGATCTCGAAGATCCCCGAGTCGCCCGCGAGTGCCGGGTACGTCCAGTCCATCAGGTTCGAGGCCATGCCGATCATCCCTTTCGATGCGTTCGGTCCCTATTCGCATGGCAGGCGTCGCAGGATGGATCGAGCCGCGCCGATGGTTCGTCCGCACGGCCGGGCTGCTCTGGTCACGCTGGCGATGAACGGCTGGGCCGAGGCCGATCGGGCCTGACCGGTCGACGCCAGGCTGCCGCAACCAGGCGGCGCAGCGCGAGGAGACCGGCCGGGACCGACGCGCATCCCGGGCATGTAGAGCCCCGGCCGGTCTGGGACCGGCCGGGGCTGGGACGCGGGGGAGGGGTGGAAGCTACGGAAGGAGCACGCCGCCGACCGCGTGGATGATCCCGTTCGAGGCCGGGACGTTGGTCACGATGATCGGGGCGCCGTCGATCGTGCCTGCGCTGGCATTGACCTTCGCGAAGTCGCCGTTGAGCATCCGGATCTTCGAGCTGCCGAGCACCTCGGCTGCATCACGCTCGCCCTTGGCCACGTGGTACAGGACGATGTCCGTCACGGTGCCGCGGCCGAGCGCGGCGATGGCCGCGTCGACGTTGCCGGGGTTGAGGCCGAGGTCGGTCTGGAAGGCGTCGTCCGTGGGCGCGAAGACCGTGAGCTGGCCGCGCTGCGAGAGCGCGCCGGCGAGGTCCAGCTTGACCACGAGCGCGATCAGCGTGTCGAACGAGCCCGCGTAGGGGCCGCTGCTGTTCACGGCAATCGCCGTGTCGACGATGTTGGAGCCCGAGGTGTCGGGCTGCTTCGCCGCGACCGGGCCGGCGACGACGCCGAGGGTCAGGGCGCCGGCAAGGATTGCGAGAGTCAGGCGTCGCATGAGTTGGTGGACCTCCAGGGGGGCTTTTCGAGGTGGCGGGTCGCGGCGGGTCGGAGAACCCGGCGATCCCGTTCGAGCTTGCTCACCACCAGTTCGAGCGACTCCCGGCGACGGATTGGAGGACGATCCAGTTCGCGGAGGCTGGGCCCCGCGGGACTACTTCGCCGGCAGGCCGTCCGCAAACGTGACGCCCAGGTCGACCCAGGCGTCGAGGTCCACGTCCTCGGCGAAATCCCTCCCGGGTGACGGTGATGCAGCCGACCATCGGGCGGGCGGTGAAGTCCATGATGCGGGCGCCGGGCCGCGCGACCGCGGCATCATGGCCCGCCTTGCCGACCCGGACCATGAGGTCGTCCCCGTGGACGCCGACGGCCATGTTGCCGCCGATCATGAACGCGATGCCCCCGAACATCTCGCGCTCGGTCAGGGCCGGATGATCGCCGATGCGGGTTCGGATGCGCGCCGCGAGCGACCGGTCATAGGCCATGCCCGAACGATACGACGACGCCGGCGGCGATGCCCAGTGGACCGGTTTGCGATCAGGCTCGCTGGCCTGCGACGAGCTCGTCGACGATCCGGTCGAACGCGGTCACGCCGAGCGAGAGGTGGCCCTCACCCTCCAGCAGCCGGGCCGTCGCCCCGGGCACATGGTCGGCGAGCCAACGCCCATGGGCAAACGGGACCATCGCGTCCTCGGTGCCCTGCCAGACGGTGACCGGGACCCGGATCGCGCCCAACTCGATGCCCCAGTCGCGGACGAACGCCAGGTCGTCGTCGTACCAGCCCCAGATCCCGGTCCGGACGGCGTCGCGGAACAGGGCCGCGCTGTGCTCGGCAAAATCGCCGCGCAGGGCCGCCCGATCCACGGGCGGCAGCAGCTCGCCGAGCATGTCGGCAACCTGGTCAGCGCTCACGTCGCGGAGCCCCGTCGCGAAGGTCTCGAGGAAGACCTGCAGGCCGCCGGGTCCGAGGCCGCGGCCCCGAACTCCTCGTGGTTCTCGGGCGCCATCCCATCGAGCCAGTCAAGGCCATCCGCGTCGTATGGTGCGACACTGGCCATCGTGGCGACGCCGGCTACCAGGGCCGGAAGCAGCGCGGCACACGCCAGCGCGTGCGGTCCGCCGCCCGACCAGCCGATGACGAACAGCCGGTCGAGCCCGATCTCGGCGGCCAGCGCCCGGATGTCCGGCGCCACCTCCGCCACCGACCGACCCGGCAGACGCGTGGAGTCCGCGTATCCCGGGCGCCCGAAGGTCACGAAACGGAGGCCGTGTGCCGCGGCTGTCGCAACCTCCTCGGGGATGCGACCACGCCCGTCGGGGAGCCATTGATGAGCAGGAGCGCCGATCTCGAGTCGGGGCCTGTGACGATGGCGTCGAGGTCGCGGCCGTCGGGGAGCCGCACGAGGCGGTGCGGGAAGTCCATGCCCGGAGGGTACAGCGGTGCCGGTGATCGAGCCGGTGCTTCGCTGGCCGGCTCAACGGTCCGGCCCGCGCGACGTTCGTGCCGCTGGGCGGTGCGATGGTCCGCTGAGGCGGGTCGTCGCCCGATGAATGTGCCGCTGGACGAGGCGTTCGAGTTCGCCGGCGCGGACCGTTGGTTCGGTGGACGGCGCGGCCGGGCCGGTGCGCTGGTCCTCCGAGGCGGGTCCTGCCTACCCTGGCTTCCGGACCCGGGCGTTCGGACGGCCGCCGGCGCTCAGCGCCAGGGCGATCACGATCTCGTCCGGCCGCGGCGCGTCGGGCAGGCTGACCTCGACGGCGTCCATGTCGTCGAAGACCCAGCGGTCGTCCTTGTTGCCGATCGGCATGGTGATGGCCGTCCCGGCGCCGGCGACCTTCTTGGTGCCGGGGATGATGTCGGCTCCCCACCGATGGCGGCTCGCACCGGGGCGCCGAAGCGTGGATGGAGCACCGCTGCGGTGTGCTCGCGGTCGCCGTCGATGCCGACGATGGCGCCCTTCCCGTAACCGCGCACGTCGGCCGCGGATAGCTCTTCCTGGAGCGCGAGGACCGCGAGGGCCCGCTCGGTGAGCAGGGCCGCGGCCTCGCGCCCGAGCTCCTCCAGCTCGGCCAGGTCCTCGACGCGGCCGCGGCCCGCGAGCGGGTTGTGCACCGCGAGCGCCGCGGTGGCCACCGTGGTCGGCGGGTCCGCCGTCGCCCCGGCCTCGATCAGGGTCTGCTGCACGGACGCCACGATCACTCGCACTCGGTCCACGGCGTTGCTCCTTCGGGTTTCGAAGCCGGATCCAGGGAGTCGACCCGGCGCCCACATCGTGGGATCATCTGGCCTCGCGCGCAAACCGGTGCTGGCCGCCGCCGAACATGCGCCC
>CAVQSY010000056.1:0-6986 GCA_963716025.1 uncultured Chloroflexia bacterium
CGACCCTTCCGGCCCGACGTGTCCCCCCGAGAGTGCCTACCCATGGGCCTGTTCGTCCGGTGGTTCGCCGCGAGACCGCGACCGAATCCACCGGGGCTGGCCGCTGTGAAGGAGTGGGTCGTGCAACTGCCTCGAAGTCGCCGGTTTGCCGCCGGCATCCTGCTCGTCGTTGTCCTCGGCGCCTGCGGCGGTGGTGCCTCCGTCGCCCCAACAGGTGATGCTCCGACCGACGCGAACCCTACCGAGGCCGGCGGAAGCGGCGGCTCTGGCCAGACCTACGGCGTCGCGAAGGGCGAGGTGACCGGCGACGTGTCCTTCGGCTTCGAGCTTGCCGCTCTTCCGCCGCCGGCGTCGTTCTATGGCATCGACGGCACGGGTGCGGCATACATCTCCTTCGTCAATGCGGACTCGACCGAGATCCTCTACCTGACGCTTGACGACGGGCAGGGCCTCGTCCAACTCATCGCGGCCAATGTCAGCCTCACCCCGGGAGCAAAGGGCTGTTCGTTCGATGTCCAGGAGCTGGACGCGTCGCATGCGAAGGGTTCGGTCACCTGCAAGGAGATGACGGTGATCGAGGGAGAGTCATTGCGCTCGGGGGACTTGACCTTCACGTTCGACGCTCGGAAGTAGCACACGACCATGCCGGGAACTCCAGCTCGGATCCGTCGACCGAACGGGTGGCCCTGTCCAACGGGGCCGAACAGCGGGTCCGTTGAGCCGCCACAGCCGGGGCCCCGCCCGCTTCGGCCGCAGGTCCGAACGATCCCGCTCCGCCGATCGCCGGGGGTCCTTCGGCGCCAGCTTCCGGCTCGGCTGACGCCGCGCGGTCAGACGGCCTCGGCCGCCAGCGCGACGGCCTGAACCCGTGTCTCGGCGCCGAGTTTGAGCATGGCGTTGGACAGCATGCGCGCCACCGTCGGACGCCCAAGGCCGAGTCGCCTCGCAATCTCGGAGTTGTTGAGGCCCCGCCCAACGAGGTCCAGAACCTCCCGCTCGCGAAACGTCATGAGTCCTCCGCCCGGAACAACCGATGGTGCTGACCCGGGGCGCTGTCCGGCCTGCCGCAGTGACCGGCGCGCGCGCGCGGCCAGCGGCTCGAACCCGATCGCCATCGCCCCGCGCAACGCCCTCGTGAGGCGGTCGATCGCATCGGCGGTTCGGCCGGACCGGCGAGCCGCCTCTCCAGCCGCCCAGATACACAGGAGCTCCCGCGGCGCATGGAAGTCCTGCCACGCCGCGGCCGCCTCGTCGAAGGCGGCGACCGCCCGACCCTGATCGGCGGCTGCGATTGCCGCGAGACCCTGGAACTCCGCGACGGCCCCTTCGTGAAAACGGAAGGTCGCGCCTTCGGGAAGTGGCGACGGCGGTCGGCCAAGATCAACTTCGGCCCAAGCCCGGGTCAGCGCGGGAAGGACGTATTCCGCATCGTTGAACGCAGGCAGTGTGAGGGCGGCATCGGCTTGCTCGCGTGCCCGAGCGGAGAGTCCGCTCCAGAACGATGACTCAGCCCAGCACCACAGGACCGATCCGCGTCCATCGAAGTCGTCCGTGGCACTCGCCTCGACTTCGACGAACGTCCGCTCAGCGTCCGCGAAACGACCCAACAGGGCGAGCGCCAGACCACGGTTGTACATGAGGCGCTGGACAGACCGTCGCCCGAGGGGCGTTTCGAGCATCCGATCCGCGTCGAGTACAGCCCCCTCAAGGTCGCCGGCGAAGATCGTCGCCTGGGCGGCTTCGGCTCGCAGCTCGGCCGATCGCGTCTCGAACCCGAGGTCCGCCAGCCGATCGGCTGCCGTGAAGGCGAAGTCCCTGGCGGCGGCCGCGCCTCGAAGAGCGAGGAGGTTGTAGTGGAGATCCATCGCGATGCCGGCTGCCGGGCCGCCCTCGCCAGCCGCGAGACTCTCGGACCACGCCGCTTCGAGGGCGCTGGTCTGATCCGTGATCCCGGAGTACAGACGGAGTGCCTCCAGTTGGCCCCTGAGTCGGTAGCCACGGCCTTCAGGCCCTGCGTTCTGCGCTACGCACTCGAGTAGCCCGGCTGCATCCACCAGTCGAGCGTAGGTGTTCACGAGGGCGGTCGATTTCGGTGATCGCCAGCTCGATGGCTCCCTCACTCGAAGGGTCCGGGCGCAGCGTCCGCCCGTGTTCGATCTCCGCCCACGCTTCCTCCGGGCGCCCGTCCTCCTCGAGTGATGTCGCGAGGATCGACGATCTCAATGCCTGAAGCTCCTCGGGCCCCGCGATCGGGTCCGACAGCAGTCGGATCGCCCCGGCAGGAGCACCGATCGACCAAAGCGCCTGCGCTGCCCGAACCCGAAGGTCTGGCCCCTCGGGACCGTCGCTGGATTCCGCGGCCACCGCCAGCAGTGCCGCGCGGGCGCGAGGTTCGGTCGTTGCCTCGAGGCCAGCGAGTGCGACCCTGGCGGCCCCTCGTCCATCTCCGCTGGCGGCAAGGTGGCGTGCCTGCTCGGCTGGGTCGGTCAGGATCCCGGCCAACCGGCGATGGTGTTCTCGCTTGGCGTCCTCCTCGAGTCCGTCGACGACTGCTTCGGCGATGAGCGCGTGGCGGGTGGTGACTCGATCGCCGTCCTCGCGAGCAAGACCCAGCTCGATGAGCCGAGCCCCAGCCGGTCCGATCGTCTTGTGCGGGAGCGGTCTCCCGGCCACCGCCAGGAACTCCACCGCCTGACGCTCGTCGACGTCGAGGTCGTCGAGCTGTCGAAGCAGGGCTCGAGCCAGGGAGGGCGACCCGCGGCCGTGGTGCGCGAGTTCTTCGATGAGCAGGGGGTTGCCACCGGCATGATCCACGATCCGGCTGACCGCGAGATCGGACAGGTCAGGCTGCGCGCGGCGAGCAACAGCGGATGCAGATGCCTGGTCGAGCCCATGGATTGTGAGAACCTCACACCGGGCTCTCGACAGCATTGCGAGCGCCGATGCAGCGCCAGGATCGCCGCTACGCACGGCCGTAACGATGTCGATACGCCCCGCCAGAAACTCGAGGACGGCCTGCGTTCCCGTGTCCGTCCACTGCAGATCATCGACGAACAACACGTCCGGACCGACGACTTGCTCGACCGTCGCCGCGGTCTGTCTCGGCTCTCCGGACAGCGACCGGCCAGTCGCCCGTTCGAGGGCGTAGTACGGCCTCCAGCTCAGGGTTGCGAATCCTCCTCCCTCGTGGAGCTTCCGACCAGTCGCCGCAGCGGCTGCCCGGATCAATGTCGTCTTGCCGATGCCTGCCTCACCAACCAGGGCGATGGCGTGGTCGACGCGCATGGCTTCTATAAGCCGCGCGTGTGGCTCCTCGCGTCCGATCAGTCGGCCAGCCTCAACCATGCTCACTCTAGCGCCCGGCGAGGCCGACGACGCGGTCCTGCGATGTGCCGTGCGACGGCATTGCTAGTCCGTCCTGCCGCGACCGCCGCCCGGCGCGAACCAGCCGAGGCGCCAGGCACGTGCGATGGCCTCCGTCGTCCGATCGACGCCAAGTGCTCGCCGCGCAGCGGCGAGTCGGCGGTCCGCCGTACGGCGCGCGAGCCCCAGCACGTTCGCTGCCTCTCCGAGGGAGTGGCCCTCCGCGAGGAGGCCCAGGATGGCTCGGGCATCGGGGTCGAGGTCGGGGACCGCATCGTGCTCTCCGACACGGTGCTCGACCGGGCCGAGCCGCCGTAGATCGTCCACCAGACGGCCGATCACTCCCTGATCTGCTGTTGCTTCGAGGACCAGGCCCGCCCCATCAATCGCGGCGAGCAGCGCATCGGCCGCATCAGAGGGACTGGCCACGATGCCAACCCGAACCACCGGTCGACTGCGGGAGACCATCGTCCGGAAGCCCGCCACCACTTCGTAACCCTTCATTCGAAGGCGAGCCGCTTCGCGATCAGCGATGCCGGCCGGGCCTTCCAGCACGAGGAGCGGCGCGTGCCTCACGGACTGCTTGTCGTTCAACTGAGCAGGTCGGCTTGGCCGTTGCCGGCCGCGGGACGTGGTCGGCATCCTCGGCGACAGTCAGCCAGTTTGCTGTCCATGGCGCCATGGTGGACGGCAGGGGTTCCTGACGCAACTGAACGATGACGGCGGGCGTGCCCTCGGCAAGCCTGGCGGTTCGCGCTATTGACGGGTGCCCGAGCGGACTACAGCCAGGGCAGGTGCACCGGCAGGAACGCGTTGAGCAGCAGGCCCAGGACGAGGAGACCACCGGCCCGCCGAGTGTGGACGAACGACGCGCCGACGAACCAGAGCGGCCAGCCGACGTAGCTGTGCGGCGGCGACTCAGGTCGCGGGCTCGAGTAGGTCTTGAGCGTCGTCATGAGGCGGGGGATACCCAGCACCACCGGGCGACCCAAGGCCCGATCCAGCCGACGACGACGGCCGCGATGACGATCGGGTAGAAGGCGATCATCAGGACCTGCGCGACTTGACGGGCGAGCCTCTCCCCGAGGAGCACCGGCATCGTGCGGACGCCCTTCTTCGTGTCGGCCTCGATCTTGTCGATGTGCTTTCCGAAGAGCACGGTCGTGACGAGGATCGCGTAGGGGAGCGAGGCGACCCAGGTCCAGCCCGGGATCTCGCCGGTCGCAATGAAGAACGTGCCGACGACCATCAGCGGTCCCCACACGATGAACACGCCGGGCTCGCCGAGGCCGATGTGCTTGAGCCGGATCGGCGGGGCCACGTAGAAGACCGACACGAACAACCCGCCGAGCGCAAAGGCCGCGACGAGCGGGCCGCGCTGCGAAACGAGGAACAGCATTATCGCGAGGTCGATCGCGTTCGCAATGAGGATCGCCGTGCCCAGCTGGCGCTTGGTGACCCAGCCCGACAGGATCGGGTGGGGCGCGGAGAGCGCCCGGACGTAGTCGTCCGTGTCCACGCCGCCCTGGAGGTCGAAGTAGTCTGCGATGATGCCGCGGATGCGCTCCGACGATCTCCGCCCCGACCTGGCCTTCGAAACGCTCGCGGTTCATGCCGGAGCCGAGCCGGACGAGGCTACCGGCGCCGTCGCTCCGCCTATCTATCAGACGAGCACGTTTGCCCAGGACGGAGTGAATCGCCCGCGGGGTGGCTACGACTACGCACGCTCCGTCAATCCGACGCGGGACCGCCTCCAGCGTGCAGTCGCGGCGCTCGAGGGGGGCGGGGAGGGGATCGCCTTCGCGTCCGGGTCCGCCGCGACGGCGGCCATCGCCGAGCTGGCGCCATCCCGTTCGGAGATCGTGGTCGGCGACGACGTATATGGCGGCACGTATCGCTACCTCGAGCAGGTTCGCCGCGCGAGCGGCGTCGACGCTCGTTACGTGGATCTGGCAGGCCACCCCGAGGCGCTCTGGGAGGCGCTGACCGAGCGGACGCGCCTGGTCTGGTTCGAGACACCCACGAACCCGCTCCTGAAGATCGTGGACATCGCCGCGGCCGCCCGTGCGATCCGTGAGCGGTTTGCGGACGCGCCGGACCGCCCGCTGCTCGTCGTCGACAACACCTTCGCCTCGCCCGCGCTCCAGCGGCCGCTCGACCTCGGGGCCGACATCGTCTTCCACTCGGCCACGAAGTACCTCGCCGGGCACAGCGACACCGTCCTCGGAGTCGCGGTGACGCGCGACGCGGCCATCGCCGAGCGGCTCCGCTTCCTCCAGAACGCCATGGGCGGCGTTCCCGGCCCGTTCGATTGCTTCCTGGTCCTGCGAGGACTCCGGACCCTGCCTCTGCGCGTGGATCGACACGTCGCGAACGCCCAGCAAGTTGCCGCGTTCCTTGCCGCCCGGGATGACGTCGCGACCGTCTACTACCCGGGCCTCAGCGACGGGCGTCATGCGCATCCGGGAGCCACCGTCGCGGCCGGTCAGATGCGGGGCCCCGGCGGGATGGTCTCGTTCATCCCGGCCGCAGGAGGCCGCCACGGCCGGACGGGCCCGGAACGTGCGGTCGCGATCGCCGAAGGGACCCGGGTCTTCACGCTCGCGGAGTCTCTCGGCGGGGTCGAGTCGCTGATCGAGGTCCCGGCCCAGATGACCCATCTGTCGGTGGCGGGCTCGCCGCTGCAGGTTGCAGATGATCTCGTGCGCTTGTCCGTGGGCATCGAAGCCGTCGTCGATCTCATCGAAGACCTGCGAGCAGCCCTCGACGCCTGCTGACTCCCGGCGCATCACCGGGCGGGGCGAGATCGGTAGCACGACCTCCGTGTGTGGCGCAACTGGACGATGACCGCGTGGGGGAATTCCCCGAGTCTGGTGGCAGCAACTCAGCGCAGCCTGAGTTCAGCCCTGGCACGAAGGGGAGATTCCCAGCATGCGACTCCGAGTTCGTTCCGTCGCCCCGGCCTTCCTGGCCATGCTTGTTGTCGTCGGTTGTGGAGGAAGTGCCGCGGCGACGGCCCCTGGCGGCGGCGGGCAGCCGACCGCGCCCGGGGAGACTGCAAGCACCTCAAGCGCCGAACCTTCGAGCGAGGTCTCGGCTGACCCAGGCCCAGGGAACGCCGGGGGCATCGTGCCTGCGGTCTGCGACCTCGTCACCGTCGCAGAGCTCGAGCGGATCTTCGGGCTGACGGCGATCACCACCGAGGTCATCGAGGGCCCGCCGGACACCTGTGACGTCCAGAGTGATGACGCCCCGTTGGCCGCCTGGGTCCTGATGACGCCGGTGCCGCCGTATGTCTACGACTCATACGCAACGGATGACGGTGCCTCTACGGTCCCAGGGATCGGCGACAAGGCGGCCTTCGTCCCTGGCCAGGGGCTCCTGATCTTCCAGAAGGGAGACGTGCTCGTCTCGGTCGGCGTCTACGCTGACGAGGCGGTCGAGGCGCAGAACGTGGAGTTCATGAAGGCGATTGCCAAGGCGGCCGCCGGCCGACTGTAGCGACGCCCAGGCAAGATCTGTGCGCTGATCAGGGCTGGCCGGGCACGAGAGTGCCCGGCAGCTCGTAGCCATTTCGCAACTTCCGGCACGTCCGGGTGCTACCATCCCGCCAACAGTTACGA
>CAVQSY010000057.1:0-3637 GCA_963716025.1 uncultured Chloroflexia bacterium
CAGCGCCCCTGGGGCTCGTGCTCAAGGGCGGTGTCTGGTACCTCGTGGCGATCGCAGACGAGCAAATTCGCACGTATCGCGTCTCACGGGTCCGCAGCGTCCGACGTGCCGAGCTCCGGTTCGCCCGGCCGGAGGCGTTCGACCTGGCCGCGTTCTGGACGGAGTCGACCGCCGCGTACGAGGCGTCGGTGCCTCGGCTGGAGGTGCGGCTGCGCGTCGACCCACGGTGGCTGGACGTCCTTCGCGACGCCCTCGGCGAGGGTGCCTGGAGTGGTGCGCAGCGACTGGAGGCGTCGGACCCAGATGGCTGGTGGCACCTGCGCGTCCGTCTGGACTGGCCTGACGAAGCGCCGCGGCGCCTGCTCCGGCTGGGTGACGGGGCGGAGGTCCTCGGGCCGCCGGAACTGCGCGACCAGCTGATGGACGCAGCCCGGTCGGTCCTCGCGCGGTACGCGGACACACCCCGCCCCATCGGGACTTGAGGGCCGCGAGGTCCGGTCGGCCCTCAGACCGACGCGGGATCGATGCGCGACGAGCGCCGGCTCCCGGCGGGCGGCACCGGCGCTGTGGCTCGCCGTCCGACGGTCCGCAGCCGGTCGAGCAGGCTGCGAGGAGCGGCAGGCGCGCCTGGCCGAGGTGGCGGCGGGCGATGAGAGCCGTGTGCACCTGTCGCTCGCGGTCCCGCTGCACGGCGATCGTCAACTCATGGATCAGCATCCCGATGGTCTCCCGCTGCGTGCCCGCCGCTCGGACGGGCATCCTTGACCGATGGCACGAGCCTACCGGGAGAACATGCCAGAAAGCGTCATGTACTTGTGGACGCCGGACGGGAACGGAGGACTCAGTAGGCGCGCAGCCGCGTGGGCGTGATGACGATCCGCTGCGGGTAGTCGCGGGCGAAGCTCTCCGCCGTCCAGCCGTACTCGGTGATGAGCGGCAGGTACTTCGCCTGGTAGTCGGGCAGCGCGGTCGACGCTGGCCCAGGGTCATCGAGGATGGCCGTCCCCTCGAAGCTGACGATGGCGCCGCCCTGCCCGTCGCCATCGAGGTTGAGCGCGACCCGCGTGTTGCCGCGGAGGTTGCGCACGCGCGGCGCGCCGGCCAGGGAATAGACGACAAATCGACCGTCCTGCCACAGGAACCAGACGGGTGAGGTCTGGGGCTGGCCGTCGGCAGTGACGGTGGTGAGCCAAGCGACGATCGCGCGGTCGAGTGCCCGTGGCCATGGCAAAGTCCCCAGTGATGGCCACGAAGAAGTCCCCACTCCCGACCTGATCCTCCGAGCCCGGGTGAGCCCCGGGGTCGCACAGTGGTGGTGTTCAGATCACCGCATGCGATCCCGAGGGACATCCATCATGAAGACAGCGAGGGACCAGTTGGACATCCTCACCGCATACCAGGAGCTGGGCAGCTACCGGGCTGCCGCGGCTCTGTGCGGCACCACCCACAAGACCGTCCGGCGGGTGGTCGAGCGCCGGGACGGAGCAGCGCCCGAGCGACCGCTCCGACCGAAGGCGACGGACCGGTTCGTGAACCTGATCACCGTGAAGGTGAAGGCGACCGATGGCCGCATCAGCGCCAAGCGCCTGATGCCCCTGCTGAAGGCCGAGGGCTACAAGGGCTCGGGCCGGACCCTCCGGCGTGCGGTGGCCGAGGCGAAGGCGGAGCACCACCGGACCCGCCGCACCTATCGCCCCTGGCAGCCGGTCATCGGCGAGCACCTGGCCATCGACTGGGGTGTCATCGACGGCCTGCACGTGTTCTGCGCCGTGCTCGCCTGGAGCCGGGTGCGCTTCGTCCGGTTCGCCGAGCGGGAGGACCAGGCGACCACGCTGCGCCTGCTCGCGGAGTGCTTCGAGGCACTCGGTGGCGTGCCCGCCGTGGTGCTCGCCGATCGCATGGGCTGCCTCAAGGGCGGCGTGGTCGCCAACGTGGTGGTGCCCGCACCGGGCTACGTGGCATTCGCCCGCCACCACGGCTTCCGGCCCGACTTCTGCGAGGCGGCGGACCCTGAGTCGAAAGGGGTCGTCGAGAACCTCGTGGGCTATGCCAAGCGGGACCTGGTCATCGGCTGCGGCCCCTTCACCGACATCGCCTCCGCGAACAGGGCAGCGATCGCCTGGTGCGACGAGGTGAACGGCCGGCTCCACAGCGAGACCAGCGCCATCCCGGCCGAGCGCCTGGGACTCGAGCGGCAGCACCTGCGCCCGCTGCCCTCGCTGCGCCCGGTCATCGGACCCGTCCACGTCCGGACCGTCGACCGCCTCCGGACGGTCCGCTTCGGCTCCGCCCGCTACAGCGTGCCCGGGACCGTGATCGGCAGGCGGGTGGAGGTCATCGTCGACGGACCCGAGCTGGCCATCCGTCATGCCGGGATGGAGATCGCCCGCCACCCGCTCGTGGGACCGGGCGAGTTGAGCCTGTCCGACGAGCACTACGACCGCCCGGCGCGCAGGCCGGTCCGGGCCGTGCGGCCGCGGACACCCGCGGAGCATGCCTTCCTGGCGCTCGGACCGGTGGCCGAGGCGTTCCTGCGGGCCGCCGCGGCCGATGGCGCCACGAAGCTGCCCACGGAGCTCGGGCTCATCACCGACCTCGAGCGGGCCCATGGCAGGGTCGCCCTCCTCGGGGCCCTCGAGCGGGCACTCGCCTTCCGGCGCTTCCGGGCGGCGGATGTCCGGTCCATCCTCGCGGCGGGTCCGGGCGTCCAGGTGCCGGCGCCGGTCGGTGGGCGGCTCGACGTCGGTCTGCCGGCGGTACCCGTCCGCGACCTCGCGGCCTATGCCATCGAGCCGGGACGATGACCGCGGCTGTCGCGCCGCTGGCGGCCGATCTCGAGGCGGCCCTGCGGCGGCTCAAGCTCTCGGCGGTCCGGCGCCTGGCGCCCGAGGTGATGCAGACCGCGAGGACCCAGCGTTGGCCGCCCGAGGAGCTGCTGCGGACCCTGCTCGATGCCGAGCTCGCCGCCCGGGACGCGTCCAACGCCCGGGCCCGCCTGCGGGCCGCGGGCTTCCCGGTCGCCAAGCGCCTCGACGACTTCGCGGTCGCGTCGAGCTCCGTGCCCCGGGCCACCTTCGACTACCTCACGAGTCTGGAGTGGATCGCGGCGAAGGAGAACCTGGTGCTGGTGGGTCCCGCGGGGACCGGCAAGTCGCACCTGCTCGTGGCGCTCGGCCTGGCCGCGGTCGAGGCCGGCTGCCGGGTCCGCTACCTCACGGCCACCGACCTGGTGGAGACCCTCTACCGGGGCCTCGCCGACAACTCCGTGGGCCGGGTCATCGAGGGCCTCCTGCGGCATGACCTGGTCATCGTGGACGAGCTTGGCTTCGCGCCCCTTGACGATGTCGGGACGCAGCTGCTGTTCCGGTTCGTGGCGGCCGCCTACGAACGCCGCAGCCTGGGGCTCGCCTCGCATTGGCCGTTCGAGAGCTGGGGCCGGTTCCTGCCCGAGCACACCACCGCGGTGTCGCTGCTGGACCGGCTGCTGCATCACGCGGTGGTGGTCGTCACCGAGGGCGAGAGCTTCCGGATGCGAGAGGCACGATCACGGGGAGGTGGTCACCGGACGAAGCCCTGAGACACCTCCGGGAGTGGGGACTTCCCATGGCCACGGATGGGGACTTTCACATGGCCATTG
>CAVQSY010000058.1:0-5738 GCA_963716025.1 uncultured Chloroflexia bacterium
TGCCGGAGGCGACAAGTGGGCTGCCACCCGTATCGGGACGATGCATTGGAGCATCCGCCACGGCCTCCCGGTTGACAGCCTTGGGTAGGCTCTGCATGCCGCGACAGACGATGACGCGCTGACGACGGCGATTGACTCCACCACCTGGAGGGAAGGCTGCTGGATCTCGTCTTGCTGGCGCTCAGCGCGCTCATCGGACTTGGGGCTGCCGGCCGGATGCGCACTCATGTGGCGTAGGAACTCCCAGCGCCTCGCATGACAGGTCCCCGCGGCGTGGCCCCCCGCTGGCTGCCCATCCTGCTGGCGATCGCCGTGCTGTGCGCCGGTTGTGAGGATCCGGTCGACACTGGCGGCGGGACCGACGCGGGCGAGGGGGCCTATCCCAACTTCCCGCGCGTCGAGCTGACGCCGGAGGAGCAGGCCGGCTACGACGCCCTCATGGTCGACCTGGTCGGAGCCGATGGGAGCTCCGGCAGATTGGCGGCGTACTGGCCGGAGGCACTGGCGAAGGTCGCCATCGGTGCGCTCTACGAGCCGGCATCGGGCGTCTCTTCCTACGAGGGCGCGGCGCAGCCGTCGGGCTGCGGGCTCCTGTCCACCGAAAACGCGTGGTACTGCTCCGCCGACAACCACATCTACTACGACGACAACTTCCTGCGCACGCTCTATCGCGCGACGGGGGTCGCCGCGCCGACCGTCCTGCTCGCCCACGAGTACGGCCATCACATCCAGTCGATCATCGGTCTGCCGGCGGTCAGCGTGCGGGCCGAGCTGCAGGCCGACTGCCTGGCCGGCATGTTCTTCGGCGACGCCATGCAGCCCCAGCCCGGCGAGGCCGATCTTCGCTACGCCGGCGCGACGATCTTCTGGTTGGGTGACGACGACTACCGCGCCAGCGAGTGGTTCACCTCGGGCGTGCACGGCGCGCCGTCCTGGCGCTCGAAGGCGTTCCTCGACGGCATGCTGGGTGAGGGTGCCTACTGTCGCGACTACGAGGAGTGGACCGACCGTGGCACGCTCCCGCTCGGGGAGTACCGGTGGCTGCCACCGCCGGCGGCCGAGGTCCGTGAGGCCGACGGGGGCGTCCTGGTCGCGACCCTGCGGGATCGGACGGCCTATGTGGCTCCGTACAGCCCGCCGGATGCCGGAACCAACGCGGTCGCCTACCTGCCGACCGTCTTCAGCGGCTGGCTCGGCCCGAACGTGACCCAGGTCGGCGCGCCCATGGAGATCGAGACCGGTGACGGGACCGGGGGGATCGTCGGCGGGACGGGGGCCGCGCAGGGCTACCAGTACGTCGACCAGGCCGGCGTTCCGCAGCACGGCATCCTGTTCGTCCACGTTGCCACGACCGGCGAGGCCGCCCTGGTGAGTGTGCTCGAGGCCGGCGTGCCCCCCGCCGCCGATCTCAGCGACCCGGCCTGGAACCCGCTCGCCAACTACCTGTTCGTGGTCGGGTTCAGCCTGTGCCCGCCCGATGGGGCAGGGGCCCTGTGCCTGGCGCTCGGCGACGCGTGAGGATGCCCGGGCGCCGGACGGGCTGAGTCGCATGGCAGAACCGCACGGACCCGACGAGACGGCGCCCGAGGTGGCGGCCGGCGAGAACCAGCGGGCCGGCCGGCTACCGCGCTGGGCCCTGGTCCCGATGGCGAGGAGCCGTCGCTGGCTGCGTGGAGAGTGGCGCGAGGGTCGGTTCTCGACCCGCGGGCTGCCCCGGGCCGTCCGGATCCTCGTGATCCTGTCGGTCGCGGTGGCCCTGGGCTCGGCGGCGCTCATCGTGGCACTCGGGGCCGGCGTGGGGCTCCCGGGCGGGACCGTCGACGTTCCGGGCGGTGCGCTCGCCGAACCGGAGCCGCAGGCGCTGCCGCAGGTCCTGTTCGTGGCGCTCCTCCTCGGCATTGCCGTCGCTGCCGCCTCGCTCGCGTTCGCGGCCGGACTGCCGGGTGCGCGAGCCCCGCGCGTCACGCTCGCGGTCGTGGCGCTCGTCGATGCCGCGCTCGCCGGCGCCACCATCTCGAGCGTCGGCCAGATCCGCGTGCTGGAGGGCGTCATCGAGGCGTCGTCCCTCACGTCGGTGATGACGGCGGTGGCGGGCGGTGCGGCCCTCATCCTCGCGGCCGCGGTGGCGATCGTGCCGATCCGTTGGGCTCGTCGGCGTCCGGGCGGGGTCGCGGCCGTGGCGGCCACCCCGGCGCTGGTGGTGGGCGCCGTCTACCTGCTCCTGGGGACCGTCTCGGCCCCCGTGGCGCTCGATGCCCTCATCGGCGCGCCCGACTTCCCGGCCGTCGTCTCGGCACAGGCGGGCCTCGCCCCGGCGCTGCGCGCGGTGGCGCAGAGCGCCGCGTTCCTCCTCGCCCCGTTCGCCATCTGGCAGGCCGCCACCTGGGCCCATGCGAGCGGCGGGCCGGTCGGGCAGCGCGCCGCCGACGGGATCGCACTGCGCCCATGGATCCTGTGGCTCCTGCTGACGGCCAAGCTCGCGTGGCTGGCGGCCGGGTACGCCGGCGTGCTCCCGACCGCCCTCGGCGGGTGGAGCCCTGAATGGCGCGAGAGCATGCAGGACGGGCCGATCGGCTGGGGGATCGCGCTGGCGCTGGTGGCCATCGCGGGCTGGTGGCTGGCACACCCGCATCGGCGCCGCATCTCCCGTCTCGGATTCCGCCGGGCGGCCCTCTTCGTGGCGGTGGGCTTCGCGAGCTGGTCGCTCCTCATGGGCGGGCTTGGACTGCTGGTCCAGGTGGCCGATGGACTGCCGCTGCCGGCCCCGAGCCCGATGCCCGGACTGGAGCGCTGCGGGACGGCATGGGCGGACGGGGGTCCGGCGTACGCGCTCCTCTGCCTGCAGGACGCCTTCGCCGGCTGGATCCTGGTCGCGCAGATCGGAACCGTCCTGGCCGCGCTCGTGATCGGTGCCGTCCTGCTGCGCCGACGTCGTGCCATCCCGATCGCGCTCTTCCTGCTCGCGGTTGGCGTCTGGGCACTTCCGCGTGCCGCGAATGCCGTCCGCTTCCTGGTCTTCGGTGACGCACCGGCCGGGACCGATGCCATCGGGACCGTGGAGCTGGCGACCCTCGACACCGCGGTCACGCTCATGGTTGCCGTGCTCGCCGTGGGGTGGTGGCGGGGTCGCGGTCCGCGCGCCGACCCCTGGGCACTGGGGCTGGTGCTCGTCGTGGTCACGACCATGACCCGGGGGGCCACGCTGATCCTGCCCGGATGGAGCCTGCCGCTCTTCTACGTCGCCCTCGTCTTCCCGCTGCTGTACGAGCTGACGCTGGACTCCGAGGAGATGAACCGCGCCTCGCCCGATCGGTCGGCGCGCGTGCTCCAGGCCGTGGGTCTCCGGGCCGGAGCGCTCACGCTGCTGTTCGTGGGCCTGGCCGCCGGCTTCGCCTCGCCGGACGACGGGACGGGGATCGTCGCGTACACCCTGTTCGCGCCGCCGTTCGCCGCCTGGCTCGTGGCCGGGGTGGTGTCGGCCCGTGCGCGGGCACGCGACGAGCGGCGGGTCCCATCGGTGGGCGAGCGTCCTCCCCTGCGTCACGCGCTGCTGGGCGCCGGCGCAGGCGTGGCGATCGCGGCGGTGCTGCTCGGCGCCTCGGCCGCCGTCACGCCGCTCGTGCGAGGGGCGGCGGCGGTTCCCCAGGGCTCGGCTTCATCGCCCGCCCAGCCGTCGGAACGAGCGTTGGCCCTCGCGCTGCTCAACCGCGATCGAACCGTCCGACCCGAGCTGAGCTCGCTGGCAGATCCGATCGCGAGCGCGACATCGGCCGAGGAGCTCCAGGCGGTCGGTCGGGACATGGCGGAGCGGGCGCGCGTGGAGCGGGGATGGATGCTCGCTCATCCTTCCTCGGGCTGTCTGGGCGAGGCGTGGGAGGCCCGAATGATGGAGCTGACGCTTCTGGAGGACCTCGGCGCCGCGCTGACAGGCCCGATTGCCGACGAAGGCGAGTGGGTGCTCCAAGTCGAGGAGGCACTGGTGGCCTGGTTCGACGCCCAGGAGGATGCCGTCGTCGCACTCGCAACCCTGGATGCGCGGTGCGCGATCACTGCCGGCCCCTGACAGCCCAGACACCGGGTCCGCGGCGTCGCACGACGCGGGTTGAAATCGGGCTCGTGAGCCGCGTCATTCCCTCCAGAATGTGCCGGCTCTACTCTTGGAGCCCACCGGTGCAAGGTTCGAGGAGAAGCATGCCCGCGCCTTCCATTCTCGACGCCATCGGCAACACGCCGATGGTCGAGCTGCGGCACGTCGTGCCGGACGGATCCGCCCGGATCCTGGCCAAGCTGGAGTGGGCGAACCCCACCGGCAGCATGAAGGACCGGATGGCCAAGGCGGCCGTGGAGGCGGCGGCGGCCGATGGGCGGCTCGAGCCCGGGGGGACGATGGTCGAGTACACGGCGGGCACGACCGGCGTGTCGCTGGCGCTCGTGGCATCGGCGCTGGGGTACCGACTGCACGCCGTCTTCTCCGACGCCTTCTCGGAGGAGAAGCGTCGCACCATGCTGGCCTTCGGCGCACGGATCACCGACGTGCCGTCAGACCGGAAGCGGATCACGGAGGCCCTCATCAAGGAGATGATCGCCACGGCCGGCCGGATCTCGGAGCAGCCGGGCCACTGGTGGGTCGACCAGCTCAACAACCACGACGCGATTGGCGGCTACCACGCGCTCGGAGAGGAGATCGTGCGCCAGGCCGAGGGGCCCGTCGACGCCTTCGTGCACTCGGTCGGGACGGCGCACTCGATCCACGGCGCCGGTGATGTCCTCCGGCAGCACCGGCCGGACACCCGCATCGTTGCGGTGGAGCCGGCCGAGTCGGCGGTCCTGTCCGGGCATCCGACCGGGTCCCACAAGATCGAGGGCGTGGGCATCGGCTTCCTGCCGCCGCTGTGGGAGCCCGACAAGGTGGACGAGATCGAGCTCGTCTCCACGGCCGATGCCATGGCCATGGCTCGTCGGCTGGCCGCCGAGGAGGCGATCTTCGCCGGCACCTCGTCCGGGGCGAACGTCGTCGCCGCGCTCCGCATCGCCGAGCGGCTCGGGCGGGGGAGCACGGTGGTGACGATCATCGTCGACTCCGGCCTGCGCTACCTCAGCACGCCCCTCTACGCACCGCAGACTGACGCCCTCGCTTCCTGACGGGATCGGGATCACGCCGGGGCGCCGCTCAGGCTTCGATCGTGCCTGAGCCTCAGCGCTCGTCCCCGTACGGGCCCGTGATGATCTCGAGGATGTGGCCGCTCGGGTCGTAGGAGTAGTGTTCGAAGGGATCATGCCGAGCGTCCGCGTCAGCGAGCACAGCGATCTGGCCCCGGAGGTCGTGCTGCGGGCGGCGCGCGACTTCTCCTCCCGACGAGCGGAGATGTGGCCGGACGTGCATGTCGAACACCTCGAGGTGCACGAGATGGGAGAGAGCACCGCGGAGGTGACCGAGGGCAATCCGTGGCCGATCGGCCATGTCTGGGAGCGCCTGCGCTACGACTGGTCCGATCCGCGCGCCCTGCGCGGGACGGTCGTCGACTCCAACCTGTTCAAGCCGGGGAGCACGTGGGAGCTCTGGGCGACGCCGGAAGACGGTGGCAGTCGCGTCGAGATCCGCGCGGAGCGTCGCCTCCGGGGCCGCGGGTGGCTGGTCTGGCCGTTCTTTCCGACCGGTGTCGCCGCTTCCACCGTCCGCGATCACCTGCGGCACTTCCTGGACGCCGTGGCGCGGGTGAACCCGCTCACGCGGCAGA
>CAVQSY010000059.1:0-8931 GCA_963716025.1 uncultured Chloroflexia bacterium
GACCCCGGCGGAACCGGGGCCGTTGCCGTGGAGGAGCGCTCAGTCTCTGGCCGCGTTCGGCCCTCGTCTCAGGCTTCCGGAGTGGCAGCCTTCGTGTAGGCCTCGAGGCCGAACTGGGCCTCGAGCTGCTCGGCGGGTCGGAAGCCGACGACACCCATGGGCTGCTTGCCCGGCGCGAAGAACGCGACGGTTGGCAGGCTCATGATGTTGAACGCGCGCTGCGTCGCGGGGTTCGCGTCCACATCGACCTTGACCACGTCGACCGATCCCTCGTATTTCACGGCCAACTTCTCGAGCTCGGGTGCAACCATCCGACACGGTCCGCACCAGGCGGCCCAGAAGTCGACGATCACGGGCTTGTCGGCCTTGAGAACGAGCTCCTCGAACGTGGCGTCCGTGGCGTGCATCAGCGCCATCGGTGATCCTTTCTCCCGCACGGCGGGTACATCACGGTCGCCATCAGCGGGCGATCGTCTGAATGAGGCGGTAGGCCTCGAGGACCCTCGGGTCCGCGAGCCTGTAGTAGACAGTGCTGCCGTCACGCCGACTGGTTACCAAACCGGCCGACCGAAGGACGGCGAGGTGCTGGCTCATGTTCGGGACCTGACACCCGACGCGGGACGAGAGATCGCTGACCGATACTTCGCCGCCCGCCAGAGATTCGAGCACGCACAGCCGCTTCGGATCCGCCAGGGCTCGACCAATGATGGCCGTGCGCTGATACGCATCGTCGGTTGTGGTTGTGATTGCTGCTGCCATGTCTCCGTCAGTATTACAGCGCTTGCGCAACCACGCAAGTAATGCCCATCACATCCGCCTCGAATCTGTATCCTCCCCGCCATGCCCACTGCCGACCTGGTTGATCTCGCCCACATTCAAGCCGTCCGGCCGATCGTCGCCGAGCGCGTCCATCGGACGCCCACGCTGAGTTCGCTCGCCGCGGGACGGGTCGCGGCCGCCGCAACCGGCTCCCGACTGGCCGGGGATCGGTTGTACCTGAAGGCGGAGCACCTTCAGAAGACCGGGTCATTCAAGCCCCGCGGGATGACGGCCCGGGTCGCCACCCTGTCCCCGGACGAGCGCAGGCGCGGCATCATCACTGTCTCAGCGGGCAATGCGGCTCAGGGCTACGCGTTCGCCGGAGCGGCCCTGGATGTACCGGTGACGGTCGTGATGCCGGCCGCCGCCAATCGCTCGAAGGCCGAGGCGGCCGCCGGGTACGGAGCGCGCGTTGTCCTCGAGGGGGACGAGTTCATCGCCACGTGGGCGGCGATGGAGCGAATCCAGGCCGAAGGTGGCCTGGTGTTCTGCCACCCGTTTGACGACCCGCACGTCATCGCCGGCCACGGAACTGTGGGTGTCGAGATCGTCGAGGACCTGCCGGATGTCGACGTTGTGGTCGTTGGCATCGGCGGCGGGGGACTCATCTCCGGCGTCGCCGCCGCGGTCAAGGGCCTGCGTCCGTCCGCTCGTGTCTACGGGGTCGAACCCACCCGGAGCAACGCGATCAGCCTGGGCCTGGCAGCTGGCGAGCCGGTTCGGATCACGCCGGTCAGCGTGGCGGACGGGCTGAACGCGCCGTTCGCGGGCTCCATCCCGCTGGCCATGATCGGCGCCCTGGTCGAGGACGTGATTCTCATCGACGATGACCTGATCCTCGGGGCATTCCGCTTCGCGATCGAGCGGATGAAGCAGGTCCTGGAACCGGCCGGCGCGGCGGCGCTCGCGGCGACCCTCACCGGACGCATCCCGATCAGGGACGGGGAGACGGTCGCGGTCGTGCTGTCGGGCGGCAATGTCGATGTTTCGCGGATCGGTGAGTTGCTCGCCGCGGCGCGGCCCCTGACCTGACCCGGAGCAGCACCGGCCGGATTACCAGGCCCGTCGCGGACCGCCTCGCCCGACGCCCCTCGCCTGATTGCCTCGCCCGACGCTCGACCTCCTAGCCGATCCCGAGTTCCTCGAGTCGATCGTCGTCGATCCCCATGTGATGGGCCAGTTCGTGGATGACCGTGATCCGGACTTCGTCGGCCAGCTGGTCCGCGTCCGGAAAGTCCTCCTGGAGTGGCGCCCGGAAGAGCGTGATCCGGTTCGGCACCATCAGCCAGTCGGCCTGGAACTCGGTCCGCGGGACGCCTTCGTACAGGCCATACAGGTCGTCGTCGAGCGACAGCCCGTTGTCGAGGAGCTGCTCATCGGAAGGCCAGTCGTCGATGACGATCGCAACCTCGGACATCGCCTCGCGGAACGGCGATGGAATTCCCTCGATCGCGCGGTTCACGAGGTCGGCAAAACCTTCTGCCATCGCATCCTGGTGTCGATGAGAACCACGTTCGCGTTTCGTCATGCGGTTCCATCCTAGCCGCACGGCCGGTGCCCGCGCCCGAGCGGGTAGCATGCGGCACATGAAGGTCGTCTATTCGTCCGCGCACCTCAGCCACGATGTCACCCACGAGACCTACCTCGGGATTCCGATCCCCGCCAACGAGGTATCCGAACGGGCCGAGAACATTCGCGCTGCCCTGCTGGCCGATGGCGGATTCGAGCTGGTGGGCCCGACCGACCACGGGCTGGACCCGATCCTCGCCGTGCACGACGAGGGGCTCGTCCGGTTCGTCGAGACCGCCTGGGGTGACGTCCGATCGCAGAAGCTCGACCGCTCCTTCCTGGTGGCCGACACGTATCCGGTGCGCGCCATGTTCGAGGGGATGAGTGATGAAGCCCTGGCTCGGCTCCGCGAGCCCGTCGGCATCGGGGGGCGGACGGGCTGGTACGGCCTCGATAGCAGCAACCCGCTGGTCGAGGGCACCTGGCCGGCGGCGCTGGGGGCCGTGGATGTCGCCCTGACGGCGGCCGACCTCGTCATCGATGGGGGAGAGCGCGCGGTCTACGGCCTGTGCCGCCCGCCCGGCCACCACGCGGCCCGGGCCATGGCCGGCGGCTACTGCTTCTTCAACAACGCCGCAATCGCGGCCGAGTCCATCGCGCGCACGACCGGCGAGCCCGTGGCCATCCTGGACGTCGACGTCCATCACGGCAACGGAACGCAGCAGATCTTCTGGCGGCGCGGCGACGTCTTCTATGCCTCGATCCATGCGGATCCGGCATATCAGTACCCGTTCTACCTCGGATATGCCGACGAATTGGGCGAAGGGCCCGGCGCCGGGTCCAACTTCAACCAGCCGCTGCCGGCCGGAACCGGCGACGATGTCTACCTTGGCGCCGTTGATCGAGCCATCGACGCCATCGGCCAGACGCGCGGCGACGTCATCGTGGTGTCGCTCGGCTTCGATACCTATGTCCGCGATCCGATCGGCACGTTTTCGTTGACGACGGCCGCCTACCACGAGATCGGGCAGCGCGTGGCCGCCCTAGGCCGAAGACTCGTGATCCTCCAGGAGGGCGGCTACCATCGACCGTCCCTGGGGGAGAACGCCCGGGCGTGGCTGCGCGGCGCCGAAGGCCGGGCTCACGAGCCGCGCGGGTTTGACGAGGTCGGCTCCAGGGGCCCTGATGCCTAAAGCGCCAGCTCGCCCTTCGGCGCATCGTAGCGGGCATCCGGATCCTTGTTTCGGCGCAGTTCCGTTCTGCTATGGTGCGGGACCACCATCAATCAGGGGGAACTGATGACCGGTCCGAAGCTGCCTCTCGTCGTACTGGTCCTGGGTGCGATATTCGCCTTCGGTGCCTGTGGCGGCGCGCCCGCTCCGGCCACCTCGGCGGGCGCCTCGGCTCCGAGCGCCAGCTCCGGCCCAACTGACGGTCCCGGTCCGACTGTCCCGCCCGGTCTTCCGACTCCGAGCGCCGCGCCCGCGACCGATCTTTCCAGCCTGGCCGGCGACTGGATCGCAAGCATCGAGGATGCGCACCTGAACTACGCGACGGGAACCTACGCCGGCGGTGTCATCACGGTCGCCGGGGCCAAGATCAACCTGAAGGCAACGCATGCGAACGGTGGGTTCGCGTCAGTCAACGCGGCCGGCCGAATCGGACCGACCCCGATCAGCAACTGCTCGGCGACGAGCTGCGAGGCGCCGATGACGGACTTCTTTCCTGCGCTCATCAAGGTCCTGGACGACGGCACGATCGCCCTGGTCGGCATGGCCGACTTCGCCCAGTTCAACGCTGGAGCCGGCACGTGTGACGCGCCGACCGTCGCCGGCGCCGGAGTGGTCAAGATCGCGCCCGACGGAAACATGCTCAGCGTCGTGGTCGGGACGGCCGGTGGTGAGGGCATCGGATCGGGCACCGACCCATGCGCCGGGGGCGCCTACCAGATCGTCTGGACGCAGGTACTCACCAGGGCGCCCTGACGGCGAACGCCTCGCGTCCACGCCCCGCGTCAAGCTCGATGTAGTTCGCCGTTCGTCGCGTCGACGTACCATCCGGGCAACCAGAGGGAGTACGCCCACATGCCCAATCCAACCGAGTTGCCGGAATACGTCCGCCGCATCGTCGAGGAGATCGAAAGCGAGATCGGCGAGGAGCCCGGGCGACCTCAGTCAGGGATCGAGGGCAACGGCGCGGGCGAGCCCAGGGCGCGCAGGGCCGACGGCGGTGTCGAAGCCGCCGTGCGAGAAATTCTCGTCGAGGTGGGCGAAGATCCGGACCGTCAGGGCCTGGAAGGTACGCCCGGGCGCGTCCATCGGATGTACACCGAGCTGACTGCCGGTTACCACGTCGATCCGGATCGGCTCGTCAATGGCGCCATCTTCGATGTCGACTACTCGGAAATGGTCGTGGTCAAGGACATCCCGTTCTACTCCCTATGCGAGCACCATCTGTTGCCGTTCTTTGGCACGGCCTCGGTTGCATACATTCCGCGCGGGCGCGTCATCGGGCTATCCAAGATCCCCCGGATCGTGGAGATGTTTGCCCGGCGGCTCCAGATCCAGGAGCGGATGACCCAGGAGATCGCCCAGTTCCTGAACGCTCGGCTCGACCCGCAGGGGGTCGGTGTCGTCGTCGAGGCCAACCACCTGTGCGCCGTGATGCGGGGCATCCGCAAGCCGGGCACCGTCATGACGACCTCGGCGGTGCTGGGCCTGTTCCGGTCGCGCGACCGGACGCGGGCCGAGTTCTTCAGCCACCTCGAGCGTCGTTCGCCGGCGCCGTGACCGGCGGCCACATGCCTACAATCGCACCATGACCGATCGACCGATCAAGGTTCTCATCGCCAAGCCCGGTCTCGACGGCCACGACCGTGGCGCCAAAGTGCTTGCACGCGGCCTGCGCGACGAAGGGTTCGAGGTGGTCTATACGGGCCTCCGGCAGACACCCGAGATGGTCGCGACCGCCGCGCTCCAAGAGGACGTCGATGTCGTCGGCCTGTCGATCCTGTCCGGCGCCCATATGACCCTCGTCCCGCGCATCTGCGGGCTCCTCGCCGACTCCGACCTGAGTGACGTCCTCGTGGTGCTCGGGGGGATCATTCCGGACGATGACGCCGCCGCACTTCGAGAAATCGGAGTGTCCGGGATCTTCGGGCCTGGGACGACGATCTCCGAGGTCGCCGATTTCCTGCGCGCGAACGCTCGCGCCCGCGACTGAGTGGGCAGCACGGCGTGCCGGCGACGGGCTCCGGTGAGTCGCCGGCAGCCGCGGACATGACGGGCCCCGGGGTGGCGACGGATCCGACCGCACGTGCCCGCGAGTTGACGGACGCGGCGACAACCGGGAACCGGCGGGCGCTGGCCAGGCTCCTCACCGCGGTCGAGAACCGGACTCCGGTCGCGGAGGCGGCCCTGCGGACGCTGTACCCGTTGGCCGGCAAGGCCCACATCGTGGGTATCACCGGCGCGCCCGGCGCCGGGAAGTCGACGCTGGTCGCCGCGCTGATCGCGGAGGTCCGGGCGGCGGGACGGTCGGTGGCGGTCGTCGCGGTCGATCCGTCCAGTCCTATCACGGGCGGCGCGTTGCTGGGCGATCGCGTTCGGATGCAGTCGTATGCGTCGGATCGCGAGGTCTTCATTCGATCCATGGCCTCGCGCGGTCATGCCGGCGGGCTCGCATCGACGTCCGCGGCCGCCGCCGCCGTGATGGACGCCTGCGGATTCGATCTGGTCCTGCTCGAAACGGTCGGCACGGGCCAGAGCGAAGTCGAGGTCGCGGCCGCCGCCGACACGACCGTGGTCCTGGAGGCACCCGAGATGGGCGACGAGGTCCAGGCGATCAAGGCGGGCCTGCTGGAGGTCGCCGACATCGTCGTCGTGAACAAGGGTGACCGCCCGGGCGCCCAGCGAACGGCGTCTCAGCTTCGGGCCATGCTGGTGGCGGTGGCGAGAGTCGGGACGGCGGACAGTCGTCACCACGGCAATGGGCCAGAGAATGCCAGCCGCGGGCTGGGCGCAGGCGATGGCGAGGGCGCGGGTGAGGGCGCAGGCGTAGGCGCGGGTGCGGTCGAGGGCGCAGGCGAGGGCGCAGGCGCAGGCGGGGCCCGTGGAGGCGTGGCCCGTGGAGGCGTGGCCCGTGGAGGCGTGGCCCGTGGAGGCGTGGCCCGTGGAGGCGTGGCCCGTGGAGGCGTGGCCCGTGGAGGCGTGGCCCGTGGAGGCGTGGCCCGTGGAGGCGTGGCCCGTGAACCCGCACCTCCGCGTCCCCGGCCAAAGCAGCCCGAGGTCCTCGTTACGACCGCCACCACGGGGGACGGGATCCCTGAGCTTCTGGTCGCACTGAACCGACACCGCCAGGTGGGCGGTGGAGTTCGAGGTACGGCGGCGCGACTCGCCCGGGCCGAGGCGCAGGTCTGGGCCATCCTCGCCGACCGAATTCGCGTGACGCTGGACGCGCCCGAGCGCCGCGAAGCCACCGAATCCGTACTCCGACTTGTTGCAGATCACGAACTCGACCCGTTCGGGGCCGTGGATCGGCTGCTCGCATCGCTTCGTAGCGAGTAGGGGTACCGAAAGGCCAAGGTGCTGTCGGCGCCGTTCACGGGTTCCCGACGGACACGAGCTCCCAAGGGGCTCCAATGGCCCGGCGTATTCCAAGAAGGCTTACCGGTCACCACGTTCTGCGAGACAGAGCCTGGCGGGCCCTTGATATCACCTGCATATCAGGGGTAGGCATGATTGAACTCCAAGTGGCACCGGACCTCGTGAGGAGGAGCTCTCCGGCTCCGGCGCCAACCGAATTGCCGTCTCGTAAGCCTTCTTGGCATATGGCCGGGACGAAGGGCCCAGTGGCCGGGACCAAGGGCCCAGTGGCCGGGACCAAGGGCCCAGGGCCGGGACCAGGGCCCACTGGCCGGGATCAGGGCCCAGTGGCCGGGACCAAGGGCCCACTGGCCAGGGCCCAAAGGCCCACTGGCCAGGGCCCAAAGGCCCAGAACGACCCGCGCCGAGGGGTAGGCAGGGGCGCCGACGCCAGAGCGGGACACGTCCCCGGACGGGCGGCGGGCCCTGGAGGCGCGTCCGAGCTGTCGCGAGCCAGGAGCCACGCCACGCAGGCGGACCGAGGGTAGACTCCCGACATGGGAATCGATCGCGTATTTGTGGCTGGCGCCGGGCTCATGGGTCACGGCATCGGACAGGTACATGCCGTCATCGGCCGGTCCGTGACGCTGTATGAGCCCGACCAGGCCAGAGCCGAAGCGGGCCGGAATCGGATCGCCGGGAACCTCGACCGCGCCGTCGCCAAGGGCAAGCTCGACGCAACCACGCGTGACGACATCATCGGCCGCGTGGCGGTGACCTCTGACCTGGCCGACGCGCGCAATTCCGATCTCATCGTCGAGGCAGTATTCGAGGACGTCGCGATCAAGCAGAAGCTGTGGCGCGAACTCGATGGGATCGCTCCGCCGGACACGATCTTTGCCTCGAATACGAGTTCGATTTCGATCGATACGCTCGCATCGGCGGTCAGCCCGGCGCGCCGTGAACGGTTCGTGGGCATGCACTTCTTCAGTCCAGTGCCGGTCATGCCACTGGTCGAGTTGATCCGGGGCGCGGCGACCACGGACGAGACCGAGGCGGCCATCCGCAGCCTGACGGACGCGCTGGGCAAGAAGCTGATCGTCTCGGCCGACCGGCCCGGGTTCATCGTGAATCGGATCCTCATGCCGTTGCTTGCCGAGGCGATGCATGCGCTCGAGGACGGGACGGGCACCGCCGATGACATCGATACGGGTGCCAAGGTTGGCCTCAATCATCCGATGGGACCGCTCGAACTGGCCGACTTCATCGGCCTCGATGTCTGCCTGAACGTGATGAACGTGCTGTATGACGGTTTCGGTCAGGAGCACTTCAAGGCGCCACGAGTGCTTGTGGATCTGGTAGCGGCTGGTCATCTGGGCCAGAAGACCGGTCGCGGGTTCCATGCGTACCCGAGGTCCTGACCGCGTGGCGGGCGACGTCGAGGGCACCGGGAGAGGCGGCCTCACGAACGAGGATCGCCTCCTTCGGGACACGGCCAGGGAGTTCGCCCAGCGCGAGGTGGCCCCGGGTGCGGTCGGGCGGGACGAAGAGGAACGTTTCGATCGGGCGCTGT
This sequence comes from uncultured Chloroflexia bacterium, assembly GCA_963716025.1. GTDB lineage: Bacteria > Chloroflexota > Limnocylindria > Limnocylindrales > CSP1-4 > CAIXZV01. Next base: position 8,485 of record CAVQSY010000059.1, read on the forward strand.
TCGGACGGATGGGGGCCCTGGGCCTGACGGCCGCGCCCCTACCCGAGACCGTGGGCGGCGCTGGATTCAGCTATCTCGGCTGGGCGCTCGTGATGGAGGAACTCGGGGCTGCCGAGATGGCCTCCGCGGTAACGCTTTCCGTGCACATCCTGAGCCAGTATCCGGTCGTCACGTTCGGGACCCCGGAGCAGCACGCCGACTGGCTGACGCCGATGCTGTCCGGCGATGCCCTCGGCGCGTTCTGCCTGACCGAGGGCCATGCGGGATCGGACGCAGCCGCCCTCAGCACCCGCGCCGTACGGCTTGGCGCCGACGGGACTGAGCTGTCTGCCGAGGCCGCGGCCGCTGGTGTGGCCCCGGCCTCCGAGGCGGCGGCCTACCGACTCCACGGGACCAAGATCTGGATCACCAACGCTCCCGAGGCGGACCGGTACCTGGTCTTCGCGA
>CAVQSY010000060.1:0-13869 GCA_963716025.1 uncultured Chloroflexia bacterium
CACTCGAGCTTGGTGAGGGGATGCTCGTGGACCGCCGGTCGCACGCGGTCGGCGCTCCGAGGGACGTTGTCTTCGCGCAGGTGGAGCAGATCGGCGGCGCGGGCGGATGGCCCTTCGCGAACGTCCTGTGGCGGATCCGCGGCCTCGCCGACCGGGCAGTGGGGGGAGTCGGAATGCGGCTCGGACGACGGGACGCCCTCCGCCTGCGCGTCGGGGACGCGCTCGACTTCTGGCGCGTCGAGGCGATCAAACGCCCGGAGCAACTCCGATTGCGCGCTGAAATGCGCGTGCCCGGGCGCGCCTGGCTCCAGTACGACGTGGAGGAAACCCCGACAGGCTCCACGCTGATCCAGACCGCCTTCTTCGAGCCGCGTGGGGTCGCCGGATTCGCCTATTGGTACGTCCTGCTTCCGATCCACAGCGTGATCTTCCGCAGGATGGTCGTGGCGCTGGCCGCCCGGTCTGTTGCCCCGGCGCCGGCACTCGGCTCGGGAGCCGATCCCTCGGGCTGACACTCAGGGCGTGGGGGGAGGTGGGCGGGCAATCGTGACCAATGTCACTTCCCAGAGGTGCTGTGTGGCCGGGATGCTGACGCCTACAGATCCTGGAGGGAGACACGCGTGGCACCTGAAACCGCGATGGATCCGGGAAGCCAAACAGATCGCGAGGGCAACCTCTCCCTGATGGACGGATCGCGCGTCGCCGTGATCGGCGGCGGTCCCGCGGGCGCCCTCTTCAGCTACTTCCTCCTCGAGCTGGCCGGCCGCAGCGGAAAGAAACTGGCCGTGGACATCTACGAACCGCGGGACTTCGACCTTCCCGGCCCCGCCGGCTGCAACATGTGCGGCGGGCTCCTCTCCGAGACCCTCGTCCGGCGGCTGGCCTCCGAAGGAATCAACCTGCCGCCCACCATCGTCCAGCGCGGCATCGACTCCTACGTCATGCACATGGACGTGGGTACGGTGCGCATCGAACCGCCGCAACGGGGGACGCACATCGCCGCGGTGCACCGCGGCGGAGGCCCGCGCGGAGTCGAAGGGTCCCGTTGGCACAGCTTCGACGGCCACCTGCTCTCCCTGGCCTCGGGACGGGGGGCGCTCATCGTCCCCGACCGCGTCACCGGGATCGGCCTGGAATCGGGCAAGCCGATGGTTTCCACGAAAACGGGACCACGAGCGGCTACGACCTGCTCGTGGGGGCCGTCGGGGTGAACACGTCGGCGCTCCGGATGTTCGAAGGGCTGTTTCCGGCGTACAAGGCGCCCGGCACGACCAAGACCTACATCGGGGAGTTCTTCCTCGGCGAGGAGGCGATCCGGACCAGCATGGGCAGCGCCATGCACGTGTTCCTTCCGAACCTGCCCCGGCTGGAGTTCGCGGCGCTGATCCCGAAGGGAGAGTACGTGACGGTGGTCATGCTCGGGAAGGAGATCGACAAGCCGCTCGTCGACCGGTTCCGTCCTCCCGGGAGGTGACGGCCTGTTTCCCGCCGGACTGGACCCCCCCGGCGGATTTCTGCCACTGCGCTCCGGCGATCAACATCCTCGGCGCGATCCATCCCTTCGCCGATCGGCTGGTCCTCATCGGGGACAGCGGGGTCAGCCGCCTGTACAAGGACGGGCTGGGCGGCGCGTACCGCACCGCGAAGGCCGCGGCCGGTCGCGATGTTCGAAGGGGTTTCGGAGGACGCTTCCGGAGGCACTACCTTCCCGTGTGCCAATCGATCATGAGCGACAACCGGATCGGCGAAGTGGCGTTCATCATGACCCGTGTTGCCCGGCGTCTCCGTTTCGTTCGCCGGCTCCTCCTGAAGGTCACCGTGCGAGAGCAGGACGGGGCTGGCAAGCGGAAGCTTCTCAGCAGCATCCTGTGGGACATGTTCTCGGGCAGCGCACCGTACGGCGACATCTTCCGGCGGATGGTCAATCCGGGCCTCATCGCCCGGCTTGCGGTCGCGTTGCCGGGCGCCCTGCTCCCGGGCCGCCGGCGGGATCATACGGAGGTCGTGACGTGACAGGCAACGGAGCCCTCGGCCGGGCCTACGAGCCCGGCGAAGTGATCGTGCGCCAGGGCGATGAGGGTGACTGCATGTTCGTCATCCAGGATGGCGAGGTCGAGATTCTCGTCGAGGAGGACGGCACCGAGACGCTCCTCCGCGTCGCCGGACGGAACGAGATCCTGGGCGAGATGGCGATCTTCGAGCACGAGCCCCGGTCGGCCACCGTGCGGGCAAGGAGCCAGGCGCGCGTGCTCACGTTGGACAAGCGCAACTTCCTTCGCCGCATCAACGAGGATCCGTCGCTCGCGTTCCAGATCGTCGAGATCATGTCCCACCGGGTCAGGGAACTGAGCCAGGAAGTCGTCGAGCTGAAGACGGCTCTCAGTGCCTCCGGCGCGGCTCCGAAAGAGCCGATTCGAGGATCAGGGCCTTCATCGGGCAGCAGTCGACCGCCCGCTGGGCTGCGTGCAGCAGCCCACCATCGATCGGTCTCGGATCGACGATCGGGTAGCGCCACTCATCGAGCTCGATCACGTCGGGGCAGGAAGTCCCCGCACAGGCCGTAGCCGTCGCACCGGATCCAGTCCACGCGCAGCCGGGCGTCCACCCTACGCCGCCTCGCCCCGTGACCCGGTGACGGAACAGCGGCCCGTCCGGGCATGGTGGATGAACTCGTCGCCGAAGACCTCCAGCGCGCTGGCCATCAGCTGCATCGCGCCGTCCGGATGCCGGCACGCGCCGCGCCCCGGGATCTGCGAGACCCATCGCTCGATGTCGCCGAGCTCGCCCCGACCCGCGCCGCCGTTCGCGACCCTGTGCGTGGCGTCGCCGATGGCCCGGAGACCGAACACACATGGGCCGCACTGGCCGGCGCTCTCCGTCGCCATGAAGGCCATGATCTCCGCGGTCGCGGACACGCCACACAGTTCCGTGGGTAGCAGCCCGACGATCCCGCAGCCGAAGGTCAGTCCGTTGGACTTCATGACATCGGGATCAAGCGGCAGACGCCAGGCGTGGCCGACCCTGGCCCACGTCCCGAAGTAGCCACCCAGCACCACGGCCTGGACCTGGGGGGCCGCGTGCCGGCGGCGGCGGCGATCTCGCCGATCGTCGTTCCGAGCTCGATCTCCATGACCCACGGCCGGCGGGTGACGCCGGAGACCGTGATGAGGCGCCGTGCCTCGCGACTCGAGCCGGCCGGCCGATCTGTACCAGCGGTCACCGAACCGGGCGATGAGTGCCGCATAGGCCAGGCTCTCGACGTTCTGGACGAGCGTCGGGCGGCCGTGCACCCCGCTGCTCGAGACCCGGGGGGGCGTCGTGGTGGGTCGGGCGTCTCCGCTGTTGAGGTAGTGGACCGCGGCCGACGCCTCGCCGGCGACGTAGCCGACAGGGGCCGTGACCAGGCGCATTGCGTGACGGACCTCGGCCCTGCGCTCGTCGATGGCCCGGCTCATGGCAGCCACGGCCGCCTCGTGCTCCCGGCCGACGTAGAAGATGATCTCGTCGGCGCCGACGGCCTCCGCCGCCAGGTTGGCCCCGTCAACCATGAGATGCGGCCGATGCGTCATCAGGATCCGGTCCTTGGCGCTGGCCGGCTCGCCCTCGGCACCGTTCACCAGGACGACGGCCGTGCCGCTCTTTCGTTCGGCCAGGGCACGCCACTTGCGACCGACCGGGAAGCCGGCGCCGCCGCGGCCGAGCAACCCGCTTGCCTCGAGGCTCGAGATGAGATCGAGGTGGTTGTCAGCGCTCGGAAGTGCGCCGAGCCTCGCGAGATGGGCGTCGAGGCGCTCGGGATTGCCATCCAGTGGAGGGCCGGCGAGAAGGCGCTGAGCAGGGTCGGGCGTGTGCAACGGTGCTCCGGTGGAGGTTCACGATCGGACCGACGGTCCCGTCATGATCGGCGTGACCTGACGGTCGCACACACCTGAGGCCGGGAACAGGGAGAAGGTTTCCCCATGACCATCTGCTGGCTGCGCGAGCCCGACGACGGGCGACCCGACCGCCACGACCACGGGCGCCGGCAAGGCGCGGCCGGGCGGTCAGCCCGCGTCGAGGAGCTCCCACCAGCCGTGGGTCGGGCCGTCAGGCGAGCGCCAGAGCAACTCGTCCGCGATCCAGACGACGTCGAAGCCGATCTCCTCGGCCCGGACCGCCAACTCGCGGATGTCCGTCCATCGAGCGGTCGACCCGTCCACGAAGGACTCTCCCATTGGGAGCACGAGTCCGATTTCGAGCGGCCGCATGGCTGTCCTCCTCGGGATTCGTTCCTCGCCCTTCGGCTCGCGGGCCGACGACGCTGCCCGATCCTCCGTCACGATATCCGGAGGAACGCGCGCAGCCGCTCGGCGATGCCTTCCGTTGTCAGGCCGTACGCTCGATCGTGGTCGTCGGCGCTCCCGTAGCCGACCGTGACTCCGCGCGGCACTCCCACGGCATCGACCCGGAGTGGGCCCGGCGCCAGGGCGGCGACGACGTCGGGGATCAGTGCCCCAGCGTGCCACGGCTCGATGAGGAGCACCGCCGGCTCAGGGCCGGCCAGGTCGCGCAGCGTGGCAGCATCGAACGGGGCGGCCGTCGTGCAGTAGGCCACGGACACGTCAAGATCAGCCGCCGCGGCCAGCGCACGGTCCAGCATGGGCCCCATCGCGATCACGATCGGTGCACCCGTCGAGTGCCGCACGACCTCGAGCTGCCCGAACCGAACGGGGCGGTCGTCGGTGTTCTGCTGCTGGCTCAGCCGGAAGTAGGTGGGGGCGCCGTCAGCGTAGGCGGCGCGGAACAGGGCCTCGAATTCCGCGGGCGTCCCGGGGACCACGATCTCGACGCCGGTCAGCGCCCGGAGAACCGGAACGTCATCGGGGGCGTTGTGCGTGTAGCCATCCTCGGCGTAGTCGTAGGACGCCCCGATGCTGACGACGTTCACGCCCAGGCGCTGGTAGACGAAGTCGACCCGGAGCTGCTCGAAGGGCCGATGGACGATGAACGGCGCGATCGAGTGGACGACGGGGATGAATTCCTCGAGCGCGACGCCGGCGGCCGCACTCATGATGGTCTGCTCCATGATTTCGAAGCCGACAACCCGCTCGGGGTGCCGCTCGGCCGCGCCGCGGAAGTAGTCGGAGCTGATGTCGGCGAGCAGGACGAAGAGTCGCTCGTCGGCATCCGTCAGTTCGTCCACGACGGCGCCGAAGCGCTGGCGCATCGTCTCGCCGGCCGTCGATGGGCGGGGCGTGCCGTTCTTCACGACCATTCCGGCCGCCAATCGACGATCACGCCGACGGGTCGACCCGGCTCGCGAAGCACGAGCGCGGAGGCGAGGGCCGCGTGATCGTTGCTGCGCCCGTTCCGCGCCGACCAACCGAATGCCTCGAACTTCGCCGCGAGGTCGCCCAGGTCGGCGTGCTGGTGTGGTTGTTGATCAGGATCGCGGTGAGGTTGCCGAGGCCCAGCGAGCCGGCGGCGAGGAGGCTCTCCCAGACGCTGCCCTCATTGGCTTCGCCGTCACCCAGGAGCACGAACACGTGGTTCTCGTTGCCCTTGGCCTTGAGGGCGAGGGCGACGCCCACGGCCATCGGCACGCCGTGACCGAGCGAACCCGTCGAGATCTCGACTCCCGGGACGAGGTTCCGATCCGGGTGACCACCCAGGCGACTCCCCCGGGCCAGGAACGTCGTCAGCTCCGCTTCGGGGAAGTAGCCCCAGGCGGCAAGGACCGAGTAGAGGGCGAGTGGCCCATGGCCCTTGCTGACGAGGAACCGATCCCGCCCCTCGTTGCGCGGGTTGCCCGGATCGTGGCGGAGGATGCGGTCGTAGAGCAGCCACGTCACATCCAGGATGGACAGGGCACTCGGGTCGTGCTTCTCGTCGCCGGCAGTCGTGTCCATGAGCGCGCGGACATGCGACAGGGCGGGGCCCGACCGCGGTCGATCCATCATGGATCCGAAGTCTGCCACCTCGCCCACCTGTCAGCCACTCTGCGCCGGCGGAATCAGTCGGGCTGTTCCCGTGTCCCGGATCAAGCCGGGCCAGAACGCACCCAGGCCGGCTGCCCGGAAGACGTACATCAACAGGAACGCCACCCAGACGCCGGTATTGCCGAACCTCGGAGCCAGGATGAGGTCGGTGGCCACGTACAGGACGGCGGCAACGACGCCGGCAGTTCTCAGCGCTCGGCCGCGGGTCGTGCCGATGAAGATGCCGTCCAGCTGCCAGGCGGGCATGCCGATCAGCGGGACGACCGCGCAGAACGGGAGGAAGGCCAGCGCAGCGGCGCGGGCCGCGGGATCGGCGACGACGACTTCGATGACCACTCTCCCGCCGACGAGATACAGCGCGGAGAAGGCCAGCCCGAATGCGAGAGCGAATTCCGTGGTCAGCCGGACGGCCCTCCTGAGCCGCACCGGATCACGGGCGCCGAATGCCTCCCCGACTTCCTTCTCGGCCACGAACGCGAAGGCGTCGAGGACGAACGCCGCGACGGTGATGAACTGCAGGAGGACCTCGTTGCCGGCCAGCTCCGCGGTCCCGGCGCGCGCTCCGGAGTTGATGAACCAGGCGAACGAGAACAGGAGCGCCAGGGTCCGGATCATGAGGTCCCGGTTCGCCGCGAGGAGCGCGACGATCCGCGCCCGCTCGAACAGGTGGGCGACCGGCTTGAGCTGGCCTCGGACCATCCATAGACCGAGGGCGAGTGCCGTCCACTCCGCGATCGCCGTCCCGGCGCCGATGCCGGCTGGTCCGAGGTTGAGCCCGGCCACGAACCACGTATCGAGCGCGGCGTTGACCCCGTTGAGCACGATCTGAAGCACGAGCAGGGCCCGGGTCCGGCCCGTCCCGATCAGCCAGCCGTTGATCGCGAAGCCGATGAGTGCGGCCGGCGCTCCCCAGATCCTGGCATCGAGATAGCCGGTGGCTTGCAGCTCCACGGCGGCCTCGGCCTGAAACGCACCGAGAGCCACCGCCCGGATGAGCGGGAACAGGACGATCAGACCGGCGCCCAGCGCCAGGCCGATCACCGCCGCGCGCAGCAGGACGGCGCGGCTCTCCGCGTGATCGCCGGCACCTTCCGCCTGCGCGGTCAGCCCGGTCGTGGACATGCGCAGGAAGCCGAAGCTCCAGTAGATGAAGCTGATCGAGACCGCGGCGATGCTGACGGCTGCGAGATCGACGGCCGAGCCGAAGCGACCCATGACGATGGTGTCGACCACGCCGGTCGTGGCGGTCGCGGCCTGCGCGAGAACGATCGGCCAGGCGAGCGCCACGACGCGCTGGCGGGTCAGCCGGGGCAGGGCGGCCATCAGGCGCCTTGGTCGATCAGGCGGCGATCCTTCTGCGCCGAAGGAGCCCCGTCCGCGGCCCCAGGAGAAGGGCCAGGAGGAACGCGGCCGTTTCCACGAGCACGATCAGCGCCGCGCTCGCCGTGTTCGTCCAGTAACTGAGGTACAGGCCGATCGCAGGGGCCACGATCCCGATGGTGGACGCAACCATGAGCAATCGGGAGAAGCGGTCGGTCACCAGTTGGGCGGTCGCGGCCGGCGTCACGAGCATGGCCACGACGAGGATGATCCCCACCGCCTGAAGGCTGATGACGATGGTCATCGCGATCAGCCCGAGGAACAGGTACTCGAGCGCCGCGACGGGCAGCCCGGAGGCGCCCGCGCCGAGCGGATCGAACGTCGAGTACAGGAGCTCCTTCCAGAACACCGCGACGATGGCCAGGACAACGATGCCGAGGATCGTCAGGGTGATGAGATCCGTGTTGCTGATCCCGAGGATCTGCCCGAACAGGAACCCGAACAGGTCGCCGACATAGTTCGGGATGGTGCTGAACAGGAAGACCCCGAACGCGAACATCCCCGCGAAGAGGACACCGATCGCCGTATCGCCCCGGATCCGTCCGCGCCGCGTGATCCAGCCGATTGCCAGCGACGTCCCGACGGCCGCCACCGTCGCGCCGAGATAGAACGGTGCGCCGAGGAGGTAGGCGGCCACGACGCCGGGGAACGCCGCGTGACTGAGTGCATCACCCATGAACGCGAGGCCGCGCAGGACCATGTACGTGCCGATGACGGCGCAGACCAGGCCCACGACGGCCGAGGCGGCCAGCGCGCGCAGGAAGAACTCGTACGCGAGGGGCTCGGCCAGGAAGCTCATAGCAGCCGCCCCGGCGTCCCGCCTTCGTCGTCGTGGTGGTGGATGACCCCGGCCGGCGGCTCGTCGTGATGGTGGGCATCGTCGATCAGGACGGCGCGGTCGCCCACGAACAGGAGGTGGCCGCCGTACGTTCGGAGCAGGACATCGGTATCGAGGACCAGGCTTGCGTCGCCCTGGGCGATGATCGTCCGGTTGACCGCGACGATGGACCGGAAGTGCTCGGCCGCCGAGGCCAGATCGTGGGTCGTGGCGATGACCGTCTTGCCGGCCCGCGCCTCCGTGTCGAGCGACGGCCATGAGGTCCTCCTGCGTGGCCGCGTCCACGCCCGGTCACCGGCTCATCGAGGAGGTAGAGCTCGGGCTCCGAGGCGAGCGCGCGGGCGAGGAAGACCCTCCGGCGCTGGCCGCCGGAAAGCGCGCCGATCTGTCGCCGAGCGAAGTTGGTCATGTCCACCTGCGCCAGGGCGGCGGCGACCGCCGCATGGTCGCGCGCGCCCGGTCGCCGGACCGGGCCCAGCCTGGGGTACCGACCCATCATCACGACGTCGCCGGCACAGACCGGGAAGCTCCAGTCCACGGCTTCCGCCTGGGGCACATAGGCCACCGATCGCGCATGCGCACCCGGCGCCGCCCCGAACACCTCCACCTGCCCGGACCATGGGCGGAGCAACCCTGCGATGAGCTTGAGGAGCGTGCTCTTGCCGCCACCGTTCGGGCCGACGACCGCGGTCAGCGAGCCCGGCTCCAGGACGAGGTTCACCTGCTCCAGGACGGGTCGATCCTCGTATCCAACGGTCACATCCGCGAGACGGACGCTGGCCGTCATTGGGACCATCGACGCGGCCGAAGGCGCCGGCGTCATCGCAGGGCCCCCACGAGCTGCTCGACGTCCCAGCGGATCAGGGCCTCGTAGGACGTGACCGGGTCGTCGCCCAGGGTGTCGTTGTACAGGTTCGCGACGACCGTCGCGCCGGTCTCGCGCGCGATCTGGTCCACCAGGGCGGTCGGAAACTGGCGCTCGCTGAAGATCGCCCGGACCCCAGTCGCCTTGATCGCGTCGATGAGATTCGCGATCTCGCCGGCGCTCGGATCCTGGCCCGGCGCCTCAACCGCAACCCCCACGATCGTCAGTCCGTAGGCGCGCGCGAAGTACGGCAGCGCGTCGTGGAACATCACGAACTGGCGATCAGCGGCCGGGATCGTCCCGATCTGCTCGCGGACCCAGACATCGAGATCGGCCAGCTTCTGAACGTAGGCAGTCGATGTCGCGGCGATCTGGGCTGCGTGGATCGTGTCCATCTCCTGCAGTCTCTGTGCGATTTGCGTTGCGTATAGCGTCGCATAGGCCACATCCATCCAGAGGTGCGGATTCTGCGCGGCGAGGGTGTCACCGGGGAGGAGGACGGCCCCCTCGAGATCAACCCCCAGCTTGAGGATCGGGGCGCCGCTGGGCCGGCGAGGATCGTCTTCTCGAGCCAGTCGTCCAGCCCGAGCCCGTTCATCACGAACAGATCGGCCGCGGCCACGGCGCCGCAGGTCCACGGGCGTCGCCTGGTACGTGTGCACGTCCACGCCCCTGGGCACGAGGCTCGTCACGGCGACACGATCACCGCCGACGTTCCGGATGAGGTCGGCGAAGACGGTCGAGGTCGTGACGACCTTGAGCGCCCCGCCTGGGGCAACGGAACCCGTCGGAACGGGCTCCCCGCCGCACGCGGCAACGACGAGCAACAGGATCGTGACGAGGGCGCGGCGCATGGTCCGCCGAATACTGAGACTGAGTCGCAGTACGTGTCAACACGGAAGTCGCCATTCCTGCGCCTTGCGCCGGGGGCAGCCGGATCAGCCGGAGCAGCCGGAGCGTACGATGGCGCGTCGTTTGGCGATCGAGGGAGGAGCGACGATGGCGGGCCGCGGAGTCGGGTCTTCCGGGCACGGCTATCAGGAATGCCAGCTGGCCCGTGCAGGGCTGGCCAGCGGCGATCCTCGCCGTCCTGGGCGTGTTCATGCTCGTGGATCCGGACGGGCGGAGCTGTTCGCGGGCTCGTGGTCGGCGGCTACCTCCTCGTTGATGGCCTCCGCTACGTGGTCACGCGGATCGGGGCGCAGCAGTTCGGTCGGATCGGCGAGATCGAATCGATTCGGGCGGGCGTCGGGCTGCTCACGGCCGGCCCTGCTGTTCGGCCTGTCGTTCCTGGACGGCCATCACCCTCGTCGGAGTTCGCCTGATCCTCGCGATCGGCGGCATTCCGTTCGGCCTGCTCGGCCTGTGGATGGTGGTGCTGGCATGGGGCACGGGGCTCCGCTGGGGCCTCGCGGCCATCGAGCGTCCTCGTCACCGCGTACGGGATCCTGCTCCTCTACACCCAGTTCGTGGACGCCGTCGGGCTTTCGGCGGTCCTGACGTCCTTGCGGCCATCTCGCTGCTGGCCGCGGCGGTGCTGGCGGTGCGATGGCGATCCTCCGGCGCCGATCGGGAGCGGTGGCCACCGCACCAGGCCAGCTGAGCAGGCGCCACGTCGCGGGGTTCGCAGGCTGGGGTGCGTGCTCGACTTGCGCCCCTCGCCTACCATGTGTCGATGGAGCGGCGTCCCAACCGGCCCAGCCTCGCGCCCGGGCCAGCCGCGTCGCACGGTGCCCCGGAGCCGAGAGGTCCCCGCGCTGACCGGCGAACAGATCCAGGCGATCAGTCGATTCCCGGACGAGAACCCCAACCCGGTTCTCCGAATCTCCGCGTACGGTCGCGTCCTGTACGCTGACCCGGCCGGTGCCCCGCTCATCGAGGGGCTCGGCACCGCCGTCGGCAAGGCCGCACCGCCGGACTGGTTCGCGACTCGGTCCAGGCCGCGGCTGCCGACGGGTCAAACGTCGAGCTGCCACCGGCCAGAAGACGTTCGAGCTGCGGCCCGTGAACGTCGAGGAGCTGGGGTTCCTCAACATCTACGGCTCGGACATCACCGCGCGCAAGGCGATCGTCAAGTTCCCCGACCAGAACCCGCATCCGGTGTTCCGGATCGACTGGGACGGCGGGCTCGGCTACGCCAACTCGGCCAGCACGGATCTGATCGAAGGACTCGGCTGCGCCGTTGGGCGAAAGTCTTGAGCGTGACCTGTTCGATCGCCGTGATGCAGCGGTCCGCGCGGACCATCGGGGAGAGCGTCGAGGTCAGCAGCCAGGGCCGCGAGTTACGAGCTGCTGCCCGTGGATGTGCCCGAGTTCGGGTTCATCAACGTGTACGGGACCGACGTCACCGCCGAGCGCGAGATGCGGCGACTTCACTATGAGAACCAGCGCCTCCTGCTCAATATCCTGCCGAGGCGATCGCCGACCGGCTGCGGGGCGGAGAGAAGCTCATCGCAGACCGGTTCGACGACGTCACTCTCCTCTTCGCCGACATCGTCGGGTTCACCGCGATGTCGAGCGCGATGTCACCGCAGGAGCTGGTAACGGTCCTCAATGAGGTGTTCACCGTCTTCGACGACCTGGTCGAGAGTCATCGACTCGAGAAGGTCAAGACGATCGGCGACGCCTACATGGTCATCGGCGGCCTGCTGGACGAGTCGGTCGATCACACCGAGCGCGTCGCCGACCTGGCGCTCGACCTGGTCGGCCGCGATGGAGGCGATCGAGGCCGCCTCGCGCCTCGGCGTGCGCTTCCGGATCGGGATCCACTGCGGGCCGGTCGTGGCCGGGGTCATCGGGACGAAGAAGTTCATCTACGACGTGTGGGGCGACACCGTGAACCTCGCGGCACGGATGGAATCGCTCGGCGTGCCGGGCCGGATCCAGGTGTCGGGCGCGGTGGAGGAGCGGCTCCGTGGCCAGGATGCCGGTCGAGTCGCGCGGGCTGATCGAGGTCAAGGGCAAGGGTTCGCTGCCGACCTGGTTCCTCGTCGGCGGGCCGGGCGGCCAGGAGGCCACCGCCGCCGCGCCGCGCCGCGGCGATCGTCGGGACCGTCGGCCGGCGAGCCCCGCCGCCGGACCCGCCCTCGACGCCGATCGTCCGTAGCGCTTCCTGCCCGCACGGCTCCCCGATGCAGCCGCATCCTGCGCCCGCGACCGGTCAGATCGTCGCCCTGATTCCCGCCCATGACGAGGCGCCTCGCATCGGCGCCGTGGTAGCCGCTGCGGTCACGCATCTCCCGGTCCTCGTCGTCGACGACGGCTCCACGGACGACACGGCGGCGATCGCCGAAGCGGCCGCGCGACGGTCATTTCGCAGCACCCGAACCAGGGCAAGGGTGCGGCGTTGCGGGCCGGCTTCGTGCGGGCACTCTCGCACGGCGTCGACGCCGTGGTGACCCTCGACGGCGATGGTCAGCACGATCCCGGCCGAGTTGCCGCGATTCGTCGACGCAGCGGCGAGCGGCATCGCTGAACTGATCATCGGGAAGCGGGACTTCGCCCGGATGCCGTTCGCCCGACGACTCGCCAACGGCCTCGGGACGTTGCTCCTGTCGGCGGCGGTGGGCCGCTGGATCCCGGACAACCAGTCCGGCTACCGGCTCGTCGGGCAACGGCTCATGTCGGCGATGCTCGACAGCCGCGAGGACGGCTTCGCGTTCGAGGTGGAGATGATCGCGGTCTGCCTGCGCGAGGGCTGGCCGATCCGCTGGGTCCCGGTCTCCACGATCTACGGCGACGAGCGGAGTCACATCCGGCCAATCCACCATCTGCGCGAGTTCGTCGCGGTCACGTGGCGCGCGCGCCGGACCGTGCGAGGCGGCAGGCGCGTCAGCCCAACTTGAGCTCGGCAGCACCTCGCGGCCGAAGACCTCGATCCACTCGGCCTGGTTGCGGCCGACGTTGTGCAGGTAGACCCCGTCGAAGCCGAGGTCGACGTAGCGCTGGATGTGGGCGGGATGCACGTCGGGGTCGGACGTCATGACGACCCGGCCCTCGAAGTCCTCGGGCCGACGAGCTTGGCCATCGCGGCGAAGTCGTCGGGGGAGCGGATGTCCGCCTTGGGGAACTTCATCCCGCCGTTCGGCCACTCGGTGACGGCGTTGGCCAGGGCCTGCTCGTCGGTGCGCGCCCACGACAGGTGCAGCTGGAGCACCTTCGGCATCGTGTCCGGGTCCTTGCCCGCCTCGCGGGCGCCCCTCGGAAAGCGGCGAACAGCCCCGATCTTCTCCAGCGGCGCGCCGACGGTGATGATCCCGTCGGCGAACCTGCCGGTCTTCTTCGCGGTGATCGGTCCGGCGGTCGCGACGAGGATGGGCGGCGCGGTCTCGGGCATCGTCCACAGCCGGGTCGACTCGAGCTTGAAGAACCGTCCTCGTGCTTGACGTCCTTGCCCGCGAGCGAGGCGTCGAAGAGCTTCCGGACGACCTCGATCGCCTCGAACATCCGCAGGGACCGCTCGCCGGCCTCCGGCCAGTACCCGGCGATGACGTGCTCGTTGAGCGCCTCACCCGACCCGACCCCGAGCCACGACCGGCCCGGGTACATCGCCTCGAGCGTCGCCGCGGCCTGGGCGACCATCGCCGGGTGGAACCGGAACGACGGGCACGTGACGCCGGGGCCCATGTCACCGGCCGTGCGCTCCCCGACCGCGGTCAGCACGTTCCAGACGAACGCAGCCTGGCCCTGCTGCGGCACCCATGGCTGGAAGTGGTCGGCCGCCATGCAGCCGGAGAAGCCGTGCTGCTCTGCCAGTGCGGTGTACCCCACCACCTCCTGAGGGCCGAACTGCTCCAGCATCGCCGCGT
>CAVQSY010000061.1:0-20640 GCA_963716025.1 uncultured Chloroflexia bacterium
TCGATCCGTTCGAACACGGCTTCGGCAATCGCGTGCCGCCCGGCGTCCGACGTCTTCGCCCACAGGTCCGGCAGCGACTCCAGGTACTCCCGCGCCTCGGCCGCCGTCGGGATGCGTGACGGGCGGACCACCGCGGCCTGTGCCTCGGCATCGAGGCGCGCCATCGTCGCCTCGAGCTTCCCCAAGTCGCGATCCTTCGCGAACCGCAGGGCCGCCTGGTCGCGCTCCCGGGTGATGCGGGCCTGTGCCAGGACGTCGCCACCGTCGGAGTCCGGTCGCTTGGCCAGCGTCACGGTGCTGGCCTTGAGCGTCGACGAGACGGCGACGTGCTCGAACGCCTTCCCGATCGCGTCCTCGTACACGTCGGCGGTGTACGACTCGCCCCGCACCCGCGGGTCGATCGTCGCCCCGTCGCGCTGGACGCGGCGCGGGGCCGCAGCCCGAAACGGCTCGCAGGCGTCGAGATGGCGGTACCGCCCGACGTGCCCGGTGAGGCGGCGGCCGCAGGCCGCGCAGGCCAGGAGCCCGGCAAGGCCGTACTGCCGTCGGTTCACCCCTCCGCGGTGTCGGCGGCTGTACCGGGCGCGCATCACCTGGACGTGCTCCCAGGTCCCGACGTCGACGAGCGCGCCCAGGGCGGACGGCTCGCCGGTCCGCAGGCGGCCGGCGTAGAACGGGTTGGTCAGCACCTCCGCCACGTGCGTCGGCGCCAGGCCCGTGGCCTTCCCGACCTCGCGGTCCGTTCGCCCGCCTGCCGCGAGCTCGTAGACGCGGCGGACGATCGCCAGCGAGGCCTCGTCGACGGTCATCGTCCGACCGTCGCGGATCGTCCCGAGGGGCGCCCGGTTGCCGCCGGGGACGCCGAGCCGCCGGCGCTTCGCGGCGTAGCCCTCCCGGATCCGCTTCGCGAGGCGCCGGCTGTAGGCCTCGGCCTCGACCGCCTCCCGCGCCCAGCGCTCCCACTCGTCTTCGTCGCTGGACAGGACGCGCTCGTCGGCGAACAGGATCACCGCGCCCAGGGCGTGGAGGTCGTGGCGGGCGTTGACCGCGGTCCGCAGGTCCCGGGCGAAGCGCGACACGTAGCCGACGACCAGGACCTCCCAGTCCTCCCCGGCACCGGCGAGCATCTCCGCCCACTGACCGGTGGCGGCGATCGTCCGCCCGGAGTGGGCGACCTGCCAGGCGCCGCCTGTGTCGACGAGGCCCCAGCGCTCGATGGCGCGGGTCTGCTGCTCCATCTGGGCGTCGGGCCCGAAGTTGTCCGCCTGCCCTGCCGTCGACTCGCGGATCCAGCGCGCCGCACGGCGGCCGCGGAGGTCCTCGAGCGAGCGGGGCAGGGCGCGGACGGTCATGCGACCCGGGCCTCGGGCTTCGGCTTCATGGCGACCACATTCCCTCTGCTCGGCGCCGCAGGCAAGGCCTGCCGCTCCGCCTCGAGGCGCACGGCCTCGCGGATCGCGAACGCCAGCGCGGCGGCGATCGGGTCGGTCCGGCGCGGCGCGGCTGGGTCAGCCATCAGCCGCCCTCGATCGTGTAGGTGACGGCGATCGCGAGCGCCGACCAGACGTCGCGGCTGATCCCGTACAGCGGGCCAGGCGCCGCCTTGCGGCCGATCGCGGCCGAGCCGCCGAAGCGGTCGATGAGCGCCTGGCGGATGTTGGCGTCCTTCGCCCGCGAGTCGCCGCACAGGGCGAGCTTCACCGCCCGCCGCGGGAGCATGACGACCGGGACCCGGCTGGACGGCCTCGGCGAACCGGCCCGCCCACCAGACCGTGTCGAACACCTCGGCGCCGACCGCCATCCCGTAGGACTCGATCTTCTCGATGACGACGACGTCGGGCAGCCCACCCGACCGCAGGGCCTTGACGAGCACGTCGTTGGCGGTGATCCCGAACGCTCCGGGCGTCGTGCCGTCGAACTCGCAGCCAGGCGGACTGGCGGAGCCGGGATCGATGGCGAGGATCGTGGTCACGCCGCCTTGCCGCCGTTCTTCTGCCAGTCCCACAGGTTCAGGCAGGCGCGGAAGGCGATCCAGTCGCGCTCGGTGACGTCGGCCTCGTACAGCCGCGTGCCGCCGTCGGTGACGTGGACGATGCCGAACCGGGTGACCGCCGGCAGCGGGTGCCGCTCCGGGTCGCCGATCCGGGCGATGAACCCCGCGTTGGCATAGGCCGCCAGCTGGAGCCGGTGGTCGGCGTACACCCGGCCGTCCGGCCAGGCGACCGACTTCCCGGTCTTCCAGTCGAGCAGCCAGGTCTCGCCGTCGAGCTCGGCGATCAGGTCGAGCGTGCCGCCGTAGCCGAGGGTCTCGTTGATCAGGAACGCCTCGACCTCGAGCGGCCGCAGACCGTGCTCCTTCGCCTGCTGGTTCAGCCAGGCGCCGGGCCCCGGCGACCGCGTCCGCGTCGCGCGGGTCGGGCGTGAACGGCTCGCGCCGGAGGATCGACTCGATGTTGCCGTGGATGCGGGAGCCGCGGTCCATGGCCGAGGTCGACAGCGTCGTGAGGTACTTCACCGCCGCGTCGACCTTGCCGGCCTGGCGGTCCTCGATCAGCCGCTCGGCGTTCTCGACCGCCGAGCGCGCCACCTCGCCGAGCTTCCAGTTGGTGAGCGCCGGCGCGTCGAGCACCCGGGTGATCGACGTGACGCCGGGCCACGGGCCCTGCGCCGTTGAAGTAGTAGAGGTGGCGGGCGGTGCGGACGACGCCCTCGGCCGGCGTGGCGGCCTGGCTGCGGCGGGCGGGCGACGGTCGCGGTGGTCATGCGATGGGTCCCTCCTCTGGGTAGCAGGCGTCGCACGTCCAGCCGGACGGCGTCTGCCGGTGGTCGAACTGGTGATCCCGGTACGAGCGACAGGGCATGGCCCAGACGGTCGGGTCGGCGGGGACGACGCGGAGGGCCGGGCCGGCCTCGGGCGCCGGCATCTCGCCGGAACCCGGGCACTTGTCGCGGCCCCAGGCGGCTTCGTCCATCTCGCCGTCCGGTCGGTGCGACCGGGTGCGGTTGCGCCCGTCGAGCCGGACGGACCGGTCGCATACCGGACATCCTCCTTCGCGGGCGCCCGCCCGCGGGTGTCCCCCACCTCTCTCTTCACTCTTTGAGTGAGTGGAGTGAAGGGGGAGAGAAAGGGGCTCCGCGGTGTCGATGACGACCTCGGCTGCCACGTAGCCACCCCGGACCCGGGCCACGGCGCCGGCCTGCACCAGCCCGGTCACGAGGTGCTGGACCGACGTCCGCTCCATGCCGAGCTCGTCGGCGATCGACTTGGCAAACACCGGGCCGCGGGCCTCGATGACGCGGTAGACCTCGCCGCGCTCGAACGACGCGGCAGACAAGGCGCCGGGCGCGGCCGTCCAGGTCAGATCGTCGAACCGGGCGGTGATCTCCTCGTCAGCGACGTCACGGCCCGTGACGTGGAGCGTGCCGAACGCCTCGTTTCGCTTGCGGCGGATGACGACGATCGTGTCGGCCGAGCCCGTGATCCCGTAGGTGCCCGACACGCTGGTCAGGAAGTCGTCGGTCGACTCCTTGCGGGCGTGGTGGACGATGACCAGGGCCACCGACCGGTCGCGGAACAGGTCCTGGAGCCTCGCCATCGCCGCGACGTCGACCTCGTAGGCGTTGCGCCGCCCGTCGGTCGCGCCCCGGACCTTGCCCAGCGTGTCGATCGCGACGAGGACGGCGTCCGCGTGGTCGTCGAGCCAGTCGGCAATGTCCTCCTCCAGACCGGCTCCGATCTGCCGGGCATCCCAGCGGATCTCGAGGCGACCGCGGGGCATCGTCCGACCTGCGAGCGCTGCCCGCAGTCGGTCCTGGCCGCGACGCTTGCCGTCCTCCAGCGCCAGGTACAGGACGCTCCCGGTACGACGCGCCGGCCGAGCAGGTCGCCGCCGATCGAAGCCTCGACCGCGACCTGGTAGATGAGGCAGCTCTTGCCGACCTTGGGAGGCGCGGCGAGGATCGTCGTCCCCTCGGGGATCAGACCCGGGACGATCCAGCGCAGGGGCGGCAGGTCGATGCCAAGCAGGTCGGCGGCGTCCATGCCCGGCCCCGGGGCACGGCGCCCCTCGGGCACGTGCGCCGGCGCGCCGAGCCGCTCGCCGATCTTCGCCGTCACCCGGTCGAAGTCGGCGCGCAGCTCAGGCTCGGTCTTGGCGACCTCGAACCGTGGCGCCACCTGCGTCCGCACGAGCTCCCACAGCTCGACGAGACCCAGGCCTGCGTTGTACGGTCAGCGGGAAGGCGCGTCGCCATGTGGGCTACCCCGCCCCGGTCGGTCGCCGCACCCTTCGTCGAGTTGCACGAGCGACAGAGCACGGCGGTGTTGCCGATGTCGAACGGCGCGCCGCCAGCGGCGAGTGGGACGACGTGGTCGACGGTCAGGTCGGCGGCCCGGTGGGCTGGACGCTGGTAACCCGGGCACCAGTCGCCGTGCTCGCCACGCCAGGCACGAAGCACCCGGGCGCTGAGCCGCTGCCAGGCCCGCGTGCTGTAGAGGGCGTTGTGCCGGCTGCGGTTGGACTGCCGTGCGTGCTCGGTGCAGCGACCACCAACGCGGCTGGTGACGACACCACAGACCGTGCACAGCTTCACCCGCAGATCGTCGAGCGGGCCGCCTGCGTGGTCCATACGCTCGCGGTGCTAGGCGTGCAGGGCCAGTAAGAAGGGTCGTACCGTTGGATGGATCGCCGACGGAGCCGCGAACCGGAAAGGCGACGCCCTCGCCCTTGACGCCCTGACCGCCCCTGGTTCTTGGCATCGCCGCTAGTCCGCCCTTTGGCGTCTCCCATCGGTGGTCCTGCTTCATGCGAGCCGAGTGCCGCCATCAGACAATGGCGTGAAGCGCCAAGTCCAGGCGCTGTCCGGCTCTCGGCCGGTTGCGGCCGATGGAAATGGGCGACTTCGCCATGGAGCACCGGATGCTGAAGGGCATCGAGGGACGAGCCGAACTAGCCGCGCACCCCCGCTAGGCACTCACGCCTCGTGCGTGGGTGTTGGTCCCGTACGCCAGCCGCGGCTTCGGCCGACGTGAGCGTCTCGCTAGACCGGCGTCGGGCGCGGACGAACAACATCGCGGTCCCCCACCGCGCGGATCGACGATCTCACCGGTGCCCTTGTTGCCGTCTTGCATCGCAGGCCGACTGGACTACCCGGCGGGGGCCAAGTGGCACTGTTTCTGCAAGCCGTGCGGCTATTGCATTCCAATGGGAGCGTCGCGTTCCGGGGCCGCCCATGGCAGCGGCCGGCGCCAGCGAGGAGGCGACGGCATGTCTGGCACGAAGCAAGGGGACGGGACGGGTCCGCGGGATCGCATGGCTGTCGCGGTGATCCTCATCGTCGTCGGCGTGGCCGGGCTCGCCACCCAGGTGCTCGACCTCACCGCCGACTTGGGTGGCCTGGTCGTCACGGTCATCGGCGTTGGGTTCCTGGTCGCGTTCGCGTTCACGCGGCAGTACGGCTACCTGGTCCCGGGCGGGATCATGACCGGCCTGGGCGCCGGGCTCATCGCCTCACAGAGCCTCACGTTGGCGGACGAGCAGACCGGCGGCACGATCGTGCTGGGCCTCGGTCTCGGGTTCCTGTCGATCTGGGTGATCGGCGCGATCGCGCACGTCGACCGGCACCACTGGTGGCCGGTCATCCCGGGCGGCATCCTGACCGTGGTCGGCGCTGCCCTGCTGATCGGGGGCCAGGCCGTCAACCTGCTCGACTACTGGGGCGTCGTCATCGTCGCGATCGGCCTGATCGTGCTCTGGCGTACCTGGGCGGAGTCACACACTCGCGCCCAGGGGTAGCGCCGGCCGCCGGCGCCGCTCGATCCGTGGCCATTCGGGACATGCTCCAGGAGGACATCAGCAGATGACTGCATCCGCGACGGCCCGCGTGTCCGGGTGGGGCGCTTCGCTGGCGATCCTGCTCGCCGGGAGCCTGCTGGTGGGGTTCTCCATGGGCAGCTGGCTGGCGCCGCCGGCGGCCTGGATCGGGCCCGTCCTGATCATGCGCTTCGCGCGCGATCACTCGGTCGGGCGCGGCTGGCTCCTCGTTCTCGCCGCCTGCACGCTGTCGTTCGTCGTCGGGTTCGGTGCGATCTGGAGGTCGGCGGGATGGGCGCTGCCGCTGGTCGTCGCCCTCCCCGTCCTCTACGGGCTCGTGTGGAGCCTGCCGTACCTCGCCGACCGGCTGCTGAGCCGACGGCTGCCTGGATTCTCGAGCACGCTCGTCTACCCGCTGGCGGCGGCGAGCCTCGAGTTCGTCAATACCTCGGTCAACCCGGTCGGCGCCTGGGGGGCGACGGGCTTCACGCAGTACGGCGAGCTGCCGCTGATGCAGCTGGCCTCGGTGACCGGCATGATCGGCATCACCTTCCTGATGGGCTGGTTCGCCTCGGTCGCCAACTGGGCCTGGGAGAACCGGAGCCGTGGCACCGACCTTCGACGGGGGGTGGCCGTCTTCGGGGCGGTGCTCGTGCTCGTCCTCGTGTTCGGTCTCCTGCGCCTGAACCTCGCGTCAACCGGTGACACGATCCGCGTGGCCGGGATCACCGCGGATCCGGCTCGCTCGCTGGCTCAGCGCACCGACGCGATGTCGGATCCCGCGGCCATCGCGGCAGCGATCCAGTCGCATTGGGATGCCTATTTCGACGAGACTGCGCGCGAGGCCAAGGCCGGCGCTCAGGTGGTCGTCTGGCCGGAGGTCTCGGGTGTGGCATTCAGCTCGGATGAAGCCTCCTCGCTGGTCGCCCAGGCCCAGGATGTCGCCCGCGAGCAGGCCGTGTATGTGGCCATCGGACTCTATGTCAAGCACAAGGACACAGGGGATCCGACGGAGAACAAGCTGTTGCTGATCGACCCGACCGGCGGGATCGTGATCGATCACGTCAAGTACGGGGGCTCGATCATCGAGGCCAATCGCCTCGTCGGCGACGGAACGCTCCAGGCCGTGACCACGCCGCTCGGCGTGCTGTCGGGCGTGATCTGCTGGGACACGGACTACCCCGCGGTGATCGGGCAGGCCGGCCGGAACGGTACCGGTCTGCTCCTGGTCCCCAGTTCGGACTGGGCGGAGATCGACCCGCTCCACACGCAGATGGCGGTGTTCCGGGCCATCGAGAACGGGCATTCGCTGGTGCGTCAGGCGGAGGGGAACGTGTCGGTCGCGGTCGACCCGTACGGGCGGGTCCTGGCCCAGACCGACTTCTTCGACGCCGCGGACAGGACGATGGTCGCCCAGGTGCCGGTCGCGCACGTGGACACGCTGTACTCGTCGCTCGGGCGCTGGCTCGGCTGGGTGTGCGTGGTCGGGTTCGTGCTCCTCGTGGTCTGGGTGGTGGTCAGTCGCCGGCGAGGCGCCCACTGACGCGCACCATGAGGGAGCGCCGATGGCGGGACCAGGCTGGGCGGCACAGGACTACGAGGCGATCGCGGAGCGGTTCATCGCGTGGGCGAGCACCGAGGATGCCATCAGAGCAGCGGTCGTCATCGGCTCGCGAGCTCGCACCGACCATCCGGCTGACGAGTGGGCCGACCTCGACATTGTGGTGCTCACCAGCACGGACTCCGACTACGTCCGGGATCCAGGATGGATAGGCAACATCGGTGAAGCCTGGATCTCGTTCATCGAGCCGACAGGCAGCGGTCACGGATCCGAGCGCCGCGTGCTCTTCGCGGGGGGCGTGGACGTCGATTTCGCGTTCTTCGCCGTGGACGAGATCGAGGCGCTCTCCGTGGCCGATCCTCGGGCAGCGGGCACCGCCTTCGGTCGCGGGTTTCGGATCCTGCTCGACAAGGACGGTGTGGCGACGCGATTGCTGGGCGCGACTCCAATGTCCCCGGCCCAGTCCGCTGTCCAGCCGGATGCCGATGCCTTCGAGCAGGTCACATCCGACTTCTGGTACCACGCCGTCTGGACGGCGAAGCATCTGCGCCGGGGCGAGCTGTGGTGGGCGAAGCTCGCCTGCGATACCCACATGAAGGAACTCCTGCGCCGTGTTCTCGAGTGGGAGGCCGTGGCTGCCGGTCGCGACCCGTGGTTCCGCGGCCGATTCTTCGAGGAGTGGGCGGACCCGCTGCTCCTGCAAGACCTGCGAACGGCGTTCGCACGCTACGACGAGGAAGACGTCTGGGCCGCGCTCACAACGACGATGGATCTCTTCGCGGTTGCCTCGCGGGGGACGGCCGAGGCGCTCGGGGTACCCTGCCCGCCGGCTCCCGAAGATCGTGCCCGGGAGCTCGTGGAGAGGCTTCGGTCAACGCGCCCGTCCCAGCGGCGCTGACATCGACCTTGGGCCGGGGCGCGATGCCTCGAACCCGCATGTTCGTTCCACTGCGAAACTGCTGGTTGCAGTGCATGCAACTGGAGCGCCCGGAGGGCTCCAGATTCGCCACCACGAGCCACCCCTCGGCCCGTCCCCGGTAGATCAACTGCTCGGTGGTGAGCCCCGTTCGCGCGCGCAGGTCAGCGAGGTGCCGCTTTGCGGTACTCGGTCGGACACCGACGCGAGCGGCCGCCTCCGCCACCGATCCTCCGGTGGTGACGAAAGCAACGAGCACGTCGACCTGGCGGGCGGTCGGCGTTCGCGGGAGCGTCCCTCGCAGGTAACCGTCTCTCAAGCCGGGCTCACCCGGCTCCGGGTGATCAGCCCCAGGATCACCGCGGTGACCGCGAGGATCGCCCCGATCTGGTCGGGTGCCAGATTGAGGCCGAACGCCACGACCAGGGCGATGACCGCCTGGACGAGGGCGAGCAGCATCGCAGGCTCCCGGCCCCAGATCGTGCCGGGCTGGCTATCCATCGATCACGCTCCGTACTTCGCCGCCGCGGCCGAGGCAGCGGCCCTCACGGCGGCAGCCGCGAGCTTCTCGGCAGCGTCGAGCTGCGCCTGGCTGAACGGCGTCGGGTCGGGTGCCGGGCGGATGTTGGTGACCTCGGACGCCTTGGCGAACATCGCCCGCCCGGTGTGGACGCCCTTCGCGTCGACGTACTCGACGATCCGGACCGTGCTCGTCGGCTGCCCGAGATAGGGCACGTCGCGCCCCGGGTCCACGCAGATGTTGTCGGGCGAGGGTTCGAGCGCGGAGGTCGCGTACAGCCAGGTGCCCGCGGGCACGGTGGCGATGGTCGGGACCTTGGGCACGGGGTAGCTGTTCACGGTCTCCTCGGTAGCGGGCGGCGCCGGCGCCAGGGCGGCGAGGTAGCGGGCCTGCGGGAAGCCCGTCGGGTCGTCCGCCCAGGGCCGCCAGCAGGAGGGCTTCAGCCTGCCGGCGATGTAGTGGTGGTCGATGAGGTGGTGGCGGTCGATCGGGATCGCCCGGAGCTCGCGGGTGATCGCGGCGTCCGTGCCGGCGCGGAACCGGATCCCGACGGCTTTGAGCTCGGCGAGGTCGCCGCGCAGCAGCAGGGCATCGAGCGCGATCGAGGCGGCGATCACGGCCTCGGGCACGACGCCCTTGCCGGAGCCTGCCGTGCGGCCGCCGTTGTCGTGGTGCTCGATGCTGACCGTGCGGCTGTTGACGAGCGTCGTCGGGTAGCGGTCGTCCCAGGCGCCCGAGGGGTCCCAGTTGCCGTTGCCCCAGGCCTGGTCGCCCAGGCGCACGTACTGGTGGACGTGGGCCGCCGTCGGGTGCCCTGTGCGGCCGCAGCCGTAGCCGACGCCGAAGGTGGTCGAGGCCTCGCGTCCGTCGGTCGACGTGAACGCCGCGTCGGTCGAGCGCAGCGTGCCGACCATGCGGTGATGGACGAGCGCGATGAGCGGTGCCGGGTGGCCCGAGGTGAACTTGGGTGAGCCGACCCAGTAGATCGTCACCTCACGCCCCGCCAGACCGCCGACGCCTCGAGCCCCAGGAGCGCGAGGATCGCGCCGAGGAGGGGCAGGAGGATGCCCGGGCTGATGTCGTAGTCGGGGACGGCGACGTCGAGGACGAGGAGGACGACGAGGACGAGCGTGAGCGCGGCAGCCGCGCCGATCCGGGCCGAGGAGTAGACGTCGGCCCGGCGACGGTCTGCCGCATCGTCACCCACGCTCATCGCCCATGCCGGCGCAGTCGGTCGATCCACGCATCGACGAGGAGCGGCAGCACGAAGCGGTCGAGGGCGCCGCCCATGACCACGCCGGCGAGGAACGCCAGGACGAGCTCGACCCCGCTCATCGGGCCGCCGAGAGGGTTGACGGCGCGGACGTACCCGGTGGGGGGAACCGGGAGTCGACCTGGATCGGACCAGCGCGCCGTCATGCCCTCAAGGGTGGCGGCGGCACGCCGCGGTTCCTAGTTGGCCGATTGGGCCATGCCGCAGGCAAGTAGAATTGCCAAGTTCTTGACAAGTGAAGTTGATTGGCAGATAGTACCTTTACTTAGACCGCACTTGGAGTTTCCAATGCAAGTAGAGGCGCTACGGGCGAGCCTGCACCAAGCTGTCGACCAGATCATCGACGGCTACCTCACCGGCGACGGCGTTCCGTCCGAGGCAGTCGTGGGGTCGACTGTCGTCGAGGGCGTCGCCGTGGTGGCGGAGGACGAGCACGGGGCATTCCCGTACCGGTGGCCGGACGGCAACGACGAGCCCTTCACTCGGTCACGGTGGTACCGCGTCACGAATCAGGGTCGAGAGCAGCGGGCTCTCGTCGCCTGGACCGAGCGCGAGGCTTGGGGCCGGATGCGGGAGCGTGCGGTCGTCTTCGGTGAGGCCGGAAGCTCGCTCTACCCCTGGACTGAGTTCGTGGAGACCGACGACGGGCGGTTCGCGGCCGGCGTCTCCGACCCCGCCCACCCGCGTGCCCTGCTCAAGGACGGCGATCCGATCCCCGCGCGCTTCCAGGGGGCCGCCGTCGAGCGCACCGACCAGCTGTTCAGCGGGATCCGCCAGGGCCCCTCCCTGCGCCTCGTGACTGCGGGCGCGGACCAGGAAACCATGGTGCGGCACGGCTACTGGGTCGCCGGCCTTCGCAAGCGGCTGTAGGCAGCGTTCAAGGCAGGGAGGGTGTGGCAATGAGCAGACGGTCCGCGGCGACGAACGTCGAGGAGTCCCCGACGCGGTGCCCGCGGTGCGGCTCGTCGAGCCTCGCCCGCGTGCTGTACGGGGAGCCAGCGCCGAGCGCGGCGCTCGAGGCCGACATCGGGGCCGGACGCGTCGTCCTCGGCGGCTGCATCGTCACCGGAGACGAGCCGAACCGCCGCTGCCGCCACTGCCGGACGGAGTTCGGTGGCGCGGATCTGCCCGCCCCCGCCACTCCGGCGCGCAGGGCGTTCATGGGGCGGCTACTCCCCGCGTTGCCTCGTCCGGGATCGTGGCGCATCGGGCGGCTCGTCCTGACCGGCGACGCCCAGTCCGAGAAGGACCCGCCCGACCGGGCCGAACTGCTCGCGGCCGCCCTGGACGCGCTTGCTCGTGAGCAGGTCCACGTCCGATACCTCGTGACGCCCGCCGGCTTCTTCGAGCCCCGCTCGCCGCACGAGCTCGGAGTGAGGCATGGCTGGGAGACCAAGCAGGACGACTTCGACATCGTCCGACGGCTCGCGGCCGAGGTCGTGGCTCCACTGCTCGCCGACGCACTCGACCGCGCGAGCGGACAGGTCGACTACCTCGTCGTCGGAGCAGACGTCCGCGGTCTGGGGCACGGGGTGTACGGCGAGATCGCCCTCGTGTACGACGTCGCATCGAAGGCACTGGTCGGAAGCACCGGCAAGTCGTACCCAACAACCGAGCAGCAGCGGAAGCTGGTCCGCAACCCCGACGCGAGCGGGCACGTGCTTGACCTCGAAGGTGAGCGGGTCGCTGTGCTCGTCTGCCACGACCTCCAGGCTTGGAGCCCGCGCGGTCGGAGGAGCCGTGGCGAGGTGCGTGCCGGGGTCGCGGCGGACCTCGACAGAGCGCTCCGCGATACACGCCCGACTACGGTGCTCCACCTTCCCCACACGACGCATTCCGCTCAGACGTGGTCGAACCCGTGGGCCGCGATCAGGCGACTGCTCCCCGGGGCGACATGGGCGAGTGCGATCAAGTACCGGAGGGGCGACCACCGTCCGGACGCCCCGCTTGGCCCGAAGCTGCTGGACGGCACGAGAAGCGGACCGGGCGAGGTGCTCGACATCGTCCTGGGGGACCACGTCTCGATCTAGCCTGGTTCCGCGTGACCACCGCCCCGGCGCTTATGGATGGAGCCCGGCCGCCCGAGCTTCCTTCAATGCCTTCGGCACTCTGGAGCAGGCAGCACAGGGCTGATAGCCGGCTGCCAGTGCAGTTTGCGTCGGCCACCACATGTCCCTGCCGCCACGCTTGCCCCATGCGGTGTACAGCCCGGCACCGCTGGGTGCCCACCTTGGCCCATCCCATGGCCCGGCTGCCTTCGCGCCCTCGTCCGCGCGCCGCAGCGCCTCCAGCGTGACTGGCCAACACCGGTCGAGCTCCACGCCGCTCGTCCAATACAGCCGCCTATCCGGCGCGAGCCAGTAGCGATTGCCGGCGTATCCGCGGAAGAACGCTCGGAACGTCTCTGGGTTGTCCGCCCTCAGCATTTGCACGAGTGCCGAGTACGCCGCGGGATCGTTGGCCTTGTCCTTGCGGACGTACTGGTGTGGCATCAGCGGACAGGTCATGTCCGTCCACTCAAGCGCCTCGCTGGCGGTGAAGAAAGCAGAGTTGGGCACGACGCGCCTCCTGCCGTCCATGGTACGCACGCACGTGTGGCCGTCACCGGCTCTTCGTCACCAAGGATGAGTCGACAGGTGCATCGGTCCCGGATGGCTCCGGCAGCCGCGGAGCCAGGATCCACACCAGTTGCGCCGTCGTCGTCACCCCCACCTTGGACCGCGCGTTCGCGAGGTGGTGCTTCACGGTCGAGTGCGACAGGCCGAGTCGGTGGGCGGCCGCCTTCTCCGACCCGGTCACCAGGACGGCTTCGACCACGCCAACCTCGCGGTCGGTAGCGCGTCCGGCTGGGCGGGATGAACGCCGGCTCATGCGCTCCGGAGCCAGTCGTAAGGCTCTGGTGGCTCCGCGAGCCGCATCGTGATCGGAAGGTCGTTGGTGGCGGGGCTATCCCTCTCGCCCCGACCAGCTTTTCCGCCCGTCAGGCGCCGATCCGCAGCGGTGGGAAGGCGTCCGGCAGGTCCGTCGCCACGAGCTGATAGAGCTCGTGCTCGTCCGAGATGCCGCGCAGCCGGTAGCTTCCCAGCGACCGCAGCTCGTGCGGCGACTCATCCGTGAGCGCGGCATGGACCGATCGTGAGAGCAGCACCTGGCCCCCGTGGCCGCAGCTGCAGATGCGCGAGGCGGTGTTGACCGAGATCCCCTGGTAGCCCGATGGCGTACGCGTCGGCCGGCCGGTGTGGAGTCCGATCCGCACCCGCACATCGCGGCCTTCCGGCCAGGCGTGCATTCGCAGACCGCGCTGCATGGTGATGGCGGCCTCGACCGCGTCGGCGGCACGCTCGAAGACGGCGAAGAGCTCGTCGGCCCGGGCGTCAACCTCGAAGCCGCCGTGCGCACGCATCGCGGCGCGCTGGATGCGGTGAACGGTGTTCAGCAGCGAGCCGAACCGGTCCTCGAGCTCGGCCATGTGGCGGCTCGAGCCCTCGATGTCGGCGAAGAGCAGGGTCAGCTGCCCGGATGGCAGCTTCGGGCGCAGCTGGCCCTCGATGAAGCCCACCGGCACGATCCCGTACCGCTTCGCCGCCTTGAGCAGGCGGGATCGGGCCCGATCGCGCGCTCCCTCGTCCTCGAACACCACGCGGTTGAAGCGTGCCAGCGCGTTGCGGACGTGCGGCTCGTCGTGGATCGGCAGACGCCGCCGCCCGGTCGAGTCGATCGAGGCGAACGCGGAGTCGGGGAGCTTCGCCCGCTCGCGCGCGGTGAGGTCGGCCATGAGGCGGTGATCATCGCACGCATCGCGGAGCCGGTCTGTTCCGCGGTCCGCGCGAGGTTGTCGCCGATGGTATCCATCGGCGACTGAGGCACGTTCCGGTGTCGGTACGGTCCCGATGCGGGTAACTCGGCACCGGTGAACCGGAAGCAGACTACCGCTCGAGCTTCCTTGGATACCAGGACGGGAAACCCGGGTCGCGCTGGATGGTCATCTCAGCCGGGGCAGCACCTCGCGGCCGAAGACCTCGACGAAGCGCTCCTGCTCGGGCCCCACCTCGTGGAGATAGAGTCCGGAGAAGCCGCGCTCCAGGTCGCCGCGCAGCCATTTCACGTGCCGGTCGGGATCGGGGGAGATGCGCACCGCCCCGTCGAGGTCGTCGCTGGTGACGTGCTGTGCCGCGGCAGCGATCTGCTCCGGATGCGCAAGCTCGGTCATGACGGAGTTCGGCAGCGTGTTCTGGCGCCACTGGGCGAACGCCGCGTCGCGCGCCTCGTCCTGAGTGGGGGCATAGGCGAGGTGGACCTGCAGGTACATCGGCTTGCCCTCGCCACCGTTCGAGCGGAACGCATCGACCACCGCGTCCAGCTGCTCGTCGGGCTGGACGACGGTGATGAGCGCATCGGCCCACTCGGCGACCCAGGCGGCGGTCGGCGGCGTCACCGCCGCGCCGACCAGCATCGGCGGCGTCGACGGACGCGTCCACAGCCTCGCCTCCGACACGGCGACGTGCCCGGTGTGCGAGACCGTCTCGCCGTCCCACAGCCGGCGCATGATGCCCGCCGCCTCGCGGAGGCGCTCGTTGCGCTCCGGCTTCGGCGGCCAGCGCTCGCCGGTGATGTGTTCGTTGAGCAGCTGACCGGACCCCACGGCGATCCAGAACCGCTCCGGGAACATGACGCTCAGGGTGGACGCTGCCTGGGCGATGATCGCCGGGTGGTAGCGCTGGCCCGGCGCGTTCACCACGCCGAATGGCAGCGAGGTGGTCGCCAGCGCGGCCCCCAGCCACGACCAGGCGAAGCCGGACTCGCCCTGCCTCTCGCTCCACGGCGCCCAGTGATCGGAGCACATCGCGGCGTCGAACCCGGCGGCCTCGGCCGCCTGCACAAGGCGAAGAAGCCGATCCGGACGGAACTGCTCGTGGCTGGCATGGAAGCCGATGATCGGTGCGGCCATCTACACGCCCTCCCGGCGGCCGAACCAGTGGTAGCCGTATGGCGGCAGCTCGCAGCTGATCCGCCCGTCGGCGATCTCCGGCGGCTCCACGTCGAGCGTGCCGAAGAGGTGCTGCCATCGGCCGCTGCGCGCCTCCTTCGGAAGCTGGACCGATGCGCGGGCCGGCTGGTCGCTGAAGTTGTGGATGGCAAGCGCGCTGCTGCCATCCCACGTGGCCACGTGGGCGAGCACCCTCGGGTTCCGCGTCCCGAGGACCTGCCATTCGCCCCAGCCGAACTCGGGCCACTCCTTGCGGGTGCGGATGGCGCGCTCGGTCCAGTTCAGGAACGAGCCGCGGTCCCCGCGCTGATCCTCCACGTTGAGCTTCCGGTAGCCGAACGGGCCGTCACGCAGCACCGGCCGCGGAAGCGCCTTCTCGTCGGCAAGCGTGAAGCCGCCACCGGGCCGGTTCGCCCACTGCATCGGCGTCCGGACGGATTCGCGCTCGGCCATGGCGAGGTTCTCGCCCATGCCGATCTCCTCGCCGTAGAACAGCACCGGCGTGCCGGGCAGGCGAGAACAGCAGGCTGTAGACCAGCCGGATGCGGCGCGGGTCGCCGTCGAGCATCGGCGGGAAGCGACGGCGCGAGGCCGCGCTCGAAGAGCTGCATCGTCGGCTTCCGGGCCGAAGGCGTCGAAGACCTCCTCGCGCTCGGCGTCGGTCAGCTTGTCGAGGGTCAGCTCGTCGTGGTTGCGCACGAAGTTCGCCCACTGGCGCCTCCGGCGGGCGTGGCGGGCGCGACGCAGCGCCTCGGCCAGCGGGCGTCGCGTCGCTGCGGGCCAGCGACAGGTAGAGCGCCTGCATCCCGATGAAGTCGAACTGCATGGTGCAGCTCGTCGCCCGTCGCCGCCGAAGAACTCGGCCAGCTCGGTCGTAGCGGCAGGTTCACCTCGCCGAGCAGGATGGCGTCGCCGCGCCGGCGCTGACGGGAAGCGGCGCAGGTCGCGCAGGTAGTCGTGCGGGTCGGCGCTGCGCCGGGGTCGGCCTGGCCCACCGGCTCGATGAGGAACGGGCACGGCGTCGACCCGGAACCCGGACAGGCCGAGCTCGAGCCAGAAGCCGATGACCTTGGCGATCTCGTCGCGCACCTGCGGGTTGGCGATGTTGAGGTCGGGCTGGTGCGGTAGAAGCGGTGCAGGTAGTACCAGCGCTCGGCGGCTTCGGTCGTAGCTCCAGACGCTCGTCCTCCTCGTCCGGGAAGACACGACCTTGTCGGCGTCCGGCGGCTCGTCGTCGCCCAGACGTAGAAGTCGCGGTACGGGAGGTCGGGCTGGTCCGGCGGCGCACGGAACCACGGGTGCTCGGTCGGAGGTGTGGTTGACGACGAGGTCGACGATCACCCGCATCCCGCGGTCGCGGGCGGTGCGGATCAGCTCGACGAGGTCGCCGTGGTTGCCGCAGCCGCGGGTCGACGCCGTAGAAGTCGGTGATGTCGTAGCCGTCGTCCCGGTCCGGGGTCGGGATAGAACGGCATCAGCCACAGGCAGGTGACGCCGAGGTCGGCGAGGTAGTCGATGCGCTGCGTCAGGCCGTCCGAGGTCGCCGACGCCGTCGCCGTTCGCAGTCGAGGAAGGTCTCGACGTCGAGGCAGTAGATGACGGCGGTCTTCCACCACAGGTCGCTGGTCGCTTCAAGGCTCATGCGGCGCTCCTGTGCACGCAGCGTTCCGGCGCCGCGCGGCCCGAGCCCCTAGCATCCATTGCCATGAGCCACCACGCCGATCTTGCCATCCACGAGTGGCGCTCGAAGGACGCCGATGCGGACGCCCCCGTCGCGGTCCTCGTTCATGGCGTCACCGGCTGGCACCGGACCTGGTGGCGGGTTGGGCCCGCGCTGGCCGAACGAGGCTGGCGCGTCATCGCGGTGGACCAGCGCGGTCACGGTCGCAGTCCGCGGCTCGCGGGGCCGGCGACGATCGACGATCTCGCCGACGATCTCGAGGCGGTGATCGAGCGTCACGCGTCGCCGCCGATCGACCTCCTGGTCGGCCACTCCCTGGGCGCGGTGGTGAGCATGCGCCTGGCCCTTCGACGGCCCGGGATCGCGCGCCGCCTCGTCCTCGAGGACCCGCCGAGCATCGATCGGGCGTCCGACGAGGAGTTCTTCGCCTCGATCCGCGACGGCGTGCGGGCCGCGCGCGATATCCCTGAGACGGAGGTCGCCCGCGAGCTCGCCGAGAACCCACGGTGGCTCGAGGGGACGCACGCCAGGACGTCGAGGGTCGCGCCCTGGCCGATGCGGACGGGATCGTCGCCTCGCTTCGCCGCCCGCGCCCCTTCGCCGTCATGGATGCGGCGGCCGATCTGGCGGTCCCCACTCTCTTCCTCCTGGCCGACGCCGGAGCGATCGGTGCTGGTGGGGCCGGCGCGCGAGCGACTGCGGGCCTCGCTGCCGGCGTTCGGCCGGATCCGCGAGTTCGACAGCGGTCACACCATCCATCGCGATCGGTTCGACGAGCTCCTCGGCGCCGTCCTGGAGTGGGCGCCCGAGCGGTGAGCCTGGACGAGGTCGCTGCCTGGCTTCGCGAGTCGCGATCGACCGTCGCGCTCACCGGGGCCGGCGTCAGCACCGAGTCGGGGATCCCGGACTTCCGCGGTCCGAACGGGATCTGGACGCGTGACCCGGCCTCGGAGCGCCTGAGCAACATCGGCTACTACATCGCCAACCCGGAGATCCGGCGCGAGTCGTGGCGCCGGCGCCTGGACCACCCCGCCTGGGGCGCGAGGCCGAACGCGGCACACCGGGCGCTCGCGGCGCTCGAGCACGCCCGACGGCTCGACCTGCTCGTCACCCAGAACATCGACGGTCTGCACCTGGCGGCCGGGTCGTCGGCCGAGCGTCTCGTCGAGATCCACGGCACGATCCGTGAGACGGCCTGCCTCGGCTGCGGCGATCGGCGGCCCATGCGCGAGACGCTCGCCCGCGTGGCAGCGGGGGAGCCGGACCCGGCCTGCGATCGCTGTGGCGGCATCCTCAAGTCGGCGACGGTGAGCTTCGGGCAGAACCTCGACCCGGAGCTGCTCGCTCGAGCGGAGGAGGCCGCGGCCACCGCGGAGGTGTTCCTGGCCATCGGCACGAGCCTGACCGTCTACCCGGTGGCGAGGCTGCCTGAGATCGCGATCGACGCCGGGGCGCGCCTGGTGATCATCAATGCCGAGACGACGCCGATGGACGATCTCGCCCACGCCGTCCTCCGCGGCCAGGCGGGCGCGGTGCTGACCGAGCTCGTCACCGCGAGCACCGCCCGGTAGCATCGGTCCATGCCGGACCTCACCATTCGCGACGTGCCCGGGATCCGGGTCGGCCACTGGACCGATGACGGCGCGCGTACCGGCTGCACCGTGGTGCTCGCCCCCGATGCCGGCGCGGTCGGCGGCTGCGACGTCCGCGGCTCGGCCACGGGCACCCGCGAGACGGACCTGTTCCGCCACACGGCGCTGGGCGTACCGGTCAATGCGATCTGCCTCGCCGGGGGCTCGGCATTCGGGCTCGCCGCGGCCGATGGGGTCATGCGACGCCTCGCAGAGCGCGGCATCGGCTACCCGACCGGCGTGCGGCCGGTGCCCATCGTTCCCGCGGCGATCCTCTTCGACCTGGGCATCGGCGACGGGTTCGCCTTCCCAAGTGCTGATGCCGGCTACTCAGCCACCATCGCCGCGGAGGCCGACGACGGGCCGCTCGAGGGACCCGTCGGTGCCGGCACCGGGGCCACCGTCGCGAAGCTCGGCGGCGCAGACCACGGGCAGCCGGGTGGCGTGGGCAGCGCGGCGCGCCGGCTCGCCGACGGCGCACTCGTCGGGGCCCTTGTCGTCAACAACGCGCTCGGCGACATCGTCGCGCGCGACGGGTCGGCGCTGGTCACCCACGACGGGTCGAGCACGCCGCCGCCGCTCGCGAACACCACGCTGGTGGTCGTGGCGACCGATGCGGCCATCGACCGCGCACAGGCCCAGAAGCTCGCCGAGCTGGCGCACGACGGGCTGGCGCGCTCGATCCGTCCCGCGCACACGATGTTCGATGGCGACGTCGCCTTCGTGCTGGGAACGGGAGCGGCGGGCGCCGCGGAGGCGGCGGGGTTCATGGAGCTCGTGGACGCGGCCGACGAGGCGATCCGGGAGGCGGTCGAGCGCAGCGTCCGCCGCTGAGCGACTACCAGTCGCGCCAGACCTCGGCGTCGGGGATTGCGGGCAGGTCCGACTCGAAGGCACGCAGCTCGTCGGCGGCGATCTTGTACGTGTGCTCGGCGGCCGGATAGGCGCCGGAGCGTACGTCGGCGGCATAGGCCGCCAGGCCGCGGCGGATCTCGCTGGCGACGTCGGCGTAGCGCTTCACGAACCGGGGAGCGACCCCTTCGTTGATGCCGAGCAGGTCGTGCCAGACGAGCACCTGGCCGTCGCAGGCCGGCCCGGCGCCGATCCCGATCGTCGGGATCGCGAGAACCCTGCTGACGCGTGCCGCGACCTGGGCGGGCACCGCCTCCAGGACGATCGCGAAGCAGCCGGCCGCCTCGAGCTGTCGAGCATCGTGCAGCAACTGACGGGCCGCGGTGGCGGTGCGTCCCTGGGCCTTCATGCCACCGAGCTTGGTGGCGGTCTGTGGCGTGAGGCCGAGGTGCCCCATGACCGGAACGCCCGCGTCGACGATGGCGGTGACGCGCGACACCATCGGCCCTGCCCCCTCGAGCTTGACCGCGTCGGCCCCCGCCTTCACGAGTCGCACCGCGTTGTCGACGGCATCGGCGTCGGATGCCTGGAAGGACCCGAACGGCATGTCGCCGACGACCAGCGCGCGCGGCCGTGCTCGCGCGACCGCCCCGGTGAGCATGACCACCTCGTCCATCGAGACCGGGACCGTGGAGTCGTAGCCGAGCACGTTGTTGCCCGCCGAATCGCCGACGAGGATGAGGTCGACCCCCGCCTCGGATGCCAGCCGGGCCGACGGGTGGTCGTAGGCGGTGACCATCACGATCTTCGTCCCGGCGCGCTTCATGGCGCCGATCTCGGGCAGGGGCAGCACGTCTCGCAGGTCGCTCATTCGTGAAGCGTCCACGGGAGCGAGGCGCTTGTCAACGCGGGGCGCTCAGCCATCCAGCCGGACGTTGTCGATCAACCGCGTCGCGCCGACGCGGATCGCTGCCACCAGGGTCGGCGCGCCGAACTCCGCCACCTCGACGTAGTCGATCTTCAACCCGGGCTCGGCGTCGAGCGCGGCGCGAGCAGCGGCCACGGGATCGGCCCCCTGGCGGTGGGCCTCGTGCCCGGCGTCCAGGGATCGCGGCAGCGCCAGCGCGGTGGCCCGCTGTTCGGCGGACAGGAACCGGTTGCGGGAGAAGAGCGCCAGTCCATCGGGTCCCGGACGGTGGGCATCGCCACGATCTCGAGCGGAAGGCCGAGGTCGCGCACCACCTGGCGGATCACCGCGACCTGCTGCGCATCCTTCTCGCCGAAGTACGCCGCGTCGGGGCCGACGATGCTGAACAGCTTGGCACACACCGTGGCGACCCCGCCGGAAATGGCCGGGCCGGGCGCCTCCCTCGAGCATCTCCCCCAGGGCCCCGGGGTCGATCCAG